>DATLXC010000064.1:0-37513 GCA_035575985.1 Bacteriovoracaceae bacterium | reverse complement strand
CTATGAACGTTTGTCAGAATTTGAATCAGCGTGCATGAACTTTTTTCGTGGAATCCGGAAGTACAAGGATGAGCTCGAAACGCTTTTAACTGATAATTTTCAAATCCTCGGAACCTGAAAACTCAAGTGTGATGGGTATAGCGATCATGATTCCCCTTCACCAACATGAGTTCGCAGGGAAATTGCTCCCGAAAGTTTGTCACTTTGTTAATAATCACTGAACTAAGTGCTTTTTCATGGTGGACCAGGTCGCCTAAGACAATGAAAGAAGAAACTTCGTAATCATCCATCACATGGGCCAGCCTGCTTAAGTCAGCATCAAAAATATCATCTGCAATGGCCACGCCATGATTTCGTAAAAACTGGGTTTTTCCCCAGTGCAGGTCTGCTGCAAGTAAGACTTTCTGGCGTGGCCAGTAAATAGTCCTGCGACAATCGAAGATAAATTCTTCATCCTTTATATTAACACTTACGTTTTTGTCCATGTATCCTTCATTCTCTTAAGGCGTTCCTGCAAAGTCTCTGAAGAGACAAGTGATCCGATTCTTTCAATGATAAGTGGGAAGGCCAGTGGTGAAGGCCTGGGTGTCTTGTAATGCTCAAAAGGCATCTCCTGCAGCTTGCGCATTACTTTTATCAGACGGCTCTCTTGAAACTGGAAGAATCTCACCTCGTCAAAAGATTGGTTATATAAAGGTTGAAATGGGAGTAAGCTCCAGGTCTTTTTTAGTAATTTTCTTTCGATTCAGGCGAGTCTGCAGATTTGCAAAACTTAATACTTCTCCCTCTTTAAAAGGAAGCAATTCCCCATCGATAACAGTGCCATCAGGAAGCATCTTCCCTAATTCCAAAACTTCAGGAAAGCTTTCATTTATAAGCTCCTCACCCCTTGACCATAAAAAAACTTCGCCCTCCCGCTTAATAAGCTGAGCACGAATGCCATCCCATTTCCATTCAACACACCAGTCATGCCAATCAGTGAATTCTGTTTCAGGCTTTTCAACTGGTGAAGCGAGGTAAAAAGGATAGGGCTTGGACTTTCTCTCTATGGTAATATCCTGAACAAGTAAATTCTCATAATACTGCACGGTAGGAATGTAATCTCCCATGAGTCTCATGCTCATGGTTTCCTTGTCGATTTCCGCTACATTTGCGAGTGCTTGTATAAGCAGATTCTTTGAAACTCCCATGCGCAAGTTCCCGAAGAAACATTTATGGATCAAAAACAGCACGGATTCATCATAGCTCTCCCACCAAAGATGCAATTTTTCCTTCATTTCATTTTCAGGCAGGTCTTTTAACTTAAGTAACTCTGTTTCAATAAACTCTCCCAATGAGGGTGGCTCAAATGCAACTTTCCTGGGACCACGCAATAGCGCCATCGCTTCAGATGAATCGCCAACATGGGAGGCAGACTCCTTAAACAGCCACATTGGCATTCCGGTATACTCACAAAAAGCTTCATGGATGAAAGTCCGGTTAACCCTGGTCTTTATCTTTTCACCGGAAATAAGATAAAGTCCCCAACAGGCATCTTCAGGAGGAACTTCCTTGAAATAATTAATGAGGTTTTCCACTTTTTTCAAAGTAGAGTTGGTTTGATCGAGTTCTTTTAAAAGCTCTACAAATCTCTGCATCAGGTTTCTCCTTCAACTTCAAAAGGAAGCTTCAGGTCTCTTGCTACAACCTTCCCTTCTTCAGTCAGGTAACGAACAATAGATTCGGTGTGGCCATGTGTGAATAAGACAGTTTTGCAACCAGTCTCCTTGACCGTTCGGAGTAAATCCGGCCAATCTGCATGATCTGAAATAACAAACCCACGCTCATATCCCTTGCGTCTGCGATTTCCCCTGAGTCTCATCCATCCCGATGCAAAGGCAACTTTCTTTGGTGTGAGCCTTTTTGACCAGGTAGAACCCATGGCCGAAGGTGGACAGAGGATTAAGGCACCTTTGAATTTTTCTTTTCCCTCAAGAGGCACTTTATGAATATCCGGCCAGGTGTAACCGGCCTTGGCGTAGGCCTGATTAACTTCATCAATAGTTCCGTGAACCCAGATAGGTTCTTTTGTTAAGCTTCTTAGTCCCGCTATTATTCTCTGGGCCTTGCCTAAAGCATAACAACACACGACAGAGTTAAAGCCTTCTCTTTCATTTTTTATCCACCAGTCATAGATTTCCTGAATCTCATTTTGAAAATTCGGCCAGCGATAAACAGGTAGTGAGAATGTTGCTTCTGAAATAAAAACATCACAGGGTACAACTTCAAAGGCGGGACAGGTAGGATCTTCATTACGTTTGAAGTCTCCCGTAAATACCCAGACCTCTCCCTGGTATTCTAGCCGTGCCTGGGATGAGCCAAGTATGTGACCAGCAGGATGGAAACTGACCTGGACTTCGCCAAGCTTGAATACTTCCCCATAATCGTAGGTGGTTAGTTTTAATTCGATGAGACGTTTTTGAAGAATTGGGGCGCAGTCCTTCACAGAAATGTATTGTTCCATTCCCCAATGTGCATGATCCCCATGGCCATGTGTAATGACTGCTGTTTTTACTTCTTCCCAGGGATCGATATAGAAATCACCAAGAGGACAATAAAGCCCCTTAGATGAAAGCTGGAGCAATTCCATGAAAGAATCATATCAAGTCATGAATGCAAAATATATTAATGGATTTAGTTGCTTAAGGATTACCAGTTATTTCTATCGCTGGCTTCTTTGATGGTCTTCGAGCCCAGTGAGCGTGCTAGTCTGATTTCAATCTTCAGGCTGGCACCAGTTTTCTTATCATCAAACCTCAGAATTTTGTTTCTTGAATCATTATCACTAACGTAGTTGTGAGCACAAAAGCCGCCCGATATAGTTACATTTTCCAGATCTTTCGTAATACTCTCAACTATTTTTGCCACTTCACTTTCTGTTTCATTTGACCTGAACATACTTGGAATGGCCTGCAACATCATGGCCCTCATTGCGTTCTTAGGAATGGTCGCCTTGATATAAGGGCTTCTTTCAGCATCAAATTCTGCGCAACTTGATTCAAGTCTTTGTGAATATGGACTGCCAGAAACAAGAGCGAATAATTCATCACCTATCTGCATTTGCTTATTGAAGAAAGTCCCAGTGCTTGACCCCATGCTCAGTACTTCCCCATCACTTGAACGGTAAGAAAGCTTTGCCTTAAATGAAAGGGTTGAATAAGTATCGGCCATGACGGAAGTCGTAAAAATCAGGCCCATAAATACTGTAGAAATAAGTTTTTTCATAAAAGGATTATTGACCAAAATAGGGCTGTTTAACAGAGTATTGGCAGTAATTATAACCCTGTGTCAAAGAAATAGACGGCCTCTTTAAAGTAGTTTTAACCCTTTAAGTGTAGCAGTTGAAAAGTTCGACTCATTGGAAAAAATACCCCGCCATTCGACTGACCGCCCAAAGTTCAACTTTTTGAATAATTTTTCGTCTGTAATCACTATCGAATTCTGGATCTTATACTTAGTTATCCCTGTCTTAAAAGAAGCCTCTGAGGCCAGCTGGGCACCTTTAAAATGAGGGTATTGAGTAAGCTTTGGATCCGTTGTCTTTATCACGAAGGTGGGTACTTCGTACTGTCCCGAAAGCCATTCGTTATCGTCCTTACGGTAAACTAAAAGTTTTCCTTGCTTAACGATATATACCCGCATGAGGTGCAATTCATGCTCTTCTTTTGGCTTCTTCAGAACTTTCTCTACAGGGAATGTAAGTGGCTTTCCGCTTTGAAAGGCAACACACTCACTCTTAAGAAAACACAAATCACAGCTGCTTTTTCTGGCCTGACAATAGGTCCTGCCAAGATCCATAAGGGCTTCATTCAAGGCACGGGGGGAGAGCTTCTTATCTTGAAAAATCTGCTTTGTTAAAAAAAGCTCCTGAATTTTCTTCTGGAGCTTCGGGCCCTTTTCAAGTTTCAAACCAAATAACCTGGCTATGACTCTCTCAAGATTAGCATCCACTGCAAGTGCCCTTCTCTCCATCCCAATGGCCATGATAGCACTGGCCGTATAAGGACCTATACCCGGTATCATTTGGAGTGACTCGAGATCAGCAGGAAAAACACCTGCATGTTCATGCACGATGGCCTCTGCAATTTTTTTCAAGTTTCTGGCACGACGATAGTAACCTAATCCCTTCCAGGCCACTGTCAGTTCTTCATCGGAAGCAAGGGCCAGGCTTTCGAGGGTTGGATATATCTTGAGAAAACGCTCATAGTGATTTCTGACTGTCCCAACAGTTGTTTGCTGGAGCATGATCTCAGACACTAATGTACGATAGAGAGAGCGATTCTCCCGCCACGGTAAATGGGAAAACTCTTTGGCAGACCAAGTGATTAATTTCTGAATTGTCATAGAAAGGGATTGTAATTTACTTACAGGATTTGGCAAGCTCATCAACGAGAGAAAGCATTTGGGCGCTGGTCAAAGGTTCCTTGTCTCCACGGAATATCCCATGCTTACTTTCAACGTAATCAGAAAATTCACGGTGAAACTCGTAAATATCGGTGATGATTATCAGCTTCCTCGCTTCAGAACGCTCAATCCAGTCTATCAGGCGCTTATAATCATTGAGGCCCTGATTATTGCAAAGAGCATCCATTGAGCCGGCCTGCTTTATAGAAGTATCAAACATCATGACATTTACTTTTTGATTAAAAGGACAAGACTCATCCAGGCTTTTCACAAAGCTCTTACGGTTGCAGCCGCCTTGCTTGTCAGCGTAATCAAATTCCTTCATGGAACCACTGGTATCAATCCATAAATCAAACTTGATATTAGTCTTTGTTTCTGCGCGGGCCTTGCCACAAAAGATGTCAAAATAGTTAGAAGAGTCGCAATTGATCAAATCACGGTCAAGAGATCGTCCCGGAGGTATGGTGGGTCCTTTATCCATGATGACTGTCTCAGTACCAACGTTCTCTTCAATGCTATCTTTCTTATAGAGACCGAACTGAGGATCAAAACAATAGTCACCCATCGCCTGGCATTGAAGGGCAGCTGTACGTGAATGGTATATATATTGAGGTCGATTCAAGAATTCCTGGACCTGGGCTTTTTTTGCATTCGAAAGAAACCAAACCTCAAGGGTGAGCGGGGCCGCAAATGCGGGTAACGAAATAAAAACAAGAAGCACCCATCTCAACATTAAAATTCAACATTCCTTTGGCGGAAGTAACGGAATATTGCATCCCCTAAATCCACAATCAAATCCCGGTCATTTATATCAAGGTTAAGAAAGTCATTCAGATAAGCTTTCTGTCGTGGTGATAACGTTTCAAGCTTCTCCCTGATTGTTATATCAGTTCTGGCCTGGTTTACGATAGTCTCACCAAAAGGCATCTGATGCTTCTTTCCACCTATGTTAATCGTAGCATTTGTTTTGGTCCTTGTTTCAGGACGAACATTATTGCTCTCTTCACTTGCATTCTGATCGGAGTTCTTTTGCTCTTTATAAAATTGCACGAGACGTTTGAATCTCTCTGTTGATTCTTCCTGAACACCATCTATTACTTCGTGCAGAGGAATTCCCAAAGTTGCAATTATATTGGCAACCAGTTGCTCATCAACTGTGCTCGTTTTCAGATTGAGAAATCTGCTCATTGTGGAAATCCCGACATTCATCATTTCTGCCAGGTCTTTTTGGGCCAATCCACCCCGTAGTTGCATGTACTTACGTACTACAGCCAGGAAGTTTTCTAGAAAATCAGCTGAAAATTTAATCATGGTAACCCCTCTAAATTCCTTATCGGAATGCAAATAAATACCTTAATGCAATATTTGTTCTTGACGCAACTGGTCAAATGATATATTATTGCTATAAGGAACACGCTTCAAACAAAGGAGGAGCAAATGATAACACAAGTAACTGAAATCATAAAAGATTTGCCCTCTGAGCGCAACCAGCTGATTAAAGATGAACATTTAGAGATGGTAGTGGTTACCTCTCAAGTACTGACTTCTTGTAAGATTCTGCTAAGTAGCTATAATCAGGTTGTATTTTCAGACTGCAATTTCTACGCCTGTGATTTCAATGGAATAGAGTTTAATAATTGTGTTTTTGAGAATTGCACCTTCGAATTTACCCACTTTAGGAAGTGCAACTTCAAAAATTGCAACTTTAGCAATTGCATCTGGAAAGGCGTCTCATCAATAAGTTCTGTTTATGAGGCTTGTGACATGGACTACGTAATGAACGAACTTTGTCGTAACGGCCGCAACACTATGTCTTCTGGAAGAAAAGAACACAGCACTGACATCTATATAGAACTCGCTCTGGCTTGCTAATAAATATTAATTACTACCAAGGTGAACAACATGACTTTTAACTTCGGTTTTTACGCTCTAACTATGGTTCTTAACGTCTTTGGATTGGCGGTTCTGATTAAAGCTTACGGAATTTAGCCGATCAAAGGTCCCACCCTACCCTAAGCCTCGATTGAAGTGCGCACTTTAATCGGGGTTTTGGGAAGGATGAGATGGAATCCAGGGAAGGATTCAGGCGTTTTAGAGAGAGTATGAGTTAATATGATAATAAGTTCTCTTCATTTTAATTGCTTGATTCGAATATTGAGGTTCGAACTAGTCCGGAACAATTCTTCGAATTGTCCCAGATATTCATCGGAGCGCTT
This sequence comes from Bacteriovoracaceae bacterium, assembly GCA_035575985.1. Taxonomy (GTDB): domain Bacteria; phylum Bdellovibrionota; class Bacteriovoracia; order Bacteriovoracales; family Bacteriovoracaceae; genus Peredibacter. The sequence goes on along the minus strand of DATLXC010000064.1, from coordinate 30,854 downwards.
CTCTGCTTATAAAGCGTCAATCTCCTCTATCTAACACAAAAAATGCTCAGCTTAATCAACAGGCGAATACTCGATTTTCCGAAGGAAAATTTTTGCCATGGATGACAAAATATTCGACTGTTCAGACGCAGGATGCGTCTTACTAACTCCGCAACAAAACCCTAATTAGTCGTAACCTTAGTCTTCCCCGGCACCACAAAATTAAAATGACCAGCAGCAAATTCCGCATCCTGCTTCAACTCAATAAACTTCAAATTAACCTTCCTCCCATCAGCATAAACCAACGTGAGCTTCTCAAATTCATCTAATCCTTTAACTTCCTTCGCATCCTTGCTCCCCTGAAGCACAACTTGCTTCAATGCCATCTCTTTCTGCATCTCTTTCTTGAACGTCAAAACCAACTCTTTACCCTTATACTCCGCCGTAAACATCTTACTACCTTCAATCCCATTCTTGATCGAGTCCAAAAACTTAGTCAGCGGCAACTTACTCGATTTCTGAATAGTAACTTGCCCATCCTCCCCAGCTACAAACGGAGGCACATAATACCAACTTTTCTGCGGATTACTTACAAACGTCGAAGGATCCGGATCTTTCTTCTCAAACCGGATATTACCCGGATATTTATAATCAATTTTCCCGTAACTCTTCTTCTCCTTGCCCGTCGCCATCGACTGGAAACTCTCTTCAAAGTTGGCAGAAAAAGAATTGGGCATAAAGCTCTTGGTATTTGCCTGAACACATAAGGAAAAGCAGAGTAATATAAAAATTTTCATAAATTATCCCGGGAAAAAAAGAGGGGAAAGCTTCCTCATCTTGAAGTTACTGTCCCCTATCCACAAACCACTAATGGAGCTGCACGGACACGGCTTTTGATACGCCGGGCTCTTGCATGGTCACGCCGTAAAGCGTGTCATTAAGTTCCATGGTTTTCTTATTATGGGTAATCAGGATGAATTGGGATTCGCCGGCCATCTCACGCAATAGCTCGTTGAATCTTCCAACGTTAGCGTCGTCGAGTGGAGCATCAACCTCATCCAGGAGACAGAATGGAGATGGTTTAACGAGAAAGATAGAGAAAATAAGGCTGACCGCTGTCATGGCCTTTTCACCACCTGACATGAGCGTGATTGACTGCATCTTCTTGCCCGGAGGCTTGGCAATAATATCTACTCCGCATTCAATAGAATCCAGGTCTCCAGTCACTTCAAGGCGGGCTTCCCCACCACCAAAGATGATTGGGAAGACTTTGGAGAAACGCTCATTAACTTCAGTAAAGGCTTCCTTAAATCGCTCTTTTGACTTCTCATCGATATGAGCTATGGCAGTCTGGAGATCAGTAAGAGACTTCTTAAGTTCTTCTTCCTGTGACTTGAGGAAGTCATATCTAAGCTTCTGGCGGTCATAGTCTTCAATGGCCTGCCAGTTAACTTCTCCAAGGCGGTTAAATTCAACCTTGTATTCCTTGAACTTCTCACGAGCTTCCTTGATCTGGCCCGGGAAGCGTTTTTCAAACTCGTATATATTAGCTTCTATAGTTGAAGGACCATCTTCTGTTTCCATGTTGTACATGGAAGAGATGTCCTTAAGACCATTGATTCTGTCGCTGGTAATCTCAAGCTGTCTTGTCATTGTGGCACGCAGATCTATGCGGTAACGCTCAAAGATATCTTTTGCTAAAAGCTCTTCTTCAATGATGATCTGGTTAGTTCTAAGCTCAAGCTCAACATTTTCTTTTTCAATTTTATTAATACGACTTGTGATCTCTTTAAGCTCAGCCTCTTTTGCCTGCATTGACATAAGGACCTGGGTAATCTGGTCTTTAAGCAGGTTAAGGTAACTTTCCTTATCAGATAAGACTTCGGCCATTTCACGGTTGCTTAGTTCAGTGTGCTCAAGCTCTGTCTGGGCAGTTTCATTCTCTGTCTGATAAGTATCAAGTAATGTTTTATTTGCTTCCTGCTTCTCAAGGTAACGGTCTACCTGTGCAGTTACATCTTCAATCTGGGATTTCACAGATTTTAGATGCTGCTGGTAAGACTGGGCCTTAATCTTAAGCTCCATCATATCATCGCGCTCATTCTCAAAACTCATTTTGAGTTCATGAACACGCGATTCAAGTTCGGCCACTTCATTTGAAAGATCTTTCACTTTTACGGAAAAGGTTTCCTTCTGGATGATAACTTTCTCATCAACTTCCTGCAGTTCCAGTCGTGACCTGGATGTTTCAGTCTTACGTTTCTGGAGAATCGTGAGCCTGTCCGTATTTGAAGACTGGTTGGATTCCTTTGATTCGAGGGCAGCTTTAGTAGCTACATAAACAGTATTGATTTCGTTAAAGTCCTTGGTCTTTTGCTCAAGGGTGGCCTTTCTTTCTGAAAGCCTGGTCTCCAGGTCCTTCATATCCGTTTCAACCTGAGTAAGCTCTGTTTGCTTAGCTTCAAGTTCAATAGACATCTCTTGAATCTGGTTATTACGCTGAACTATGCCCTGTGCTTCAGTGGCAGAGTCGTAACGAACACCGTAAACAACGGAGTTACCAACTTTCTTGATGAGAACTTTTCCATCTTTTGAAACAAGGCCCTTGAACTGGATATCCGGATTAATTTTAGAGGCCAGTTCAGGTGTGAGGTTCTCGACAACAAAGAATCCGTTAAGGATTTTATGCAGCTTATCCGAGAAACCTTTATTATTAATGCGCACTATTTCTGATAGTGCCTTCATATTCTTGCAGCCCTGAGTTTCAAGGCGTCCAATTGATTCATTTGAAAGTGTGCTGTCCTGAGGCCACATCAAATCCACTGTGGCATCAAAATCATTCATTAGCTGGCCAAACGCTTCCTTGCCTGAAGTGGCAAGAACTGCATCCAGGGACTCGCCTATCAATTGCTCTACAGCTACTGCATATTCAGGATCACATTCAATGAGTTTCCCGAGAACCTCAAGTGATCCATCACTTACTTTCTTCACGAGCTTCACTGCTCCGGCCCTGCGACCTTCAGCTGAGTTGTTGATGTCTATCAATGAATTTCTACGTGACTCAAGCTGAATGACTGTACGGGAGAGCTCACGGAATTCGCCATCCTTGGCCTTTAATTCAATATTCAATCCGTCGACTTCCGCTTTGAGATCAGGCAGAAGACGCTGTAGCTCTTCAACCTTTGCTTGCGATGTTTTTAATTTTGATCGATCTTTCATAAGATCATCAGTGAAATTAGATGTGCCCTTTTCAAGTGTCTCTATCTCAGAAGTTAAATCCTGAAGGAGGCGGGCATATTCTTCCAATTTAGAGGAATGCTTGAAAGCTTCGTTATCCAGGGCGAGGAAACGCTCCCTTGAGCCACTAAGCTCACGGCGCTTTTCATTAAACTCTTCCTCAAGGTCAAACATCTGGCCTTTGAGCAAATCAACTTTCTCTTCGATTGAGGAGAAATCCATTTGCTCATAGTTATTTGATTCGAGTTCTTCAAGTTGAGTCTTAAGGCTGGTAAGTCTTTCACTGCGCTTTTCAATATCAATTGAAAGCTCTTGGTTTTCGCGATTGGCGCGATCGATATGTTTTTCTTTATCAATTAATGACTTCTTAAGGTGCTTCACTTTCTCTTCAGAAGCAGCAAGGCTCCTGGAATGTTCATTGAAGTCATCCTGGGCCAGGTCAATTCTTTCCATCATGTCAATCTTCTGGATTTTCTCGTCCTCCAGAAGCAGGTCAACCTGGGATTTACGTAATGTCAGGTTTTCATGTTCAGTTGCACGGGCCTCAAGAGTTGAGTGCGCATTAACATAATCATTGATGTAATCGTGTTCTCTGTGGGACTCAACAATAAGCTCATACTTGCGGATACGCTCACGCAGGGTTTTAGCTTTCTCGGCTTTCTCTGCCTGGCGCTCAAGGTTTTTGAGGTTCTTGTATATTTCGTTTTGAAGGTCTTCAAGTCTTACGAGGTTTGACTGTGTATGCTCGATTTTCTTCAGAGATTCACGCTTTCTTAACTTGAACTTGGTAATACCGGCAACTTCTTCAATCATTACCCGACGTTCTTCCGGCTTTGCCTGCACAAGTTTATTAATCTCGCCCTGGGCGATAATTGAATAAGACTTCGCTCCTGCACCTGTATCCATGAAAACTTCATGAATATCTTTCAGTCGGGCAGGTTCATTATTGATCCGGTATTCAGTTTCACCATTTCGGTAAAGTTTTCGAGTGAGATGAATTTCCAGGGGCTTCGCTACAGTTCCACTGATATGAATGTGCTTTCCATGAGTGTTATCCAGAACAAGTGTCACTTCAGCAAAAGAGGCAGGTGCGTACTTTGAAGAACCAGCAAAAATCAGGTCCTTCATATTTGTTCCGCGCAAATGCTTGGCAGACTGTTCACCCATTACCCAAAACAGAGCATCAACAATATTGGATTTACCGCAACCGTTTGGACCAACGATACCAGTTATGCCTTGATCAAATATAATGACTGTCTTGTCTTTGAAAGATTTGAAACCCTGAATGATGAGCCGGTTAAGCCTCATGTAATGACCTTTCGCTAGTGGTTGTGTGTCACCAGTAAACCAAGTCTTTCTTCCGCTTCTTGCATCCGTTAAACTCAGATAATTTTAATGGTGACTCATCATCCCTAATCACTCAAGGCCTGTCTAGAATTTTTGGACTTACTTCGTCTTTCACAGGAGTCAATGACACAGCGCTAGACGAGTGAGATTGGCACTTATTATGCAAGATCAGCTTATATGTAAGCAACAAAGGAGGAGTATATGAGTCCTAAATTCTTTTTTCACAAGATGAGAGAGGTCGCAAGTTTCCTACAGATAATGAAAGGGAAAATTACCGGAAATGATAAGGAAAGAGTGGAAGGGGTGAATAACGCCTTAAATGCTATGAAGGACGAAAAAGAAGTATACCTGGAAGAGAAAGAGGATGCGCAAAAGAGCAGACACAGAACCCGAGCAAGAAAATCCAGCAGTAAAGAAAAGGTAATCCGGGAATCTAATAGGGACATTGAGCGGGACATTTCGGCCATTTAACCAACCTACCCGCTCTAATTTTATGGTACGACCGGATCTCCAGCAAGACCCTTGGAGATATTAAACTTGATCTTTCTCTCAATAAGATAACTTTGATAAATTGAGATATCATCAATGCGGCCATTGAAATAGGAGTTACCACCTATCGTATTTCCTCCGACAGAAAGAGGCACAGTGGCATTATCTATCAGTCCGATTGTAGAACCAAGATCGGTGACTGCTTGAGGGATACCATTAATATAGAGGTAAAGAGCTTTCCCCTTTCTCGCAACCGAAATATGTGACCATTGGCCGGTAGGAATTGTTTGAATGGATGTCATAGTAAAGGTAGCTGGGGTCGTCGTCCGGCAATTGAAGATAACTTGCCCTGTACCATTAGTGCCTAATTTAAATGATTGGGCCGTTACATCGCCCGTGTTCCATTTATTAATGATGTCTCCAACCACGTTTGTGACAGGGTTAACCCAGGCAGAAATTGTGAAATCCCCTGCTAAATTTATGCTTGTAGCCGCGGTTTGCATGCTTTGGAAGGAAGAACTTGCATATAGATAGTGGCCGTTAACCTGACCACCAGTAGTCTGGTGGGTACCGGATACCGTAGTAAAGTTTATTCCGCCATAGGTAGCAGCAAGCTCAGAACCTGTTTCAAACTTCCAGTAATTGTCAGGGTTCACTCCTGGATCAGTTGAGACTGGTTCGCTGAATGCACTTACTCCTGCTATATTTTTCGCGTAAATATTCTTACGTTCATCACTATTCAAGACAGAGTTCCAGATACCAAGCTCATCAATCATACCATCAAGACCTGAAGTGAGTGCGGCCTGGGCTCCGATTCTTAATTGCGCAGTTGTAGCTTTAAAGTTCGAGGAGTCAATTGTTTCACTACCGGCCAATTGATTATTAATAAAGAATTGAACAGTAGAACCATTTCTAATAAGTCCTACATGATTCCATGAAGCGAACGGAACCATGAAGCTTGAACATACGCGCCTATATCCTGTTGTATTCCAAACACCAGTTGAAGAGGTATTCTGAAAGTCCAGACACAAGCGTCCTGACGAATTTATTCTGATTGAGTATGAGTCATTTGCCGCAGTTCCATCCCAACGTCCTATCAATTGGGCGTCAACAGTTGGCGCGTCTAAGTTTACCCATGTAAAGAAGCTCATGGTGTTAGTCAGGGAAATGTCATTGAACGGTAAATAATAGTAAGCAGTATTAGTGGTAACATCATTATTAAGTTCTATCGCTTGATTAACTGTACCCACGAAACCTGTGGTTAAAGTTGAGGTGTTTAATGAAATGGCAAGATCGCTTCCAGTAATGTCACGCTGGTACTTACTGGCAGTTGTGATCTGGGCGTCGTCCATAGTGAGGAACAATGATGCTGGAGGGAGAGCATCTTCCGTATAGGTAATAGCAAAGTCAGTACTAGCGGAAATATTACCGACTGCATCTTTGAACCATATGCTGATATTGTTAACCCCGGCACTCATAGGATTCGAACTGATTCCAGACCCAACGGTCGTACAGTTTTTCCAGCCCGCCTGAAGTGCAGTTGGTGTTGGAGTAGCGTTACCTACGAAAACTCCAGCAATATCGGCACAGCTACTAACTGTGAAAAGAGCAAATGGATCCGAAGTCACGTTAGATGTAGTGAGGGTTACTGTAGGTATAATAGGAGCTGATGTGTCACCTGACGAGTGAGTGACACCTACGTCAGTAGTATAAATATCTACCACTGTACCAGTCTTGAACCAAAGTCTTAAGTTATTTACCGAGTTGATCGCGAGCATAGGCGAATCAAGCGGTACATTTGGATCACATGCAATCCATCCAGGATAAGTTGCATTGCCCACGTCAGTATCAAGAGGAGCGAGATCCAGGGAGTTCCCTACCCAGACATGGGTGTAAGCCCTGCAATCGTTGATTGAAATTTTAGCCCTGTCAGAATTTACTGTAGCACTTCCATTTTCACCTACAATCGTACCAATCGGCTGATATGGAATTGCTGCTCCTGCGGCACCCTTATTTTTGAACTCATAAATCTGCCTTTGTGTAAGGGAAGTATCCCAGATAGCAAATTCATCAAGGTAACCATTGAAGCCATACTCGTCACTCGCGGCAGCTTCACTTATATTAAGAGCGTATGTCTCTGCTGTAGCGCCAAGTGTATGATTGGTTGCCAGGGTCAATGTAGTGTCACTAGTTACAGTTGAAATCTCAAACCATTGGTTTTTAATCAGGAGATCTTTCGTGGTGAGTTTACTGTACGCTACACCTGCTGCTCCAGCGGTATGTGCAACAGTCAAAGTCATTGTGGTTAGATTTGGAACAGTTGCAATGGTTCTTAATTCACCATTGATAAGAATTTTATTACCAGCTACAAAGTCAGTATTAAATGCGGTTCCGCTACCAGTTACAGCTGTACCTCCGGGAGCAACTGTAAGAGTGCCAGCCTTAGTCTCAAAAAGGTCAGTCATGAACGTTGTTCCAGCCCCGGTAACAGCTGCTGTGCCAGCAGTTACGCTGACAGTTCCAGGCTTATAATAAAAGCCGTACAAGCTGGAATCACCGAACCGCAAGCGTGACTTGACCGGGACCTGGACGTTTGTCAGAGGTAAATCGCTTCGACCTCCGGCCTGTACACCGTTAACAAATAACGTGAGAACCTTACCCTTCCTTCGGACTGCCAGATTTACCCAAACATTATTGGTGTTGAAAAGATCATGATTGTAATCTGTGTAAATCGCATATTGAACACCACTAATCCAGACAGAGGCAGTGTAATACTGTGTGAAAGTGTTATCAGAACCTCTCCAGTAACCAAGATGGAAGGATTTATCGGCAGCGTCGGCACCCCACATATCAATGATAGCAGTTTGGTCGTTTTCTGGATGACCATTCCAGGCATAATAGCCTCTGGCAGTTGGCTGCTTCACCCAGATCGACATTGTGAAATTCTGACCCAAAGATATTGGGGCAGCTGAATCTGATTCAAGGTATTGGTGCGCCCTTACCGGATTAGTTCCATCACCAACATCCTCACCACGGGCAAAGAAGAAGCTTTCATTCTTGATGGCATTTGCACCTGTCACGTTGCTGGTGACAGCATTTACAATCTTCATTGGCAAAGGATTGACTAAAGAATCAAGGTAACCACCGGCAATTGATGTAGTATCAAAGTTCCAATAGAAGTTTGGAGACTTGGCTTGATAAACGTTAGGACTATAAATATCAATTCCCAGGGTCTTCATACCCTTGTAATAAACATAGGCGACTTGTTCTTTGGTCAAAGAAGAAGTGTACATGACTAATTCATCATAATGGCCTTGAACCTGGCCGAAACTCATCAATGTCAGGTTCTCGGCAAGATTACCTGAACCAATAACATGTGAGCTATCAATGACTCCATTAAGAAAAATACTAACTCTTCCGCTACTTCTGGTTACTGCTACATGTGTCCATGTATTTGGTGCTATCCGGGCAGTTGAAATATTCGTATATGGCCCACCAGTTGCTGTTTTAGTTATGACCTTGATACGATCATCAGTCGTTCTTATGATTTGATATTGGCCTTGATCAAGGATTATTCCTTCACTTGTAATTGCAACTTCCGGGTAGTACCAAAGTGCAGCTGTGTAGTCCTTTACCGAATCGTATTCATTATATAAAGTTTTGGTAACCGGTGCATAACTTGAGCCCCTCGACCAAAAATGTCCTACTTTACCACCAGTAAAGGTCTGGATGCTGTTGTTCCATTGCCTAACATGCTTGGTGCCGGCCTTATCCAGATAAGTCCATTTTGGAGAATTATCCACCCTGTCTGCAACATCAAAAGTGTAGTATGCATTCGGATGAATGAGTTTAGGAGGAGTATAGGTAACAGGAACAGTTGTAGGAGTAGCCGAAACATCTCCCTGCTCATCGCGGAAATAAATCTTAAGATCACTACTACCAGGATTAAGCAGCTTTGACATGTGATAAGCCGAGTCCATTGAACAGAACTGCCAGCCAGCGTCGTCTGTGGTAGGCGCAGGATCAGTACTTGTACCTATCCAGATAGCATTGATTTCAAATGAGTTTGCACCTACACAAGAAGGCATAGTGAAGTAAGCCCAAGGCATGTCCCTATTAGTTAATCCATCCGCCAGGAAAACACCTGGATCAGTAGGTGCCACACCATCAGGAAAAGGAGCAACTAAGTTATCTGCTCCATATTCATAAGCATAATAAATTTGTTCAGGCGTTAGCTTCTTATGCCAAATATTGACATCATCAATAACCCCATAGAAAAATGAATTCGCTAGGCCTGCATTAGCAGTGCTTGTTTCAGCACCGATGGTCCAATGGCTATAGTCATCATGATGAGTTTGGTATGTAGTCGGTACGAAAAATGGTATAGAAAAGCGTTTCACAAACGCTCCATCAAGATACAGGTTCAAGTCCACACCATCATATGTTCCAGTTACATGATGTAAGCCAGTAGAATATAAGTTAGTATCAATACCCACAGAGTAATAGGCCGATTGGGTATATATAGGCTGAAAGCCTGTCCATGCAGTAACAAAAAATTCAAGCTTGCCGTTTTTAACCTGTAGGCCAGTTCCTGCTCCAGTTCCAGTAACACCATTTTGAAGGTTACCTACAATGTGACGATGCAGAGTATCGCCGCGTTTCAATTCCACCCAAGCAGAAATTGTTAAATTATAGAAAGGGTTGGTCGCAGCATTAGGCCGAACCGAAATCATGTCATTGATACCATTAAAGATAAATCCACCTTCCAGTACTGAAGGACTCCCTGAAACTGATCCAATACGATATGCCTGGGAAAGAGTTGCGCCTGCCCTATGCGTATTCACTGAAGTGAAAGTAAAATTATCCGTGATACTTTGGACTTGCAATATTTCATCAGCAATCCTGACACGATCTCCAATTGCAAGTTGAGTCATGAATGATGATGCCGTTCCAGTCACTGTAGTGCTTAATGCAGTAACAGAAAGTGTTCCTGCCAGCTGAATGACGTTTGAATCTGCCGTTCCGAGAAGGTCATGAACACCATCGGACTGGCCAAGTACGTCACGTATACCTGTTGCAGTAGAATGGTTTGAATAAGTAGAGTCAAGTGACCAAAGGACTTTAGGCCTTGGGATATCTGTAGAATAAGGACGAAGCGCATATGTTGCACCGTTGGCTGTTCCATACGAAGCACTTACCTGCCCGGTTAAAGATTTGGCCCAGACTTTAGGCGTGACAGTTGTATTCGATCCCAATGGAGCTGAAACAATACCACCAGCATATGTATTACAAGGTTGCCAGTTTTCATCATTTGCAGAAGGAGCAACGATTGAATTGTTAACCAGGACCATTTGCATGTCTGTACAGTCTGAAATAGTTAACTTAAGTCGGGATCCGAAAGATTTTTTACCGGATTCATAGATTGTAGTCCTGGTATTAGGAGGAGTAATAACAGTGTAAGCAGGATCATATACTCTGGTATTAGTTCCGATGAAGTTTGTATAAATGTCTGCGACATGAGCAGGGTACAGGGCAGTATTGTAGATCGCTACTTCATCAATGATCCCTTCAAAGTGATAATCAGTACGACCTGCAAGAGTAAGGAAGTGATTTAAAGGCTTCCTCTCTGCACTTGCACGAGCACCAACAATAAGGGAAGTGTTATTGGTAGGGTGATAATAAATACTACGTTTACTGATGAGATCTCTCTCGCGAATCTTTACACCGTTACTGTAAAGACGAATGAATCTTCCATTGAAAGTTGCAACTATGTGTTTATAGCCAGTACCCAACTGACTTTGAGGGTAATCCAGCAGATATTCTACGTTGTCTATGTTAATCCAAAATTCAAAGTATTCATGTTCTGGAAAATAACAGGCGGTAGGAATGACGGCGGAGTAGCTGTTTGCAGCGGTTTGACATGACCATCTGAAAGAGAAGCCTTCACTTGTATTACCAGCCCTGTTTCCAAGAATTGTCCTACCTGCCCTACCTGCCAAAGTCGATGGAACATCAACAGAGAAACTCACAGACCATTCTTCAGTAGGCTTAATAATAGGATTATGGCTTATTTCAACGTATTTTCTCTTGCCGTCAAACTGTATTCCCTTGCCTTCTGTAGCAGTAACAAAATCGGTTGAAATTATTCCGAATGTGTTCGCATGAATCTGGTTAATAGGTTCATAAATTTTGCTACCAACTAAACTATCATCGTCGAAGTTCCAATAAGCAACCGGATTAGGTCTACTGACCGGGATAGTGTAATTTACAGGAATTGATTGCGGCCCGGAAATATTTCCATTTCTATCTTTGTAATAAAAATAAATTGTATTAGGACCAGCAGCTAATGTAGGTGCCACGAGAGAGGCGTTCTGAGTCTGGCAAATCTGCCAGCCAGTATCACTGACGGCTGGCAGGATACCGGTGGTATTCATAAATACGCCTGAGATATCGGAACAGTTATTGATTGTTAAGAGTGGATTTGCATCGTCAGTAGGCCAATCTGTACCGAATGTAGCATCGTGAACAGTTAATGTTCGTCCCAATGCTGGTGGAGCGACATCTGACGGAAGGAGAATATCAATCTGACGGCGGTACCAGGTAACAATCTGTGCTTCGGTAAGTATACGGTCAAAGACCATGAACTCATCTACCTTTCCCATGAGACTGTTTGAAGCAGCTCCAAGCCTGAAGCCACCCATAGTATCCATCGCAAGGGTTTTCAGCGAAGAAGAAAGATAATTCTGGATACCAGGATTTGCTGTAGCAACCAACATTGAATCAAGATAAAGCTTCAGGTTAAATCCATCATAACTTGCAGTGATATGATGCCTGTCAGTTGAAATAAGTGAGGTTGGGTAAAAGGCGTCAATATAAACTACTGAACGCCAGTTATTGTTAAATGACGCTACATTAATTCTGAATTTAAGATAACCGCCTTCAAGAAGGATGGCTGTATCATCCACATTCGCTGTACCATTTCTTGAAACAATTCGTCTTGTAGTTGTATCTCCATTTGTAATATCTGCCCAGAGACTGATAGTCAGACCGTCTCGTAAGTCAAATATCTTCTCGGTAGGAATATCAATATACTGATTGCTTGCTCCCCCTAAATTAATCGCATGGCCATCCAGGTTAGCAACACGTGTAGCACCTGTAAGAGTTGCCTTGGCATTAACAACAAAATCATTCTCAAAACCACCGCTTAAGTGGCCCGAGTTGAAAGAGAAATAAGTAATTGGCATAACGAGGTCATAATCATATCCAATTGGATTTATTTCTTTCCAGCCTGCGACTGGTGATATCACACCATCCGAACTCTTGGCGTAGACGTCAACAAAGGTAGTATTAAGAGGTAGTTTAGTTGAAAGGATTGCACCTGGTTCAGTTCTACAATTGCGCCAGTCTGCGTGATCATCGGCCGGAACAGCAGCATTCCTTGCTGTCACAAAAACATATGGGACATTTGTACAATCAAGTACAGTCATCCTGGCCCGTGAAGCGAAATTATCATAATGATAAATGAATGCATTGTTCACATTTATTGGATTTGGTACAGGCGCATAGGCATGTAGTGAAGCATTGTTTCCTGTAACTACTTCACCTACTTGTGTGCCAGTCAGGTCAAAGCCCCAAAGTCCAATTTCATCTACCTTCTCACCAAAGAATGCATATGGATTAGCATTGTCATTGAAATCAGCTCCAACTTTAAATTCTGTGGCCAGGTTATCCCAGCGTAAGAAGTCTCTTTCAGCATATGGCCCATCATTCACAACTTGAACACCGTCGAGGTAGAGCTTGGAAGAAAGACCGGTGAAAACCCCGACCACATGGTGCCAGCCAGTAGCATATGAAGATGTCGGAACCTGCAGGATTCTTTGTCCTACGATATCTAATTCGGCATAAAAACGTAACTGACTGCCATAAAGATCAATGGCGTATCCGCCTCTGTTTGTTGAAGAAGTCCAGCGGTGGTGATCTATCAATGTTTTTTGAGAAGCATCAGAGTTGGTCAGGTAGAACCACCCACCAATTGAGAAATAGTTCACTGGACGCAGATATTTTGAAGTAGGTATGTGTAGAAAAGATCCGTTAGTAGTTGAAGTAGATGCGAGGTGCATTCCTTCGTTTACCTTACCGACGACGTGAACAGCACCAGGGTTAAGCGGGGTTTCAAAATTCACAGTCATCAAGTCATGTAGTTTATTATCTATTACATCCCGGCTGTATTTAGAAACTGTATGTGTTGAATCCAATGGCCAGAGAGCATTTGCAGAAGGCAGGGTACCGGTAATGTAATTTACGACCAGATCTGTTGATGCCGGTGTTACATTACCTGCAAGGTCTTTGAACCATGCTGTGATTGTATGTCCGGCCGGAGTCAGGTTTAATAAACCGAATGAACCTGGTCTTGTCCGACAAGTCTCCCATCGTTCATCCTGTTTATCTGGCTGGGTTCCCTCGTTAACCAGAACCCCGGACACAACCTCACCTGTATTACAGGATGAAAGTGTAAAATGGGCCTTATTGGTAAACATGTCAGGTCGAGTATTTTCCTGGGACAGGGTAGGCCTGACAGGAGCAATTGTATCTGTCGAATAGAGAATATCAGCACCGTTATGATATAAAGATGAAACTTCCAGCTTAGTTAAGGCTTTGTCCCAAATAATAACTTCATCAATGCTGTTGTTAAAATAAGAGTTATCAGGCACTGGTTGAGTGCCTGTATCCACACAGCTTGCACTACTATCATTGTGGGTCACAAATCTGGTTGGAGTTTGTAAAACAGATGCCTGTGAGCCTACAAAGGTATTTACTGCTGTATCATAAATAATGTTGCCTTGAGCAGGTAATGAGAAAGACTTAACGAAAATACCATCCATGAACAATGAAGCTGTTTGTCCGTCAAATGTTCCGGTAACTAAGTGCCAACCAGTCGCGATATTTACAGTCTCAAGATATGGCTCAACCGTTCCCTGGTCAGTAATGACTGTAAAACGAATGCCTCCGGTAGTTGTGCTTGGAGCATGAAGCCTCAAGGCCCATCCTCTTGCTCCACCAGTGCCGGCAGTACCAGTCATGTTACTTACGATATGCCGGTCTACTGTCACGTCATTTAAAGTCAACTTGACCCAGGCAGCAACTGACAACTTTGTCGTAGGTTTTGTCTTTATGTTCTCGGGATGATTTGCTCTCAGAATTGTAGGTCTGTATTTTGTTGGTGCCCCGACAATAACCATGTTTCCAAATGTGAAAGATTGATTTAATACGCCCGGATTATTGGTAATCAAAGAACTTGTAGCAGGATCCAGGGATTGTATATATTGACAGGTTCCAGTATATGTCTGCAGTGTTTCACTCTTCAGATTAATCTGACTCAGGCGATCAAAGGCAGTCTTGGTGCCAGCAACGTAATGGGCATTATCAAAAGTCCAATGAACGATAGGACGTGAGATTGATTTATCGTAAGCAGTCGATACGGCAACATATTCAAAAGTTCTTGAGACGTTACCAAAGTTATCCTTGGTCCAGAGCTTACCGAAAGAATCGCTTGAAGATAATTCTTTGGATAACAATCCTCCAGTTAAAGTATTACAGATTTGCCAGTCAGCATCGTTTTTGTCTGGAGGGAACTCATCTTTTGTAACAATAATATAATCCAGGCCAGTACAACTTGAAACTGTAAGGTTGGCCCGTGAGACAAGTGAGTTGTAATAAGTAATGGCAAGACTTACAGGTATCTGAGGAGGGACTACATTATAATAGACTTGCTCGTCATCATTTCCACGATCAAAGATTTCAGCGATGACGGTATCAGACAAAGCCTGATCCCAGAAAGCAACTTCATCCAGGCTACCGGTAAAGAAGTTACCCGAATTCCCTGTGGAGACAGGGGCGCCGGCACCTATGACAAAAGAATTTGAATTTGTATAAGTAACAAGTTTACTTACAGATCCTGCAGTCACAGCTGGTAATTTCTCAACATTGTCGAGGAAGAGTCTTAAAGTTCCGTCTGTTGCGTAGACCCCTACAGCGTGGTGCCAGATGGCCGTGTTCAATCCGACGGTAGTCTCACTTATAGTTAATGTGGTGCCGTTTACGACGACTTTGAATTCCAGGGCATTCCCATTCAACACAAGGGCATATCCCCCACTGCTCAGGTTACCTGCAAGATATTTTGTACCAACACCATAAGATGGGGCCTTAAACCAAACAGACAGGGTAACTTCATTGGTTGGTTGGTGAATAACATTAAAAGGAACTTCAATAAGGTCGTTTCCATCCAGGCTACGGGCCTCACTCACTTTTCCAGCTATTTCAACAGCACCAGTGATGGCACCGTGTTTAGCACCTATAACATCCTTGGCAACAGCTCCGTCCACGTTTACCTTATCAAAAGTCCAGTATGACTTAGGATCAGGAACGGTGAAATCATATGTATAATTAACTGTTAGATCAGTACTGGTTAATGAAACGTTTCCGGCCATGTCGCGGAACCAGAATTTAACAAGGTTAGAACCAATATTAAGGAGTGGAGACCTTATCTGGTCACCCGTCGTTGCACATGCCTGCCAGTTAGCTACGTTCGATGGTGGACGAGCAGTTCCAATGCTTGCATATACTGATACTCCATCAGTGCAATTAGCTGCATTGAAGCGGGCAATTGGAACATCAACAGAATAGTCATTAAGTTTCGGAGTAACAGCTACAGGATCTGGTGGGATAGTGTCCGACCCATTAAAGATGTCACTGATAGTTGCTGCTGAAAGTGCGGCATCCCAAAGAGTCACTTCATCCAATGTACCATTGAAGTGTGTTCCGGCCACAGGGCCTAAGTTACAACTGGATCCAGCTCCAATCATGAATGAGCCAAGGCAAGTGTATTGGACTGCTTCTACCGAAGTATAATCAACGTTATTTACTTCAATCCCATCAATATAGAGCTTGGCATATTTTCCGTCATACATTGCCACTACATTATGAAACCCTGAAGGATATGAACTCGTAGCGACCTCTGCAAATCTTGCCCCACCACTTGTCTCAACAATGAAGCGTAGTTTACTGGCATCAATCTCAATTGAATATCCATGCCCAGCAGACCTGGTGCCTGCAAGGACTTGCCCTACGCTATCATTTGTCAGGAGATTCGCCCAAATTGACATCGTTAAATGATCTTTCGGCTGTGAATTAAAGGCATACATTCTTTCGATAAAATCAGAAGAAGCTCTTACGAAGCCATAACCTTCACCCTGTATCGCAGTCTGGCCGGCATCTGCGCCAACAGCCAGGGCAGTCTGACCTGAGAATATGTCCTGGATAGCAGTAATATTGGAATGACCATTATCCAGAGTATAATAGGCTACACCATCTGGCTGATAGGTCAGGCTGGTGATGGTAGTATCAACTAGCTGGTAACCTGTAGATATGTTCTCGTATTCATCCTTGCCCCAAACTTTTAACTCGTGTGGACCTTGTGCAAGGTTAGCGTGAAGAATACCACCCAGCATCGTATTACATAGCTGCCATCTTGTACTGCCTGCCACCGGTGGATGAGTTGTCTCATCAACGTAAATAAACTTGGCACCACCACATGATGTAATAGAAAGTTGTGCATTCTGAAGGAAATCGGCGTGGAATGAAGCTGTTGTAATGTTGGCAGGAGGGATTGCGTCCTGTTTTACTTTAAAGAGGTTGAACGTATCAATATAATGGACCATTGCCATTTCAGGAGTGAAGAACTGATTCCACACTACTACTTCATCTACTTTATTATCAAATAAGTTTGTAGACTTCGGATTATTGGATACTCCATCCACTAATCCTCCTACAACGAAAAGCTGCGCACCCGCAAGATATGTGAGGTTAGCAGCACTACCCAAGTCAAGTGGAGTCCCAACAAGTCGGCCATCAACAAATAATTTGAGGTAACGACCATCACTGGTTCCAATGATGTGTCTCCAGCCTGTTGTATATGAACTAGTGGCTACACTTACCGTGTTGGCCGTACCACTTGCGTAGAATACCAGGTTTCCACTATCAAGCTTTAAACCATAACTACCGTTTCCTGCGAGACCCTTAGTAGCGGCATCGCCATTGGTCAGATAGGCCCACATTGAAAGGGTCACAGCCGTTGCAGGCTTAAGTACGCTGGTATTTTCTGTGAAGAGGTAACTGTTTGTTCCAGAAAGCAACAGGGCCTGCTTATCTCTTCCAGCTACTTCAGTAACCTGGGCAGGATCCCAACGATAGAGGTGACGATCACCTTTAAGGTCAATCACTCTGTTCTTGTTCAAGTGGTTCGTATCCATTGTCCAGTAGGCAACAGGATAAGGTAAATTTCCAATGGCCGGATCAAAGATAAATGAAACTTCCCTGGGGGCAGGGTTGACGTTACCCGCAAGGTCCTTGAACCAGACGGCAAGCGTATATGAACCTCTTAAGTCAACAAAGTAAGAGATTGCACCTGCTGCAGCTGAACAGTCCTGCCAGCCTGAAAGTCCGACGTTTGGAACAACATAAGGAGCAGGATTAGGTGAAGGTTCAACATAAACCTGATCCACATCCGTACAACTTGCAATTGTAAGAAGTGCCGGACTGGTCACCAGAGTTGGAGCACCTACCACTGTCACTAATGGACGTGGAGGAGGAGTCCCATCCGGACTTGTATCAATAATGATAGATTTGCTGAAATTAGTGCCACTGACATTTCCGGCAGCGTCCTTGAACCATGCATAAAGAATGTAATTTCCATCAGCAAGGGAAGGTGACTTTAGCGCACCAGCAGTCGTGCTACAGGCAAGCCAGAATTCATTGTCTTCTAATGGTTGAACGTTTGTTTCAGTAAGGATCATTCCTGCGATTACGTCTTCAGGATAAACCCGGCTAGCTGCTACACCGGAGGCAACCAGAGTGTGTGGAAGGATAAGTGTTAAGCCAAGATTGGATTCAATGCTCTTAATCTTAAGTGATTGAGAACCAATTTTAATAAAGTCGTTAACTGCTAACTGAGTCATGAACTGTGTACCAGAACCTGTTACTACTGTCCCACCTGCAGCTACACTGACTGTGCCGGTAAGTACAAAATCATTCATTGGGTTACAGGTATTCACACTGAAATTTGCTCTTGAGCCATTGAGCTCAATCGTTTCCTGGACACCTGGAACAGTGCCTGTTCCAGTACCGTTGTCTAGAGTAAGGCTGATTGGAACATCCCCTCCAGCAACAGGAGGAGGTGTTGTATCAACCTGAGAATAAGTAATGGCAACTCTGCTATACCAGGGAGTAAGTATATATCCATCAGAGAACTGAAACCAAACATCGTAGTTGTGGTTACCCTCGCCTACTACTGCAGGAGGGATGATACCGTTTAGGGCCGTATTACAAGCAACTCCTGAGGCAGTAAAGTCACCAGCAGAAGGCGCAGTCGGTGAAGCCTCATCAAGTTTTACAAACACTTTTGAAATGCCTGCGCAAGTATCTATGCTTAAAGGAGGTGTTGTTGTGTTAACAATGCTGCTACCGAAGTGCGATGCTACAGGAGGTATGTAATATACAGTCGTCTGTGAAAAGTTAGGTGATACCACTCCACTGCTCTTGTACCAGACGTTAACTGTTTGTGAACCAGTAGTGCCTAAAAGATAATTAATAGCACCTGGTGCTGTACTACAAGTTTGCCAACCAGCAGCTCCTGCAAGAGGTGCTGTGGTTTGATTGACATAGACTTCATCAATCCCAGTACAGCTTGCAAGTGTATAGGTGGTTTGTGGGCGTATGGTAAGTGGAGATTCGAACCATTCAACTTCTGGCAAATAGTTCACTGTTACGTTGACAGGATTCTCAGAAATAAAATTATCTGTATAAAGAAAGTACGCTTTCAACGTGTGATTTCCAGGCGACAAGGCCATAGAACTTAAAGCACCTGCAGTCGTGGAACAAACTTGCCAGTTAACATCAGCAATTAATGGCTTAACTCCGGTCTCATTAAAGAGGACTTTACTAATCTTGGTACCACCTCCACATGCATTGATAGTAAGGGCGGCGACGTTGGTAGATATGGTTGGTCCATCTTCTACTGTTATAACAGGAGCGTTGTAATTTACAGTGTAGTTAACGGATGCTGTCGCTACGTTGTTTCCATTATCCTTAACCCAGAATTGGAAAATATTGGCTCCATCTATAAGGTCACCATGAAGAATAGTCTGATTTACATTGTCACAAGGTTGCCATCCAGTACTCAAAGCTGTTGGTGGTGCGCCTGCACCTTTTGTAACTTTAATTCCACCGTATGAAGGCATTCTTTTTGAAGCCGTAAAGGTACCAATGAGTGCGGGCTTATTTCCCGAAATTTCATTTAAAGTAATAGAAGTGTCGGAGTTAACAGTCTTGATCTGGGTATAAATTCCATTGATCTCAGTATAATCCAGTGGAAGAAATTCGCTCAGGAAAGTCGTTCCACTTCCTGTTACTGTCACGTTGTCTGTGCTTACTGTGACGGTCCCCGTGATGTTTCCAGATGCAGGAATGTAATAAGGATCAATACAACTGGGTGCTAGTCTGAAGGAACCACGAGAATAACCCGTCAAGATGTTAGTACCAAAATTTCAAGATTAAGCCCTGTACCAAGGTTACCCAGGTTCAGGTTCGTAATGACAGGTGATTCATAGTCGTAAGGAAGAGAAAGCGCTCTGTTTGCTGCTGAAACTGTAGCAACCGGAGTTACACCATTCAGGTCCAGGTTGCTTGATTTAACCCAAAGTTTGGCAGTTGTATAATTACCTTTTCCGGTAACAGTAGGTACGCTGAATGGATATCCATTTGCAGCAACATCTGAACAAGCTACCCATGATGCGGCTCCGGCAGTTGGTTGTGCAGCGGCAATTGCTATATGAAGATCATTATCGGGAACCGCATAGGAGTAAGCGCTTCCAGCACATGTATTTTGAGCGCAAGCATCTACCCAGACTCTTGAAACTCCAGTTGAAAGTGGACTGGCCAGTGAACTCTTGGTGACTAGTGGCAAAACAGGGTCTGCTGTCTTGGTAATTGTAAATCCGGGCGTGTCCTGTATGGCAACTCTTCCGGAGCTATCCACTGCCCTGAGCCTGAATGTTCCGTTTGGATGAGTCTTGTGTGGTACGCAGAAGTTAACAACTTCCGGCGATCCACCGGCCAGGTTTCCCATATCAACGAAAGGATATGTAACAAGGTCTGTTGAATTAGGAGAATAATAAAGCTTTGCTGATGCAAGGCCGGTTGCGGGGTTCGCCAGGTTGAAACTCAATGAGAATGGAGTATGACTGTTCATTACACCGGCAGTGGTTAAGAACTTCATTGAGTCATAGTCATATGGAATCGTAAGACCAACACCTACAGTTGAGATAGTTGAAACAGTAGTTGAAGCATCGATATCAAGGTTTTCTGATTTAACCCAAAGTTTTGCAGTAGTATAGTTACTTGCCCCTGTAGATACAGGAACATCGAAATCATAACCATTGGCCAGGACATCAGCACAGCTTATCCATAAAGCTGAACCCGCCGCAGGTGCAGTAGTTCCAACGGCTATGAATACATTGTTGTCGGAAGCATGGTTAGTATAAGCACCTACAGAACAAGTGTTAACCTTACAAGCATCAATTGAAATATTAGACTTACCCGCCGTAAAACGTGTGGCAGTTGTTACTCCAGTCACTGTAGGCAATAAATTGTTTGAAGACCTCGTAACAGTGAAGCCACCTACTTCATAAAGAGCATTGGTGTTTCCCAAAACGTCTGTACCGACAATCTTAAATGCACCATCAGGATGATTCTTGTTTGGAACACAGAACTTGACTGTATTATTTGCACCAGCTGTTACAGCTCCCAGCTCAACATAGGGATGGTTAACAAGATCCGTTTTTTTCGAAGTATAGAAAATCTTTCCCGATGCTAAACCAGACTCGGCATCTGACAGGTCATATTGAAGTGTAAAGTCAGTATGTGCAGTCATGGTAGTAGGAACAGTATCTAAGTTTGGAACAGGTGGAGTCCCGTCATGATAAATTGTTATGTTTTGTGAAGGTGTAGATATGGTCGAAACGCCCAGATCATCAGACTTGGACCAAATCTTAAGAAGCAGGTTTCCATCTGTACTAAGGGCTACCGGGTATCCATTAGTTTTGACGTCATCGCAAGCTACCCATGAAGGAGCTGAAGCTACAGGTTGAACTGAGCTTACTGCAATAAAGGTATCATTGGTCGGTACTTCATAATAAAGAGCACCTGTGCTACAAGCGTCGGCAAGGTCACAAGTATTGATATTGATAAGTGTTGATGCTGCAGTTGTTGAAACTCCCACACTCGATGTAATAGTAGGCAAAGCTGGTTCAGTGATGGCTATCGTGAAGTTCTTTCCAGCGTAAAGCCCCAAAGTCTCTTCATGTTCATTATTTTTTTTATCTTTCGCAAAGATTTTAAAGGTAGGTTTTACGTGATTTTGATTTGGAGGACAGAATTTAATTGTCCTTCTTCCCTCTCCAAAAGTTGCCAATTGCGTGTAAGGAAGTGACGTACCATCCGGAGAATAGGACAAGATAACTTCATCAATTTCTTTATTGTCTGTAACTTCAAAATCCAGGTCAAAATCTTGTGAACCGTTCATTACTGCTGGTGCAGTAGTATGAAAAAATATTTCCGGTTTAATGTTATCAGGCTCGACGATATTATTTACGACAATATTACCCTGCGGTTTGCAAGCAAACATAAGCACACTGATCATCATCAGCAACAATTTGGAATTCAACAAACTCTTGATACGATCCTGCCCTTTGGAGTAAAATTTTCGTCAATTCCCATAACTTACATATCGGTCGAATCACTTGAGTAGTTCAGTTGGTTAACCCGGTTATTCCTAGGTAAAGGATACCGGACTAAGACCTTAAATTGATGAGAGGCAAATTCTGCAGGCTTAGCATCCCTTCCGTAGATACTCATGTAATCTAGGCACTTTATGACTATAGCTAAAAAAATTAACATCATTTAGACTGAGTACTAAATGATCAAACTCATAGTTTTCTCGTTCCTATTTATTTTAAGCAAATATGCCTTAGCCGCTGAGAAGGTTTATTTTAAATTGCCATACATAGTTGAACAAAACGATACCCTTGAAAGCATTTTCCTCAGGTTTATTTATAATGATAGGGTTATAGGTCCCGAACATCAGGCTTATGAAAGAACGATCAAAGAAAATCCACATGTTACCGATTGGAAGAGCCTTGTAATTGGAACTCCTTTTGATCTCTTTATTCCCATTGATGACCTTGATAAGGCCAAGTACCAGGCCTATCTTTTGAATGCTCAAGAAGCTGCAGCGAAACTGGTCAAGGGTCCTGAAGGATTAAAGGGATCAATTTTTTACATGGCCTCATTCGGTAAGTTTACCCAGAAGGACACAACAGCGGCGGAAGTTGAATTTTATCAGAACAGCCCTTTTTCCGTGGGAACTGCCCTTTCATTCTACCCCAAAAATACCAGATGGTCTTTTGCGGCAAGTGCCTATTTCTCCTACCTATTGGCGTCAGGAAATAACCTGGATGGCAGTGATGTAAAAGTTCCACCAGAAATCGGAGGAAATCTATATCATGAATACAAATTCGTAGAGAAAAACTTCACTGGTTATTACGGTCTGGACTATGAAAGGTTCTCAACCTTTAATATGGGTGCCATTCAGAACAATCATGAGATCTTGCTCGATAATAATACGGTTCTCTATCTTACAGTCGGGGTATCACGCTCTATTCAACTCTTTGACCACGCTTTCTTCAATAAGCTCTCTTTTTCTAAGAGCCTCTCAACCACGACTGAGACGCATCCCCAGGGATTCCCTGTGGCCGGCGGTTATGATGGATATAAGATAATGTGGTACTTGAACAAAAAAATATCCCCAAGCATGTTTATTCACTCACTTTTCAAGTTTCATGCCATGTCAGGTCCTTCAGAACTCACGACCTTACGCCTTGGTGTTGGTTTCGGTTACATCTTTCTCTAAATAATTTCCTGAAAAAATCCGATTAGTTTACATGAGTATAAAACATCCACATTTAATAATAGTTTTGTCCTTGCTGGTACAGTCATGTTCAACAGCAATGCCATTAGTAGCTAGCTCAGAAGAATCAGACTACATATTGTTGGAAGGTATTAAAACACCTGAAGTACAAAAGTCTGTTGCTCATACTATCTTTGATCCCGAAGAAGTAATTCCGGTGATTCCTCTACCTGAACCTGAAATGATAGCTATTGCTTCTCCAGCAGCAGCACTCCCGGAACCTGAGGTTGTACTACGTGCACCAGCTTCTTCAGATGAATTCCAAACATATACAGTTCAGGCCGATGACAATCTTGAATATATTTCGGGCCAGCTTCTGGGCAAGCGCTCAGACTGGAGAAAACTGCAAAAGTGGAATCCAACCGTACTTGCAAATCCTGCTAGATTATCCATAGGGATGGTCATTAAGTATCAAAACTCAGCTAAAATTGAACTTGCACAAGTTGAAGAACCTGTTGTCCTTTCCATGGTTCCAACACAAGGTCCGGAAATAGTGGCAATTGTTCCCCTGACCCCCAGCTCATCCGATGAATTTCAAACTTACACAATTCAGGCCGATGACAATCTTGGGTATATTGCCCTTCAGCTTCTTGGTAAAAGAACAGATTGGAGAAAGCTGCAAAAATGGAATCCAACCGTACTTGCAAATCCTGGTGCAATTTCTGAAGGCATGATCATTAAGTATCAAAACTCAGCTAAAGTTGAACCCAGAGTATCTCTCCCTATACCTGATGCTCAGTATCTGACTTACATCGTTCAGAAAAACGACTCCCTGGCTAAAATTTCTGCGAAACTCTTTGGCGATGAATCTAAATGGCGGGATCTTCAGCAATGGAATTCCGGCTTAATCAAGAATACTTTTCTCATTACCAGGGGCATGGAGATAAGGTATCAATTCCAAAGTCCACAAAGACAACCGGCCCATCTGCATGAAAAGAATTTGAAACTTAAGATTTATCAGAATAGATAGGTCAGACCGGTCTTTACCTGTTTCAAATAATTTTCTGTTTCGTCACTGGTAAAGCGACTGTAATCAAACTCTGCATTCAATAGGATATTTTTTGAATAAGGCAATGTTAAGCGTATTTTGAAAGATGGACTGGAAGATAGCGATTGAATTTCCTTCTTGAGCAGGAAGGCACCTTTGAAAATCTTATTATTCAGGTTTAGATAGGTTTCAAGCCCGGCAGACAGGAAAGTCATTGTCTGCTCTGATGTGAAATTGCTATCAAAGTCGTGTGTCAGGCTGGGACTCTCAAATTCCAGTAAAAGTTTCTCCTTGATAGTAGAAATGAAATCAAAACGCATCCTTGCCTCAAACGATATTTGCCGGACCTTATCGCTGAAATCAAGCGGGAGTCCGTAACGAAAGAACGTCATGAGATCATTTCTCTTTCTCTTATCCCAATGAAACTGATAACCCATGCCATGGACCTGCATGATGTAATTTTGATTCGAGCTATAACCAGACAACTCCTGCTTAATCCAAATTCCAGTCCCTTGAAACTCATAAAAGAAAGCATGGGCCAGGATTTTTTTAGGTTTCAAGTCTATTATTCCAAAGTGAGAAACATCGTCTAAACATTCAACCTTGATAGTTTGTGCATCCGCATGGTCATTAAGTAATGCGCCTTTCCTCTTGGTAGTTGCAATTCGTTTGCCATTATATACGATGTTATAGGCAGAGCACTCTTCCTGCTGGGGCCAGGTAAGGATAAATTTGTCCTTAAGTGAGTGCCGGTCAAGCTTGAGATCAATGTTCCTGCTTTTCTGATTATGATAAATCTGAACAACTGCATAATAATTACTTATGACCAACTTCTCCTTCTCGTCATAGGCAAGGACTCTCCATTTTACCTCCTGGTCATATCTTCCGACTTTGAACTTGAATGTATCCTTATCGATGAAATGATCAACGACGATCCTTTTATTCAGGATTATCTCGAGCTTGTATCGAAGCTTGGGATCAGGTCTCCGTATTACAAAATGCAGGTAACGGGGTTTATCTCTTATCTCGAAAAAAGTGTTATCACTTGGTGAGACCATCAATGATTTCGAATCGGCTGCCCGGGCATTTTGCCCGGCAAGCATGAGGAAAAGGAATGTGAGCAAGGTCGCTTTGAAAGTCATGGGTTTATTTTAACCCATTTTATTACTTTGTTTTAAGATTTTCAGGTACCCCAAGCTCAAAACAGCCTCTGGTATTGGGTGGAAGTTCAAGCACCTTACTCTGAGTCCTCCCTCCTTCACTAGACATCCAGCCAAGTTGCAATTCCATGCGGTTCCAGTTTGAGGCAGGACAATAGCAAACTAGTCTGTCTTCCAGGCAGGTTTGCCGATTCTGTGCGGTTAGCACTGCCCCCTGTTTGACGCTAGATAATGAAAATGATGCAACCGACTTTCCTGCGAGATCTTTAAAGGCCACAACACCCCAGTCCAGATTCAGGTTTGGATGATCCCATGTTAATTTGAAATGCTCTCCATCTTCATCAGTGAATTCTGTAAGCAGAAGTATGATTCCGGCATTTGTGGGTTTCAGTGACAGACGATTAAAGCTTGGATCGACCCGAGTATGATCAACGTTTTTAAAAACTCCATTCATAACTCGTGAAATATCAATATCATTAAATGAAAGAGAATCGTTAAGGTAAGCCTTTACAAAATTCTTTAGCACCTTTTCAGACCCGAACTTTCGCCCGAGTTTTCCAAGATACGAATGAACAGCACATGAAACTATATAAGATTCCCCCCCACCTTCAAGAGCATCGGCCAGAGGAATATCATTTCTCATATCACGATAGTGATCATCAGAGATGCACTTGTATTTAAGTCCGTTTTCCTTAAGCCAGGATGGAACTGAAGTGTATTCAACTTCGAGTTCAGCTGCCAGTGCGTGAGGATCACGCTTTCCAAGATCTATTCTTCTTTTCAACTCTTCGCGCTCTGATGATATACCCAGGTAAAAAATCCCGTTTGGATTAAGCAACAAGAGGCTTATGGCATCTGCAATAGTCTCATCGAATAAGTTTTGATCATATCCATTGAAGTGGCCCAAAACATGGCCGATCTCATGATAGATAAGATCAAAAACACCTCTTACATAATCAGGATTTGATTGGGCCGGAATCTCAATATGGTTTCCTTCCGCGGTTGCATTGTAACAAGACTCATTTCCATCAATGGACAAATGAAAATCAAGCGGAAAGAAATCGTTGTTTGCCTCAAAAAAGCCTGGCTTGAGCTCATTTATTAAAGATTCAAATTTATGGATCAAATCAGGCAGTTCGCGTTTCAGGAATTCTATATTTCGGGCCAGTACTACCCTGCTGACGTTGCCATCAGATTTATTGGACTCGCAGAAGCCATTCATTAACGAAATGTTAAATTTTTTTGAACGAAAAACAAGTGGCCTGTTATCTTCAGAAACAAGATCCAGATTCACACGAGTAAGAGGTAAAACTGTTTCAGCAAATAGGCTTTGATTGAAAAAAAAGATGAAAATTATAAGTGAAAGAATTTTCATAGAGTTGATAAAATATTGAAATTTAAAGTGGTCGGAAGTTCGGTGAACCCCCAACCACTCATAATCATTTACCAAATTTTAACTCTGGTAGCAACTGGAAGCAAACTTTGTTAATCGACTAAAGACAAGATCTGACCCACCTCGCCAAAAGGCAACCCATAGCCAAGTTTCGAAGTCGCTCCCTGAACATCAACCCCTGCTTTCCTAAGATAGACGTTAGTGGTCTTAATTTGCGTATGTCCCACCATCGCCATAACTCGTGCCAGTGATTCACCACGGGCAAGAAGATTGGTGATAAAAGTTGCTCTGAGATCGTGAAATTTAACAGACGTTATCCCAATGGATTCACAAAATTCCCGAAGTACTTGGGCCTGTTCGCCATTTTGCCACTCAGTAAAGTGAGGAAGGATAAATTCCCCGCCCCCACTTTGAAGCTTCCATTCTCTTAAAAAGTTTTGAAGATCGTCAGAAATTGGAACAATGCGGCTTCTGCGAGTCTTTGTAGCACAAAAACCTGCTTTGTTCGTCCATTGCTTATTTACTGAGATCGTCCTGCCTTCTAAATCAACGTCCGTCCATTTGAGGGCGTAAAGCTCGCCTGACCGCATGCCCGTCATAAGGGCCATGACCCAGATTGGATAAAACCGATGATTCGTATTCCTGGCTTCTTTTAAAAGTATTTCCACTTCCCGAGTCGTCAGAACTTTTTGATCGACCTCGTGAACTTTAATCACTATTCCCATACAGGGATTGTGAGTTAAGGCTCCATCCTCTACGGCCATTTGAAAAATTCTCTTCACCATCTTTAAAATACTTCGGCGTGTTTGCATCGAAATGCCATGATTAATTTTCGTGAAAATTAAATCATACACATCCGCCTTAGAAATCTTTTTCAGGTCAAGATTATTCCAATGGGGATTCACGGACTTGTTGAGTTGCTTGTCATAGTTGGCCATGGTTGATGGTTGGTGAACAAGTCTCATTCGCTTCAGACATTCTTCAAACCATTCTCTCCATCGCCAGGACACTTTTTCATCTTTAATCTTTGCCAGCTCACGTTTTAATTCAAACTCCGCAGTTTCCGCTTTTCTCAAGCTCTCTATGCCCCTTCGTTTCATCTGGACTCTCCGTCCCTTTGAATCGAAGCCATTGACATAGACTTCATAAACTTTTTTACCATTTTTTTCGATTGTTTTAATTGCCATTGTTAAGTCCCTTTCTTTTGAATAAGGGCCAAACAATCATTCACTCTAAAACGTAATCGTCGTCCGAACTTGTAAAATTCGACCTGGCCACGATGAACCATAATTCGAAGTGCGTTTGGAGAAATAGAAAGTAAACGAGCTGCTTCATCAGTTGTGAGCCATTCATTCCCACCTATGCGAATGTCAAAGAACTTACTACTCTCTGGAAAATGTTTTATAACAATTTCCCTTCACTGAGTTTGATACATTTTATACTAGATACCCTTATAAAACAAAACTGCACTTTGTTAAACATCATTTTCAAATTAGTCTCCTTTTCTTACCTTGTTGATAAAATTAAATCATCCCCCCAAACCCCTATATTGTTTGAAAGGACGATTGATAAAAAACTTCAAAATTTCAGGGACTTAAACTAACTATACTTGCTCACACTGTGAGGGGGGACTGTGGGCACCTTTAACTCATCATCAAGCTCACGAAGTAGACTCACTTTGAACCACTGCTTCCCTCGATAATTGGTGAATGGGATCACCTCACGAAGAAGCTTTTTCCTCATGGCCTCAGTAGGAACAAAATACCAGAGAAGTGAGATGGCCTTATTATTTGAATAAGTCTCAAACACCTTCAGCATCCTATCCTTACTCTTCAAATGAAGCTCCACTTCAAGTGCACAAACTCGATTATTGATTGTTACAAGCCAATCAGGAATTGTATCACTCGATCTTTCTTCTGGTTTTTTATTGGCACTAAACTTGTGCCGAAAATAGTGCCCCGACTTCCAAGACTTTCCAACATTCAACTGTTCAAACCTAAGCCTCAGATCATTTACTAAAAGATCATGGGTAAGTGCATTTTTGTTGATGTTTTTCATCATAAAAGAGCTGCCCATTTTTTCTACTTGCGAGGGAGTAAGAGTCCATAGAACCTGCCCACCAGATGAAACTTCAAAACGATTCAAAATTTTTCTTTGATTGAGGACACGAAGTCGCCTTAACATGGTTCGTTTATCGGTGGTCGGAAAAAGTAACTTCTTGATCTGCTCTGAGCTTAAAAATCCAAAACTTAAAAGAAACTGACATAACTTTTCGTCGCGACTACTGAACACTTTCTTCTATGGCCTTTTCTGCATCTGCTTGTGCTTTTTGAGCGTCGATTCCAATGAAATCTCTAACCTCTTTGAGTTCTCTATAGATAACATTCATGTTGTTATCAAGCCTTTCCCGTTCATTTTTATCGCTCCGACGAAAATCCTTCAACTCATTAATCTCTATTTGATTTTTCTCAAAGCCATTTTCAACTTTTTGACACCATTCTTGTGATTTTTTCCATGTGACATAAAAAGCTGTGAGTTTCTCAACAGTAACATTAACTAAGAGGTAAATAATAAATACGATGCCCAGCGCGAACAATACTGCAAAGACGTAAAAGATAGAGTCTTGTAAAAATAAAAGCATTCCCTCCCACACATCAATATCTGCTCCGGTTAATTTCTTCACTGATTTCGATTTCATATAACCAAAAAAGATAAGCGCGATACCTGAGACAGAACCAAAAAAAGCAATACCAGTCGATTTTTCATTTTCCAGAAAAATTCTCCTTGTTTAAATTGTGAATGAATGAAAATTGAATTTAATGTTACTGACGAAACTGAATAAACTGATTCACTGGAAATCTAGATTTTGATTTCCTCCTTTGCTGATGAATTTAAGTTGTAAAAATGATCTGACTTTAAAAAAAGACGCAAGAATGCCTAGAATCTGAACACTCTATTGAAATATACGGGGGTCTGGCCAGTCTCAAAATTTAGCAAAATTCAATATTCCAACAATTTCAAATGGTTGTCAATTACGCATTAAATAGATCTCCTCAAATTTAAAGCTTGAACCACTGTATTACGATATACTTATGTATATACGATAGTATGTGATATAATAAATCATGTGGGATAACGAAGAATGGGCCAAGAACCATATACAGAAGAAAAGAAAGGTAACGCCAATTGAAGCCTGGGAAGTAGTCTTTAACGGTGACCCTCCTCCTGTTCCTATGGTTTCACCTGACCAGCTTAATTATCCGCCATTCACCCGTTATTGAGTGATTGGTAAAACCAAAAAGGGAAAGCTCTTGTTTGTCGCTTGGGAGAAACATCGAGAAACCCTCAACTTGATAACAGCTTTCGAGCCAAATCAGGAAAGGATTGTACTTTATGAAAAGCTCAAAAAGAAACACAAAAGAAGATGATGTAAAACGCTGGGAAGAAGCAGCCACGCTTTTTGAAAGTAATGAAGCCATAAAAGAGCTATTGGCCCTAAGTAAGCCGGTTTCCCCAGAGGAACATCGTCAAATCCTGGGAGCAGGAAATCGAAAACCCATCTCAATAAGAATTCCAGAAAATGATCTCGCAGAGATTCAAAAGATTGCTTTAGCGAACGGCCGAAAATATCAGCAACTCATTGTACAAGCGGTGGAGCTTTATATTGATAACTACTATCGATTAGTAGCTCAAAACCCCAAGAAAACGAAAGAAGCTTAAGGCACTGTTTAATTAAATCATTTTGCAGGGGAATTAGAGAAGAAGATGGCATTTATAGCCACCTTCTTTAAGTCGATATTTGCTAGCGATTTAATTCGGAGTCCAGATTTTTATCTAGATTCATCCTTCTAAAGCATCCCTGGCTTAGGTGCTATAGACGGAGCTGGCTAATCTGTCCTATCTGCTGATGAAGTTAAACGTCTTAGATCTTTTGAAAGCTCTTTTTCTTTATTTCTCAGTTCAACCAGCTCTGGGTCAAGTTTAGGGCGGCCAGCAGATTTTTGAGTGCCGTAGAAGTCTTGCTTCCACTGCTCAATCTCGGTGTATCCTTGCGGTAAACCTGCTTAACGAATCAAAATTATTGTGCCACGAACTTCCACGGCAAGTAATTATCTGGTGCTGACTTAATCTCATTCTTATTTTTCATCACCCAGACAAAATAATCATATGGATTAGTATTGG
>DATLXC010000063.1:0-29528 GCA_035575985.1 Bacteriovoracaceae bacterium | reverse complement strand
CCCATGTGAATAATAAGTTTGTCGAATATACTCATTTGCTCAAAATATACAAAATGAGTAACAATTGGCCTAGACACATGGCCGTAAGTATTGATTAATTATTTAAAAAATGGCCGACTTTTGATGCGTCGGCCGTGCATCTGGATGAAGTGGACTTATGCATAGCTTCGCCGACAAGAGTGTTACTTCATCTGGATGAAGTGGACTTATGCATAGCTTCGCCGAAAGGAAAGTTACTTCATCTGGATGAAGTGGATTGTGCATAGCTTCGCCGACAAGAAAGTCACTTCATCTGGATGAAGTAAAATTTACTCTTTGTCGTCTGGGCTGGGCTCAGATGAGGAATGCTTGTTAGGTTTTTGGGCTTGTTCATAAACTAGTTTTCGAACACGATTAATACCGCCAAGGGGGCGGTGTTCAGGAATTGCATGCCAGGGATTAAAGGAAATGTTCTCGCAAAATTGTTTTCTTTTTTCAGTCAGGAAATCTTGCTTAGGAATTAGAATTTGGGCCACAGGTATAAATGGGGAGAGCCTTGTATCCCATGGGATAAGGGCGTTTTCAATTGGCATTGCCAGATCATCTTTCTGAACCTGGACTGAAATTTCAATACACGCATCTCCATCTTCAAGTTGGGCCGACAAGATCTTTCTCATGAAATCATCTTTGAAGCGGGCAAAGAACTTTGTAGGCAACAGCTTTGAATCAGGGCATGGACCGGCATGAAGTTTCATTGCCTGAGGGCCGATAAGTTGCGGAAGGGCACTGAAGTATTCTGCAGACAATGGATGCTTTATATGAGGAGCTGACTCGGCCGGTACTTTTATACTCGCGCGTTTTTTACGCTTATGGAGCTTCGTTTTCTTGGATAATTCATCCCCACGCTTCATGAACTTCACGTAATCTGCGACATCCTTTGCAAAGAAGTTTGGCGCGCTTTGAAAAAGGAAATCCTGTGAGCCCGATTCATCTCCAAGCTTTGGACCCTCTACACCCATGAGTTTAATTGTAAGGCTTCTTCCATCAGGACGCTTGTTATCGTTTGAGAGCCTGATCCACGCTGGATAAGTTTTTTCCACGTCAACAAAAACACCATGGCGAAAATCAGAGGGGATATCCCTCAATATTTTAAATTCTGCTTTTACACAGCCTTGGTCTTCTGGAGCTTTGGGTTTCGAATTACCATAACCAGCCTTGACCAAACCTAGTATTTCTTTGATCGCCGGAGCTTCAGAAGCAGGAACTTTTTCGAGAGGATGAATTTCCAGGGATGTACGAACGGGACTCTGGCTGCAACTGACCAGTGTAAGCAAAATGACCAGTTTGTAATTCATGAAACCCTTCTTTGGATTCAAGAGATTGAGACGCTTATGTGATTTGAAACAATGCGAGCAAGAAGGGCCTATACCTGAGTATTAAGCCCTTCTGAAAAACGGACGGGCCACGTAAATGGCAGCTTTCTTAGTTCCACTAATCCAATTGTAGGGAAAACCGGCCTTCATATAGCAATCGGCAGGAATCATATGCTCGATTGAGGCATGAAACTCAGGAATCTTAGACCAATGGAGTCCATGCTTTACGTGGTGAGCAGTATGGTAACCAAGATTTCCAGTCAGAAGGTTATAGAAGGGGTCAAGAACGTTCCGGCTGCCTTCCATTTCATTCTTTGTATCAAGCTCGGAATGGTGATTGTATGTCGCCCATGAAGTCAAGGTAAGGCCAATGATCATTGGAAGACCAAAGAGGAAGAGGGCATTAAACCAGTTGTGATAAAAGAGCACAGTCAGAAGGACGATTTGTATGCCGAACATGACAAGAAAATCACGAAGGTGCTTACGATATTTAAGCCCTGTTTTGATAATTCTTGGATAAGCGGTCATGGTAACTTCTAACGTATAACGAATCTCGCCCATGGTTTTACCATTTTTTCTCATCCAGCGAGATTCATCTAATTCCTGATCCAGGTAATTCTTATGATGGCCAACTACATGATGCAGGAACCAGCCTTTAGAAGTGATACCTGTCTGAAATCCATACATGACTTCAAGCAGACGGTTTAAAAATGTCTGGCGGAATGTTAAGCAATGTTGATGATGGTGGTTCCAGGCGCAGATATTACCTTTAGGCCAGATACTCAGGACGAACCATGTCATTACTGCCCAGGGATGGTCCACTGTAAGATAAATGACGATGTCGCATAGGAAAAAAAGAGAAATAAGTGCAACTGGTAATTGGTCTGCTTTTTGACGAAAATAAGCCATTAAACTAGTCCTGAGACAAAATTAATATAGGCTTAAATGCTAACTGAAGTTGGTCTAAAGGCAAAACAGAAATAAATCCGAGTAAGACTGTAGATTGGTCTTACTCGGATAAGAATATTAAAGCATGTTTGTTTGTAATTTCTGAGCATGTTGTAAGTGCTCTTTAACAGAGGCAGCGGTTTTTGTGAGCATCGCCTTAAGTTCCTCATTCTGGGCATTTGGAATCATTTTTTGATTAAGCTCTTCAAGTACTTTACGGTGCATCTTTACTTGACTGTCTATGTATGACTTGTCAAAAGATTTACCCTTCTTCATTTTCAGGACGGCCACATCTTTTTCCGCCGAAATAGTTCGGGTTTCTGTTTTAAGGTTATTCTGTGGCTCGATATTGAGCTTTTTAGTGAGTACGCGGGTCTGTTCATTATTTTCTGTGTGCTCCTTGAGCATGGCTTCAGCAAAGCTTTTCACCTCAGGATTGGTGGCCTTTGTAATGGCCAGTTTTGCGAGTGATATTTCACCCTCATTGGTATTAATCAATTCCTGGACAATCACCGGGTCAGTCATCTTTGTAGACATTGGATTTGCCGCTTGAGCTTCAAAGCCGAAAGTTGCGATGGTAAGCATCGTCAATCCGGTCAACATTTTTGTTAAATTCATAGGTCCTCCTCGAAGATTTTTCTTAGAGACATCCTAGCCTTCTTTTTCCAACTACCAAGACGCGCATTTCAAAAGTCCTAACTTGTGATTAAGATATGCCCTATTGATTGGAGGATATATGACAAATTTCGTTGTACTGTGCCTTGTGTTAATGCTTTCAGGCTTTTTTACAAGCTGCTCGTCGATAACTGATCCCGATGAAAAAGAAATCGATGCCATGGCCCTCAAGGCCTACAATGAAGTGAAAACAAAATCCAAAATATCCACTCATGCTGAATGGACGGCCATGCTTAATCGTGTTGCTCCGAGAATTGCGGCAGCATCAGGTGAGAAAAACTTTAAATGGGAATGGATGTTGATCGATAGCCCTGAAATAAACGCCTGGTGTATGCCAGGAGGTAAGATGGCGGTTTATACGGGCATTATGCCAGTTCTCCAGAATGAAGCGGCCCTGGCCGCCGTGCTAGGACACGAAGTTGCTCACGCTACTGAGAGACATGGTAAAGAGCGGTACGCTCGCGCAGTTAAGGGAAGTATTGCTGGATTAGTTATTGGTGGCGCGGCCATAGTGGGCGGCCAGTTACTTTGCAAGACTGAAACATGCAGGCAATTAAGTGGCCTCGGTGGCGCTGCTGCGGGCTTTGCGATTTCTTTCTTTGACCGGAAGTTCTCACGTGCAGATGAAACCGAAGCAGATAAGGCAGGCCAGACCTTTATGGCGAAGGCCGGGTATGAACCTGGTGAAGCAATTAAGTTATGGGAACGCATGGGAGCGGCCAGTAAGGGCGCGGCCCCACCGGAATTCATGTCTACCCACCCATCAGATGTAACCAGACGAAAGAATTTGTCGGAATGGTTGCCAGACGCACAAGCTGTTTATACAGATGCGCCTGAAAAACATGGTCTCGGTCAGCCAATAAAATAATTATTTTTTCCGGCGATCTTCTTTTAACTTTTCATTGAGCTTTTTGAGATTCTGGAAGGATCCAGTGGGCTTAGTTTCTTTCTTATCAAGCTTATGGAAATCATCAGAATCAGATGACTTGGTTTCTCCTTGCAGGAATCCATATAAAGTCGAGCCAGGCTGGGCATCATGGGGAGCAAAGTAAGGCAGGAAAGAGTCTTCACCTTCAAGCATTTTAATTTCATCTGGGGAGAGTGAATTTCTTTCTGTAATGGATTCATTGCTTACGGCGTCCTTCAGGACAATAAGCCTCTGATCTTTAGTAAGGTCATGGGTAACTTGCTTAATCTTATCAGTCACTGAGGCGGATCCAGACTCCAAAGCAAATTCAGAAATCTCGATATTCTTGACCATCCGGTGATTCATGAGAATTTGAGTTCCTCTTACACCCATTACTGCATTCTTAGTCTTAAATACTATATCATTTTGCTTTGCTTTATTCTTAATGAAGGCCGCAAGCTGTCCCATTGTGAGTGAATAAACAATTTGCCTGTCAGTCTTGCTGACAAATTTGAACTCCTCAAAATTAAGTGATGTGTTTGGACCGATAGTCATCTCTGTGTCATCCACCACCAGGAGTTTGGCAAATGATTTTTCTTCAGTGATAAGGGTTTCATCCTTGAAGAATCGGGCCCCGATTTCTATGCGTTCAGGTTTGCCCTGTCCTTTCTGCTTAAAAACCTTACCTTTCATAATCTTGACCTGTCCCACATATTTGGGCACCGCCTGACCAGTCGCTTTATCAAAAGCGAGGTCTTGTCCAAAGGCTTGCACAACAATTAAAAGGCTTAACAATATATATTTCATCATTTGAGGTTAATTAAGTGTTTCATTTTTGTCCATGAGGAATTTAAATGAAGAGGATGAACGCCACTCACCGCTACATTCCGTCCTGGCCATTTCCACCCTACATTTTTGTTCCGGGTGTGAATCCGCATCCTAAAAAAGAGGGTGGCCACATGGAAGGAGAGGGGGATCCCGTGGCCCCTCCAGTGGATCCACAGAGGCCCCAGGAAAATCGATTTCTCAGATATGCCCTGGATCTTTATAACCACGGTTATTTTTGGGAGAGTCACGTTTATTTTGAAGCATTATGGAATGCTCATAAAAGGGAAGGTAGTATAGCTGACTTATTTAAGGGAATGATCAAGCTGGGTGCGGGTGGGGTTAAGTTAAGTATTGATCAAAAAGCAGCTGCTGTTGGTCATTTTGAACGTGGTCGTGAGCTTTTTGAGTCAGTCAAAACAGCTGAAGGGAAAAAATTCTTGGGTTTTGACCTGGAAAACCTGATCTCCGAAATTGATTCAGGTAAATTAAGCTTTCAGGTTCATCCGGAATGGTAATTGTTTTGAGAGCGTTTCAATCATCATGGAGATCTGCTCTTTTTCTGCCTGGATAAAATTCCCGATGGCCGCATGGAAGGCTTGATGCTTAAACTTGTGGGCGCTATAGGTCCTTACTGGTTTAAACCCACGTGGGATTTTATGCTCACCCTGGGCACCGGCCTCAAAAACCTTAAGACCCTGTTCCAGCGTGAAATCTATTCCCTGATAGTAACAAAGTTCAAAGTGCAAATTCTCCACATACTCTGAAGATCCCCAGTATCTTCCATAAAGTTTTTCGGTGTCATAGAAAAACAGGGATCCTGCAATAGTCTTTTCCCCACGACGGGCACGGGCGTACATGATTTGACCCTGCATTTTCGTAAAAAGGTGCTGGAAAAAATCCTCCTTAAGATAATCAATGGCATTTTTTAAATCAATGGTAGAAAGATAAAATTGATACATCTCAGCTGCATGAAATGGGGTCAGCTCTTTTCCTGTAAGCCTCTCAATAGTGAGATTGGGATTATTCCTTTCGAGTCTTACGTTTTTTGCCTTCTTTGACTTAAGTCTCGAGAGATAATCATCAAAGCTTGCATACCCTTCATTAAAGAAATGATACTGCATGCTTTCCCTGATCAGGTAATCCTGACCTTCAAATAAGGCAATCTCCTCATTTTTCAGAAAAAGAAAATGTGAAGATGAAAAATCATAAGTCTTAAAAAAGCTTTCATAGGACTGGAGGAGTTTTAAAGCGGCTTTTTCATTCCAGACTGGCATAATAAAATGAGAAGTCGTGGCCGGAGTAAAAGGGATCATAGAAGTCAGCTTGGGATAATAGGGGATACCATGTTGTTCATAGGCTCTGGCCCATTCCCAATCAAAGATGTATTCTCCATAACTGTGACCCTTCATAAAGGTAAAAAGAATTCCTTCCTGATTGTCGTCAGTAAAGTATAACGGCTCCCAACCAGAGCCTGGACCAATTGATCTGCTGTTCTCCATAGCAAGAAAAAACTCCCTTTTCAGAAAAGGGGGGCCGGCAGGAAGTAATTTCTCCCAGGTTTCACTCGATATGGATTCAACGGATTTCAGTGGTTGCATAGGGATACCAATGGATAAGCCTTTTTCAGCTGCTTCAGAAAGAAATCAGGGACCAATTCTCCAGATACTCAAGCAATTTATCACAAAAACTGATCAAAGGCTTCTTGAAGTAGGCGCAGGTACAGGCCAGCATGCAGTTTATTTTGCTCCCGAATTTCCCTGGATGGAATGGCATCCAACTGATCTTTCCCGGAATTTTCTTGGCATGCAGCAGTGGTTTAATGAGGCCAGAATCCCCACTATACAGAAACCTGTCCGGTTGGATGTTAATACAGATGATTTCCCGAAGGTTAAGTTCGATGTTGTGTACACTGCAAATACCCTCCACATCATGCATTGGAAAGAATGCAAGAGCTTCTTCAAGCTTCTGGGCCATAGGCTCCGTGAAGGCTCGAGAGTCTTTATCTATGGGCCATTCAAATATGATGGCCAGTTCACGTCTTCCTCAAACGAAGAATTTGACCAGCAACTCAAATCCCGTGACCCTTTAAGTGGCATCAGGTCTTTTGAAGATGTAAACGGTGCCATGATTAAAAATGGATTTGAACTAATCCTGGATGAAGATATGCCCGCGAATAACCAGATGC
Source organism: Bacteriovoracaceae bacterium (assembly GCA_035575985.1). Classification (GTDB taxonomy): domain Bacteria; phylum Bdellovibrionota; class Bacteriovoracia; order Bacteriovoracales; family Bacteriovoracaceae; genus Peredibacter. The sequence continues at coordinate 22,633 of DATLXC010000063.1, read as the reverse complement.
TGGTGTATTCGCGGTTGAAATTTGTTTCTACAAAGAAATAGAAATTTTTATCCTGCTTGTATTGTTGGCACCATTACTTTCCCTGATCCGGTTATAAGGATCAGCAGTGGATTCTAGCCAGTAAACTCCTGAATCAACACCAGTGATGTCTATCCACTGATCGGCCAGGCTTTTACCATAAACATCCTTCCATCCCACACTTAATCCCTGAACCCCGGTCCCACATGAATTATAGCGTCGGTAATTCCTGAAGTTATCAAGACTCGAATCAAAAATATATTCGTCATACATGCAGAAGCTTACTTTTGAACTCTCTGCCACGACTTCACCGACACCAATAGATCCTTCTATCTCACGCAAGCGGTAGCGGGCGAACCCTTCAAAATGAGTATGATTATGTTGTGAATGAAAAACATAATAACCGGAGAAGCGCGAATAATAAGTTCCATCATCATAAAAGATTCTCAGATCAACTCTTTGTTTTCCATCAACTACACTGCCTCCCCGCATTTCCAGGCGACCCTTACCAATATTGGCCACTCCATTTGATAAACGAAGCAAGATCCTGCCGGGTTTTGTGTACCGATCAATACTGTTGTCCGAGAGATTTTTCCTGGATGTCACCAGATCGGGCAGCAGCAAAGTCCTGGCAAAGGTAGTTGATGAAGCGACCAAAGCCAGAGCAACTGTAATATTCTTAAGCATTAGGATTCCTTGAATACAGGTTTTTAATTACTGGATGGGCATCACAGCCGACTGAGTTTGTCGGGTTAATACTTCTTCAAGAGCAACCTCTAAAAACCGATAAGGCTAAGTATGTTTACCTATATCGACCAGCTGGGAAAATTCACACTAGATATGTCACGAAGCTTCAGTGAGTTCTTCCGCTTTATCTATTTAAGTTTTCGTTGCACGGCCCAGCTGCGCTTAAGCTCTTTGCGTCCGCTTTTGTTTACCCTGGTTTCACAAATTTATTTTACGGGCTTCAAGGCCTTGCCTTTGATTACATTCATAGCCCTGGCCTCTGGAACCATTATTGTTCTGCAATCTACTGCACAGCTTTCCATTCTTGGCTCGCAGGACATGATGGGAAATATTCTCGTCGTCACAATCGTTCGTGAGCTCGGTCCTCTCCTTACTGCCCTGATTGTTATTGCACGATCTGGAAGTGCAGTGGCCACTGAAATTGGGTCTATGCAGATAAACAAGGAAATCGAAGCACTGAGGATCATGAGCATTGACCCCCTGGGATATGTGGTTTTTCCGCGTATTCTTGGAGGCATTATCAGTATTGTGTGCCTGGCCTTTTACTTTAATGTGATAGCACTTATTGGCGGTTATCTGGTGTCAAATCTGGTGAGTGACCTGCCTTTTTCTTTTTATACAGAAGTACTGGCCCAGGCACTCACTCCGAATGACCTGTCACTTAACATATTCAAGAATTCCATAAGCGGACTCATTATTTTTAGCATCGCAACTCACCATGGGATGCAGGTCCGGAGTGGTCCCCAGGAAGTTCCTGTTGCCACCACAAATGCAGTGGTTGATAGCATCATGGCAGTTGTGGCCTTTAATCTTTCGATCACTATCATCATCTTTACCAAGGTATTCGCATGAAACGTGTGAGTATAAATAGTTTTGAGATGAAAAACATCGGCTTCAACTACGGAGCAGGTGAAATGATTTTTACTGATGTGAACTATGTCTTTAATCCTGGCGAGGTTCTTTTTATCCAGGGACCACAGGGGGCCGGAAAGAATACCTTAATCAAACTCATGCTCGGACTCCTGTCACCGACTCAAGGTGACTATCTAGTCAATGGGACTTCAGTAAATCAATTCAGTTATGCAGAGTTTGATCCTATCAGGCTTAACATTGGTTATTCTTTTGATGTTGGCGGACTTATTAATAACCAGTCGTTATATGAGAACATGATGCTGCTCTTGAACTTTCACAATTTTATAGAACCCTCTAAGCGTTTTGATCATATTGTAAATCTCTTAGCCCGTTTTCAAATCGATGAGCACAAGCATTTAAGACCATCAGCTGTCTCGTCCAGCATCAGGAAGATGGCGGTCGTCCTGAGAGCTTTCCTTCTTCATCCAGAAATCGTCATCCTGGACAATCCGACTCAGGGGATAAGTGTGGAAATGATTCCGGCCTTCATGGAACTAATTGAGGAGCACCGTCAAAAACATAATCTTAAGCACATTATTATTTCCAGTGACGATAAAAATTTAATCAATCAATTAGGTGGAAGGGTAATGCATGTTACCCGGACAGGACTTTTAGAAGAGAGCCGACAATGAGATACAAATTTAATCCTTATGAGCGTGCTGTAGGCCTTTTTCTCACTGTAACCGTATTGGGTTCGGGAGTTGTAGGACTGGGGCTTCTGGTTAAGAAAAACTGGTTTGATGAAAAAGTGACTTTTGTTACTTTCATCGAATCGGCAAGTAACCTGAGGGCAGGTAGCGCAGTTCTTATGTCGGGACTTAAAGTCGGAAATATTGAAAAAATCGAACTGGATAATATCCGTAACGTTAAGGTAACCTTCGCGGTCTTAAAAGATTACAGTAACAATATTACTGAAGGTGCAAAAGTACAGTTTGTTCGTCCTTTTATCATTGGCGACAAGGTCTTGACGGTTTTGCAGGGACAACCAGATGGAAAGGTTGTGATACCTGGATCAACCTTACCTTTGCATCAAAGTGCAGATTTAATGGATGTCTTAAGTGGGTCTAAAGCTGAATCCTTAATGGCAAGAGTAGATAGCATCCTTATGAACCTGGATGAAACACTGGTCATTGGTAAGGATATAGCCTTCCAGGTAGGAGACAAGAAGAAGCTCCAGAAAACTATTGAGAACCTGAACTATGCCTCATCTGAGGTAAGAAAGATGCTTCCTCATATCACTTCCAAGGTCCCGCTCGCATCTGAACAGTTGGTTAAGACAATTGAGAACCTGAATACGATAACTGCAGGTATTAAGGAAATTCAGCCTCAGGGCTCAAAAAAGACTATTGAACTTCTGAATGAATCAGTAATCACCCTTCAGGCCATGCAAAAGTCATTTTTCCTGAGAAGTAATGTGAAGGAAGTTAAGCAGGAAATGGCAGAACAGCAAAAGCTAAAAGAGGCCCTACGCTTGCCTGCGAGCGAATAAGTTAAAGTTTGATCGTATGCTTTTTAATACTTTCACCCTCGAGCCTGAGTTCAAATAAAAGTCCCGGACGTGATTTTACAAAAGAACGGGTAAGGTACTTCGACTTAAACAAATCATTGATGATTTTCGTAAGTGTTTTTGTCACTTCCTTTATGTCATCTTCACGATAGGCACGATCAAGCGAAACAACCTTTTCTTTAAGTTGCTCAAACTTGCTCTCAATCTGGGTATAATGCCGGTTAAAGCAGTCATTATAAGTACGGATCTTGCAGAAAGCACGAAGGCCTTTCAGTTCAAAGTCCCTTTCAAAGTTTTTAAGCGCACTTTCCTCAACCATTCTCAGATTGGCCGTATTGAGGAGAAAAAGAACATCGCTGCCGGAAAAGTTAATACCAAAATCAAGCTTGAGATAGCCAAGCTTAGTGTTGTGGAATTTTAATTCTCTCAATTGCTCAGTTCCGAAAATATCGGCCAGCTTATTCAGCTTTTTTGCAATTGAGTCTGAACTCATATGGTCCTTACTGAAAGACCATGAATAATAGGATGTGATGACTGAACCATCACCTGTAGCTTCCCGAAGGACAGTGGAGGCGAGTGTTTCATTATACCATTTTTTGTGAGAGAAAATTCCCCCTGAAAAACGTTCCTTGATGGATGAAGTGGAGAAAACCTCAAGCTTCATGGTCTTTCCTGATTCAGTTTTTTCAACATTGCCTTCGCTGTAGGAAAGGCCATTGGAAGCACCCTGGGTATATATAAAGGGCAATCCATATTTTCCGTATATTGATGTATATGTGTGCTGAATTTTTGTAGTGAGCATAATTTGTCCGCCAACCAGGAGCATTTCTTTATTAGTCAGGTCAAGCCTGCCTTTAAGAAGATTCTCCATGGCCACCGGAGCTCCTGGATTTTTCAAGTCAAAGTGGTAAATCATGGCATCGAGGATACCTTTGCCCTTGCTTACTTCCACTTTCATAGGCAGACTTCCGGCCTCAATTCCTATTGTATCGGTTTTTGTGGTTGTGATTTCAATTTCCATTAAATCCGCTGCCAAAAGATGGGCCTTGATACGGTAAGAGCCTGAATGAAGATACTCAGGTCCTATACTGACAAAAGGCTTAAATCCTAAGAATACGTTTAAGACAATTCCACCACGGGTTGCATAGAAAAGCTGGTCTCCAACACGCCAGTTTTGAAGATTTTCCCATGTTGTAGGCATAGCAAGTGCAGGACGTTTCTCATGCTTATGCTTAAGATTCTTGATGGAGTAATAATTTTTACCCTTAAGAAATGAGAATCCTATGCCTGCTACACTCAATGGACTGGGAAGATCCGTAGTGGCCTCAAGCCCTAAACCTAAGTCCCATTTCTTATTTTCAATTAACAGGTAAGGAGTATTATCGCTTGCCGCTTCAATGTTAAGGGAATTGGAGCTTTGTTCCTGGTTCACAAGGCGCTTTATCTTTTCAAGTGAAGCATTAACAAGTGGAGTGAAGTTGACAGTAAGCCCGGTGATATCACCGAAAAGATCGTCTTCAGTCTGGTCCGTTTCATCTTTTGGAATAGAAAAATCAAAGGAGAGGCCGGCAATAGGAGTGTATTGAACAGGCAGGTGAATTCTGGATTGTCGGAAGAATTCGCCTTCAAGGCTGGAAGGCCCTTCATCACTTTCAGACGCCAATACGCTGAAGGATTGAAGCAAGATAAATAGGGCGAGCAGGTTTTTCATAGATTTAATGGCATAAACCATTAAGGAGGGAATTCGCCTATAGCTGGTGTAAATTATTCTCTAAAATAAGTGTTAAGGGGGGGTGTATCAGGACTAGCTTGGAACAATTTTAACACCTTCTTCTTCATTCAAGGGCAGTTCTATCGAGAACTTGGATCCTTTATCCAGAATACTCTCTACCCAGATCTTGCCACCGTGGGCGATGACGATCTGCTTTACTATGAAAAGACCCAGACCCAGGCCGCTGATCTCGCTGGCACTTACCGCCCTTTCGAATCGATCAAATATCTTTACCTGGGCCGCTTGTGAAATGCCCATTCCAAAATCCTCTACAGTGAGCAGGACCTTGTCCGTTTCGCAGTGAAGCCGTACTTCAACTTTCTGTCCGAGCCCATACCTCAGGGCATTGGTAAGCAGGTTATTAATGACTTGTTCTATCCGCATGGAATCGAAGTATCCGACAGCGGAGCAAATCTCATAACTGGGTTCTCCACATCCGGCAGCTGTAAAAATTGGTTTCATGCGTTCTACAGTTTCTTTTACAATGTCACCAATATCTACCATCTGCTTATCAATAGTCAGCTTGCCGGAGCGGATCCGGGATATGTCGAGCATATCATCCACCAGCCGGGCGAGCCTTGTAACAAGCTTATCTCCCTGTGAAGTCATCTGCATGATTTTATCCGCAGTGAATGCCTTGGGATCATTCTTACTGATGAGTCGCATTTCAAGCTGAAATTGTAGCCTGAGTGATGTGAGTGGTGTTTTTAATTCATGGGAGGCAATTGAGAGAAATTCATCCCTGGCCCGAATAGCATCCTTGAGCTGGGTCACGTCCTGGCAAATAACTACACCTGCAACAATATTTCCTGCACGGTCTTTTATGGGTGTTGAGTTCAGGCGAAGCACACCCCGGGCACCGTCTTTTCTGATTATTTCTATATCCTCATCTGTTACAACTTCACCTTTCTGGATAGATCGCGAAAGGGGCCAATCATCAGGCCTATACTTCCTGCCATCAGGATGAAAGCCCACCCATTCCCTGTACTCAATGACGTCGCCTTGGGCCTTGATCAGGTCATGGCCCCAGACTTCATCCATTTTATCATTGGCAAAAAGCAGCTTGCCGGTTGGAGCTTCGCCCACGATTACTGCTCCTGGCATTTGTTTCATGACTGCTTCAAAGCGACTGCGTTCAAATTCAATTTCATTAAACAGTCGGTTGAGTTCCTGTTCTGCAATCTTCGATTCATGGATGTCCGTATTAGTGCCAAACCATTTCGTAATATTGCCGTCGCAATCAAAAGCTGCCGTTGCCCGGCCCAGGTGCCAATGATAATTACCATCATAGGCCCGGAGGCGATATTCAATTTCAAAGTCACGCTTGGTTGCCAGGCTTTGTTCCCAAAGCTCCTTTGTCTTTGCGCGATCATTTGGATGAATGAAAGAATACCATTCATCCTTCAGATGACGTTCATCGAGGCCGGTATATTCCTTGAATCGTCTGTTTACATAATCAATGACCCCATCAGGATCTACAGTCCATACAATCTGTGGCATGGAATCTGCCAGCTGTTTTATCATTGCCTGCTTGGCCTTCACTTCAGTGATGTTGGTGATGTTCGAAATGAACCCATGAATCTGGCCATCCTTGCCGATATCCGGCACATAGGTAATAAAGTAGTACTCATCATGGGGAGCATGCCATTCAAATGAAACTGATTCACCGGCCAGGGCACGCAGGGCATATGGGTGGAGAAATGAATAAAGTTCTTTTCCGTAAACATCATTAAGATCATGGCCAACGGTATTTTCCAGAGTGCGACCAAGTGCTTTTAATGTTGAAGCATTCACAAAGGTGATGTGCTCTTCGGCGTCTACATAGGACATCAATGTTGAGCTTGCATCTGAAATTTTTTGTAGTTGATATTTCTTGCGGGCGAGATCATTGCGTAACTCCTCCTGCACTTTATGTTCTTTTTCTATCAGGACTTTTGCAGTGGTTTCATAACAGGAGCAGATTATGCCCTTGATAAAACCTTCATCATCAAGTGCAGGCCCATATGAAAAGCTGAAGTAAGCATCTTCCTCACGGCCATTGCGTTCGATGGGGAACAACAAGTCTTCATAATATAATGTATCGCCTGTGGAAAAAACTTCTTCCACCAATTTACTGAAAGTGCTTTCCCAGATATCAGGCCACATTTCCCAAGCTGGTCTTCCGAAAACCTCCGGATGATTGCTCAAGCCTACGAGAGGAATGAAAGCATCGTTATATAAGTTAATAAGATCGGGGCCCCACCATACAAACATCGGCATCTTTGATTGAAGACAGATACTAAATGTAGTTTTGAGACTCTGTGGCCAATGTTCCATAGGCCCCAGTGGACTTGTTCGCCAGTCAATTCTATTGTGGAGTGAAGCTATTTCACCATCCTGAATAAATAAATGTTGTGGCCTCTGCCAATGCGTTGAGTGTTCAAAAAGTTGCATCCGGTCCCTCTATGATTATTAGACCCACAAAAGAATTAGACGTGAATGAAGGTAAGCTCAATCTAAACGGAGCTTTATAGTCAGCGAGAGTTGTTGATTGAGAATTAATATATTAGGAATAATTTAAGATGACAGTTTTCTTAGGACTTACTATCTTTTGTAGCTGCAAAGGCGGAATAGAATGTCTCCAGCTTGGATAACTCTTATGTTTTTTATTCTTTTAGTAACTTATAATGCATGGGCATAGCCCTGATATGTCCCAGCGTTATAAACTGCTCTTCGCACCAGTTAAGCCAAAGTTTACGACCTTGGTTTCTGATTTATCAGAATCAGACTTAATAAAACCAACAACTGGAACTGAACTATGCGCAAAACTTGTCCCTTTTGTAGTAAAGCCGAAAGCATTGGCCTCATATTCAAATACAACACAGGTCGGAGCTTTTAAGTATTCCGACGCACAAGCAGTTTTCTTGGGCTCTCCGATACGGTATCCACTGGCGAAAAGGTCTTTCAACATACCCTTGGCCATTGGCATATATGTAACAGGAAGTTCCTGTGCGGGTTCATTACCTTGCTTCATGGTAATTTTTTTGATGTTCATCTTGTCGACCAACTTCTCCAGCTCTTGCTTACTGATATCAAGCTTGTTGTGAGTAGGATAGTTCTCAACTTCATATTGCATGACATTCAGTCCAAGCGTTGAGGCATTGGTGGTTTCAACTTCCATGGTAACAGTTTTTCCATCAACTTTGAGAACTTTGAAGGTCGAAAGACTCTGGTCCTTGTTGCCTTCTTTTAAAGTGGTATGGATCTTAACCCATTGACCGGCCTTCAGAGGAATACGTGAATCACTTGAGGCTGCCAGCTCTTTTACTGTCTTTAATTTTTCCTGATCAACTTTATTCGTGAAAGCTTCTTTTTCTTCTTTTGTTGGACCTGAGGCACAGCTCACGGCCAGAACGAGAAGAAGAAAAGAAAATATTGATTTCATTTTTATATCCTTTAAATTGACTAGACTTCAATCTTACGAAGCTCTTTGATGCTGATCAAGTATTTATAATGATGCACCAACCAACCAAACGTCTATTCAGTCCCTGGAACTTTGATATTAGACATCTTTTTCTTTTTTAGTTCAACTTCAGTATCAATCTCTTCAAGCTTCTTCTGATAGTTATCAATTTCAAGCCTCATTTCCTTTATCTCATTCGCAATTCCTTCTTTTCTTGCCTCCGAAGCTAAAATCAGGCGGGCCTTTGTATCATCGAGTTTTTTAAACTCTTTTTGAAGGTTCTGTTCGACTACTAAAATATCTTCTTCCTTTGTCAGGATGATTCTTTCTTTTTCCACCATTTCTGCCTTCATGAGGGCTTCCACATCCATCAGTTTTGATACTTCGTCCCTGATTTTTTCCTTACCCTCATGGACTTTCATCACACCCTCAAGCTTGATTATGTTCTTGCTCATATTGGAACTAATGATGTTATTTATTTCTTCAAGAGATAAACGTTTGGTAGTTGTTACAATAAAGCTGTGAGTCCCAAATTGAATAAAAGATTTATCATAAAGCCTGACTTTCAATTCGGGAATTATCTCCACACGGTTTACCATAGAGCGGTTCTTTGAATTCAAATCCACAATAAACAGGTCTATACCCTCAGGAGTACGCTCAAACAGGAACTTCGCATGCTTCCCGCTGAAGAATGATTCTTGAATAATTAAGTCTCCAGTATGCCGGCCAATCATGAATTCATGTTTCAGCTCGATATATTCAAAACTATTTACATGGTAGAGAAGAATCAAAAGGTCCCCTTAGATTAATAGATGTTCTCATCTTCTTTACAAATTTCCAAAGGGCAAATTGGCTTCCTTGTATTGAACTCAAATTGGCGCTGGCAGCTTTGTGTCTCGCGTTAAGAGATGAATATGATGTTAAAATTAGATGGCGAGCTTTTTGCTCAGTCAAGTCCGCTTATCACAAAGGAGATTATGTGCGGCACCTGATTTTAATCACGACTCTGTTCTCGTCTTTGGCCTTCGGCCAGATCGAATCCTTTAAGGGCGATTTTTTCTTCTATTGATCTTGCCGGAAAGGCATCAAAAAAATATTTACCAAGGGCTTCTTCCCTTGTTCTATTCATCATTTGCAAATAGAAATCTGTTATCTCGAGAATATGGAGTCTGCAGTCGATTGAGACATATAATTCCGGGATTGATCGAAAAAAGTTCTGACTAGTATCCATAAAAAACTTTACCCAGATTATAGAGGATAAAAAAGCACTTAGTTTTGCGCTATGCGGAGCCTTCGGCTTTCATTAATAAGTAAGAGTAATTGAGCTGTAGCCTCCGCATCACAAAGGGCCCTGTGATGTGTTTTCAATTCAATATTAAAATGATTGGTCAGGCTTCCCAGGCTATAAGAGGAGAGACCAGGATAATGCTTTTTCATGCCAGCAGATGTGCACATGTAAGGGCGAACGTAAGGAAGTTCCAGCTTTTGAAATTCGGCCTGTATAAATCCATAATCAAACTTCACATTATGGGCCACGAAAATACTATCTTTAGTAAAATTAGAAAAGGCTTCTGCCACTTCTAGGAATGAGGGTGCAGATTCCACCATGGCATTGGTAATACCAGTCAGGATTTGTATTCTTGCAGGAATGGCTTGTTTAGGATTTATCAGCCTTTGAAATGTTTCCACGACAACACCCTTCTTGATTTTAACTGCCCCTAATTCTGTGATCCTGTTATAGACAGGACTAAGGCCTGTTGTTTCAATATCCACTACTACATAAGACTGATCAGGGTTGGCATTGTACTCAACCTTAAGGACTGCAACTTCAAATCCAGCTTTTTTCAGCAGCATCATCTGTGCCATTTGATTTTTCCGAAGAGAATCGCCTGGGGCCTTGATCTCAATGAACTTTGGAAGACCATTTTCAAGGATCATAAGATCGGGAAAGCCGGAGGAACGCTTATGAAAATCACAGGCCATGGCCTTAAGAACTAAGCCCGTTGCATTGGGATCAGCATGATCAAGATAGGTTTCAACCAGTGCAAGTGTGTCAGGATAAAATTTAAAAAAGGAATTTGTAAGTTCTGGTCTTTTTTGAATCAAATCCTCAAGGTATTTTCCTAGTGCCTCCCGGTCATGCAGGAGTTGAAGCTTGTTCTCAATGGCAGCAGAGTGATTCTTAAAAAACTCCTCACCCACAAGATCAAAGGGAGTATAGTCAAACTGGTTATGAAAGCAGGAATCGGGGCTTTCAAAAAGTTCTTGCCAGAAGAGCAGGCCAAAGAGAGTGTTCCAGAGGTAGTTCTCAGAAATAAAAGCTTGAGTGCCTTTTTGCCTGAACCATTCTACTGAACCAATTTCTGGATGCCTGAAAAATCCTTCATCTATAAAGATCTTTTCAGCATTGCGAAGGGCCTCTGTTAAAAAGCCCACTTTCTTATCACCAAACTTTCGGCCAAGAAAATCTTCTGCGAAGAGAAGTTCCTCATCAGTATGGGGATCTTCAATTATACTGCGTAATAGTTCCTGGCATTCAGTCTTGCGGTCAGTTGATAAAGCAAGCGGCAGAGTCTTTCCCTGCCGGGATGAGTGACACAACCTCTTAGGTAGCTCAGGGCTTCTTCATAATTTTCATCTTTTTTGTGGTGCTCTGCCATTCGTAACAAGAGGCCCTCACGGAGCATTTCAGATTCTGTATTGAGTGGAATGGGCCATGAGGTGAGGTCAAACTGCAGGCAGAATTCATGATTTAACCGGGCATAAAAGTAATGGGCTTCGGCTTCTTCAAGTGATTTGAACTTGGCCTTCATTGAGCCTTGATAACTATTGGCCTTTCTTATGCCTAAGTCTCTTAAGGTATATAGAGTAAGACTTTCCTGGATCTTTCCAAAGAAGAGAAATAAGAGGTATTGCAATTGATCAGTCCTGCCCTGGACGACCAATCCATCTGGCACATGGAAGTGGAGCATCGCCAGTTCTTTTAACTTTTCCCGTGACCAGGATTTACGAAAATCGAGGGTTCCGCTTGAGATCATGGCAATGAGGTCATCTTTTGGCAGAAAATTGATAATCCCCTCGACATCTCTTGCAACAGGCATGCGTATGAAGCCAAACTTCTCAAGTTCTATTAATCCGGCCGGGATATTATTAATTTCCTGATAACTAAGCGAGTCCTTAAAAAAAAAGGCTCCCTTGCGATTTACCATCCTTACATAAAGACATTGGGCGTCTTCAGAGAGTCCATAAAATTCCTTCAGAAAATCCAGGTGAACAGGCCTTAAGAAGGATTGAAAACGTTTTGTAATATCTTCCAGCAACTCCCTGAAGTGAGACAAGTAGTATCTGGGTGGTAATTCTATTGGATGCGGCATATGGGCATTCTAAGCGAGATCTTGCCATCATGGAAAGAGGAGTGAAAAAATTATGAATATGGTCCAATATTAAAAAACCTAAAGATGTCGGTATTAATATTCAGTGACATGACTTTGCTTTCAAATTGGCTTTTTATTCTCTTTGTTCGAATTAACAACCAAGGAGTTTTTATGAAAGAAGTAAGTGAATTAATCCGGGGCGAGTTGGCAGCAGTAAACAGCATTGATGCTGTTCTTAAGCGTATCAATGACGAAATGGAAAAGTCAGAGTTGACTTCCATTCGTCAGGATCACGTGATGGCAGTTGATAGACTTAAGAGATTTGTGGGAAATGATTTCAAGGCCGATACCCAGACTTCAGGTCCATGGGGTGCGTTTGCCTCAGCTTTCACAAGTGGTGCTTCGTTGTTCGGCGATAAGGCCGCACTTCAGGCGCTTAAAGTAGGCGAGGAGTATGGAATCAAGGATTACAAGGAAGCTCTTACCGACGATACTATCGATATGTCCGTTAAGGATGTTATCCGTTCAGAATTATTGCCTCAGCAAGAGCGTCACCTTGATGTTATTAACAGATATTTGCACTAAGATTAGAAAGTAGTGAGAGGCCGGTTTATAACCGGCCTTTCTTTTTAAAGGAATTCTTTTTAAAGGAATTCTTTTTTGGCGAGTTCTGCAACCAGGTAACCAATTGCATAGGGAACTGAATACTTTCGCATAGGAGTTTCACTTCTATCATGCTTGAACCCAAGCTTGTGCAACCATTCATGCATCATATTCGTTGTCACTTTCCAGGCTTCATTTTTATTCAAATATTTTTTGTTCATCCAGATTCGGTGCGTATCTGGATAAGTAAAGCCAACTGTATTGGTGGAATCCTGAAAGACTTCTAATTCAAGGTTCATTTTGTTATCAGAACCAGGGCTCAAGCTTTCTGACCCTGACAGAATCCGCTTGTAGATTTGAGCGTTAGTAAGGCCCTCATTATCGTAAAAAACTCTTCTGCCTTTCACTTTATGATTCAAAATTCTGTTTTTGAATTCTTCAGAGGCCACTACTCTTTTAATCAAGTCGGCCGCTTCAAGCACCTTATCTTCCTGTCTTGAATCAAAATTATGAAGATCGACATCTACTTCAAAGTTGAGTGCAGCAGTTGGAACCGGAGCTTCTATACTGATTTCTTCTCCCATTAAGCTTTTTAACGACTCTGCAGTTGATTTAGTAGTCGAAGCACTTGAAGCAGCGGGTGCGCCATCACTACTTCCTCCACCGGAACCTCCACATGAAGTCAGGGACAAAAACACAAACAAGAGTGAAACGGTTCTCAGCATTGATTACTTCCTTTTTATCAGGGATCCGAATGTCGCAGCGGATCCTTTATTAAAACTTAAGTTGAATGATGCCAATGTTGTACAAATTTCTTCAAATCGAAAAGAAAATAAAACCTTAATACATCCATAGTATCAACACGTTGCAAATTAAGGTTGGGGAAAAAAGCGACATGATAGGTATAGCACTCGTGTAAGATAGATGAAATCAGGTGTTTTTTGCATATAGTAACGTTAGTAAAAGTTTATTGGTCCGATAAATTTGCCCCAAAAAAAATTCAAAATCTTCTTTTTTTGACACGTGTGCAAAGAGTTATTTGCAGTGCAAGTGGATACATCTGGCCATGATATTGGATAATCTGCAGAAGATCTAAGGAGTACTTATGATTTTGCATCAATCTGAAACACGTGGACTGGCCAATCATGGATGGCTCACGAGTCGTCATACTTTTAGTTTTGCTGATTACTATAATCCTGGACGCATGGGTTTTGGTGCTCTCAGGGTTATCAATGATGATGAGGTGGATGCGAATATGGGATTTGGACGACATCCGCACAAAGATATGGAAATCATTTCCATTCCTCTGGAAGGAGCTCTTCATCATCAGGATTCCGAGGAAAATAATGGTTTGATTAACAAAGGTGAAGTACAGATCATGTCGGCCGGTACAGGAATTGTTCATTCAGAAAAAAATGCATCTGATATCAATCCGGTAAAATTTCTTCAAATCTGGGTGTTACCAAAGAAACTGGGAGTGAAGCCTCGTTATGAACAAAAAAGTTTTGACTTGAAGAATAATGAATTGAAGCTCGTAGTGTCACCTGATGGTTCTGAAGGCTCTGTGACTATTAATCAGGATGCTTTCTTCAGCATGGGAAAATTAGAATCACAAAAGTCTTTAAGCTATCAAATAAAAATTGAAGGCAATGGAATTTACATTTTTGTTATCAGCGGTGAAGTCGATGTTAATGGACAGAGATTGGCCAATAGGGATGGATTGGGGATACTTGATACCGAAAGCATTGAGATCAAAGGGCTTCAAAATTCTGAGATTGTTCTGATGGAGGTTCCGCACTGAGAAGCATTCAAGTCAACTATTCTTCATATGCCTTACTGTAGAAATTTATCTATAATTTCTTCTTTCAGGGGAAATTATGCAATTACTAAAGTCTAATGTAGCACAAGATATTATTACCCACGGCCTGAGCTGTGGGGCCCACTTCGTAGAAGTATTCGTTGAGCGAACACATAACGAAAGCATGGTTTTCAAGAATTCTCGCGCTGAAGACACACAGTCGGGAACCATCTTTGGGATAGGGATCCGGCTCATTCATGGCGAACAGGCCTTGTACGGATATACCAATTCTACTGACAGGGATGAACTTCTTCGTATTACATCCCTGCTGGGAGCAAGAATCGGGAAGTCTGGAACTAGTCAGACGGTAAATTTTGAGACCCTGAATTATCCAAAGATTCCAGTACTTCAGGACAAGGAAGTTGACGCAAAATATAAGCTTAGTTTTTTGAAAAATATTGACCTAGGTCTACGAAGTGACAAGAAAGTTTCCCAGGTAGCTTTAAATTTCATCAAGAAAAAGCAACTTATTGAGGTGTATAACTCTGATGGCCTCTTTGCCACTGAAGAGCGTCCTTATATCAGGCTCATTCATCAAGTGATTATGAAAGATGGCACTCACCAGTCTGAGGCTTCCTATGGACCTGGTGCTATTGGCGGTTGGGAGTTCATGGAAACCTTAAATACCAGGGAAATATGTGAAATGCTTTTAAAGCAGGCATCCAATACTCTTTATGCTCCAGCGTGTCCTGCCGGAAAAATGCCGGTAGTAATTGATAACGGCTTTGGAGGCGTGATTTTCCATGAGGCCTGTGGGCATCTGCTTGAGACAACCTCAGTGGAGAAAAAAGCATCAGTCTTTTGGGATAAGCTAGGTGAACAGATTGCCCATACTGCACTTAGTGCAGTTGATGACGGAACTATTTCGGGAGCGTGGGGATCCTTGTCTATAGATGATGAAGGAATGGCGACGCAGAAAACCAATTTGATTGAAAATGGTGTGCTGAAGCGCTTCATCTCTGATCGACTTGGCGAGGTTAAGACCGGCCACAAGCGAACAGGCTCAGGCCGTCGTCAATCTTATAAATTTGCCCCTGCTTCAAGGATGAGAAACACCTATATTGAAAAGGGACCCTATGAACTTGAGCAGCTTTTAAGCTCTGTGCAGGATGGTCTCTACGCCAGGAAAATGGGTGGGGGATCAGTAGATCCTTCGACGGGGCAATTTAATTTTTCTGTGCAGGAAGCCTACCTGATTAAAAACGGAAAAATTACAACCCCTGTGAAAGGTGCAACTCTTATTGGTACAGGTCCGGATATTATGAAAAAAATCTCCATGGTGGGACAAAACCTTGAACTAATGGCCGGCACCTGTGGTTCCGTCAGTGGTTCTATCCCGACAACAGTGGGGCAGCCACCTATCAAGGTAGATGAAATTCTGGTTGGGGGTGAAGCATGAAAAAAATAATGGAAAAAGTTTTGAATTCAGTAGCAGATCAGAAAGCAGACGGTGATCTTATATTTTCTGGCTCAAAAAGCCTTAAGATGAGTTCTCAAAAAGGCTCTATCTCAACTTACAATGTTTCAAGCTCACAGATGTTAGGAATCAGGGTCATCAAGGAAGGCAGGGTAGGTATATCCTATACTGAGGCAATGGATGATGAATCCCTTAAGCTTCTCGTTAAGCAGGCCTTGCAAAATGCTGAGATGAATGAACCCAATGAACATGAAACTATCCTTGACCTCAAAGGACAGCTGACAGATGAAGCCATCTACCCTGAACCTCCGGTGGATATTTCAATTAAGACTGCCAGGGCACTAAGTCTCGAGGAAGGGGTCAAGACCCTGGATCCAAGGGTTGTAGCGGTTCCATACAATTCTTATGCAGAAAGTGAATACTCATCCCAATACTTAAGTTCCAGGGGACGAGGTACCAGTTACCAGGATAAGAGTTATTCAATAACTTCTTCGGCCTTGATGGATGACAAGGGCAAGAAATCCAGTTATTACGACTTCCATATTGCCCATACTTTCGAGGCACTTCAGTGGAATAAAGTCATTGAGACATCCCTCTTACATGCGAGAAACCTGCTGGACGAAAAAAGCCTTCCGACTGGAAAATACAACGTACGATTCTCCGAAGACTCACTTAAGAGCTTACTTGAATGTTTCTCGAATTTTTACTCAGCTAAATCGGCCATGGATAAGTTAAATCCCTGGGCATCGAGCTTAGGAGAACTCGTCATGTCAAAAGATCTCACTATCATAGATGAGCCAGCTCACCCGGGGGCATTCAGGGCCACACGTTTTGATGCGGAAGGTGTAGAAGCTACTTCTTTGACCCTGGTTGAAAACGGAACACTAAAAGCCTTTATTCATAATTCAATGACTGCCAGTTTCTATAAGACTAAAACCACCGGACACGCCTATCGCTCACCATCAACATCCTTGCAAGTAAGTGGGACTCACTTTGTTGTGAAAGGAAAAAATAAGAAGCCCATGCCGTCAAAATATCTTGAGGTCATCCAGATGGATGGACTATATTCCGGGGCAAACAGGGTTACCGGTGATTTTTCTGTGGGTGTAAAAGGATATGTCTGGGAGCACGGGCAGAAAGTCATGACATTCGGTGGGATTACTCTTTCCGGAAATCTTATAGAAATCCTGAAGAATGTGGAAGTGGTCGGAGAAAATCTCATGGCCTCTACTGACCAATCCTTTTTCGCCGTCCCACTTTTATTCCACGGTCTTTCAGTTGCGGGTACGGGCTAATCGTTCAGCTCGACCTCGTCATCTCCAAGGACATCCCTGTCGACTTCAACTTCGTCGTCGCTTTCAATTTCCCGGCCGGCTTCCTCTCTCTGGACTTCGTCCCGGTCGCCACTGCAACCGACTACTCCCAGACCCATAATGAGTAATGATGAGGCAAGAATAATAAACTTTTTCATATTTTCTCCTTTGTCTTCCTTCAAAGATTTTCGACCTGTGATGATGTTGTGGCGAGGTATGCCGCGAAAGAAATCTTGAAGACATACTGAATCTTTTCGCTTTTAAAAAGCATTGCTATAAGATTCGCATGAATAGCACCTCACAATCTCTTAAAGGTTTAGATTTTGTTAATTTTTTTATGGCCGACGTAAAAGATGGGGTAGGTGTGTATCTCTCTGTCTATTTGCTGTTGGTGCAGAAATGGGATCAAGCTCAGATTGGATTCATACTTGCAATGCCGTTCTTATCGGCATTTTGGTTCAGTCACCAGTAGGTGCACTGATTGACCATACGAGACACAAGCGCTGGCTTATCCTGATGGCATCTGTGGTGATTGCCATTTCATGCCTTGTAGTCATTTTCTTTCCCAATTTTTACGCCATAGCCTTATCCCAATCCGCAGTTGGGTTGGTTCAGGCAGTTTTTCATCCATGTGTTACGGGAATTACGTTAGGCATTGTTGGCCATAAATTACTGAGCCAGAGAATCGGAAGAAATGAAAGCCTTAATCATCTTGGGAATATGGTTGGCGCAATCGCCTCAGGGCTGATCGGTTGGTATATATCCTATGAGGGGATTTTTTATTTCTCAATCTTTCAGGCAGTAGCAATGATTTTTGCCGTCCTGATGATCAGGGAAAAAGATATTGATCATCTGGTTGCACGTTCAGCTGTGAGTGAAAGTAAAGACCGTCCATCAATAACAACTATTAAATCTCTTTTTAGCGACAAGGATATTCTGTTTTTTACTTTCGCCATGGCGCTCTTTCATTTTGCCAATGGTGCAATGCTGCCGCTCCTTGGACAAAAGATTGGAATTTCAGATGTGGAATATTCGGCCCTCTACCTTTCTATATGTATTATCATTGCCCAGGCAGTAATGGTTCTTGTGGCACCGATGGCCAGCAGGTTTGCCAGTAATGGGAGAAAGAATGTCATGCTTATGGCATTTGTCCTCCTGCCACTCAGGGCATTCTTATTTGCTACTATAGATAACAATTATGCACTGATTTCTCTTCAAGTCTTAGATGGCCTGGGAGCAGGAATCTTCGGGGTCATCAGTATTCTTATGATGGCCGATTTGAGTAAGGGCACGGGCCATTTTAATCTTCTTCAGGGGACAGTATATGCGGCCATGGGGCTTGGTATTTCCTTCAGTACAATCTTTTCCGGGTTTGTGGTGAAAAACTTTGGGTACAGTGCAGGCTTTATAACCTTAGGTATTGCCGGAATTCTCGCCTTGATGTTTTTTGGACTACTTATCCGGGAGAGTCTGGGTATTTCCAAGGAAAAGATGGATACGGTACCAGTATGATGCGATTTTTACTTTCTTTTCTCATGATCAGCAGTGCGTATTCACAAGTGAAAGATCCCTTAAGTGAGTGGGCAGAAAATAAAAAGAAATGGGTCAAAGAGCGCATGATGGAAGGTGCTACTAAGGAAAAGTTATCAAAACTTGTAGATTTTTATTTTCCTGTAGATGATCCTTCCAGTTATGTAGAGCAGAACCCTTAGGAAAAATTTGCCGGTATTTACTTAAATTGAAATTGGTGTTTCCCTGAGAATGGCAAGTATCTCATCCCTGAGTAAGTTATAGTTTGTCGGATATTCTATCTTAATGCTATTAAGAAAAAAAGTCGGAGTGCGATCATTTACACCGCTTCTTACTCCACAGTTCATATGTTTTTGAATCATTTGCAGGTATTCATCATTATTTTCCAGGTCCGAAAGAAACTTTTCCTGGTCAAGTCCTACAGACTTTGCAGATTCAACAATAAATTCTCCAGAGAGTTTGTCTTGATGATTCAATATATGGCGGTACATCTTCCAAAACTTGCCTTGTTCATGAGCGGCTTCTGTCGCCAGGGCCGCAAGCACTGAGTTAGGATGGATATCTATCAGGGGAAAATGCCGAAAGACAAAACATATGTGATCCCTAAATTCCTCAATCAACTTATCAGTGGCATTCATGACCCTCGCAGTGTTTGGGCATTCAAAATCTCCATACTCCACCATCACAACTGGTGCATTCAATGAACCAATATAGTGGTCGTCCTTATTTATTGGAGTAGAGAGCGAAATAACCATAAGGCCTCAATGGCCCAATGATAAGCGTGGCAGATTGCATTTTAAAATGAACTACGAGTCAAAAGGCTTCCATCTTTTAAGCATGAGTGAATTGGTTACTACACTTACTGAACTGAGGGCCATGGCAGCACCCGCAATGGCAGGACTTAAATATCCTGACGCAGCTAAAGGGATCCCAATGATATTGTAGATGAATGCCCAGAAAAGATTTTGTTTTATCTTTGAATAAGTTTTCCTGGAGATGGAAAGTGCATCAGGTATCAAGAGGGGATTCCCACGCATGAGTGTGATGCCCGAAGTATGCATGGCCACATCAGTTCCTGTAGACATCGCCATTCCCACATGGGCCGTTGCCAATGCCGGGGCATCGTTAATTCCATCTCCTACCATGGCGACAATCTCACCCTGATCTTTAAGTTCTTGAATGATTCTTGATTTGTCCTGTGGCATGACTTCAGCATAAACCCTGTCAATGCCGAGTTCTCCTGCAACTGCTTCAGCTGCACTTTTGTTATCACCCGAGAGCATAATTGTCTTAATCCCGAGAGACTTAAGCCGTTTTATAGTTCCATAGGCTTCTGCTTTAATCCCGTCCTTAAAACTGACAATGCCGAGTAAAAGTGGTGGTTCTACCTGAACCAGGTATGAAACCGTTTTGCCTAAGTCTGCAAAATCGGACTTGAGCTTAAAATCCTCAAGCACTTTTTTATTTCCCAATACAAATTTATTTTCACCAATAAGGGCCTCTACACCTTTGCCCGCCAATGACTTGACTTGAGTTGCACGTTCGAAGTTGAGTTTTCTCTTACTGGCTTCATTCAGAACTGCATGTGCCAGGGGATGCTCACTTCCGGACTGTATCCCGGCCAGGATTTTCAAGACATCAACTTCATTCTTATTCGTGGCCACTATCCTGGATAATGTTGGTTTCCCTTCCGTCAATGTTCCCGTCTTATCAAAGGCTAAAGTAGTCACGGAGTGTGCCACTTCCAGCGCTTCTGCATCCTTAATTAGAATTCCGGCGCGGGCAGCCACTCCAGTCCCCACCATAATTGATGTCGGAGTCGCCAATCCCAGAGCACAAGGACAAGCGATGACCAGAACTGCTACAGCATTGATGATGGCCGTTTCCCATTCTCCTGACATAAGGCCGGTAATTATTAGAGTAGAGATTGCTATGACTAAAACAGCAGGTACAAAATAGGCACTAACTTTATCAACGAGTCTTTGAATGGGGGCCTTTACTGCCTGTGCATCCTCAACCAGGCGAATAATCCGCGCAAGGGTAGTTTCAGATCCAAGTGTATTCACCTTCACTTGGATTAATCCGTCACCATTCATGGATCCGCCTATAACCTTGTCTGCTTTATGCTTAAGCACAGGCAAACTTTCTCCAGTTATGAGTGATTCATCAACTTGCGTATCTCCCTGCAAGATTTCGCCGTCTATTGCAATCCTTTCTCCCGGCCTGACAATAATGACATCGCCGAGTACAACTTCACCTATGGCAATCTCAATCTCTTTTCCTGCACGCAGCACTCTGGCCGTTGCAGGCTGCAGCTCCTGAAGTGCAGCAATGGCAGCAGTTGTTTTCTGTTTTGCTCTGGACTCAAGATATTTCCCAAAAAGCACAAGTGTGATCACAACACTCGATGCCTCGAAATAAAGATGTCCCTGGGTGGGCATCAAATAAAGACTAAGTCCAAAAGCAGCAGAAGTACCAACTGCAACTAAAAGCTCCATATTTCCAGTGAGTGATTTTACGGCCCCCCATGCAGACTTATAAAACCGCGCACCCACATAAAACTGAACAGGTATGGCCAAAAACAGCTGTATCCACCCTGGCAACATGAAGTGGAAACCAAAAGGATCAAGCAGCATAGGCAATACGAGCGGTATAGTCAGCAATGTAGAAATATAAATAAGACGTCTTTCCTGATGCAGGGAAATTTTTTCTCTTTTTGAAGCAGGCAAATGGGCACTATAACCCGCCTCCTCAATGAACTTTATAATGCTTGTCACATTTAAGCGTGTATCCTCAAAACTGACCCTGGCCTTCTCGGTGGCAAGATTAACAGTACTCTCAATGATTCCCTCGTGCTTTTTAAGCGCTTTTTCGACCCTGTTTACACAGGATCCACAAGTCATGCCTCTCACATCCAGGTCGACGGTCTTTTTCATACTGCAGTTTAAACCTTCCCCAGAGGCCAAGGTCAATGAATAATGTGCCAATTGTACTTGGCAGCGAGCCATTTTACCCTGCAAATTAAGAATGGCAGTGAATGAAATCAGAGGTTTTGAGGATTTCTAATTGGTTGAGGAATTTTCAGGAAGTGTTAATATAGGTCCATGAAAAATAAACCATTGATCTTCACGATCCTTTCAATCCTTTGTCTGATTGAGCCGGCCATAAAAGTGCTCTACTTTAAGGCAACCACTCAATTTGATTTTATGGTTATCTTCGCCAATCTGCAGGCAAGAAACTCTTTCATGGAAGTTTTTGACTTCTGGCTGGTGTTTCCAATGGCAGGACTTTTAATCTTAAAGCTTCGTAAGTGGTCTTACTTTGCTTTCATGTCGATCCTCACGTACGCGATCTACAACATCTCGACTTACGAGAAGTACACCTGGCCGTATAACAGTGATGCTCCCTTCTTTTATAACTATTTTGTAGTGGGTCTTTCTGCTGCAGTTTTCGTTTACTTCCTTTTACCTAAAGTCAGGGAGCCATTCTTTGATCGCAGGGTCCGTTGGTGGGAACCGCAGCTTCGATACGCTGTAAACATCACCTGCAAGGTTCATGGCCCACACCTGACCTTTCCGGCCCATATCCTAAATATGTCCCAGACAGGTGCCTTCCTGCAGGATTCACCTTATTTGAAAGTAGGCGAGCGCCTGCATGTTGAATTTAATTTCCTGGGCCAAGTAATAGAACTGCCGGTTGAAGTAATCCATAAGACCAATGTTCATAATCAATCAGGTTATGGAGTTCGGTTTGTCTTCAGGTCGTTTACTCAGAGTTTACGATTGGCCAAGGTCATTAAAGTGATCAAGAAGTCACATGTGCTTTTCAAGGATGCGAAAATTACAAAAGAAGCTGCTTAAGCGATACTAACTGCTCCCTTATATTGGTGTTAATGACCTTGGAAGTATGACTTCATTATAAAAGTACATAAAGATATCCAGATGATCTTTCAGACGCTGCGGATCTTTTGTCGTGCACCAGGTTTTTCGTATAAGCCGACTCACATTTGCCCTGAACATAGCACAGGTATGGTTCACGATGAACAATGGATCAAACCTGACTTTTTTAAGTTCCCCTTGTCCCGCAACACAGCCCCTCTCGCTTTTGAAGGTCAGATGTTTTCCTTTTGGTAAGTAGGCCG
>DATLXC010000062.1:0-21106 GCA_035575985.1 Bacteriovoracaceae bacterium | reverse complement strand
TGATGACCTTATGAAGTTAATGGTTAATGCTTTGAAAGAGAAGGTTGAGAAGGAGAAGTTTAAGCAGGTGGAAAAACCGAGGCAATCCAAAGGGACTAAGGTTGCTGGAAGAGTGCTTATGGCGGAAGTTAAGCGGGAGGTATATGCCAGGGATAAGAAATGCGTGAATTGTGGGTCAAAGCATCGGCTTAATTTTGATCATAGGAAGCCACATTCACATGGTGGGGATAATAGTGTGGAAAATATAAGGCTATTGTGTTTTCAGTGCAATCATAGGGCGTGGAAGACTTCATCTGGATGAAGTGAATTAAGTACTAAGAGCCAGTCGAGTAAATGTCGGTTTGGGCGACAAGATCAATGTCGATTGCGGGATGGGTTCACAAGCAGAGTCTTTCTTAGGCATACTATGGTTTAACATACAGCGATTTGCTAGCGTGTCAGTAGTAATCGGGCCAGATGTCATGTGACTGATCCTCGACTTGAAATAGTGGTTCATTTTCATCAACTACGACTAATTGGAACAGGCTTTGCACCTTAATAGGTAAGCCTACAAGGGAGTGTGTTATGGCCACAGCAACATGGGATCGAGGACGAAATGCAAAAAAGCCAAGCGAGATACCTAAGACGGGGTGGAAAGACACACTATACAGGGTAAAAAATGAAATCAAAGAAGACCGGCTAAGTATGGTTGCAGCTGCGATGGCCTATTATGCTCTGTTCTCTATAGTGCCGGCCATATCATCTGTGGTGCTGATCTATGCATGGTTCAGTGATCCGAATGAAATAAGTCAGCATTTGCAATCTGTGTCGAAGTTTCTACCGCAGGACATGATGACCTTTATGAATACGACGCTGAAATCCCTTGCTTCAAAGGCTTCCTCGTCGTTAGGAGTTGGTGCCCTGGCAACACTCGCACTATCACTTTGGAGTGCTTCGAAGGCCAGTAAATCACTGATAGATGCTATGAACATTATTTATGATGAGAAAGAAGATCGTGGATTTTTTAAATACACAGGCCTGGCCTTGGGCTTAACTCTCCTGGCGGTCGTGCTTTGTATATTGGCATTGGCAGTTGTTGTAGGACTTCCGGCCATGACGGAATTTTTTAATTTTGGAACGGCATTTGAAGCAGGAGTTGGAGTCTTGAGCTGGGTGATTCTGCTCGGTCTCTTTTCACTCTTTCTGGCGGCCGCTTATCGCTACTCTCCCAATAGGAGAAATGCCCAATGGAAATGGGTCAGCTGGGGAGCAGTCATTGCCTCAGTATTATGGGCCGTAACTTCAGGACTTTTTTCCTGGTACGCCAAGGAGTTTGCCGACTTTAATAAAACTTATGGAACCATGGGAGCAGCAATTGCACTCATGACCTGGTTTTATTTATCAAGCTACGTGATTCTTTTAGGTGCGGAAATAAATGCAGAGATGGAACACCAGACTTCCAAGGATACAACCGTTGGTGGTAAGAGACCTATAGGCACAAGAAAAGCTACCATGGCAGATACTGTTGGTGCAGACTTCAACCAAACGAAAAAGGCTCCCCAATAGGGAGCCTTTCACATTTAGCTTTGAAAAAAATAATTAGCTAAGGTGCTTGCCCAAAAGGCCAGTCAACTCAAACATCGTTACTTCAGGCTTGCCGAATACTTTTTCAAGCTTGGCATCAGCGAGGATGTTTCTTTTGTTAGCAGGATTTTGAAGGTTATTCGCCTTGATATAATCCCACATAAGTTTGACAGCTTCTGTTCTTGCAACTGGTGTCTCACCAATTACAGCAGCAAGTTCTGCAGATGGTTTAAGTGTCTTCATAAAAGCTGCGTTTGGTTTACGAGCTGGCTTCTCTTTTTTTGTAGTTTCCATATTATCCATGTAACCTCCGTTAAGATCATTCTCTAATCCCAATAGTGTTAACAATTAATCGCCGTAAATCAAACGTTAAGTGCTAAACAAAAAAAAGGAGGAGCAAGAGAGTTATCCCCTGCTCCTCCAGAAAATCTTTTTTTACTAGATGTCTGTTAGACGATTTGAATCAATTCCACTTCTACGAGTTGGATCTTGGTAATCGCTAGTGTTACGTACATCAGTGCGTGAATCAAAACTTGAATCTACGCGAGACTCATCACGTGAATCTGAACGTGATTCGCTGGCCTCACCAACAACAGAAATATCACGTCCACCACAACGAGTAAGGATATCCTTAGCACGTGTTGTAAACTCACGGTCATCAACGTGAACAGAAAGAAGCATTCCTCCACCCTTGATTACTGACTCATAACGCTTGGCTTCAAATTCTGGAATCCCCAGACCAATTAGACCACCAGTGATTCCGCCAACAGCTCCGCCAATACCAGCACCAGCGATGGCGCCCATGATTGGACCAGCAGCTACGAAAGGTCCGATACCAGGGATTGCAAGTGCACCAGCACCGGCCAACCAACCAAGAATACCGCCACCTAGAAGACCAGTACCAGCACCTGTGGCCATACCTTCAGGAGCTTTTGTGTTTTTTTCGTGAGCGAAATCAGCTGTCTCACCCTTAGACTGCATAAGAACAGAAATGTCAGTGCTTCTGAAGCCGCCAACACGTAGTTCGTCTACAGCTCTCTCGAGAGAAGAGCGGTCAGAGAAAATTGCAAATACAGAATTAGTACCTTTTTTGTGATCGAAACCCATTTAGATATCCCCCGTTAAAAGATTTATTGTTTTTTTACAGTCAACTGATTGTTGATCTGTTTAGTGCCAGCAAGTTCAGTAGCGATGCGAGAAACTTTTTGAATTTCTTCTTGCTTCTCAACTTCACCTTTCAATGTCAGACCTTTACCAACAGTTACGATAGTAATGTTCTGTGCAGAAGTTGAAAGCTTGTCATCGTCAGTTAAACGCTCACGAATTTTTCGTGTGAGTTCAACATCAGAATCAGTGCCCTTCATCTGTGCGTCAGCAGTGACTTTTTGGGCCGAATGCTTTTGGCTGAATGTTCCGGCCTTGTGGCTTACATCTTCTTCCGTCTTACCGGTTGATGCACCAAAAGCAGCGGATACGCTTAGGGTTAAACATAGTGTTAGTAACATTTTCATAGAGATTACCTCCTTAAGGTTTTCTAGAACTGAGAATACCTTAGAGGGGCGCTCGTAGTTAATAGAAGTGAAAAGAGATTTGGTCAGGTATATTTATGATAGTGTGAAGGTTAGGTTAGCAAAGCTTTAACTTGCGATGAGTTCATTGCACCGGCCTGTCTTTTTGCTTCAACACCACTCTTGTAGATGATTGTACAAGGAATTCCCTTAATGCCCAATTGAGAAGATAGC
Source organism: Bacteriovoracaceae bacterium (assembly GCA_035575985.1). Taxonomy (GTDB): domain Bacteria; phylum Bdellovibrionota; class Bacteriovoracia; order Bacteriovoracales; family Bacteriovoracaceae; genus Peredibacter. The sequence continues at coordinate 17,801 of DATLXC010000062.1, read as the reverse complement.
TGCTGTTCAGTTTCAGTATTCACTTTCAGAAAAACAGCGTCCACGTTTTCAGTGGAAGCTTTCTCAAATTCCGGTCCATACATTTTACAAGGGCCACACCACTCTGCCCAGAAATTAACAATAACCGGCCGGTCACTTGCTTTGAGGATACGTGTGAATTCATCAGTAGTGACGTTTGAAACAAGGCCATGAAAGGATAAAGGGCCCTTACACTTACCACATACCGCCTGACCTTTCAGTCCTTTCTGAGAATCAACTTTATTTACTGCTCTACAGCTCTTACAAACACTATATGTATGGGCCATGAATCCTCCATCATCATTATTTTGCTATATCTATTACATTATTCAAAGCATATTAGATTACATGGCCGCAAACAAAATTTTAATAATTGAAGACAACGCAGACTACTGCTTTTTTTATGAAGACTTGCTGGGTAAGGAAAATGCGTTGACCATGATTCCTTCAATTGCAAAGCTTGAAACTCACTTACAGCTTAACGACCTTGAAAGTTATGACGTTGTGCTGGCAGATCTTTTGCTTGATGACGGATTTTTCCTGGATTGGATTTCGAAGACAAATTCCAACCTTATGGAAAAAGTTCCCTGCATTATTGTGTCTTCCCTTGAAGATCTCAATATCTTGAGGAGCTCTTTTGAATGGGGGGCAGCAGATTATCTTATCAAGCCATTTAGAAAAAATGAAATTCTCGCAAAAGTAGAAAAGGCACGCCGTAATTTTGTGCTTAAGCCACAGGTCGAGCTCGAGGACCGCTTAACTTCAATTGAAAGTAGGATATTCAGATTATTTTCAGAACATATTGACCAACATCTTGGCCGTGAAGAAATTATAAGTGAAGTATGGAAAAAAGTTAAAGTTGAACCAAAGACTGTTGATGTTCATTTATCTAATCTGCGCAAAAAATTACATGGCTTTCCCTGGACCATTGAAACCGATGAAAAAGGCTGGAAATTGACTCGGACAGTGAAGCTCAAGTAAAGAAAACTTAACTTCTCATCACCTTGAGATGACTAAAAAATAAGCAGGTGAAAACAAAAAAAGAAGTCGAAACTTATCTAAAGCACTTCCTTCCTCCTCATAATGTCACTCATTGCGAAACAAAAAAACACAATATCCTGAATCTCCCATTCCAAATCTCAACTGTTGGGGCCCAACTTAAAGATGGCAAAGAAATCTTCGCTATTTCATCCTCGATGGATGATGCCATTTCTGAATGTCTAAAAAAATATGCATTACATGCGCGTAAAACTGAATTGATTGAAGGCCCCCCTTATAAATATTGCCTTGCAAACGGGGTTGGAATCCACCCGGACTTTCAAAGGGCTTCGCAGGACGCCTACCTTGAACTATTTGAGCGTAATGAAATACTAAAGTCGTGGTACTACAATACACCAGTCCGAAGAATCCCTTTCAATGCATCAGATGAATTCACTTCAGATTTTACGTCTCAATATGATCTGGTCATGGTTGATTTTTCTACCAAGAGCACATGCCATGTGCTGGGACTTTTTGGTTTCCCTAAATCTAGGGAATTCAACCTTATCTATGGTTTTGGAACCGCATTGACACTTCAAGAGTCCACCCTGAAGGCCAAAAAAGAATTTATCAAAAGATTGGGTACCCTGACTGGAGAGAATCCTCAAAGTGGTCACCTGGATAAAAAATCCGGCCTGTATCACCAGAATTTTTATCTTATGCCTGAAAACTGCAATCTTATAAGTGAGTGGGTGCTCGATCATAAACTTGAAAAGAAAAAGTGCTCAATGTTCCTGGCCGGTAAGCCCAAATTCCTGGATATCACCCCGGAAAGCTGGAAACCACAGCTTCATGTTGTGAAATCATCCTGTAGTGACCTCATCCCTCTGTTTTTCGGGGGTCCACCACTGGAAATTTTTGACTTCGAGTGTCGGTGTGATATACCTCACCCCATATGTCAAAATTAGAAATGGTTTTTCCACGTGAAAACTTCTATTTAACCTTTATTTACTGCCTTTCATTAACCTTTGTTTTTTTTGGACTTACCTGGTATCAAGTCCTCTTATTCACTTTGATTGATGTCATAGCATTTTACCTCATAAGCCCATTTGATAAACGAGTTTTCTACAAGATGAATCCCAAATTTATCAAGTTGAAAGACTTCAATCATTCTGCCTCCCTCTGCAATGGTGATATAAAACAACAAAACGAATTATTCCAGACCCTGGCTGATTTCCCCCAGGCCCGGGCCTTGCACGTTTTCCTGTTGAGTTTTGTAAAGGTACTTCCAGTGGGTATTTATACTGCGTTTACATTACCATATTCATTTTATGAAAACCTTACCTTGTTTTACATAGCTGACGTCTTCATTATCGCTTATGCCAGTGGTCTCCTATATATCCAGCTGCATTCTATAACATCTGAGATGATGGCCGAACTCAAAGACCACGAAAGCTGGAAAGTAAATTACAGGGAATTGAAGCTTAGAAGTTCCAAAGACCATTTTTCATTTGTACAAAACTCTCTTTTGGTTGCAATGCTTTTAAATCTCCTGCTCTTAATGGGATTTGCAAAAAGCCTGGATCGGTCGACCTACAACCTGATATTCATTTTTGGTATTTCGCTTCTCTGCATCGGTGACCTCCAGTTGAAATTCCAGAAGTTTTTCAAGCAAGCACTTACAAATATGTTCAAGCTATTTGAAGGAAATGTTTCAGTTCTTCCCCTCCATACGTCACCTATATTAGCAGGATTTGAATATACTTTTAATCAAATGGGAATGAAGCTCAATCAGCGAACACTTGAAGTTTCCCAATGGTTAAAGCATGAAACAGAAAAATCACATTTAAGAAGCCTGGGCGAAATCACTGCCCTGGTTGCCCATGACATCAGAACACCCTTAGGACTTATGCAAATGAGCCTGGATAAGATGAATTGTCCGGAAACAACATCAGAGGAGCGTCTTAAATACGAAGAAATTCTCAGAAGGAACCTTGCACAGTCGATCTCCTTTAACCAAAGTCTGACTGCCTATACCAAGCGTAACAGTGATCAGAATTGCAGTCTTGGGGAAATTCACCAGCATCTTTTGAAACTTTTGGAGACCCAACTAACCCTTCAGGAATTTGAAAATATTGTATTCAAAGTCCAGGACAATGTTCACCAGTTTCTTCTAGGGATAAACCGCTTAAATGCCATGCACATCTTTTTCAATCTTTACCAGAATGCCATAAACGCCGGGAGTACCGAGATTATTATCCGGGCCCAAACTGAGGCAGAAGTGGATCGAATTTTCATCCAGGACAACGGTATCGGACTCAAGGAAGAGGATTTCAGGGAATTTACAGAAGATGGCGGGCATTTCTATAAGGGCCTGGGACTCAGGCTTACCAACACAATCATTGGGCATTTAAATGGCTCACTAATTATTGTTCCTTCAGATTCTGGAACTTGCTTTCAGATCACCTTACCAAGGTTTATTCCCATTCCTTGATGACGGGTCGCATTATTAATTAATTCCTAGCAACAACTTGTAGACAACATGGGTCAATTAATTCTACATGTAGCTTTTAATTTTCCATCAACCAGGGTTTTCAATGAAGTTTTTTGGGTTGTCTGTTTTATCAATTCTCTTTTCTCTTAATGCCTTTTCCAGTTCCAGGATTCTCACCACCCAGATCCGAGAAGTCGACGTCGGTTCGAAAATGGGCGATGAGGTTTTGGTTTTTCTCACGAGTGGTGACGTCGCCAGATTAAAGTACTGGGACTCGAAGCTTCTTGGCACCCTTCAAGGATCTGAGGGCACAGAGAACTACTTCAGGATAACACTTGATGATAGACGCAGAATTAAGGCCATAAAGAAAACTCCTTCTCCAGTGGGTCCGAAGGTAACAAACTTTGCCAAGATCCTCTTTGAAGAGAACTATACTCCAACGACTATTCCAAGCATGGAGATTGCTAAGAGTTATATTTCCGAAAGCCGACATCCGACAAAGCCTGAGACCCAGTGTTTTAACCGGGCCATGGTCTGGTCTTATGAATGGTGGAGAAAGCATTCCCTGAAAACAAACAAGATCTTCGTTTTTTGGCCAAAAGAATATGTACGTAAACACTCCTTTAAGTGGTGGTTCCACGTTTCTCCCTATGCCCACATAATGGACACCGATGGGATCGTGAAGCAAAGGGTGCTCGACGTGAAATGGCTGAAGCGACCTTATGAATTCCAGGAATGGGCCAACTACCATTCGTCTCACGACGTCCCTTGCCGAACAGTGAATAGCTACTCCGAGTACGCAGACTTTCCGTTCGACACTGATCGCTGCTACTTCATCAAGACGAACATGTATACCTGGATGCCGGCCGATATCGAGATGAAAGAAGGCTGGGACTTTAAGAAGTCAGGCTTCTTCATGAACGAAGTAGAGGCCGCTTACCTGGAAGCTTTTGACATTAAACTTTAATCTCGGACGAGTTACTTATGAAAAATACATTTGCTATCGTGTGCCTGCTTACCTTACTTGCTTCTTGTAACAAAGGCTCTTCCGGTTCTAAAGCGGCCATTTTGCCCACCGAACCTGAACAATCTCTTCCTGAAGAAGTAAAGGCGCCAGCTATCGTACTCGATGGATCAAATATTCAAGGTGTCTACCTCGCGAAGTTCACTACCCTTAACCCAGGGATCGTGGGTACCATTCCAGGATCTGCACAATTTCGTCGAATTGATGACCGCATCTCGGCCTATGTCAGGCTCTTTGCCGGTTCACCAGATACTGCGCATTTCCAGAATGTTCACAGTGGAAACCGCTGTCCGACTATGCCGGAAGATGATAAAAACGAAGATGGATTTATCGACATCAAGGAAGCTCTCGCAGTTGTGGGCCCTGTAATCATACCTTTGGATGCTGATCTTACAACCCAACTTTCCGGGAACTCACTATGGTCGAAGTCTTTTCCTAATGGGAGCTACGAATACATGGTTGATACCAACTTCGATGGGCTCCTGGACGATATGAGAGATGAAGATGAAAACCCGAGGGACAATATCAGTAAGATCGCAAGTGACGCTCCCTTTGATTTAGCTGGGAAAGTCTTCATGGTTCAAGGGGTTGGTCCTGAGAAGGTCTTGCCTGAGAGTATAGCTAGTCTCCCAAAATATAAAAATCATCAAACATTTCCAATTGCATGTGGAGTGTACATACCGGGCCCAATGGAAAGTGGGACATTGTATGAAGACGTGATCACAGGTCCAGTTGCTCCGGTTGAAGAGACGATTGATCAGCCGGCTCCAGAGGGAGCAGACGAGATTCAGATCCCGGGTAAGGAAGAAGAAGAGCCTGTGGAAGATACTCTTGATGACGATACTGAAATAGAGGAAACACCTACTACAGAGTCGCAGCCTGAAGTTATAGAGATTATCTAATTTATTCCCATAACTTCAGATCCGCTTCCCTTGAAATCCCATTTGACTTAATCCAGACGTATTTCTTAATCCTGTTGTCCTTGGAACATGCAAGATCATCAAATGACGGGGACCAGCTGCCTGGATTAAGAAATTCAATTCCTTCAAAAAAGCGATGAACATGGTAATGGGTATGGCCGTGGACAACTCTTGTGACTCCCACAATTTGAGCTGCTATAGGTGCCTTCTCTTCCCCCAGCCTTGAATTCGCATTCACGTCAGAGGTGATTCCCTCAGCATAATAGGCCCAGAAAGGTATGGAGATTAAAATGGGAATGATAAACCACCATAAAGAGACAGTGGAAAATAGTGTGGAAGTGGTGAAGATCTGCCATGATCCCCAGACTAAAAAGACGGCAAAGAAAAATCGATCAAGCCAGAGCTCACGGAAAATTTCTATCGGACGATGCACGGCCGGATGAGCATGCAATTCCTTCAAGGCAAGAATCGTATGAGTATTTACATTTGCCCTGGCAGCGATGGCCTTTATTTTCGACTCGTAAATCAATGGATCTTTAATCGCAGGAGTAAAGCCTTCACCCAGGGAATTAACCAAAGTCCGCAACGCACCTGAGAGCCACAGGAAGGCAAGCCAAGGCTGCAGTCTTAGCTCATACTTAAAGAAAAAGATCATGAACTCTTTGCCGGTTTTTACATAAGAATCTTCCTGGTGGGGATTCTTCAAGGCAAAGCGGTTAAGGATAAACCTGTTAGCAATGTTGCCGAATGGTAACCGGACTTTATATTTCTTATTTTTTTTGATGATCGGATTGATAGGATCTATGCACATGCAATAAGGATCGTATTGGTGACCATGCTCAATCAAAGTATCATTCTGGCTGACATAAAACCAATCACAAAAACTCACCTGCGATTCTTCGGATGAATTTTCAGTTATACGATAAATAATTTCTTTCTGCACTGATGGCCAGTAAAGTTCAATATCGTGATTCCCTATGACAAAGACGACCTTGTGGCCATCCTGGACAAACTTCTTAAGTGCCGAGATAAAAAGATCATGCTGATCCAGAATCACCTTAGTCTTGAAGAGAGATTTCTCTTCATGACTTTTAAGGCCCGTAAGCTTTTCATAACGGGTAATCTTAAAAACCTTGTCCTCAGGCAACGTCATGACTGAATCGTAATCAAAAATATCACCGTTTAAAACCAGTTCAACCGGAAAGTCTTTAGATTCTTTTTTAATATGGTTCAGGAAACGGCCTAAGTCTGCATCGATGAAATGTCGGGCCTGCTTGAAATTCTTCCAATAAGGCTTAGCAGGATTCTGTGGTTCAGCATCAGTCAGATGAAGGTCACTTATGACGACTGTGTTATGGGTATGCATATGTTATTGTAAGGGACATCGAAGGCAAGTACCAAGCTCAACTTGGCCGACTGTTTTTCTCCCTACGCTTTTTTAGGGGGCAAGTGAAAAAGTCACTAATGCGCTTACATATTGTCTCTTTTTCTTTTCCTTCCTCTAGTGCAAAGAGTTCATCAACCGGTGTTTTCAGGGCGAGGGAAAGCTTAAGTGCAATTTCCACCGACGGGTTTTTGCAGCCAGATTCTATGGAGATGATAGTTTGTCTTGAACAGCCAACCATCTCGGCCAATTGCTGCTGGGAAATGTCACCGTGCTGCTGCCGTAGCAACTTTATCTTGTTGGAAAGTTTCATAAATTGAATGTAAACTGCACTTTACATTATGTAAACTAAACTTTACATTGGTTTTCATGAAAACATTTAAAAAACTGGCCCGCTTAAGCCGAAACGAATGGCCACTTCTCGGATGGGGAATTTTCTTTCTCGTTATCAGTAGCGCTGCCCTTCTCGCCTACCCCCACTTCATAAAGCGAATAATCGATGAGGCCATTGCAACCTCAGATCAATCCCAATTAAATATTGCAGCACTGATGGCCTTGGGAATTTTTGCCATTCAATCTGTCACTTCGGCCCTTCGTTATTATTTTTTCACCCTGGCCGGAGAACAAACGGTAAAACGTCTTCGCTCAAAGCTCTTTTCCCAGATAATAGGACAAGACACCGCCTTCTTTGATGGCCAGAAAACTGGTGAACTGATTGGAAGACTTTCAAGCGACACGGCCGTTTTGCAAAATGCCCTGAGTGTGAACATTTCCATGTTAGTGAGAAGCATGGCCCAGGCCGCAGGCGGAGTCATCATGCTCTTCCTCACCTCTGCCAAGCTCACGGTTTTTATTCTTATGATTATTCCGCCAATCGGATTACTTGCAGCACGCTTTGGAAAAAAAGTGAAGGCCCTTTCAAGAAGATCCCAGGATTCCCTGGCCCACTCTTCAGGTGTGGCCGAAGAAGGAATTGCCTCAGTCCGTACTGTGAAGGCTTTTGCCCAGGAAGCTTTCGAAGTTAAGCGATATGAAGAACGTCTGGAAACATCCTTTGCTATTTCCCGGGAAAAAATCGGAGTCATGGCCCGTTTTACTAATCTTGTAGGCCTGCTCGGTCTTACGGCAGTAGTCTTTATTGTCTGGTACGGTGGAACTCTGGTCATCAAGGGTGAAATGACTATCGGTACTCTCACCTCTTTTTTACTTTACGTGATCACAGTGGCCTTCTCTGTAGGAATGCTTGGCAGCCTCTGGTCTGATTTTATGTCGGCCATCGGTGCCAGCGACAGGATATTTGAAATCCTCGAAAAATCCACCGAGGACACAGTTACTGGAAGAAGCTCACCTGAAGAGGGACACATTGAATTTAAGGACGTGTTTTTTGCCTATCCAACCCGTCCGGAATTTCCTGTACTGAAGGGAGTTAACTTCACTATCAGCCCGCACGAAACAATCGCCGTTGTCGGATCATCCGGGGCCGGGAAATCCACACTGGTACAATTACTTCTTCGCTCTTATGAACCAAAGTCAGGCACTGTTCTCCTCGACGGAATAAACTCGGCATCTTACTCATTAAAAGCAATCAGGGAATCAATCGGAGTTGTCTCGCAGGAGCCAGTCCTCGTTTCAGAATCTCTTTTTGATAACATTCGTTACGGAAGGCCGGATGCCACGCAGGCCGAAGTAGAAAGTGCTGCGAATAAGGCCTTCGCCCATGATTTCATCGTGGGCTTTCCTGAAGGCTACAAGACCCTGGTAGGAGAAAGAGGAGTCCAGCTCTCCGGGGGGCAGAAACAAAGAGTTGCTATTGCCCGTGCACTCTTAAAGCACCCCAAGATTCTCATTTTGGATGAGGCCACATCCGCTCTTGATGCTGAAAGTGAACACTTAGTTCAAAAGGCGCTCGAAAACATGCTAGGCAAACGTACCATCCTGATCATCGCCCATCGCCTCTCAACTGTTAAGCGTGCCGATAAGATTCTGGTCATGCATGAAGGCCAGGTAGTCCAGGTCGGTACGCACAGTGAACTATTAAAAGAACAAAACGGATTTTATCATAAATTAATCCAACGTCAGTTTGAACAAAACTCAAAGGAGAACACATGAATCGCACAGTATTATCAGAAGAAAAAGTTACACCTGAAGCGCTCGCCTATATCGCAGGTTATCATCAGGAAGTGGTAAACGAAGTCGCCAGGAATGTTGGTGAAAACCGTGTCGTTGTCATCGGAATGGCGCAAAATCCATTTGTGAAGAAAGTTCGATGCGCTTTAAAGGATGCTAAAGTTGAATTCAAGTATCTTGAATACGGAAACTACATGTCACAATGGAAGCAGCGTCTGGCGATTAAATTATGGAGTGGCTGGCCTACTTATCCACAAGTCTTTGTGGACGGAAAGCTGGTTGGTGGTTTCCAGGATACAAAACGCTTGATCGAGAGTGGAAAACTCAAGTAATCCTTTTTCTCGCTCTTATGAAGAACCAATGAGTATAATATTGGCATCATTTGAGGTGAATTCATGACTGTACATTCTTCCTATGACGTTATTGTCATTGGCGCCGGAATTAGTGGCTCTTTTCTCGCAGAAGAGATGGCCCTGTCCGGACGCCGGACTTTGGTTCTTGAGGCCGGCTCTGCCTTTACCCGCACTAATTATCCCCGGCAGGAAATTGATTCGAACTCACGCCTTTACTGGGGTGGCGGAGTTGAACTCAACACTTCCGCCACACTTGGGCTGCTCCGGCCTAAAGTTGTAGGCGGAGGATCGATTGTTAACCAGGCATTGGTTGATCGTTTCGACAAATCGGCACTGGATAGCTGGAAATCAAATTCCGGAATTAATTATTTCAATACAGATGATATGGCCCCCTGGTACGAGAAGGCCGAAGGTGGACTCACCATAAACGAGATCCCGGCCGAGTGGAGAAATGGAAACGCAAAAATTTTTGCCGAGGGTTTTAAGGCCAACGGCTATACCTGCGCACCTTTGCAAAGAGCGCAAAAAGATTGTCGATTTGCTGACGGCAATGATTGTATTGAATGCCTCTCTGGTTGCCGCATAGACAGTAAGCAAAGCATGCCTGTCACAACTCTCCGTCGGGCCATGAAAGCAGGCTGCCAGCTCATTAGTGACTTTGAAGTAAAAAAGCTTAAGACATCCAACGATATGTCCACCGTGGGCGGAATGTGGAATGGAAGAGAATATTCTTTCACAGCAAAAAAAATTATCATGGCCGGAGGAGCAATCGGAAACTCACGCCTGCTTTTAAATAGTGACTTTGGCAAAAAGCTCCCCGCCCTGGGTAAGAATTTTTATACTCATCCACAATTTATGGTGCTGGGACTTTACGATAAGGAAATCAATGCCCATAAGGGTCCTCTCCAGTCTTATAAATCATACGACCCGAATTTCCGCCTGAAAGGTTTTAAACTTGAGAATGTTTTCGCACCTCCTGTTGCTATCAGCATGCTTATTCCAAGTTTTGGCAGACAACACCAGAGCAAGATGAAGAGCATCACCCAGATGGCCTGTATAGAAGTTGCCATCCGCGATACTAACCCAGGCAGGATTACCGTTAATAATGATGGAAAATCCATTGTCTCAAAAGAATTGAATCATACAGATGAACAAAGAAAGAAAGCAGGTATGGATGCTATACATGCTATTTTCAGCTCAACAGGTGCGAGAGAAATTATCCCCGGGGATTTTGGCATAGGTCTTCACCTGATGGGAGGATGCAACCTTGGAGTAGACGTAAATAAATCAGTAACTGCTCCAGATTTCACCCTTCATGGTCACCCTAATATCACCGTTGCAGATTCTTCAGTCTTTCCTGATGCCCCAGGAATTAATCCTTCACTTACCATAATGGCCCTTTCAAAAATGGCCGGCGCTCAGTTAATTAAGGAGGGCCGATGAGACATGATTTTTCTCCTTTAAGTCTCAAGGGTCTTTCCAAGGCTGGTGACATCGTTCTTCCCGGCGGTGAGGGATTCCCACGTTTCTCAGAAACTGAATTCATAAAACACTTTGGTCGCATAGCTTATTACATGAACCAGGATGACCGGGAAGGATTCAAACTCCTGACTGCCATGATGGGAGTCATGCCCTCTTTTATCGTTCGCTTTATTCTCTGGATGGCAACCATGAACCATCTGTTCCCAGGTCCATTAGGCGCAGTCCTGAGACAAATTAACATGGGAGTCAGAGGTGTTCTTTTCACCATGTACTACTCCGGTGTCGACGGGCCGGGCAAGAGGGTTTTAAAGCAACTTAATTACAATACATGTATCAATACCCCTTATACTGAGGACACTGAAATGGAAACTCTCCTGACTCAAAACAATCCATTGAACTCACCAATGATGTTTCAGAATTCCCATGAAAATCCAGGCCCCACTGAAGCTGCTGCCATTTTTGACAAGGCACGCTCCACTTATCCCGCCATTGCGGCCTTAACAGTAAAAGAACGACTAGGTTTCATCACTAAACTACGTGAAACAATCCTCCATCGCCAGGAAGAGATTGTAGACGTGGTCCAGAAAGAAACCCATAAGGCCCGCACAGATGTATTAATCTCAGAGCTCTTCCCTCTTTTTGAGCATCTTGAATTTCTCGAGCATGAAGCAGAGAAAGCGCTGCGACCTGAGAAGATTGCGACTCCCACATCCATGATGGGCAAAAGTTCAAATGTGTGGTTTGAACCCCTGGGAACAATTCTTGTCATCTCCCCATGGAACTACCCTTTCTATCAGGCCATTGTTCCCATCACTTGTTCATTTATCACCGGCAATGCCACTGTTTATAAGCCATCGGAACTCACACCTCTTAAGGGCCTTGTAGAGTCCATCTTAATCGATGCCGGCATGAAGCCTGAATGGGTCCAGATTGTTTACGGCGATGGGAAATCCGGAGTTGAGCTTATCAACCAACGTCCCCAAAAAATCTTTTTCACAGGCTCAGTAGGCACGGGTAAAAAAATCATGGGCCAGGCCGCCCAATACTTAATCCCGGTTGAACTTGAACTCGGTGGTAAAGATCCAATGCTCGCATTTGAAGACGTCAACATTGATCGCGCTGTCAAAGGTGCAGTCTGGGGTGCTTTCACTAACACTGGCCAGTCGTGTACATCAATCGAGCGCCTCTATGTTCAGGAAAGTATTTACGAAAAATTCAAACAAGGCCTGGTTGAGGAAACAAAAAAAATCAAGATCGGCGTGGATAAAGACGGAAGTGCTGACATGGGTGGCATGATTTCCGAGCGCCAGATTAAAATCGTAGCGGAATTAGTAAAGGATGCCGTCTCCCAGGGAGCTGTCATGCTGACAGGAAAAGACTGGGACTTTCAGTCCCGTTTCATTCCACCAATTATCCTTGAAGGCACAAATCACAAAATGCGCATCAACCAGGAAGAAATTTTTGGACCTGTACTTCCGCTTATGAAATTCAAGGATGAGGCCCATGCCATCCAGCTCGCAAACGATTCAACCTTTGGACTCTCTGCGAGTGTATGGACTCATGATAAAGAGCGCGCTCTCAGGGTCGCCTCAAAAATCGTGACTGGTAACATATCGATTAACAACGTCATGCTGTCTGAAGGTAACCATGCCCTCCCTTTCGGTGGTGTGAAGGATTCAGGAATTGGACGTTATAAAGGTGTTCATGGCCTGCGCAGCTTCTGCAATATGAAGTCTGTCCTGGCCGATAGTGACTCAAAGAAAATTGAGGCCAATTGGTACCCTTACACCCCTCTTAAATACACTCTCTTCACAGGTCTCACGCAGGCGCTGTTTTCAATGGGACTTAAGAAATGGGTAGGACTTGTTAGATTTGGATTGCCGCTTGAAAGCCATGCTCAAAAAGCAAAACGCGACTGATTTCAGATGGGGGCACTGCCCCCGTCTCTAAACTCTACCATCTGCTTGAAAAATTTCTGATACCGCAATTGCAGTTCTTCCTCAAGGGCATGTTTGCCCAGTCTAAGCACATCGTGACTGCGTATCCTGAGCAACTCTTCAAGCTCAGCTTCAGTCATCTTCTCTGTAGTCAGATATGTATTTGCGTAGAGGGCCTTGATATGGGCATCATTAAAAGTCTCAAGCTCCCTGGCAATCCACTCCATCACACTCTTCTGCTTCCTTGTTTTTGGCCTGTTAATATCCTCAGGCATCATCTTCATGACTTGGGAGTTAGAAACCTTGACCAGATTTAACATGAAAGCGTGATCAGTGATTTGTGCCACTAACTGTGACCGCCTGGACTTAAGATCAAAAGTACCTTCATCCAGTGCGTGAAAAATTTTTGTGAACTTCTTGTTATCCTCTGACTTGGGAATAGAGCTAAGAAATTTTTTCCAGGTTTCCCCATTTAACTGCTCGGCGAGTCCTAAAAGTTTTTCCTTGTCAGTTCCAGCTATGATCCTGGAACGGATGGACTTATATAGATCGTCTTGATTGAAATTCTGACCCATCATTTGAGTCAGCCGATTATAGACTGGCTTGGGTATATTGGCCTCAAATGGCTGAATACAGTTAGGCGCCGCCACGGAGGCAGAATTCACGGCATTGGCCAGAAGTGACTCCTTCATCACATAATCGGTCAATTCAAGCTCGGAATGTTGCTTAAGTTTGGGACCCTGGGTGCAGGAAAGGGCGAAATTCAAGGCAAGTAGCAGACATAATTTCATTCATTTTCCCAATATTTTTTTGCAAATTGTAGATTGCTTTCGAATTACCTGTCACTTAGTTCCTATTTTTACACGACTGCATGCAGCATTAAGCTTGAGCATTTCTTAATTTTACCTTATCAATTGAGTCTCTTAAGAACTTCCGTTATAACGACCCATCTACGGAAATCATTCCATTGGAGTCTTTATGAAATCCTTACTGGCCCTGACACTTTCGCTCGCCTCCTTTAGTGTAATGGCGGAAACACTTGTTTCTAAAATCCATTCATACAAAGAATCTGACGGATTTATCCGACTTGAAAACGGCAGAGTCGCTTTTTTAAACACAACTCTCAAGTCCCTGCATGACTTCACACCAGGCTCAAACGTCAAGGTTGAGCTGGATGAACAGAGCAGTCTGACTTCAGTTGAATTTATGGAAAATGATCCTAAAAGAATCAATCTTAAGAGTCTTCAGATTGAGGAAGATCGTCCTGCCTTTACACCAACAATTCTTCCAAGCTTAAAGGCAGCAAACGAAATGTTTGATCGTCTTCAGCCGGATTACAAGCGTGTTTCTGAATGTACAGATCGCGCCCATGTCTGGTCATATGATGAATTCAAGAAAAACGGAGTTATGTCTCAGAAGGTTTTCGCCTTCTTCACTGCTTCATACATTAACCGTAACAAATATAAGTGGTGGTTCCACGTTGCCCCCCTGGTTCAGGTTCAAGAGGGTGCTGTAGTTGAATCAAGAGTTATGGACTTCAGGTACACTGACAGTCCTAAGCTCATCAAGGAATGGACTGACTTGCTGGTTTTCAGCAAGAGAACATGCAAGATGACGACAAAATTTTCGGAATACGATGTTAATCCGCAGACTGAAGATTGTTATATGATGATCGATACTATGTATAACCGTATCCCGGCCGATCTTAAGGCCCAGGAAGATACCAGCACTTATCGCACCAGTTTTAATGATTCGGAAGTAAAATTCTCCCGCAAGATGGCCTTTGAAACTATCAGGAGCAACTAATGAAAAACGTAACTTTATTGGCAATGACATTAGCCTTAATCATCACCAGCTCTTGTGGTAAGAAAAAATCAAGCAATGATGCGTCTCCAAATGCAGGTGTCACTGATGGTCCTCAGATGGAAGAAGGTGCTGCTCAAGTTCTTGATGGAAATTATGAAGCCATTTTAAGACCTCTGAATTCTCAGGTTTCAGGCTACCTTCCTTCAGGTCGCGCCCATTTCAATATTCTTCAAGGGAATTTTTCTGCGAAGACGTATCTGGATGATGATTCAAGAGTAACACATATTCAGAGTGTCCATGTTGGACGTCGTTGTCCGACTCTGGCCGATGATAAAAATGCTGATGGCTTTATTGACGTGGTTGAAATGGAAAATGCTACAGGTAAAGTTCTCATCTCTCTTGATGGTGATTTAAACTCTGAAATGGCAGGCCAGCAAACCTTCCCATTGGGTACTAGTTTTACTTATGAGAGAGAAGCAAAAGCGGAGCTAATGTTTCATGATATCTATGCCACTTCAAAGCTTATAAACAATGCTCCCTTAAACCTTGAAGGTAGGGTTGTTATGATTCACGGTACATCTGAGCTTTCAAGAGTTCCTGAAACCGTCCAGACTACTGCTGATCGTGCACGTAACGTCTCTATCCCGATCACTTGCGGCATAATCAAAAGAAAGATCTAAATTGTTTTTATAAAATCATCGGCTTGCTTAATGGACTGATTCATCTCGTCCATTAAGCTCTTGATGTCTGTCTGAATCCGCGCTGTCTCACCCTTAAGTCCTGCAATCGCCTTCGCATTGAGATTATGCTTCAAAAACAAGACCTGATCCTTTAGCTTTGCCAGCACCGGAGCAATCTTTTTCTCTGAATTTTTCAATTGAGCATGGAGGACCTTATAACGGGCCTTCGTATCATTTAACTGCTTTTTACTTTTATCCTTATATTCCTGGGTAGTAAGTTCTTTAAGTTCTCCTTCCCATTCAACAAAGAGATCATTGGCCACCTGGTCAACCTTAGCTATGCTGGCACTTACTTCGGCGGCCTCTTCCTGGGCGTTCTCATATGAAGAGTTAAGCTTTGTGTGCTGTTTCTCAAGATCCCCACCATCAAAGTCAGAAATTTCCTTTAAGCGTGTAAGAGCGTCCTTGAATGCTTCACCACTCTCTTCTTGTTCTTCCTTCACGTTGCCAATTTCCGTCTTAAAGAGATCGCGCTTTTCCACACCCACCATTTCCCATGCAGAATACTTGGCCTTGTTGGCGGCCTTATTCACCATGCGGGCGCAAGATGAGAAAAAAAGGCAAACGAGGATACAGAGAGAAAAAATTTTAATGAAGTTCATGCAGGTCTCCTTGGCCCCTTAATGGTAAATTCATAAATAAGGCTTGCCAAGTGATTGGGCCTCCACGACCATTTTTAACAATGATTAAAGCAAGTGCGTTGTTTAAGAAATTCGGTAGTTTTACTGCGGTAGATGGAATTGACCTGAAGATAAATAAAGGTGAATGCTTTGGGCTTTTGGGTCCCAATGGCGCAGGTAAGTCGACTTTTATCAGTATGACTTACGGCACAGTAATGCGTACCTCAGGGACCCTGCAAATTTTTGGACTTGATCCACTAACTCAAAGCAGAGAGATAAAGAAGCGTCTTGGTGTCGTGACTCAAGACAATGCACTCGATGAAAGCCTCACGGTCATGGAAAATATGCAGGTCTATTCTTCTTTCATTGGCCTTCAAAGATCTGAGCGGGCCGGCCGGATTCTCGAGCTTCTGGATTACATGAATCTCTCTCATAAAAAAGATGCCCCAATTAAGACTCTTTCAGGCGGTATGAAGCGCAGGCTGGTTTTTGTCCGTGCCTTGCTTGGCAGACCGGAGCTTTTAATTCTGGATGAGCCGACTACCGGGCTTGATCCAGCGGTGAGGCATCTCCTGTGGGGTAAAGTGAAAGAGCTCCATCAGAATGGGACGACAATTGTTCTGACGACTCACTACATGCATGAAGCTGAAGTCCTCTGTGGACGCCTGGTGATTCTTAATCAGGGAAAAATCTCTGCCGAAGGATCCCCCAAGGCAATGATCCAACAATATACCCCTGGCTATGTGGGAATTTTTGCCCACGAAGATATGGCCAGAATCCAGCATATCTTAAGTCAGCACAAGGAAATTGATTTCAAGGAAGATACTTCAGGCATTTATCTGAGATCTGGAAACTTGTCCGATCTTACTTCTTTCCATTCAAACCATGGCCTGACTCCTTTGCAGATAAGACCATCAAACTTAGAGGATGTTTTCCTGAAGCTTACGGGACAAGAGTTGGCGACCAATGCTTGAATCATTAAAACTCTGCCTGCATATCACCCGAAGAAACTGGATGGTCTACCGCAAAGACCTGGTGGCCAATATTTCGCCCACTGTTGCGGATCCTGCCCTCATCATGGTTTCGCTGGGGTTAGGTCTTGGTGCTTATGTCACAGATGTAGAAGGCATGAGCTACATGCAGTACCTGGCTCCCGGGCTTACGGTCGCGACGGCGTTGTTCACTTCTTTTTTTGAAACGAGTTATGGCTTTTTTGTGAGGATGAATTTTGAAAATGTCTTCCAGGCGATGCTTACAACTCCTATTGGAGTGAGGGAAGTTGTGTTAGGTGAAATGATCTGGGTAGGATTAAAGGGTGCCGTCATGTCCCTTGGAGTGGCGATCGTGCTCTCGTTTTTTGGATTGATGGTGAATCCTTGGCTCTTGCCGGGTTTTGCACTTGTGGGCTTCCTGGTGGCCTTACCTTGCGGGGCCATGGGGCTGCTCGCAACTGCCATGGTAAATAACATTAATCAATTCCAGACGGTTTACTCCTTCGTCATAGCCCCCTTATATTTCCTGTCCGGGATTTTCTTTCCGATTTCGCAGATGGCGGGCCCTGTGAGGATAGTGGCAGAGTTCTTTCCCCTTATCCATGCGGTTCGGATTGCGCAGGCGCTATTTTGGGATAAAGGCATCATGCAGGCATTCGCTTACAGTGGCAGCATTCTGGTCATTCAAAGCCTGGTGTTTTGTTCTATCGCCTACTTCAAGATAAGAAAGAAGCTTATCGCTTAAGAACTGCCTTACTTGAATGGTGATTGAATTAGATTATTTGATCCTTTGGTAAGGTAATTTTATTTTTATACTGCATTAAGCATCATTATCTTCAGTAACTTATCTATTTCGTGACCGGACTTATTTTTGCTGAGCAAGGGTATGATTAAAATTTGCCCGAACTTAGAATGCGCATTTCCCA
>DATLXC010000061.1:0-5534 GCA_035575985.1 Bacteriovoracaceae bacterium | reverse complement strand
CTGTCGTTGCAAGGATCATGACCTAAATTCGACTTGTTAAACTATTGAGATTTTAGACCAGGTACTGCAATGAGTAGAATTAAAATTCTGATAGAAATTTCCCTTGTACGGTAGTGAGCACCACTATAATAGGGCAGTTTTGAAAGCTTACTTTGGAAAAGTATGCAGCTGGAAAACACTTACTCATTTCACCTCATGGAGAAATGAAATCTAAATCCAGGGCAATCCTTGAAAAGAAGGGATTCACCCAAAACTTTGTAGCAGGACTTTCAAGCTTTACTTCGCCCGGATGGATTCTCATAAAGACGGATTTGCTACTCACCTGCCCCAGGAAACTCGCCATGTCCTATCAACAGTACCTGCCCCTTAAAATACAGGAAACGCCCTTTGGCCTCGGCAAGCTTTCAATGGTTCAGGTCTGGCATAGTAAACATCATGCTGATCCGGCACATATATGGCTTAGGAATGCAATTCAGAAAATTTGTAATTTCGACTAAGTCAAGATAACGTGAGATATGAATATACTTTCAAAGAATATGGATCTTGGCCCCGCCATTAAGCTCTCCAGCTGGAGAAAAATTGCCATCGGGACCTGGGTATCAGCAAAAGATCCTTCAGTATATGGCATCCTTGATATAGATGCGGCCCCGGCCCTGGCATACATAGAGAAAGTTCGTCTTGAAACCGGTATGAAAATCAATCTCATTCACGTCCTGGGAAAGGCAACTGCCCTGGTCCTTCAACGTCATCCTGAAATTAACTGTGTGTTACGCTGGGGAAGGTTGTATCCCCGGAGGAGTGTTGACGTATTTTTCCAGGTGGCCACAGACAAGGCAGGGCATGACCTGTCCGGCATGACCGTTCGTCAGGCGGACCTGAAATCTGTGCAAGCTATTGCAACAGAAATGCAGGACAGAGTACAAAACATCCGTGAAAAAGGTGATCCAGGCTTTAAGAAGATGAAAAATACCATGGGCTTAATTCCCGGATTATTTATCGGGTATGTGATGAACCTTGCTGAATTTTTCCTCTACTCATTAAATTTATGGTCCCCGGCCATTGGTGCACCCAAAGATTCATTTGGTAGTGTGATGATTACGAATGTGGGTTCACTAGGTATCGAAACTGGTTTTGCTCCCTTGGTGGCCTACTCACGGGTGCCACTTCTTTTGGCATTAGGAATGGTCAGACCTGTACCTGTCGCACGGGATGGCAAAGTTGTCATTGAAGAACAAATGAGAATCTGTGCAACTTTTGATCATAGATTAATTGATGGTATGGTTGCCAGTCATATGACTAAGGCACTAACCAAAATTCTTATGAACCCTGAGATTGAATTCAAGGTTCCTCCTGTAAAAAATAAATACCTTTCTTAAGCTTCTTCGGCCAATTTGGGCAAGGCTTCGACGGCGCGATAGCAACTTCACCCGGATGAAGTGGCATTCAATTTATCTATCCTGCAAAAATGGAATTGAATAAATTTTCTTGATAAACTTGTTCCGGGAAATAAAGGCAACCCAGTCTTCCACCAGGGCATAGGCCGGCGGAATAAAAATCAACGTCAAAAAAGTTCCTGAAGTAAGTCCCCATGCCATAGCAAGGGTTATTGGAATCAGCATCTGATCCTGTCCCCCGATTCCATAAGCAGTCGGGAATAAACCAAGCATGGTAGAGAAAGCAGTGGCCACAACAGCAAGGAGCCTTTGAGAAGAAGCTTTAACTAAGGCTTCTTCCAGCGGCATCCCCTCTTTCCTGGCTATTTCAATAAATTCAATCAATACTATCCCGGAGTTTACAATAATTCCCGTGAGCCCAATGATTCCTATCAATGCCAGGAAGGATATAGGTTTTCCATGAAGAAAAAAGGCTACAGAGAAACCAATGAAGCCAAGGGGAATAGTCATCATGATGATAAATGGACGCAGGAATGAGTGAAACATAAATACGAGCAAGGCAAAAATTCCAACAATCGCAAGAATCAAGGCATCCAGGAGCGACTGCATACTTTCCTGAGTACTTTCCTCGACTCCACCAAATTCGAGAGAAACTTCTGGGTATTTGGGTCCCAGCATCGCCCATTCTTTCTTAATGACCTGATTCACCTCAAAGGCCGAGGTTAACTTTTCGTCAATTTGCCCAACTATAGTCCTGGCGCGCTTGAAATCAAATCGTTTGACCTGTGGGGTGCCACTACGGGGCTCAAACGAGGCAATCGAGCCCAAAGGTATCAAATTGCCCTGACGATCCATGATTTTAATTTGCCCAAGTTCTTCTGGGGAAGTCTTGAAGTTGTCCAGGAACTTCACGTTTAAATTAACTTCCTTATTATTCAGGGTTACGTCTGAAATATAAATTCCGCCCAAGGCAGTCCTGATAGTTGTTCCAATATCAGAAACACTTACTCCACGGGAATCTGCTTCCTTGTAATCAAGTTTCACAAGGATTTCATCCGCATCCACGACGTCATCTACTTTTACATCCATGACACCAGGCAGGGCCTTGATTCTGGCCAACATATGATCAAGAGTATGCTGAAGAGATTCTGCTGTGTCTGAGCGGAAGGTAGCATTGATAGGAGAACCGACGGGCGGACCATTAATCATTTCCTCGAAGGTCACCGTTCCGTATTTTTTAGTATCTATCTTGCGCAACTCGGCTAGGTATTGAGTATGTGGAATATTGAACTTCGCAAAGTCATTGGCGTAGATCATCACAAGTCCCTGTGAATCTCCGTCTCCCCCCTTGGGATCATCAGGAGCAAATTTTGAAGTTCCGGCCCTTCCAGTAACCTCCCTTGACCATTTCGAGGTTCGTTTCATGATTTCCTGAGACAGCTCGGCCGCGTAGGCGGAAGTTGTTTCAATACTTGTTCCTCTCGGCGCTTCAATTCTCACGGTATACAGTTCGGTTTGCTCGGCCGGAAAAAGAATAAACTTATTCCCGAAAATCATAAGCAGCAAGGACGCCAGGATAAGCCCTAAGCATCCACCTACAGTAATGTACCGGTGAATAACCACCCACCGCATGAAAACTTCAAATTTAAGCTTCCAGCGATCAAACCAGTGAGTCTTGCCATCAGTCTCTTTTTTTACTCTTTTACCTACAAACACCAGTCGCATAGGGAGCAAGAAAAAGCTTTCAACCAAAGAAACGACGAGGGCCAGGGTCACAACTATAGGAATAGGCCTGATGAATTCCCCCATTATGCCTTTAGTAACGAGCATGGGAAGAAACGAAGCAATGGTGGTTAAAACAGTAGCAGTAATAGGTGCCCACAATTCCATCACTGAACGCTTTACTGCAGGGATGATTTCGAGACCTTGCCGCCGCAAATTAATAAAGTTATCAGTTATGACAATTGAGTTATCGACCAGGTTACCCATGGCGATAATGAAAGCAAGAATAGACATTGAATCAAGGTTAAGACCAAAGGCCGGCATCATTCCAAAAGTGGCCATGATTCCAATGGGTAGTGAAAGTCCTGCCATCACTCCAACCCAGCCAGGCATAAAAATCAAAAGGAAGATAAAAAGTAATAAAAGACCTGACAGGGCATTATTAAAAAGTGTGGAAAGCTTGTTATCGACCATGACACCTTCGTCATAATAGGCCTTGAACTTCGCTTTTCCTTTCCAGGTCTTTTCATATTTCTTTATAAGTTCCCTGACAGCAGCTGCTAATTTCAATGTATCCGCACCGGTCTTCTTGTTGACGGTCAAAAGAACAGCTTCCTCGCCATTATAGCTGGCAAGTGTCCTTGGTTCTTCAGCTCCATCTTCAATGTGGGCAATATCCTTTAAAAAGACAGCATTTCCATTGATATTGGACCTGACAACGAGGTCTTTAAGATCCTGAACATTCTTTACCTTAGCTTCAAGCTTCACCAGGTCCTTGTGTGCACCTTTTTCAATATCACCACCAGGAACGGTAATGTTCCTGCTTGCAAGCTTGCCTAAGACCTCGACCACACCAATATGAAGCTGATCCATCTTCAGTCGATCAAGCCCAATCGTGAATTCTCTCTCGCGAAACCCAGTGGGTCTTACTTCCTTGGCCGCGTCGATATCTTCAATCTCATCTTTAAGAATATCAGCGATAGCATCACGCTCACGCTTTTCCCCTGAGCCAATGACAGCAATTTCTATGGCAGGAAATTCATCAGACTTAAGTTCCAGAAACAGAGGTTGTTGCTCAAGATCAGAAGGTAACTTGGATACACGCTGTACGGCCTTCTGCAAATCATCCATGACTTCTTCTTCATCAACATTATCCATGTCAATGCGAACCATAATCATTGATAGACCTGTTTGGGATGTAGACTTCACATCCTTGAGGCCACTCACAGTCCTGATCTCATCTTCAATCGGCTTGGTTATCAGGGCCTCAATGTCTTCCGGAGAGGCACCCTTGTAATTTGTTGTAATGAAGGCCGTAGCAAAATCCACCTGAGGCCAGGCCTCAGCATTCATCTTATTGAGTCCCTGTAGACCAAAAATCACCATAAAGCATGTAAGCACTATAGTGAGCTTGAAATTGCGGATAAAAAAGTCGACCAGGAAATTCATTATTTAGATCCTATTAAAACTGCAGGGAGTATCTGTGAACACCATGAAATAATCAAAAAGCACATTGAGTACCTGAAGTTGCACATCAACTGTAGCAAGTTCTGAATTCAAAAGTGCGTCCTGATCCAGGAGCAAGTCATTGACTGAAACCCTGGCATGGGCATATTTCTGTCGAACAACTTTCAATCGTCTTTTAAGGGCGCTGGTACTAGTCTTTTGGGTCACAATGACCTGGCCGATAAGTCCCATTGATTTTGATAGCTCAGAGTGAGTACTCAGGATAACAGCATCAAAACCATCAATCTGCGCTTTTAATCTCTCGTCATCATAAATGATCTTGGTATTTTTTGTCTCTTCCTTGGCAGAGCCTAAAGGAATGGCAACAGTCACCCCTACTTCATAGCCGGATCTGTTATGATTTTCCATATCATCGAAAGCAGCACTATAACTTCCACGGTAAGTTGCTGGTGAAATCTGCTCACTGCCCACACCGGTACTCTTGACCATGCCATAAAGCTTCATATCAACATCTGAATAACGCTGATTAATACTCTTCTCAACTGCTTTTTGCTCTTTTAAGAGAGTCATCACTTCATCGTATCTGGTAAAATCCCAGGGCACGGCCTGCGTACTAGTAATCAATTTTGAGCAAGCGTAAACCTCCTCAATGGTCTTATCTATGTCATAACCTGAAATATTAACTTCCTTGCCATTGAGGCCTGGTAGAAGCGTCTTAAGCTGCTTAAGCAGGGCCTCCTTCTGATAGGTATACATAATGATCTGGGCCCTACGCTGGGCCAGCTGGGCCTCATATCTCGCAACATCCCCTTCGGAATTTTTTTGGATAGTTGACCAGCGGACCTGATCACTAAGACGCTTTCTTTATATCAAATTTTTTTTCTTCTTGTAAATAATTTAAAAAAACTTCTTCAATCTTTTTCCAGTTTCTTATTCCTTTTGTCCAGCGAT
>DATLXC010000060.1:0-23216 GCA_035575985.1 Bacteriovoracaceae bacterium | reverse complement strand
AATCCAAAATGAAATCTGATGAAGCAACACACTTGGAAGGCCAAAGGGCAATTTTTTCTCTGAATCTTAGCCGATTTACCAAAGATTTAACGTTAGGAAAGCTCAGATGCGCCGGTTAAAGCGCACCACGCTCTAATTAATAGAACTGAGAGGTATCTCTACGCCAACTAAGTTATGGAACTGGTTAATGTGAAAGTCTTCATGCAAAACTCATTGCTGGAAGAGTGGTGCTTCTGTGCCGACGAACCCATACGAAACTATTTAAGAAGCCCTTCTGCGCGGACCAGGCCAAAACAAATGCTCATCAGCAAGAACTCACTAGCTAACCACTCAAAGTAGTGGAGAAAATCCATACCAACTTTTCTCAAATAAATAGAAGATGGCCTCTTCCTTGCTAGTTAATTCTCGACCTAACAAGTGAGGTAGAGGCATGATGCCACGATTCATATTTGCTATAGTCATTTTTTTATACAGTTTAACAGCACTTAGCTTTGAAGAGCGCGATGTCAGCGCCTATCGCAATCCCGACCTTCCTTATGAGCATTACGAACAATTAATGAATGATGTGGAGAAATATTCCCCATATTTTAACTCTGCCATGGGTTCGGCTCGATATTACACGGGGAGCAATTTGCCGAATGCGACGGCTTGGCCATCTAAGAGCGTTGTGCAGTCACGTTTTGCGAGTGTTCGTAATGATCGTTATATCAAATGGTCGAGAAAACCTGGATTTCCACGACGGATTTCATGGCTTTATCCAAATGATGGTTGCTATGCTCGCGCAACAATGGCGAATCGTTGGTTTAAAAGTCATGGAATTAATACTCCTAGCAAGGTTTTTGCTTTTGGGAATTTAAGGGTGAAAACCAGGAATCATCCAAGAGGGTCTGTAAGTTGGTGGTATCATGTGGCGCCGATTGTTGAAGTCGGTGGGTCTAAATACGTTATCGATCCTTCAATTGAATCTTCAAGGCCATTATCTTTGGGTGAGTGGCTGTCTCGAATGGGTACTCCAAGTAATATTAAGATAGCAATTTGCGGTTCTGGAACTCAAGCGCCAGGAAGTAATTGCGAAAATCAATCAGTTGGATCAGGGGTGGTGTCATCTCAGCTCGGATTCTTAAGCAAAGAATGGGATCAATTGAAGAGAATGCGGAAAAAACCAGAAGAATTACTAGGTTCGCGCCCTCCTTGGTAACGTTAAGATTATGTCAGGTGCAAAATGCCCGCTTGCATAAGCAACTTTAATTAGCTCTAATGTTAAGAAGTTCTAAACCCATCCAGGAGGGATAAGTGAGCAACCAGACAGTTAGATTAATAAGATTTTTTTCAACTGATCAGAAGAATCTTTTCGCTCATTTTATTCAATCAAATCTTCTTAAAAAATGGATGACCACTAGTGAAATGAATCCAGTGGCCGGTCAGACTTATCGTTATGAAGTCCTCACGAAGCCAGGCGCTTCAGTTTGCGTCGGACACTTTAAGGAAATAAAAACTTATTCACACATTGTTATGTACGACCTCATTACGACCGATGCAGACGGAAAAGTTTTAACGACTAATATTGAATCTAAGTTTGAATTTATTCCAACTTCTGGTGGTACAAGAATTTCACTGGTTCAAACTGGATTCTTGAATACTGAAGAAGCTAACAGATCTGAATTTTCATGGCAGCACCGTTTAAGCCGGCTCAATGCCCTCTTTAATGATGAGAGCAGTGGCCATCTTGAATCCGCAAATTACTGACAAGAAATAGAGTACAATGGCTGTGTTTTGCCTTCGCCTTCGCTGGTAGCAACTACGCTGACCTTTCCGTCTTTCCAATAATAAGCAATGGCTTCTGTCTGATCCATTTTCGGAATTTTAATCTTTCTTACTTTGTCCTTGAACTGGGCCAGATCACTTAACTTAATCTCAAAGGCGTTATCATTTGTTCCAATCAGTAATGTCTGTGAAGCATTATCAAAATCTGCCGCGGTAATGATCTTATCTTTACTCTTTATAGGCATAGTCAGCTGGTCAAAATCAAGTGTAGCTATAACAGTTGCGAGTGATTCACCTTTTGCAAGGGAGAATACAGTGGAAGCTTTCTTGGTTTTTGAGATGAAGTAAAATTCTTGCTTAGTTTCATTGACGGCAAAAGCCTCGAGGTCGTGAGTACCTTTAATCTTGAAGGTGATCGTTTGAACTACATTCAGCTTACCTTCAATCTTATAATTAGAAGGTTCTTCAACTACATAAACAGTGAAATCTTCCCGCTTAAGAAAATTATTACCTGTATCGGCAATGTAGATACAATCCTTTCCTGGCAGGTGAAAGCATTTGGCGAGGGCAATGTCTTCCCAGTCAGTTTTAGGAGCGCCGGTAATTTCAAACTTGCCGTAGCTGGCGCCATCAATACCACCAGCGTAAATGTTGGATTTTCCGGAATCATTCAATGCCCAGTAAATCCCCTGATGGGTATTTGAAAAATCAATTCCAGAGTTCTCTCTAATTCCGAGGTTGACCTTGGCCACTTCCACTCCATCCTGGGGATCCATGCAAATCGCATTGGCCTCCTGGAAAGAAATAAGGGCCAGAACAAACATGATTTTAGTCATTTTCATATCATACTCCAAGAGTCTCATTAGCATAATGCTCATTATAGAACATATACCTGATTGTATTATGAATCTGGTCCATAAACATTGAAAATTCTTCTTCTGGACGATCTGTTCTCATTCCAGGTGTCGGCTTATATGTTCCTGCAGCATTTACGTCCTCGCTGATTGTTCCTGTTTGACCAGGGAAGGCCTCAAGCTTAGAAGTCATGCTAGCACGACGGTAGTAATTTGCCTTATCACTCATGGCAACGAAAAGATTCATGATGCGATAATCATAGTCTCCGTTATCAGTCAGAAGAGTCACAATTTTCTTCAATTTGCTATTGATACCCTTAGTATCATCATGATCCCTGTTCTCGCTTATGTTCCAGAAGATCTCCCTGACGTTTTCATAATTGCTCCAGAGTCTCAGGAAGCGTGTCTTACCACCTGTCAGGCCTCGTATCAGGCCATTGCGGATACGGCCAAGATAAACGCAGTCTTCATCTGTCCAGTCATAGTTATGGACTTTAGAGAAGACTTTGCACAGGCCATATTTCTGAACACTCTTACTGAAGACCTGCTTGAGGCCCCTTTCCGGAAGAACAGTCTCAACATTAAGCAGCAGGTTTCCGAAATTCTCTAAAACTGCATCTGGATCAAACTGTATGAAATTCTCAGGGAGAATAGGAGAGTACTTGTCCAGGAGGTGCTTGAACTTATACTTGTTCATGTTATCAAAAGATCCATTGAGCTTGATCTTGGCAAAAATCTCATTCTTAGAGTTGATACTTGCCTGGATTATATAAGTTGTAGAATGGACTCCAAGTGTCTTGTTTACACGAGTCTTATGAATTTCCCTTACATAGTTTGTATTTGAAGCAACAAAGTCACCAGCATTCTCTTCATAATCAACACGAATGCTCCTGCGTGTGGAAGTTCTTCTGATAAGATTGAAGAACCCCATTGTGAATCTTCTTTCATTCAAGTTAGTGGTTCTTTTTGCAAGTGAGAATTCTTCAGGGATACCAGAAGGAAGAATCCTGTTTACGTTATTAAAAAGCACTTCACGATGAGCATCGTTGCTACGGTCAAACTCAAATGTTCTTTGCACAGTATGGAGCTTTGAAATTTCAGCTTCAAGCACAGGTATCTTGATAACGATAAGTTCCATCAGATTAAGACGAAGATTTGCAGATGCCTGCTTGATCTTATCCCATCCAACCATAATCCTGGATTTTGCCTTGCCCATATAGGTAACTCTGTTAGCAGCAAATAATCCACCCTTGAAAGCAACTGAAGGGCCAATAGGCAAGACCCATGTGAATGGAGTGTACTTGGCCTTCGCTTTTAGTCCAATATAATGACTTTGAATCAAGTACTCATCTTCTTTCAAGGTATCAATCACAGTTGCCCGTGCTGTCTTGAAATTGAGTTTCGGCATTGTGATGAGTGCACCCTTATTGTCAAAGAGGTCCATCAGGTTATCAACAGGTGTGACCTTGATGTATTCTGAGACTTGATAATGGCTGGCACCTATGCCCAGTGAGGTTTCAAGTGGAATATCAACTCCAAACTCGGCCTGCAACTTAGTACCAACAAAGAATCCAAACCTGAAGAGATCAACGATAAGATAAGGGTGTTTTGATTCAAGATCGGGGTTTGCAAGAATAAATCTCCAGGGAATGAACCCTTCAACTCCAAAATTGATACCCTGGAAGAAACATGCTCCCTTGCAACCAGGTACCGCAGCAGAGTCAGGCATCAGGATTTCTGAAAACCTAAGACCTTCATTTGAATAACCCGTCTTGGTCAGGAGATTATTGAAAACTAATCCTCCGGCCATGGTTAACATCTTGATCTTGGTTAACTTAATGAACTCGGCCTGGGGACTGTCCGAATTGAAATTCAATCCTGCACCCCAATACGGAGGAAATGGTTCTATGCTCTTATCCCACAGCTTATTATCCGGATCTGTCAGGGAACCCATGTGGAAGAATTCTTCGTATCCTTCGATAGATCCCGTAAATTCCGGACTTTTTGGAAACTCAGAATGCATGTTTAAAGCATCAAATAACTCATTTCTTTTCTTAAGCATGATACCGACATAATACCGTGACACAAGTTCTGTATAACCAGCACCCCTGAACGCTTCATAGAGTTGCTTTTCAGTCAGCTGGCCGATCAAACGGGCAAGCCATTTGGCGTCATCAAAAGAGGTCGCTCCCAGGAGGTCGTTATTGTAAACCTTGAGATAATTCAGGTTCATGACTTCCGGATCACCGTTAGAATCTTTAGAGACGGATTTTACCAGTCTGAAGTTATAAATATTTGGTCTGTTTGATCCCAATGCCGAGCCCATGTCTGAGTTAGACATGACGACTTTATACTTTAATTTTCCGTCCTGGGTATAAGGAACAAGTTTCAAGGCATCATTGTAGTCCTTGGAATCCACATCCCATACCCATGCAAGGAACAAGGCAAAGGCACGGTGTTCACGCTTAAGTGATTTTCCAAGACCCTTACGGATAAATGAACCAATGTTCATGTCAGAATTTACATCGGATTTGCGCTCCAGCTGAACATGCTTGAGTTCAACATATTTCCTGCCAGTTTCAGGGTCAGTCTTGACAACTTTCAGTGCGGACCCTGTATTATTAGTCGAATCCCATCTTGCAACAAGGATTTTATACATCTTCTTGTATTCTTTATCGAATTCACCTTTTTCATAAATCTTATTCGGGAAGAAAACCCTGACAGTATCTTTGTAATAAGTGGCGTCGACGGTGTATCCAATAGCTGCCGCGAGGTTGTTGACTACAGTTTCCGTATTGACTTCTGCACCACGAATAACCTTCATGAGCTCTTCAGCTAATAATGTACCTGGTCTTTCTCCGCCACGGTCAGTAGTAAACTTAATCTTATAAGTGGTCTGGTTATACTTTACGTTTATCTTAGGTGTTTCTCCGGTCGCTTTAGGCGTTTCCACTTCGTATTCGACATTAATAGGGGCTTGACTATTCATCAAGTCTTCAATTTGCTGCTTATTTAAATCTTTTTGCAGGAAAGGGATCTCCTGACCATTATAAGATGTTGTATTATAGGACTTAATGCTTTTCTTAGGGTTTCTCCAGAATCCTGAATCGGGTGGATTCAGAAGGGATATGTCAGTTCCACTTTGCTTTAGTTGTTCCAATTCTTCCGGAGAGTAAAAGACACGTCCGGTATTTCCCTGCTGAAGCAGGTTAGCAGCTTCAACTCTTCCCTTGGTGATGACAACAGGTGTGAAAGCGTCTTTGGTAATTCTCATGCCTTTTGCAATGCCTGAATATTTTGCTACCTGATTTGATTCCTGAACGACACCCTGGAAGATTTCATAAGCATCAAAGAAAGCTTCAAGAAAGGGCTGTGCCATTTCCGAATTGATATTTTCTGGAGTGATGAAAGGGGCATGGGCAATTGCTTCCTGGAAAAGCTGCTGAGAATAGTTATAAGCAATGTTTACGTTTTTCTTTTCCCATTTCTTGGCCAGCTTAGGATTTGGAAAACCAACGTTACATCCTTCCTGGGTTTCATTGTTTTCGGCTTGTTCAGACTGACAATATGCTATACGCGCATTTTCCTGATAGTTTTTAATTTCCCGAATGACTTCGTAAATCTTGGCCGTGTTGACCCTGCCATTATTGAAAAAGGTAGACAAAAGTTCTGAAGGAGTTTCAGTGATGATTCCATCATCGTATCTGTTGTTTTTGACAGCACTGCCTTCAAAGGCCATGCTTTCAGGATTTAGGTCTATATGTCCGGGCAGGTTGTGGACCTGGGAGAAATCTCCCACCACACCGGCATGGATATCGACACTGATACATAAGAGTAAGGCATGAGCGATTAGTTTTTTCATGGAATGTTTATACCGGCTCTTGGGACGGGAAGATATAGGACCTGTAATTTATCCTTGTAAGTGTAATTCTTACATAGTTAAATCGACGGTTATGAACCTTAAAATAACTGAAATAATAGTTGGTAATGGAAAAGAAACTGTTAGAGGTGCCTTGCTGATTGTTCAGTATGAAGGTTTCCTTGAAGATGGAACGAAGTTTGATTCATCTTTAGACCGAGGTAAGCCTTTTCAGTTTGTCTTTGGGACAGGACGGGTAATTAAGGGGTGGGATCAAGGTCTCATAGGAATGAAAGAGGGAGGAAAGCGAACTCTTTTTGTTCCTGCTGAACTTGCTTATGGAGACCGGCAAATTGGTAATTTCATACGGCCTCATTCAAATTTAATCTTTCATGTAGAATTACTGGAAGTGCTTACGAGAGACCCTTAATCGCTTAAACTTATATCTGTGAATAGGTACCTCTTCCTCCTTAGAACTTTCTCCCATAGAGCCTGAAGATTTTCCATTTGGACTTGAAGTTCTGATGGAGGGAAGGGGTGTGGTATGGGGATTTGATTTCCTTCCTTATAACAAGATCATTTTCTCGGAACGTTCAGGACAGATATCAATTCTTGATCCGGGAACAGGTGCTGTGACGGCATTAAGTGGAGAACCAGAGGTTCTGGATCAAGGCGAGGGTAGACTACTTGATTTAAGAACTGATCCGGATTGGGTTTATTTTTGCTTCTCAGCACCTGGCATGAATAACAGTAGTCTTATGACTCTTGCACGCGCGCAACTTCAAGCAACTTCCCTGGTTAATCTCGAACGCATTTATATTTCAGATGAACCCCGGTCAAGGAATATCCATTTGGTTGCAGGATAGAATTTGATGCCCAGAAAGGACTGTTTCTTCTGGGAGAACGTGGCGACCGGCTTAAGTCTCAGGACCTGGCCTCTCATCTGGGTAAGATTTTACGCATGAACAGAGACGGCTTTGATCTTGTGGTCTTTAGTTCCGGCCACCTTCCATATCTCCCTCAGGGCTTGCCTTTTGGCAGGGCAATGCCTATCTGGCAAATCTTTCAGGGCAGCACTTAAGACGTTTAAATTTAAATGGGCAAAACATAGTTTCTGAAGAGGAATTCTTTGCAGATCGGGGTTGGCGTTTCCGGAATGTGCGACAAGGTCCTGATGGCTTCTTATACTTATCTACAGATGAAGGACGTATCGGAGTGATCAAAAAACTTTAGTATCCATGCGCATGGGCAAACTTCCACATCCTAACCAACTTTCTCATATTTAGCTCTAAAAAAATCTGGCTACTCACTTGCATATTACACATTAAGTTGACCCTGCAGATTATTTACATTTTAAAGGAGTTTAGTATGAAAATAAGAATTTTCTCATCCAAAACGCTCAGGTTGCTACTAGTCGTCGGCATGGTGACAATCGGTGCATGTGGTGATGATGGTGATGGCGATGATACCACGGTAATTCTCAGCCCAGATAATGATGTAGAAAGGGAAGAGGCCGGAACGGCCCAGCCTTCAGTTGTTGTTAATAATAAAATTGATAATGATGTGAAGGTTGTTGATAGAACCAAAATTGTAAATAATAACGACGTTGACATAGATAATGACCAACTGGACCTGGATTGGGACTGTGTAAGTGTTGATGAAGTTGAACACCCTCAATATATTCACGTAAATGTTATAAATATCAACGTAGAAGTCAGATGTCCTTCAGTTGAAATAGATGACGTAAACAGTGATGGTGTCATAGACCAGGCTGAAGCTGAGGCAGTTGTTGGTCCTAGAAGAATTGCCCTGGATTCTAACCCACAATCTCAGGAAGTAGAGGATTTCCCTGTAGGCTCTAGCTATACCTATAACGAAGAAATTCCCCTTACTAAACTACAACAGTTCGTGGCTCCTGGTCAGAACGTTGCTGTACTGATTTATGGTGCAGATCCGTCAACTCCTCTGCCGGCAACATATGCTACGACAGAAGCTACCCCACAAGATCAAAGACACCTTACTGTTCCAGTTGATTGCCGGATTATTAATTCACCCATTATAATTGGAGGAAATAATACTACTACTGGTGGAACAGCTGGTGGTACGGCCACAGGCACCGCAGGTGGTGGTGGGACAACTACAGGTGGTGCAACCACGGGTGGGACTACTTCCGGATCGACCACTGGCGGAGTTCTCATACAGTAGATGATTTTTTTAAGGACGTGACGTGATCAAGATCACGTCCTATAATTTATTTATGAGCAAGAATATACTTATAGTTGAAGATGATGAAGCCATCCGTTTTTCCATGATAGATCTACTGGAGATGGAGAGTTACGAGGTCCATTCTTGTGATAATGGACAGAAGGCCCTGGATTATCTTGCTTCATGTTCTAAGCTGCCTGATTTAATACTTCTAGACCTTATGATGCCTGTAATGGACGGTTTTGCGTTTTGTGAAAGGCAAATAAAAGATGCAGCTATTTCGCATATTCCTGTGATCATTATGTCAGCTGATGGCCATGTTAAGGAAAAGCAAAATAAAACGCATTCTTTCGCTTATCTGAGAAAGCCTTTAGACATTGATTGCGTCCTCCAAACTATTGAAGATGCTCTCAAAACCACAGTGCTATAAGCGTCAATTTCAGTAAATCCCCTATTACCATCTAATCTTTGCTAAGATAGCAGTCGAGCATCATTCAAAAGGAAAAAAAATGAACATTCAAGTTAACACTGACCATAATATCGAAGGAAGCGAAGAGCTTAACGAATATATAAGCGGAATTTTATCAGAAGCCTTTAGCCGATACGATGGCGCAATTACGCGTATCGAAGTTCATCTTTCTGACGAAAATGGCGGCAAGACTGGCGAAAATGATAAGCGATGTTTGCTTGAAGCCAGAGTTTCACATCATCAGCCAATCGTAGTGACCCATCATGCAAGTTCAGTACATGAAGCAGTCCAGGCCGCAGCGGACAAACTCCTCCGTTCCCTTGATACTATGGTCGGTAAATCGATCGACCGATCAAGCCCGAAGGCCATGTTTGCAGAAGAGGCCAGGGAAGCAGTTATGGAAGCTGAGCAGGAAGACTAGGAGCGGGTACCCGCTCTTTCCTGGTTAGAAACCCTGATAAGAATAAAGCTAAGACACTATAAGTAAGAAATAAGTAATAACCGGGCTGAAGGGATGTGCCGTTCGTCGACAAGAGAACCACATCCTGGTCCGGTGAACTTAGATTTCCAAACTGACTTGAGATAATCCCGTTAAATCCAATGTAGGCCATAAATATTGCGACTACCAGTACATCTGCCATAGACCATTTTCCGGATTTCAAAACAAAGAACTGAATTAACCAATTATCCTGTGCCTTGCGGAAGTTATAGTAATAGAGCGATGAAGAAATCATCTTAAGCATCGGGAAGAAAATACTGAATCCAATCATCAGGATCCCCACAAATTTCATTTCTGTATCCTTGTGGGTAATCATCACCCAGAACACATCCAGGATACTCTTGCTTTGGAAATACAATACTTGATTCTCAAAATGGATCTTATGATCAAGCAGGACAAAGCTCATCTCTGAGATCTTGGCCTCCATATCAATCATAGGTATTGTGACCCCTGCTACCAGCAGGAGGATTAACGACATCAGCAGGATAAAGTATTGAGAAGGGGGAAGTGAGCCGCCGATGCCAGACAGAAGAAAAAGGACTACTGAAAGAATGACTAAAAGAAGGGTCTTTTGATAAACAAGCTTCCGGTTGGCCTCAACATCTGCTGTCAGCTTGAGACGGGCACTTTCTATGTCCTTAGTTCCAGTCCTCGCGATGATGGCATTCATTTGAGTCAGATCCTGAGTATCAAAGGACTTGTCAAAATAAGTAGAGATGCGCTTTTTAACAATACCCTTTAGGTGAACCTCGGTTTGTCTTTTGGTCATTTCAGCTATGATGGCGTCTGCGTATTGAGGAATTCCGTCTTTGATCTCCTTGATATCAACAAAGCTGTTGATGAGTGATTGCTTGACCCATCCACCAGCGGAACCCTTATTGCCTTCCTTAACTTTCTTATCGATGTTGTTGATCAATCCTTCGAGCTGGACCTCAATATGTTTCTTGATCTCTTTTTCATTGGTGTTGGTAAAATACAGGTTGTTAATTTCATCAGTAATGATTTTTGCAAATTGTTTTTTCCACGCATCAACACTGAAGAGCCCGTAACGTATATGATTGAGTTCCGCTGAATCCTGTTTGTTTACCTGGTTGGAATTTGAAATGGAGATAATCTGTTGGCACAGCACGGCCGATGCCAGGAATAAAAGGAGAGATATCACTAATTTAAGGTTTTTCATAACGTAGAGTGTAGAAACTTGATCAAGCTTTGTAAAATAATCTTTGCCTCCTGATAGAATCGTGCAGCAGTGACAGGCCTAAACTAGTCATTTAAGATTGAAGGAAAGGACTTTTATGAAACCGATGTCAACATGCCTGTGGTTTGATGGACAAGCTGAAGAAGCTGCCAGATTTTATCTTTCTGTCTTTGAAAATGGAAAAATAGGCAGGATTTCCTATTATCCTGATGAGGGCCAGGAAATTCACAGGCAGAAAGCAGGTACTGTGATGACAGTTGAATTTGAAGTGAATGGACAAAAATTTCTAGGCTTAAATGGAGGCCCTGAATTCAAATTTGATGAAGCTATCTCTTTTGTCATAAGCTGTGATTCACAGGACGAAATAGACAATTACTGGAATAAGTTAACCCAAAATGGCGGCAAGGAGAGCCTGTGTGGTTGGCTCAAGGATCGCTTTGGCGTTTCATGGCAGATAGTCCCCACTGTGTTGGCAGACATGATGGCCGATCCCGATAAGGAAAAATCAGGACGAGTCATGAAGGCCTTCATGCAAATGAAGAAATTTGATATTAAGGCACTTAAGGCCGCTTACAACTCTTGATTATTGAACTGATTCCATTTCTTCCTTATGGCCTCTTTTGCGGGGAGAGTAACTTCCTTCGTCTGAGTAGGTCATAAGATCATTGAAATGCTTCTGGGTGGCATCCGGGAAGTCAGAAAGTTCAATGCCCTCAATCTGGAGCTGCTTGAACTTCTTGATAAGCTTTTTTAAGGCCATGTCGATTTCATTAAATTCTTTCTGGTTTGGCTGGGCCGGAGTTGAGGAAATAGCTCCCTGAATACCCTGAACTTTCGCAATTTTTATAAAATTCTTGATTTCACGAACTGGAAGCTCTTTGATGTGATCGATGGCCAGTAATTGATCATCCTTGCTGAGTTTTACAATTTCATTGGTCTGGCTAAGTGAGAGCTCACCATTTCGACGGGCCTCCTTGACCACAGGGGAAGCCATTTCATCACGGTTAATAGCCTCATGAATTTGCTTTGGCGAAAGGCCGGTTTTCTCGGAAACCATCCTAAGAAATTTCTCTGCAGGCAAAACTTCAACTTTTACATCTTCAGTTTTTTCCGGGATGAATTCCACCGGATTCAAATCCTGATAAATCGCCTTGGCACGTCTTAAGTGTGATTCAATTTCAAATTTTGTCAGGTCCTTGCGAACGAGATTCTCATCAATGGATACAAGTTCTCTTTCAAGTGCATTACGATCAACCACCATAACAGGTGCTTCAGTATATCCAAGATTCAGGAGGGCCTGATAGCGACGGGCTCCTGCTAAAATAACATTGTCAGTGGAAATCACAAGAGGAGCGATCAAACCCAGGGTTCCAATAGATTTTTCAAGGTCCGTTACATCTGTTCCCAGGCGTAAGTATGGATTAGTTGCTTTCAGCTCTTTTAGCTTTCTCATTTCCACTCGTGGACTCCCTCGAATAATTTGGTGAAGTGGTATGGTGCTTTATGCAAAGGTCAATGTCAGGTAAAAGAATTTCACAAAACCTGACATTTGGCATAATGTTGAAGCGTGAAAAAGAAATTATCCGGTGCCATTCATTTTGTCCTTCTGCGCCTATGTTGGTTCTTTGTCAGGACAATGATTTCAACTTACCGATTCGAGTACGCAGAAACAAATGATGTTTATCTCACTCGTGCCAAAGGACCCTTTATTTTTGCTGTCTGGCATGAATTCGGTGTGGGATTTTTATTCGGACACGGTTGGACTAAACCTTTTTCAGTGCTTGCCTCAAGAAGCAAGGATGGAGATTTCGCCGCCTATATTTCACAAATGCTGGGCTTTATTCCTGTAAGGGGTTCATCGAAGAAGAAGAATGTTGATAAAGGCGGAAAAGAAGCTATCGAAGTGATAGTCCAGAATTTAAAAGAGGGCATCAGTGGCGGAATTACTGTCGACGGACCTAAAGGTCCAAGGCGTATATGCAAGGTAGGAGTTGCCCGGATGGCCCAATTAAGTGGGGCCCCGATCATTCCGGGCCTGGGACTGGCCTCAAGCTTCTGGACCATCAATTCATGGGATCAGTTCAAGGTACCAAAACCTTTTTCTACTATCAAAATAACCTATGCTGAACCCATCTGGGTAAGGCCAGACGCTACTCCGGAAGAACTGCTTCAAGCTTGTGAACTCGTGGGCAAGGAAATCAACGCCCTGATAAGTTCAACTCCTTCTTAGCTGTCCACTGCTGGTCAGAAAACTCCTCACATCTTCAACCATGACTCCTACCTTATTAACAGCAGAAATCAATTGTTCGCGGCTTACATTCAGTACTCGGGTCCAATATTGAATTTCATAATTTTCATGTACATTAATTCGTGAGGAATCGTGGGGAGCTTTTTCTTTTAGATTATCTGACATAAGTGCCTCCTTGAAAGCCTTACATCATTTTAATCATTTTAATGACGATTAAGAAGTATGTCCTTCCAGTTTTTTACCGTAAGAAGCCTGGCCTGTGCAGTCACTAAACTTGGGAAGTGCTTATACATAAGCAGCATGGATTTTCCATTGAGTGTAGGAAAGATTTCCACTTTGTTTTTCTTGAGTCCCTGAAAGATTTCTTTGGCCACATTTTCCGGAGTAGAAAGCAAGGGAGATAGCCATTCTGGAAAACCCATGTCCTGTCCCTTTCGGATCATTTCTGTTTCCACAAAGCCCGGACAGACAAGGACAAATTGAACTGGTGAATCAAGATACTTCATCTCGGCCTGCATGGATCTTGTGAAGCCCACCAGGGCATGCTTGGTGAGGTTATAGGCCGACATGAGCGGGGCAGGTACAAATCCTGCAACGGATGAAAGATTTACGATTTTGCCCTTACCCTGGGCCTGCATATGCTTAAGGATCGGGCGGGTTGATCTAACTATGGATAGAAGGTTCAGGTCGAGGACTCTTTCATAATCTTTAGCAGACAGGGATTCAAAGGTTCCTACGCCACTTACGCCAGCGCAATTTACCCAGTGAGAAATCCTGACTTCCCTGGCTTCCATTTCAGCAATGAGGGTTTCAACGGCCACACAATCGGTGATATCGATTGTGCGGGTAGAAACTTTATGATCATTTTTCCTGGCCCATTCTTCCAGCTCAGTTAATTTGTCTTCGTTAATATCAAGGGCATGCACATGTTGATTTTTTGAAAGGAGCAATTCAGTCAGCGCCCTTCCAATTCCGCAAGCTGCACCAGTAATGACATAAGTTTCTTTTTTCATACGAGGGCCTTTTCATTCAGCCAACGAGGGCATTTGCTGTCTACAATAAGTATTTCTTCAAATTTTACACCGAATTTCGGCCTGCCTATATGAGGCTCAATGGCCCATACGCCTTCTAGTCCTCCCTGGAAAGTAGGTGAGAGAACCTGGCCAAACATTCCCCTGGATAACAGGTTCCAGTAAGAACTCCATTCAAAGTTAAGGAGCTTTATATTTCCCGCTCCAGCAGGGGCCACATGCATTCTATGTCCCAGGACTGACATTGGATATTGGGAATGGATATTATCATATCCGCGGGATTTGATAATATCATCAACGTCTTTCCAGATTTGATCTCCGCTTATCTTTCCATCAAACAGGGCAGGGATGAGTGATCTTATTTCGGCCAGAAAGGCCATGGCCTCATTATATTCCTTGTTCTCACCAAGGCAGAATGTGTGCCCTATGTCGCAAGTATAATTGTTCAAGATCGGGGCAACATCCAGAATCACAACTTCATTTTCATGAACTCTTCTTTTGGTGGCCTGAAAATCCTTATAATTTTTTACATTTGCGAAGCGGGTATTTTCGCCAAACCAGACAAAGGGCAAGTGAAAGAAATTTTTCACACCATGGTCTCGTAGGACAGTTTCAAGCAACCTGGCAGCCTGTATTTCAGTCCAGCCTTCTCTGATCAGGGATTGAACTTCTTTGGTTGAATTCTGGGCCAGTGTCTGTGCCTCAAGAAATCCCTCTATCTCTACATTTGTAGGCGCTCTTTTCACAGAAGGGGATAGCAAGGAGAGTACGGGAATCGATTCAATTTGCGATGCCCGACTGGCCAGTTGTCTCAATATTTTCATGCAGGATCTCCGAAGAATTTTTTCATCAGACCAAAGACTTTTTCCGTCTGAGCGAGATGAAACCAATGATCGCCCTCGATTATCCTAATCTGAAAGTTCTTATAGTGCTCCTCAAATTCTTCCCTTTTCGGGATAAGCAGAAAAGCATCGCGACTTGCCCATAGGATAAGGGTCCTGGCCTCTATAGAAGGCCTGTGATCAATTGATTTGAGCATCTCCTTCAGGAGTACCCGATATTGCCAGAAAGTTTTGAGCCCATCTTTATGCGCCAGGAAAGATGATTGTTTTAATAAATGGGGAATAGTCAGAAGCTTTTCCGGAAAGGTCTTGATGAGTAATTCAGGAACAAGGGGAGTCTGAAAGAGAAACATGTACCAGGATCGTAACAATTGCTCTGGATTTTTTAACCGGTTCTGAAATTCCCTGATACCCATTCCATTGATTAAAATAAGTCCGGTCAGGTCTTTTTTTAGCAAATCGGCCAGAGAAGAAGCCCAAACCGCTCCTAAGTCATGGCCTACGATAAAAACTTTCCTGGGCTTCTTGGCCGCAATCCATTTCAGGATTTTATTCTGGAAAGAAAGATAGTTAACCTGTTTCAGGGGAATCTGGGGCGCTATCACATGATAGGTTAAGGCCAGTTCATCTACGTACTCCTTCCAAACAGAGGCCATGTCAGGAAAGCCGTGGATAAAAATAATTAAGTCCGGGTGCTCTTTTCCGGCCTCAAGGCCAATCACGCACTTACCCAGGATAAGGCCCCGGTCTTTTTCTGCATCTCGTGGTGTTTTGTTTTCATATTCGGATTCACAAGCCAGCTGACATAAGGCGAATCCTTATAGAGATTCTTGATAAGGCGACGCTTGTCCATGTTTTCCATGAGAGGAATACAGCTGGCCAAGATTTCAAAGAATGGGCTCTTATGTTTTAAATCACGGGCCCGGTAAATTTTTGTTAGCTCAGTCAGTACCCAGGGAGTAGCGGCGGATTCGGCCAGGAGCAAATCAGTTTTGTTAATCAGATTTTGCTTCAGGTTCTTCCGCTGGGCATGATCAACTTCAAGCATGAGAAAGGCATAGTTTTCGTGCCTGATTTCTTCTTCAGCGTGTTTTTGATGGAGATGGTAATATAAAGGATCTACTTCTTTTCTGCATTTATTTACTGATTTAAAAATCTGGACAGAGACTTCCTCAACCGCGGCCACCAGCCACCAGAAGCTTGCGCCACCTTGTTCTGCATTCCATGTGATGGCCTTCATGAAATTAGAATTAAGGGCACAGGGAAGCAATTGATTAAGCTCATGAGGTTCAATGTTATTAGTCTTACAAAAAAGTTCCTGATAACGGATAAAGCTCAGTGCATGTTTTCTTTCTTCTTCATAGAAAAGTTCGCCCAACTCAAACATCTCCGGGTTTACCGGATAGGCCTTGAGTTTATTTTCCCATGCCAGAAGCTTCAACTTTGGCATGGAGCTTTCCATCTCAGAAATAGTTTGGTTAACCATCAACCCAAGGAGCTGGGAGATGACAATTCTTTGTTCGGCACTGGCCCCTGGAAAGACCAGGGCATCCTCATCTAAAGGTGCAAGGAATGCATCCGTCTTGATTCCAAGGTCCCATGGAATATCATTTTCAAGATCCCATCCATGCTTCTTCTGAACCAGCAGTTGTAAATGGAGTGCTTCATCATCAAAAGGAGATTTGCTTTTCATCCCTTAATTGTATCAGAAAACCGGGTCCAGAAGGTACCGTTTAATTTCAGTACCTTACACGTAATGTTAATAGAGGAGGAATAAAGCCCTGCGCAGCCTGAAGGCAGTTAGCTCAGCATCTATTATGGTCTTATAGTTGTCCCAAGGGACACCCTGTCTGATAGCATTAACCATACGGAGACTGCCAAAGCTAGCAACGGCGAATTGATCAGTACCTATCTGATCCGGAAACAGCTTAATTAATAGTGAAGAAACTTTATAAGTGAACTCGTCTGTCCTGACTTCTGTTCCGTCCCATTTAAGCTTTACTCCATTGGCCACTTTCCCGACATATTTGGCCCTGGTGACAGTCCAGGAAAAGGGAGTAAATTCGACACCTTTAAATCCAAGTTGGTTTAGATCAAAGGCAAGCTTGATTGATTGTTCTGTCGTCATCCAGGGTGCACCAATCACTTTGAAGGCAAGCTCGTTAGTAAGGCCTCGTCCTACG
This sequence comes from Bacteriovoracaceae bacterium, assembly GCA_035575985.1. Taxonomy (GTDB): domain Bacteria; phylum Bdellovibrionota; class Bacteriovoracia; order Bacteriovoracales; family Bacteriovoracaceae; genus Peredibacter. The sequence goes on along the minus strand of DATLXC010000060.1, from coordinate 6,064 downwards.
GCCAGGTTGATACTTTCAAGCGTGCCCCAGATGGCATAGAGGCCTACCTGGGGAAGTTCTATTAAGGCCGGCGAAGGGGCCAACCAGGGACGATCAAGATTGAACAAGAGATTTTCACGTACCCATCCGGTAGCAGCGATCACTGAAAGTTTCACATCCATCTTTTTTTCAGCATTAATCATGAGGGCGAGCTCACCCAGGGTCATTCCATGACGGGTTGGAACTGTATGATAAGAAGTAAATTTCCCCGCAAGTGCAGGATCTAAAACTTGCCCTTCAATAATTTTGCCACCTAAAAGATTAGGACGGTCCAGGAGAACCACTTCAATCCCCAATGGTGCACATGTTTTCATAATGGCAGCAATGGTAGAAAAATAAGTGTAATAACGAACGCCCACATCCTGCAGATCAATGACAATTGCATCAATGCCTATGAGGTCAGCAGGTGAAAGAGACTTGGAAGAACTTTTATAGAGCGAAATAACCGGTAGCCCCGTTGCCTCATCGATTACATCAGCTATGAAGTCATCCTCCATTGTACGAAGGCCATGTTCAGGTGCAAAAATCTTTTTTAATTTATACGAATGGAAAAGGATATCGATTAAGTGCTCGCCTTTTTTATTGCGAGCAGCTGCATGTGTAAGCACAGCAAGATTTTTGCCTTCAAGCTTTTCTATGATGGCCGGTTCATTCAGACGATCAAGTCCGAACTCCATGGCAAAAGAGGGGAGAGTAACTAAGAGCAGCAAGCAAAGGTATAGGTTTTTCATGGGAAAAAACTAACACAGTTTACTTCTTTTTCTTACTCTTAACCTTGCTTACTTTCTTTTTAATGGGCTTTTTTAATATGAGGGCCGTAGGAGAGGTTTCCTGAATTAGGATTCGTTCAATTAACTTCGCGTATTTCTCAGCATTTGCTGCCTGACCTTCGAAATAGATTGAAGCCATGCTTCCAGTATTAATTTCAGTTGTCCGCTTTGCCAGTCTGGAGGCAATATTCGCCTTATCCTTAAGGGGTACAGACAATTTACGAGGGATTATTGATCTTTTAAGCAGGGTTACCGCAAGGATATCAAAGCTTTAATTGAGCCATCGAGTTAAGTCTTTATTCAGCAATCAGTCCACTAAGTTTTAATTTAAATGCTCCTTCGCATTTTCAATGTCTATGGTAATGCCCAAAATAACGCTAACAGCGTGAAGTTTAATTATAAACCCTTCAAGTTCTCTTATGTTGGATGTTTCTCTTTTGGCCAAATATTCAATAACATCATCATAAAGTTTAAATTCACGTTCTTTAGCTTTAGTCTTAAGGATTGCTATTCTTGATTCATAGTCAGGGGCATTGATTTGAAGATGGATTGATCCATTCAAAAGGCCAACCAACGAGTCATGAAATCCACTTAATTGAATAGCAGGAATCGTTGACGTAACGATAACCGGCTTTTTCGCCTCTTTAAAGCCGTTCATCATGTTCAGGATAGTTTCCTGAGTCGTAGTTTTATTTTTGAATTCTTGTATATCATCTATGATCAACATGTCATATTCGGCACAGACAGTTGTCCATAAATATGGTTGATTGTTCCTGATCTTGTCAATAATGCTTGGCACGAGGTAATTTACTGATGTTAGAAATACATTCTTCCCTCGAGATATTTCCACGTTTGCAATTGCGTGAACAAGATGACTTTTTCCAGAGCCGGAATTCCCATGAATATACATAGGTAATTCTGTTATGATCTCAATTTTATTTCCAAGAGAAGAGATGAATTTATTGGATGGTGTAACTACAAAATTTTGAAATGTCTTGGCCTGATCAACAAATAAGCAACCTTGGGACTTTAGGGTTGATTTTTCGATTAATGGAATTTCAGATAGTGGAATTGTTAAAATAATAGAATCGTCTCTTCTTTCAGCTTTCATTCGGTGAATCCTTTGTGAGTTTGTATTTGATTATTCCCATAAGTGATTCCCATTTTTTGGGATTTTTTACTTAAGTAAGACGATTTAATCACAAAGTCAGAAGAGTAGCCTCACTTTCAAATTCATAAGAATGGATAATCTGCTAATTTTGCATTCCATAGTTCTTCCATCTTTCGATTGAACTTGGCAATGGACTTAAGTTCTAGTCTTCGAAGTTTCCTTTTTTCATACAAGGATGCTTGATATTCATGGTCCCCCCTCAACAACCTTTGATACCAAATAAGCCTACAAACAGTGTTGTCTTTTATTGTGTTACACCATACATGAGATATGGACAAGTTTCGTTGTTTTGACGTCCCTCCGAGTGAGCGAGGAATAATATGTTCAACATTACAGTGCACATATTCCTCAATTTTATTTAAGCACACGAAGCATTGCGGATTCTTTAACCATGCTCTTTTTCTGAACTCTTTTCTACTTTTGTTCATGAACTAAGTTATTATATAAATGTCCCAATTTCTGAGACTCATGTGCCAATATGATCAAGGTTGTTAAATAGTCTCATTTTTTGACATAACGATCTGCTAAAACGCGCCATGGACAAAAATCTCATCAACCTCTGGCTCTTAGGCTCCTTCACTTATCTCATTCGCGGTATCCCCATTTACTTATGGGCCCTACTTAGAAAGAAGGTCAGCGTGTCTATCCAGATTTTGTCTACCGATGAACTCTTCCGCACTTTTAAAGATTGGTTCGATAATCAGAACCTACAGGGTTCGACCCATCTACTGGAAGCGAACTACTCTCAGAAGCAGCCTTTCTTCAAACTCACAGTTGGGTTTGGAAATCACTACGTAAAGATTGGAAAAGATCGCTTCTGGATTTCCCGTACTCGGCTTGAGAAGACAACTGACTACGGACGTACACCGGAAGTTATTACAATTACAGCATTCGGTTTAAATCGAAGTGCAATAAATGAATTGCTAATTTCGGTTGTTAAAATTAAGAAAACCCCGAGGACTAAGATTTATCTCTGGAATGAAGGCAAGTGGTCAATGGCGCTTGCAAGGCCTAAGCGTTTACCGTCAAGTCTCCATTTACCGGGACATGTATGGGGTTCTATTAATACTCATCTGAAGAATTTTGAAAAAAACAAAGATTTCCATGATCAAAACGGAATTCCCTATAAAACGGGGATTTGTTTCCATGGCCCACCTGGTACTGGAAAGACATCCCTGGTTTTTGCTCTGGCCGGCATGATCGATCGGAATGTTTATCTCATGTCTCTCAATGATATTAGTGATCGTGCTCTGGCCAGTGCCATTCAGGAGCTGGATGAAAATGCCATTCTTCTGATTGAGGATATTGATACCTACGACATGAGTCAGAAGAGAAATCCAGAAGAAAAGAAAAAAGTGGATAATAATCTCACACTGGCCGGACTGCTTCAGGCACTCGACGGGTATCTGGCCCCTGTAGGCCTCATCATTATTATGACCACCAATCATCCGGATGCGCTGGACCCTGCAATTAAGCGGGAAGGGCGCATCGATCTTATGCTCGAGATTGGAAATTGGGATCAGGCATTTGCCAATGAGGTCGCACTCAAACTTAATGTGGAACTTAAAAATAATGGTCCACTAAATCCTGCAAAATTCATTCATCATCAGGAGCACTATGTCACTTCATCAATTTTGTAGTGATACTGATCTTTTAATCGAGTACTATTTAATTCTTGGACGCAGTTCTAACCACACCCATGCGCGAGATGAACTGATTAGTACTATTGAATTATTTTTCTGCGAAAGAGAGGTTGATGGAATTATGCCGACGGCATTTGATCTTAGGCAATTACTTATGAATGAAATAAAGTTGAAATCATGTTTTTATAACAAATTTTAGTATGAGTAGCATATCTTGTATGGAAACCTGTTCTGGCAAAGCTTCTTCTGGAACTCCAGGCTAAATTGATTTGGATTTTTATCCCACTCTTCCTTCTGACACTCAATGATCGCAATATTCTGATGCCTGCAATTCGGACGTACCGAGGAATCAGAATTCTTCCCGCAACTAATTAAAGTCAACAGCATAAGCATTCTGATCTTGGCCTGAAACTAGCAAGGATCTGTCCCAAATTCTGGCACCTTAGGCCGCCTTCCTTTAGTCTCAATTTTTGGGTCTAAACTGCCGATAATAATGCATGAGTAAAACATCAAGTTTCCTGAAAATCCTCTACAGGGTTTCCCTTTCTCCTACACGCTGTTTGCCGGAATCGAAGATTCGAGAAATGATGGATGATCCATCAAAGTCCACCTGGCATCGACAGATCAATGAATTGATCCAAGGATCAAAGGATGCTCCGGCACTTCTGATTGAAACCGAAAATTCAGGTGGGGAGCGGCTTTTTTGTCTCAATACTCAGGGATGGCAGGCATTTCTGGATGCACATGAAGAAGGGAAATTTCTTTTAGAATGTTACCGTCAGGTCGGTCACCTTTTAGAGAGCGACTTTACAAATATGGTCTTTGATCTCACTGATGTCGATCGCAAGCATTTTGATAGACTGGGCCGGAAGTTTCTTCATTTAGTGAAGGTAAAGGCGACTAAAACGACTCAGACGCGGAAAAATCTGGATCTCATCATTCAGGCCCTGATTGGGGAGAAGCAACTCGAGCTTACTTACGATGGAGGGCCTCGGATAGTCATGCCCCTGACTCTTTGTCAGCACCGGGATGAGCTTTATCTTATGTGCTTGCGCGAGAAAGGGGGTAAGTCTGAAAAGCGCACTTATAAGCTTTCTAGGATAAGTGGCATTAAAATAACAGATAAAAGTTTCAAATATCCTAATAAGCTTGAGTGGGATCCTATCAAGGAATATAAATATTCATCAGGACTTATATTAGGTGAAGTTAAGCGCGTTCAGATAAGGGTTTATGGGGATTCACGAAAGATCATTTCCGAGAAAGCATTTTTCAATGGTGAGCTCATTAACAGGACGCCTGAATCAGATGCTTACCTTTGTACTTACACCAATGTAGATGAATTTCTGGGGCAGCTCTTCGTTTACGCTCAGGACATGGAGATCGTGGATGACTTCCAGCTCATAGATGCGTTTTTGAAAAAGGCCCGTGAGGCCCTTATAAGAAATACGCCTCTGGAGAAAAAACTTGGATAGATTTACGATCTGGTGTGATATAAGTTTGAATTCATTAACTTTTAAATCTAGAAGTGGTTAGTGAGCATCTGAGGCTTCTTACAATCCAGAGAGGACTAAGGTAGGAAGATATATGGATTATCCATGACCCGATGGACTCTAGTCCATACCGGAGGCAGCTTCCGGTGATTCCCCCACACGTACAAAGCATGAATTAACTCACCACTGCTTGTCGAAAGCTTGCTGAATTAAATCCATGACATTATCTAGTTCATTAATATTTGATATGCCTACTTCCACATCCCCATTCCCCCACCTTCCTAAGCCTGAAACATCTCTACATAAGCCCAGAGGGTCAATTATATCAGGAAAGTCTATGTTTAACGAAAGCCTTAGGCGGGACTTTTGAGGAACAATATCAACGAAATTAGTAGAAGACTTAAAGGCGATATAGAGCTTTTTATATTCTTCTTTCACTGATGAGTCGATGTTTAAGATTCTTTTTCTGAGTGCGAGATAAAGTTCAAGATTAATGCCTTTTAATTGATCATAAGTATCGAGAGTGTAGGCAGTTGCCTCTTTCGTTTCAGGCCTATATTTCTGTAAAATTGCCTCTGATAAATTAGGGGCAAACCAAATCTGCCTTGCTTTCTCGGCAAGATCTTTAGCTCGCGATAAAATTTGTTTCTTATCCCAAGTATCTATACTACGTAAAAACTCATTTAGGCGGATTGGTGAGTCGTTGAACCCGCCCTCAATTGTCTTTTTCTGACTAAATGGCCTATCGCTAAGCTCTGAGTTATATCCAGTAAGAGTAAGGTTACCCAATGTATGTAAGTAGCGATCTTGTATTTCGTATCCTTGCGGTAAACCTGCTTAACGAATCAAAATTATTGTGCCACGAACTTCCACGGCAAGTAATTATCTGGTGCTGACTTAATCTCATTCTTATTTTTCATCACCCAGACAAAATAATCATATGGATTAGTA
>DATLXC010000059.1:0-75054 GCA_035575985.1 Bacteriovoracaceae bacterium | reverse complement strand
GAGGAAATACCCAGTAACATCTCGAACCTGGAAGTCAAGCTCATTTGCGGCGAAGGTAGTGCCAGGGGAACTTGGTGTCAGAATAGCAAGATGCACCCTTTATTTTATAAAAAAAGCCCTCGAAAGAGGGCTTTTTTATTTGTGGATTTGTGTCGCTCTATCAGTGGCTTTGATGTTCGTTAATTTTTTTCAAAAATCATCGAAGAGTAATGCATAGCTTCGTCGGCGACGAAGTTAATCAAGTTATTAGACTTTAGAAAACCACTTCAATCACTTGCACTTCTTCTTAACGCTACCTACAATTTAAGGATGGAAAAAAAAATCTTAAGAGCTCAGCTCTACTTCCTCTTTATTCTAACTACTCTAAATTTGATTTATTTTTATTATAGAGATGCTTTACCTGATAATTATTATGAAATTACTTATCAAAATAGTTCCATTAATTTTTTCAGCTACTACTTCTTCAGTTTGCTCGCGAATTTTGGCTACTGGTGTGGAATTTGGGTAACGGTTTCTTTTATTGTGTTTGCTGTTTTGCAGTCTGCTGTATTTAGCAAAAGCGCAGATACCAAAAACCAAATCGTAATTGCGGCATTGCTACCACTCACACTCGGAATCTGTTATTTGATTTTACCTGAAGCCCTTGGTGAAGGACTTTATTCATTAATTAAGGCCAATATTGATTTGTTGGGCGTTCTATTTAGCATTGCTTTTTTTGGTACGTGCTTTTTCTATCTGGTTTCTGAAAAGAACTTTTTTAAGGTTACTAAGTATATTGGAAAACAGAGTGTGGCCTTATTTGAAATGATCAAGACGGCTGACTATTCGGCCCTTAAAAATATTCAGGTTAAGACATCTCTGGAAAATTGGAAATCCAAATTCATGGCTCTAGGTGGACTGAAAACAGAAAAAGTGGCTCTGACTGTACCTCTTGCAACTCCAGCGAAATTGAAAATTACCGGTGCATCACCGATGATTGAAAAGAAAGCAAAGCCTGCACCGGTTATTCCAGTACCAGTTGCAGTTGAGGAAGAACTTGATGAAGATGAAGAGATTGATGATGAAGTGACTGATGAAATGGAAGAAGGTGAAGAAGAAGGTGGGGAAGAGGCTGAAGTCGAATTGGATGAAGATGAAAAATACAATGATTCTGAAATTGATGCTGAATTAGAATCTGAATCTGAATCTGGAGAAGAATCTGAAGATGATGAAGATGAAAACGAAACTGAAGATGAGTTTGAGGATGTTGCAAGTCCTTATCAGAAGCCAAGAGCACCCAAGGAAGAGGACAAGTTTTTTGAAAGCGAGGAGCTTATTAACTGTCTCATTCCGAAGAATCAGATCAAAAAAGTGTCTGATCCGGATGAACAATATTTTGTAACGATCGCGCGTTCTATTGAGGAAAAACTCAAGCAGTTTAATATTACAGCTCAAATCATAAATGTCCTGAAAGGACCAGTGGTAGATACTTTTGAACTTGAACTTGGTCCAGGTGTAAAAGTAACAGGTGTTACAAATTTGACTAACGATTTATCTTTGGCCCTGATGGGGGCTCCGATACGTATGGTTTATCCAATGAAGGGGAAATCCACTATTGGAATAGAAGTTCCTAGAAATCCAAGGGATGTTATTTATCTGGATGAAGTGTTGAAATCTGATGAATTTAATAATTCAAATTATAGATTGCCTGTTGCCATGGGCAAGGATGCTTATGGTGATGCGGCCGTCATTGATCTTGCGGCTACTCCCCACTTGTTGGTGGCCGGTACAACTGGTGCTGGTAAATCAGTATTCATCAATACGTTGTTGGTATCTTTAATTATTAAATTCCCACCCAAAAAACTTAAACTTATCATGCTTGACCCAAAACAACTTGAGCTAGCACTTTATCAAAGGCTTCCGCATCTCATCATGCCAGTAGTGACTAATCCTGAAATTGCATCGATTGCGCTCTTATGGGCGATTGATGAAATGGAGCGGAGATATACTTTGCTTAAGGATTTTGCGGTTAAGAACATTGATGGATTTAATAAAAAAGTGAAGACTGCAGGGCCGGATCTGATTTGTAAGATTAATAAGTATTATCCGGATTCTGAAATCCGGGATTTTGAATTACCTTTTATTGTTATTGTCGTGGATGAGTTTGCGGATTTGATGTTATCCAAATGTGGTAAGGCCATTGAGACATCAATCTCAAGGCTGGCGGCGAAAGCGAGAGCTTCAGGAATACATATTGTACTTGCGACTCAGCGTCCATCAACGGACATCATTACAGGTGTGATTAAGGCAAACTTCCCGACTCGTGTGTCCTTCAGGGTTTTCACTAACATTGACTCCAGGGTAATTCTGGATGGAATGGGTGCAGAGAAATTACTCGGTAAGGGTGACATGCTCTTTAAGCAGGGGATTGAAATTTTGCGGATGCACTCTGCCTACGTTGATGAAGCAGAAATTGAAGCCTTGGTAGATAAATTAGCGACCCTGCCAATTCAATACAATACTGAAGCGATGGAGTTCATCCAGAATAATGGAGTTGCTGACGATGATGTTGAGGGAGTTACTACTGATGGTGAAGGTAGTCTTTCTGATGATAAATATGACGAAGCTGTAAAATGTGTCGCTATGCATCGAGTGGCGAGTGCTTCTTATCTGCAAAGAAGGCTTGGTGTCGGATATAATCGTGCAGCTAATTTGATCGAAGAAATGGAGCGTCATGGTGTCGTAGGACCAGCTCAAGGGTCTAAGCCACGGAAAGTTTTAGTACCGCCGCCGAGTGATTCAACGCCTTGATTTCACTCTTAAAGACCTTGCCCTAAACGGGTCATCGTGCTATTTACTTCAGACCATAAATAACATGTTCCGTAAGGAACAAATCTAATCACTTTAATTGGTTGGTCCATCGTAGTGATGGCAGAAAGTGATTCGGTAAAACCACCAAGGAGATATCATGTCATCAAAAATGGACGTCAAGCAATTGCTTGAAGCCGGTGCCCACTTCGGTCACCAAACGCACAAGTGGAATCCAAAAATGAAGAAATACGTTTTTGGAGAAAGAAACGGAATCTACATCATCGACCTTCAGCAAACTCTTCCAATGGCAGAGAAGGCTTATGAGTTTTTGAAGAAGACATCTGCTTCAGGAAAGTCAGTTCTTTTCGTTGGTACGAAAAGACAAGCAGCTGACATGGTTAAGAAGAAAGCTGAAGAGTGTGGTGCTTACCACGTTACTTCTCGCTGGTTGGGCGGAATGCTCACGAACTATAAAACTATCGCTCTCTCTATCGACAAAATACGTAAAGTTGAAAAGATGAAAGAGAACGGAGACTACAAGCTTCTTACTAAGAAAGAGCAGTCTAACGTTGAGAAGGAAGTTGCTAAGCTTGAGAAGAACTTAGGCGGAATCAAGAATATGAGAAAGCTCCCTGGAGCAATCTTCATCATCGATCCAAATAATGAGCACATTGCAGTTAAAGAAGCTAACGTTCTTGGAATTCCAGTTGTAGCTGTTACAGATACTAACTGTGACCCTACTGGAATTGAGTATGTTGTTCCTGGTAACGACGATGCTCTTAAATCAATCACACTTTTCCTTGATTACTTCTCTAACGCCATCGTTGAAGGCGGAAGCAAGTCTCGCAGGGAAGAAGGCGATGATTCTCGTGATATGTCTCTTGAAAAAGAAATTCTTGAGAAGTACGAGAAAGACATCGATCTTCAAGGTGCTGAAGAAGAAGCTTAATAACATCTATTATTTTTTAGGGGATATACCATGGCCTATACAGCTACTGACGTAAAAAATCTTCGTGAGACTACAGGCGCCGGAATGATGGACTGTAAAAAAGCGCTGGATGAAACTGGCGATTTCGAAAAAGCGGTTGATTATCTTAGAGCGAAAGGCCTTGCTAACGCTGCCAAGAAGCAATCGCGTGTAGCAGCTGAAGGTATGATCGCTGCTATTGTTAAAGGCAAAATTGCTGCTTTGGTTGAAGTTAACTGTGAAACAGACTTCGTTGCAAAAAACGATGCATTTCAGAGTTTTACTGCATCCGCTGCTAACGTTGCTGTAGATGCTAATCTTACAACTGTGGATCAATTGCTTGGTGCTAAAGCTGCTAATGGCTTAACTATTAAAGACAATATCTCTGAACTCACTATTAAAATCGGTGAGAAGATTGATCTTCGTCGTGTAGTGGTCTTGAAGCTTGAAGGTCAGGGAATGATCGGCTCTTATGTTCACTCAGGAAAGATCGGCGTACTTGTACAGGTTGAGACTGATAAGGATGTTTCTGGTAACGAAGCTTTCAAAGATCTGGTTAAAGACCTTTGTATGCAAGTGGCAGCGGCAAATCCTACGTTCTTGAGCTCTGCTGAGATTGATGAGACATATAAGGCCAAAGAAGCTGAAATTTATGCTGCTCAACTTAAAGAGCAGGGTAAGCCTGAAGCTATGATTCCGAATATCGTAAAAGGGAAGCTCAACAAGCTTGCTTCTGAAGTATGTCTTTATGAGCAATCGTTTGTTAAGGATCCAGATATTTCTGTTAGTAAGCTGGTTGAAGGAGTAGCGAAGGCTACTGGTGCATCTATCAAGATCACAAAGTTCATCAAGCTGAATCTTGGAGAAGGTATTCAGAAGAAGGAAGAAAACTTCGCTGAGGAAATTGCCAAACTGACAGGGAAGAACTAATCCCAGAAATTTAATTTAAGAAAAGGGGACTTACACAAGTCCCCTTTTCCTTTTAAAGGGTTCCATGAAATACAAGCGCGTCCTTATAAAATTATCAGGTGAAGCATTGGCCGGAGACCAGGGAAATGGTATTTCGGGTGATATTTTAAATAAGGTCAGTTCGGAAATTGCAACTCTTTCAAGAACTGGTTGTGAAGTAGCTATTGTTGTTGGCGGTGGAAATATTCATCGTGGTGTGGCCGGTGCAACCGAAGGTATGGACCGGGCAACTTCAGATTATATGGGAATGATGGCAACAGTGATCAACTCTCTGGCCCTTCAAGATGCACTTGAAAGAAAAAATATTTATACACGGGTAATGTCAGCGATTGCTATGCAAGAAGTTGCCGAGCCTTATATCCGTCGTCGCGCTGTTCGCCACCTCGAAAAGAAGAGAGTTGTGATTTTTGCTGCCGGTACCGGAAATCCTTATTTTACAACTGATACTACTGCTGCCCTCAGGGCAAATGAAATACATGCTGACCTTATTATGAAGGCCACCAAAGTGGATGGAATATATGATAAGGATCCTATGAAGTTCAAAGATGCGAAGAAGTTTGAAAAACTCACTTACATCGAAGTTCTGAATAAAGAAATCAAGGTTATGGATTCAACAGCCATTACACTTTGTATGGATAATGAAATGGATATCGTCGTCTTCAATATGTTTGAAGAGGGTAATATTGCAAAAGTTGTCCAGGGTGAAACTATTGGTACATTAGTAACGAAGAAAATCTAAGAGCGGAGACTTGAGTTTATGATGAATGTATTGAAACCAATTCTTGATGATAGCATGAATAAGGCAATCAAGTCGTTGCAGACCCAGATGACGAAAGTCAGGACTGGTCGGGCCACAGCAACTGTCCTGGATGGTATCCAGGCCGATTATTATGGAACAGCAACTCCGATTAAGAACATGGGTCAGATTTCAACTCCGGAAGCTCGTTTGCTTCAGATCCAGCCTTTTGATAAGACACTTATTTCTGCTATTGAGAAGGCCATACTTGCTGCAAACCTGGGGCTTACTCCAGGTAACGATGGAAATGTTATCCGCATCCAATTCCCGGCCTTGACTGAAGATAAGCGTAAAGGCTTTGTTAAGGACGTTAAGAAATTGGGCGAAGACGCTAAAGTTGCTATCCGCAATGTCAGGCGTGAACAGAACGATAAGGTTAAGGCTGCTGAGAAGGCTAAGACCATTTCTGAAGATGAATCAAAAAAGATCCAGGATGAAATTCAGAAGATTACTGATAATTTCATCAAGGAAGTAGATAAAGTTGTAGACGCAAAAGAGAAAGAACTTCTCACTGTCTAAGGTTGTATGTCCGGTATTAAGCATGTTGCGATAATAATGGATGGGAACGGGCGATGGGCAACCAAGCGCTTTCGTCCACGAATCTGGGGCCACATCCGTGGGTCCTCTGTTGTTCCTGATATTGTTCAGGCGGCGGATGATATTAATCTCAATGCACTGACTCTCTACGCTTTCTCCACAGAAAATTGGTCAAGGCCCATGGAAGAAGTTTCCATGCTCTTTAAGCTCCTTAAGAAATTCCTGCTGAAAGAAAAAGCACGCATGATTGCCAATAATATTCAGTTCAAAGTTATTGGCGAAATCCAGAATCTGCCACCTGAGACGATTGCATTGATAAAAGATGTAGAGTCGCTGACCAAAAATGCTACGGGTCTTAAGTTAACTTTTGCCTTTAGTTACGGGGGACGGGCAGAAATCGTTCAGGCAATGAACTCCCACCTTCTGAATAATCCTGGCAGGCTGATGTCGGAGAGCGATCTGGACGCACTCATGTATCGTCCTGAAACTGGCGATGTTGACCTTATGATCAGGACCGGTGGGGAACAGAGGATTTCAAATTTCCTCTTGTGGCAAATGGCCTATGCCGAATTATGCTTTACCCCTACAAAATGGCCTGATTTTACAGCCAATGAATTTAAGAAAATTGTTCAGCATGTGGCCTGCAGAGAAAGACGTTTTGGAAATGTTTCCCCTCAAGCAGAGGATGTGAAGCAAGTTGATATGAAGAAAACTCTTAATGTTCAAGAGGTCAATCACTGATGTCAAATACAACAATTCGATTGATTTCCGGCGTCGTGATGCTAATCGCAGTAGTTGGTTGCATATACGGCGGAGTATTTCCGACCCTGATTGCAATTGGTGTTATTGGTCCATTGATCGTTGATGAAATCATAACTAATTTTTACGCCCAAAAGCGCACTTCAATCCGATATCTATTGGCACAGGCCATTTTTATTGGTGGCTATTGGTTCTTTAATTTCTACCAGATCAGCAGGTCATCATTTAGTTTCTGGATTTCCATGGGAATCGTCCTTAATATTGGATTACTTTCATACTTGTTCCTGGTTTATCGAAAGTCTGAAACATTGCTGAAGATTTTCCGCGCTACCTCCTGGGGAGCCGGGCTCTTTGCCCTTATACCTTTGATGTGTCTCAGTTACATCATTCATTTGCCAAAATGGGAGCTGTTGTTGTTTGGGCTGATCCTGCTTAATTTCATGGTTGATACGGCCGCATATTTTACAGGAAAGAAATTTGGACGGCACAAACTATGGGAAGCTGTGAGTCCAAAGAAAACAATTGAAGGTGCAATTGGCGGAGTTACTTGCTCAGTTGTTTTAACCAGCTTGTTCTGGAACCACTTTATTGATGATGTTACTGTTTTCACCGTGATCTTTTTTACAATAACCGCTTGTTGTTCTCAGGTGGGCGATCTCGCACAGTCAAAGCTTAAGCGACAATTCGAAATTAAAGACAGTTCATCACTTATCCCAGGCCACGGGGGCGTGTATGATAGGGTGGACAGTCTACTTTTTGTATCGCCTATGTATGCCTTTTACCTCATGGCGAACTTTCAATAGGATCAACCAATGTTAGAAAAAATTCTCATATTCGTCGTTTTCCTTGGACCACTAATTTTCTTTCATGAATTAGGTCACTACTTTTTTGCCCGCCTTTTTGGAGTAAGAGTAGAAGTGTTTTCGATTGGCTTCGGTCCTAAGCTTTTTAAGTTTGTAAGAAATGGCACTCAGTATGCAGTCTCCCTGATTCCCCTGGGTGGTTATGTAAAAATGTTTGGTGATGACCCTTTCTCCGAAGTGCAATTGTCAGAGGATGAAAAGAAAGTCGCATTCAATCACAAAACTAAATGGGCCCGTTTCTGGATTGTATTTGGCGGACCTCTGGCCAACCTCATCCTTGCTTATGTCCTTTATGTAGGATTGCTTGCTGGTGGAGAGAAAGTTCCAGAGACTAAAATCGGTGTAGTGACTGAACAATCGGTTCTTTATAAAGCAGGCATCAGGACTGGTGATGTACTCATTGGAATTAATGATGAAAAGATCATGAGCTTCGATGACCTGAATATCAAAGGGTCCACTGTTGAAACAGTTACTGTTCGCCGTAATGATGAGCAAGCCACTTTTAAAATTGGAATGGCGCTTGAGCCATTTATCAATGAATTTGTCAGTATTGTATCGGTTGTAAAAAAACCTGTTTTCATCAATAAGAAAAGTGAGAAGTATTACGTTTCATTAACGCCTAAACCGACCGAGCTAACAGCTTCGCTGGAAGAATTGAATGCTGCATTTACCGGAACGGCTTTTCTTTATAAAGTTGAAGAAAAAGACGGGAATATCAAGCTCGACATTGGAAGTGAGTCCCAGATATCTACTTCCGCTAAAGAATCACTGGTTTCCTTTCTTATGAAGATGGACTTTTTTCCGGTTGATTTGTCAGTCAGGAATATCATCATGGGTTCACCTGCTGATAAGGCCGGGATTAAAAAAGATGACATTCTTGTATCACTTAATGGAAAGCAACTGAATAGCTTCGAAGAATTACGCACTGGCCTTCAAGCCATGGAAGATAACAAGGAAATTGAATTAGCTGTCTTGACCAAGGGTGTTTTATCCACCAAGAAGCTAACCCCGGAAGTGAAGATAGTTGATAAGAAGAAAAACAAGCTGGTAGGTATTGAAAGTGCTGTGGAATATATCCAGCCCAAGTTGATTATCGCAAAGGCAGAAAACTTTGGGGCGGCACTCACAGGTGCCTTTACTAGAACATGGGATGGCATAGTTAAGACTTTTAGCGGATACAAGAAGCTTATCACGAGAGAAGTTTCGCTTAATAATATCGGTGGTCCATTGGCCATAGGTAAAGTTGCTTCAGATTCACTCAATGTAAGTCTTTCAATGTTCTTCCGGTTAATGGCGATCATTTCCATAAACCTTGGTGTTATTAACTTGTTCCCGATACCAGTTCTTGATGGCGGACATATTATGTTCCTCATTTTTGAGACATTTAACGGCGGACCGCTATCGAGAAGAAAAGTCGAAATTGCCCAACGCCTCGGTGTTTCGGTACTTTTCTTTCTTATTTTTGTAGCCCTGTTTAACGACATCTCCAGATTGTTTTGAACTTTGGCACTGCTATTTACTGACTCAACCTACGATATAAATTTAGGCCTCTTGAGCGACGAGCTCAATTGGCTTGAATTGAAATCACATCTGGGACAGAAGGCTTCAGCTATCTTGCAGTCCGAAACTCAAAATCTTTGCCAGGCACATTCAGTTAATCCCCAGGATCTCAAGGCCATCATTACAGTTTCAGGTCCTGGCTTTTATACCGGGCTTCGCTTAAGCGAAGGCTTTGCGGATATCTTTAAGGTATTCAGGGTTCCTTGTTTCTCTTTTTACAGTTATGAAATACCCCGGTGGTGTGGCCATCAAAGCGGAGTATGGATGACAAAGGCTTACAGGGGAGAGTATTTTTTCCATCAGTGGGACGGAGATACATCGAGCAATACCCTGGTGGCGACTAAGGATTTGCCTGAGTATTTAAAAAAGTTTGAGCATGTATTCATTCATTCTCTTCCTGCCATTGACCAGGAATTAAAAAATTATACTTCAACTATCGACCTGCTCAAGGCCATGCCTTCTATTATTATTGGCGAAGTATTGGGTAATAAATTGCAGCGAGAATCTTTTTATTTCAGGGCACCTGAAGATGAATTCAGGGTCAGCATATGAAAAGATTCTTTTTTCTTCCCTCTGAGGTTTCATATGGGCTTCTGGGGTTAACACTCTTGTGCCTGGTTAAGCTTAATTTTGAACAAGCCTTCTTTATACTGACTATGATCTTCATGGTTGCATTTGCTTTCAGGCGGGGAAATATTCCCTACCGTGAAACATTGAAGCCTGATGGGGAAATTTATATTTCTCCGGTGCATGGAACAGTTGAGTCGATTCGACAAAATGTTCCGATATTAAATGATTCAGAGATCGGGCATGAAGTAAGAATTTCAATTTCTATCTGGGATGAAAAAGGTCTCTATCTTCCAACCACAGGTGAAGTTTCATATCTTAAGGCAAATAAGGGAAAAAAAATTCCACGAGATGCGGAGCCACATGTTTTTTATGGTCCACTAGATGAAGTTTCTCATACTGATTTGGTTTTCACTTCTAAGAACCAGGCCAAGACATTAATGCGTTATGTGGATGGACAATGTTGCACGAGGCCAACAATCTGGCTGAAATCTGGTGACCGCGGTCGTGGCGCTGCGTGTTTTGGGTATTATCCTTTTGGAGGAACTTTGCTAATTTATTTACCTAAGAATAGTGATCTTCTTGTTTATGAAGCCGAGCGGGTAAAACCCGGGCAAACTGTTATTGCTTCCATAAAAGACGAGAAATAAGGAAAATCTATGTTATTTGAAAATAATCGCCGCTGGGCCTTCTTCTTACCAAACACATTTACAGCGTTGAACATGGCGTGTGGATTTATTGCAATTCTTTATGGGTTTCATGGGGAGTATTACAAGGCCTGTATGTTCATTGTTTTAGGCGCCATTTTTGACAGTGTGGATGGAAGAGTCGCACGGATGACTAATACTCAATCCAGTTTTGGTGAGCAATTTGATTCAATGAGTGACCTGGTTTCTTTTGGCGTGTCTCCCGCCATAGTTTATTACTTTCGCTTTCTAAGTGATGCTGGCCGTCCAGGTATGGTTGCTGCATTTTTCTTTATTCTATGTGGTGCCTTACGACTTGCCCGGTTTAATGCAAATATTGATCGCGTGAAGTCAGATTACTTTCAGGGTCTTCCCATTCCCGGTGGTGCAACTGCAGTTATAAGCATGATTCTTATTTCACTTCAATTTCCTGACATTACATTTTATAAGCCTGTGACTGTAACATATTTGCTTTTTTACGCTGTACTGATGATTTCTAATATTCCGTTCTCAAGTTTTAAAAATTCTGACTGGGTGAGGAGGCATAAGAAACAAGTTCTTATGATAATTTTCCTGATCGTAGCCTCACTCTTTATTTATGAAGAAATAATGCTCCCTCTGATAATTACTACGTACGTAGTGTCTTCACTTGTCTATTACCTGACACATCGTAAGAAATTTGAAGGTATGTTTGAATGGAAAGAAGAAGAAGCTGAATTAGAAGATGGCTAACAGGTGATTCATTATTATCGGCTTACTATCCAGTATAAAGGTACAAAGTATTTAGGTTGGCAGGTTCAGCCGGCAGATGCTGGCCAGACTGTTCAGGGCAACCTTAATAGGGCACTCAAGACGATTTCGAAATCCGAAGAGGTGAGAAGCATGGGTGCTGGCCGGACGGATTCTGGAGTCCATGCACTTGGGCAAATAGCGAAGGTCTCTCTGCCACTCGATATTCTCCCCGAAAAATTAATCAAGGCACTCAACAGTCATTTACCAGATGATATCCGTGTCATAGCTGCAGAGATTTCTGATGAAGCATTCATGCCCACTGTTCACGCAAAGTCTAAAGAGTACCATTATCGTTTTACTTCCGAACGGATGTTTACCGCCTTTCAAAATGACCTGATTGCCAATCATCCCTTCGACCTGGATGTCGATAAAATGCGAGAGGCCTGCAAGGTGCTGGTGGGTAAGCATGATTTCAGCAATTTTTTCACCGAAGGCACTGAAGTCAGTTCAAATATCCGCGAAATTCTTGAATGTGAGCTGTTGGAAATTTCGCAAGGCGAATGGAACATGTTGCCACGGCATTACGTTTTCAGAATCGTGGGAACAGGATTCTTGAAGCAGATGGTAAGGTTGCTCGTTGGTGCTGTTTGGAATGTTGGGCGTGGCAAGATAACTGTGAATGATTTGCAAGCGGCACTTAGTGCAGAAAAGACCCAACGTTTAGGTCCGGTTGCTCCTCCTGAAGGCCTTTATATGGTACGAGTCAATTATTGAAATCTTTGACTTTTTCTCCCTTTGTGTTAAAAACACACATTCAATTTTCACTCTAGAAAAAGAGAGATCCTATGTCATACACCATCCAAAATGTTAATGGTTGCACGAAAAAACTAGTCTTCAATTTTGATCAAGTTGATCTGAGCCATCAAATTAAAGCTGCCTTGGTCGCCAAACAACAAAATTCAAACCTCAAAGGTTTCCGTAAAGGAAAAGCTCCTTTGGATATGGTTCAGAAAATGTTCGGACCACAAGTTGAGAACGACGCTCTTTATCGTTTTATTTCTGAGCAGTATTACGAAGCAGTTAAGAAAGAAAACATTCGTGCTGTTGGTTATCCTGAGTTTGGAAACACAAAGTATGAATCAGGGAAGAACGTAGCTTTTGAAGCTACTGTTGAAATCATACCTGAATTCGAGATCAAGGATTACTCTAAGCTAACATTTAAGAAAGAATCTGATGTTGTCTCTAATGAAGATTTTGAGACACTTAAGAAGAATTACCTTTCTTCAAAGTCGGAGCTGATGGAATCAAAAGATCCAGCTGCTACACTTAAGAAAGGAGACTTCGCAGTATTCAATTTTGAAGGCGAAAAAGCTGATGGGTCACGACCTGAAAACATGAAGGCCCAGGAATACATGCTGGAGATTGGCTCTGGACAATTTATCCCTGGTTTTGAAGATGGAATGATTGGTCTGAAGAAAGGCGATAAGAAAGACATTAAAGTTACTTTCCCAGCAGATTACCACGAAGAAGATCTTAAGGGAGCTCCTGTAACTTTCCATGTTGAAATGCTGGAAATCAAGCAGAAGAACCTTCCGGACTTTACTGACGAGATGGCCAAAGAGTTTGGCTTTGAATCAGTTGCTGATTTTGAAACTAAAAATCGCGAAAGAATGGCGCTTCAGAAAAAGCGTGAAGTGACTTCTAAGCTTCAGCAGCAGATCCTTGAGAAGCTTATCGAAGAAAATGAATTCGACGTGCCTAAGGCATTGGTTGATGATCAGAAAGAAAGTGTAAAAAAAGAACTCATGGGCACATTGAAGCAGCAAGGCTTTAATGACCAGATGATCAGCTTGTATTTCGAGCGCTGGGATGCTGATGTCACTAAGAAAGCACTTTTCCAGGTTCGTTCAGGCTTGATCCTGGATCATCTGGGCAAAAAGTATAATGTTGAAGCTTCTGAAGCTGATCTTGATGAAAAAATCGAAGAGATGGTTGCCCAGTCAGGGATGAGTAAGGAAGAAATTGGTAAATTCTATAAGAGTAATGAGAATGTTAAGCGCAATCTTATGTACTCTATCCGTGAAGAGAAGACATTTGCCGCTTTGATGAAAGATATGAAAGTCAGCTAATTCGTTTTATTTGAGTACTTCTCCTCGTGCGTTTCGGCGCACGAGGAGAGCACCTTTCCCACCAAAATCCCTGCACCAGACTTAACTTGCACTTTCCATCCGTAAAATAAAAAACATCTGCTTTCGTTTTAACCAATGCACCCTGAGGCTTAAATTCATATGTAGCTGCCGAAGGAATTCTTGTCATGTCGATATCCAGTGAATTGCTTAAAATGAACAATGCTAATATCAGACACTTCCATTTCCTGAATAAAAATAAAAAGACCATGATTAAAATTCCAGTGTGGATTTCCCATGCCGGAACATACTTAAGGCTTTCTGCTGCCACCATTATTAATTTCTGAACCGTGCTCAAGAGGAAAAGGCCTGAATGCAACTGCCAATTCCAGAGTGGGATGGCGAGGATAAAAAGCAGTGGCATGATTAAACTAAATGCGAGGTTTAATAGGGGAGACCAAAGCAAGAGCAAAGGCGAGATTAGATTTCCCTGGAAATGAGCAAGGATAAGCTGACAAATAAAAAACCAAAATATAAGCCCTGCTCCTCTTGCACCGGAATAAATAATACCAAGAAAGAGGAAGCTGTAACTAAAGCTCAAGGGTGCATCCTGAAAAGTTCCCCACAAGACATCCAGGATCAAGGCAATGACAAAACCTAGTCTTGCATTGGTAAGTTTTTGAGCTCCCTTGATTAAGACCATTCTTTTTAGGGCACCCATTCCTGGTACAAAAAAAAGCAGTCCACCAACGATGGCCAGTATTACCAGATAAACCTTTGCAGAAGATGTGAACTTCAAAAAAGGACTCAGGACGGCCGTGAGATGGAAACCAGAGGGAGTAAAGAGATGCTGAAGTCCAAGTGTCGCATAAGTATCCTTCATCCAGCGGGCAAGCGGAGCGGACCTGCCAGTCAGGACAGATTCCCAGAGTTCCAGGAGTTCCTGGTCTCTTATGGTTAAATTATTTTTTACTTCAGTGAACTTTTGGATCTTGATACTACGCTGTCCCTGACGGAAAGGATGAAGGCTAGTTTGATCATGGGACTTAAGAAGTCCCAATAGAAGCAAGGAGATGCTTAAAATCACTATAACCCATGTACGATTCATTGAGGTCTATAATCAATTGTGGGGCCATTTAAAAAGGTATTAACTTACTGTAATAACTGAATAAATTGACGGGGCGAAAACTATATTTCCTTGCATCATTAGTTAAAAAGGGATAATTACCCTCCTATGAAAGATCTCCTCCACTTAAGTCTTCTCCCGTCCATTCAGCATTGGCTTGAGGAGGATGATCTTACTCGCAATGTCCACTACACAAAGTCTTTGCCGGAATTTCCGGTCATGATGACCTTGAATGTGAAGTCAGATGTAATCCTCGCGGGGACAGACTATTTCATTGCAACCTTGGGAGCATTAGGTGCTAACACTGATGAATTTAATTTTTTAAAAGAGTTTGAAGGCAAATCGGTTAAGACTGGTGAAGTCATATCATTTACAAGATCGATTCCATTCCAGGTGGTCTTGACTGGTGAAAGACTTGCCTTGAACTTACTTCAGCATGCTTCATCAATCGCAACATGGACAGCTGCTCATGTAAAGCTCGCGAACAAGCATGGAATTAAAATACTTGATACACGTAAGACAACACCAGGACTTCGTTCACTTGAAAAGTATGCTGTAAGGATCGGTGGAGGCCATAATCATCGTTTTGGCCAGGCCGATGTCTGGATGATCAAGGATAATCATAAAAACTGTATGGGTGGACTCAAGGGTGCTTATGAGTTCTTTAAGTCTCAGGGAACCTTCTATAATGAAATTGTAGCTGAAATTCATAAAATCTCTGAGCTTGAAGAAGCCATTACTTTGGGCATCCAGCATGTGATGCTTGATAATTTCTCACCAGCTGACGTTATTGAGGCTATTAAGCTAAAGCGTCCCGGAATGACCTTTGAAGTTTCTGGCGGGATTCGCTTGAATACAATTCGTGATTATCTGATTAAAGGGGTAGATGCCTTGAGCATTGGTGCCCTAACTTACTCAGCACCCAGGGTTGATCTCTCCCTGAAGTTTAAACCAATATGAAAGACTTCAATACCGATGCACTTATCATAGGTTCAGGTATTGCAGGTTTATCTGCGGCCATCAAACTCGCCGAAGAAAAATATAAAGTTACCATTATTACACGGGAGAAGCGGCCAGAGGTATCTAATACCTATTGGGCACAGGGTGGTATTATCTATAGCCCTAAAAGTTTTAATGACCAGGAAGACCTGGTAAATGATATCAACAAGGCTTCGTCATATACCTCATATATTGAAGCGGCAAAAATACTGTCTGTGCGCTCAGCTGAAATCATAGATGAGATGCTTATCAGGAAAGCTCATACTGAGTTTGCAAAGTCATCAGAAGGGGAGCTGCTCTTTACCAAAGAGGCGGCCCATTCCCGAGAAAGAATAATTTATAAAGGTGATATGACAGGGAAGGAGATTCAGATATCAATGCTGAATTACCTCTCGGACACTACGAAATTTCCCAACGTCACTTTTCTTACCTCACATACGGCCATTGACCTTATAACTCCGAATCACCATGGGGTAGCGATCACCCAAAGGTATGAAGAGAACCAGGTTCTTGGTGCGTACGTTTTTGATCAGAGTACGTCTGAGGTCAGAAAGATTCTTTCTAAGGTTACCATTCTGGCAACGGGAGGAATTGGTGCTTTGTATCTTCACCATTCTAATGCAGAAGGTGCCAGGGGGGACGGCCATGCAATGGCACATCGGGCAGGTGCTCATGTTACCAACATGGAATTTATCCAGTTTCATCCGACAACATTCTATGACCGTTCTTCGCACCGTCGCTTCTTAATATCTGAAGCAGTTCGGGGCGAAGGCGGAAAGCTTATTAATGCCAGAGGTGAAGCCTTCATGACGAAGTATCATCCGGATGGGGATATGGCGCCAAGGGATGTGGTATCGCGTGCAATCCTGGAAGAGATGATTGCTGATAAGTCAGATTGCGTTTACCTCGATATAACTTTCAAGTCAGAAGAATATCTTAAGCATCGTTTTCCTACCATCCATGCTCATTGCCTTGATAACAAGGTTGATATGGCAAAAGAACCTATTCCGGTTGTGCCAGCTGCTCATTATACATGTGGTGGAGTTAAGACAAATCTTAGCGGCAAGACGAACCTTAAGCGATTGTACGCTGTTGGTGAGATTGCCTGCACAGGATTACATGGGGCCAATCGCCTTGCTTCAACCTCCCTGCTGGAAGGTTTGACCTGGGGTTATATTGCGGCCGAAGATATTATTTCAGGGATAAAAGAGTTAACCAATTATGAACTGGGAAAAATCAAGGATTGGACTCAGGCCAATGAAGAATCTGATATGGCCCTCATAGCCCAGGATCAAATGACATTAAAGCAGACCATGTGGAACTACGTAGGTCTCTCCCGTTCACAAAATCGTCTTGCTCGTGCCAGGGCAATGTTTCTTGAGCTGCAAGATGAAGTCTCACGGTTTTATAAAAATGCGAAGCTTAATGATGAGTTGATTGGACTTAGGAACGGTGTGGAAGTCTCATTCATGGTCCTGAATGCATCATCGAGGAATAAGCAATCAGTTGGATGTTTTTATCTCAAGGATTAAAAACTGCATTGAAGGTTATAGGAAAGGTGAGCTCCTGATTCCTGTGAAATCTGGATTATCGCTTTAAATTCACTGCTTGCTTTTGCCTCATAGGGTGACCTGTCGATCAGGATGTTCAAAGTCCTTAGAAAGGCAGATTTTTTCCTGATGATATATAACATCTTCGTTTGCCTTTCCACTTCCATATTTAACCGGGTGAAACGCATTGGCACTCCATCCAGTTCGAGGTTTAAGCTTTTTGCGTTGGTCAGGGAAAAAATATCTGCGACGGTTTCAAATCGAACATTGTGTAATTGGTTGGGAGAATTTTTAAAAAAACCGTCAGTGATTTCACAGTCAGTGTATTTATGTGCCCAAGCGGCATTAGTCAAAATGAGGATGATAAACAGGAAACGCATATGCCTATTCTAGGACTAAGCAGCGCCTGGCGGTGGTTAATTGTAAATATTACTTAGCGGCCGGAACCAGGGCCGGTGCCTGTGGAGCATTAGTATATAGATTAAAATCAGATACTTTGATGTTTTCAAGCTTTAATGAAAGCCTTCCCATCTCTTCAAGGAATGGGTTTTTTTCAGGGGTATAGTCCTTGCAGAAGTCTTGAAGAGGTGGAGTGTTTGCTCCCCCACAAATGGCTTTCACCTGGGAAATAAACTGCACCTTTTTACTGGCAAAATTCTTTTTTACACCTTCAAGGCTGGTATTTGGATCATAGGCATTTTGAGTCAACATGAATGCCTCATCAAACAGGCCCCTTAACTTCTTGCCATTCTCACTATCTCCTAACTTCTGTATCCCGAGATTCTTCATCACGCTAAAGCGCTCTGTTACTTCCTTCAGTTCCTTTCGGCTGGCTTCATATTTCCTGGGAACATCACGGATCTTATCACAAATGATTTTCGCTTCCTGTGGTGTATGGTTGTGACCGTATAACGCTTCACCGCCAGCCTGGTTGAATTTTACAGCTGAGTCAGCTTCAGTAAGACCTTTTTCGCAAACACCCGGGCAGTTTGCAGCACCAAAGGATGGATCATAGAGTTCTGCGCCCACATCTGACCTTGGGAAGCAGGCAGCTTCCATCAAATAGACTCTGTCTTCATAAAGAGACTTGTCACAGCCTTTGCGATTTCTTGTGTGGGTTTGATTATGATATGAGCGGTTATTGGCGACACTCCAATGGAGGGCTTCATGAAAAAGTGTTGAGCCGACCCATCTCATCGGGGCCGTATCCATGTAATTACCCCAGTTGACCAATTCATATTTGTGGTCACAGGTTGGGGAATGAAAGAAACCCATCTTGGCAGCAGCGGCAAATTTTGTTTCAGAACAATTGATATTAGTACGTCGAAGTTTCGGAATAATACCTGTAGTCCCTGCAAAACCAATGTTACTCCAGCAGCGCTGTGCCTGAGTCATGGCATAGCCTATCCCTGCTTCAATACGTGCAAGGCGTTTTTTGGCATTCTCTGGTGATAACCCCTTAAAGCAACTTTCATCAATGGGGTTTCCAAATTTGGTTAACGTCTTGCCCGAGCGCATGGCCGTGGTGCCAAGGTTATCCATTTCTTCTGCCCATTGGGCTACCCTTGTAAGGGCCCATTCAGGGTCGGGGGCACTACAGGCAAATTTATCATCCTTGGCCTGAGCGAAGACCATAATTGGAAAGAGAAGAATAATGAAACTTAGGGGGGACATATTCTTACCTCGGGATTAATTTACGGAAGCCATTAAAGGTTTGAAATATCTTGTTCCTAAAAGAGCAAGATTACGACGAATGAAATTGCGGCGCTTGAGCACGAAATTGGTAGGGCGTTTTGGATTCCAGCGTCTTGGATTGGGCAAAATAGCCGCGAACAAATGGGCCTCATCCGCAGAAAGTTTATTAGCGGACTTTTTATAGAAATACTGGGAAGCACCTTCAGCACCATAAATGCCCGGCCCTAACTCAATCACATTGAGGTAGACCTCAAGAATGCGGCGCTTGTTCCAGAAGGTCTCAATGAGTACAGTAAAGTAAGCTTCAAATCCTTTGCGGATATAAGTCCTGGAGGGGTAGAGAAAAACGTTTTTGGCAGTCTGCTGGGAAATAGTCGAGGCACCCATCTTAACTTTACGGCGCTTATTGGCGTCCAATGCCCTCGCTATGGCCTCGAAGTCAAAACCATTATGAGTAAGAAATTTAGGATCCTCCGAGGCGATAACTGCTTTCTGAAGGAATGGGGATATATCATCAATGCTGACCCAATCCTTATGGATTTTTACCCATTTGCCTTCCATCCCGTATTCGGCAGTTCGAAACAAGACCAGAGGGGTGAAGTAAACAGGGAGCCATCGAAGGGCAATAACCCAAAGTATGCTTATGGCAAAACAGCCGAAGGTCGCCCAAAGGGAGAATTTTACGCACTTTTTAACTAGGGGCTGTGACTTAGCAAGGCCCCGTCGGATGTAACCCATTTAGATATTCCTCTCAAGCTATGATTCTACAGTTCAAATAGACCGACGCTGAGAATATTTTCGAATTAGTTCGTTTTTTTGCATCCTAAGCATTTTTATCAAACAGACCAGATCACTCTGAAAAATGACCATGATTTACACGCTGCGGCTACGCTGTTAGCCTACTGTGGCTTTTTTACAGGGGGCATCTCGTAAGAAAATGACTTTTCCCTCTGTATCCACTAGAACAAGCCATTAATTTAAGTAAGGTGCCCAATGATTATTGAATCCAAGAAATTCCAGGAGAAGTCTCTCTTTTTTACATCCCTGGGATGCTCCAAGAACCTCGTAGATTCCCAGGTAATGCTGGGACATTTAAAGCTTGATGGTTTTACTATCGCGACTTCCCCTGAAGATGCTGAGGTTATCATCGTTAATACCTGCTCATTTGTTGAAGCAGCGAAGATTGAATCAATTGAAACCATGCTCGATCTGGCCTCGTATAAAGTGGACGGCAAATGTCAGGCACTTGTTATGTCTGGTTGCATGGCCCAGAGATATTCAAATGAGCTTGAAGACTCAATGCCAGAAGTTGATATGTTCATTGGTACAGGTGAATATCAGAAGATTGTTCCTCTTTTAAGGGCAATGGAAGAAGGTAAGCTTGAGAAGAAGTCCTTCGTTGAAATTCCCAGATATATTCACACTGAATTTGATCCGCGCCTGAATACTTCGCCTTTTTATATGGCCTGGTTAAAAATCTCTGAAGGCTGTAACCGTAATTGTACTTTCTGTATTATCCCTACGCTTCGCGGGAAGCTTCGTTCAAGAACAGTTGATTCACTGGTTAAGGAAGCTGAGCAACTGGCGGCCACAGGGGTACGTGAACTTAATCTCATCTCCCAGGATTTTTCTGATTATGGTGTAGACCTTGATGGAGGCGGTAAGAAAGAAGGCAAGAATCCAATGATCTATGAACTGCTTGCTCGACTTGAGAAAGTAGAAGGTATTGATTGGGTTCGTGTATTTTATTTCTATCCTGATGACCTGACCGAAGATGTCATGGACCTGATGGCCAAATCAACCAAGATTACCAAGTACCTCGATATGCCGGTTCAGCATTTTGCAACTGATGTATTGAAGCGTATGAATCGTCGTGTAACTAAAGAGATTATCCACGAGAAAATCAGGACATTAAGAGAGAAGATCCCTGGAATCGTTCTCAGGACATCAATTATTGTTGGATTTCCTGGAGAGACAGAGGAAGACTTCGAGGCATTGCTTGAAGGAATTAAGATGGCGAGGTTTAACCACCTAGGTGTTTTCAAATATTCAGATGAAGAAGGCACACCTGCCTTACGCTTGAAGAACAAGGTTCCTCAGGAAGTCATTGATGAGAGATTTGAAAAGCTATATGAAGCTCAAAAAGAAATCGCTCGTGATCTGAACCAGGACTACCTGGGTAAGATCATCGAAGTGTTAGTGGAAGGCCAGCATGATGAAACTGAGCTACTCCTGCAAGGACGTCATGCTGGTCAAGCTCCCGATATAGACGGGGTCGTGATCATCAACGATGGTATGGCCCGCGCTGGTGAGCTGGTCAGAGTCGAGATTACTGATGTACTGGATTACGATCTGGTGGGCAAAATAGTCTAGGCTACTGGTCTTTGGACGGACCCTTTCGATCATTCAAGGCCGTCTGTAAATCATTGATCTCATCTTTTAATTTTGTGTGGGTCGTTTCGTGTAGCTTGTAGTGAAGCAGACCGTAGGCCTGTTTGTCCTTTAAGTCCTTAGTCATAAGCTTAGTTTCCATTTGTGCCAGGCCCAATTCAACTTCCCTTACCTGGGCTGAGAGTTCCTTAAAACGAAGATCCATTTGTTGATGCAAATTAGTGATAAGAGCGGCTGTTTGGCTCACGACGGCATTCACGATTACCTCATCTTCAATTCTTTTCTTTTTACCAAACAACATATTGAGCATAGTGGCTTTCCTCTCTTGCAAACATTCTAGTAAGAAAGCGTGTGACTTTCTATCAGGAAAGAAAAGCCGGTGTAGGCTTGTTATGATGTTTAGACTAAAATTGATTGATTAATTAAGGAGTTACAGTGAAAAACTTGATCATAGTAATCAGTCTTGTTTTATCTTTTGAAGTATTTGCCCAGGATGCTCCTACGGAAGCTTCGTGGAAAACATCATTACGCTCTTTAATTACAAGTATTGCGGGAGCCGAGTGGGGAGATAAGATAGTTGGACCTGCACCTATAGCTCCAGTTCCTGTAGCAGAAGTTCCTATGCCAGAAATTCCCAAGATAATGAAGAGTTCCACAAACGTGGAATCTTATACAAAAAAGGCCAAGGATCCGACTGAGTATGATCGCCTTCCTGCTGAGAGGAGAAGGCAATTTGATTATAAATTTATTGAAGAGCTTTATCAGGTAACCCGTAGGACAGAAGTAAAAGATGAGGACCTGGCCAACTGGTTAAACAACCTTGATCAGGGTGGTTCAAGAGAGGGGATATACCAGGGGCTTGTGTTGGATGAGGTTTACTCTGCAATGGAGGCGATGGAAGAAAGGCCAAGTAAAAAGCTGGTTGATTTCTACATTGGTGTCAGTCAAAAATATCTGAATCAAGCGCTTAAGCCTGAATCACTACAGCAGCTAAATCTTTATTCACTTAAAAGAATTTTGACAGAGAAATCGCTGGATCTTATCGAGCATTTTGAGACCAAGGAACTGGATCTGCTTTACCGATGGTATGCCAACTTTTCTGCCGATCAGGTAAAAGATCAGGGTACATACATGAAGTCTGAGGTACGACAAAATCCAAGTGCTAAGTATCATTATGAATGGGCCAAAAATATGCCTGTCCAGCATTTGAAGTCTGAATTTATCATCAAGTTGCATACTGTAATGAATGGACTTCAATCAGTTCAGGAATAAAAAGGGTTTTCGATTTCAAACAGGGAGTGGAGCAATCTTTCTACTCCCATCGCAATACCGGAACTGGCAGGATACCCTTTATCCATTACTGAATAAAAACTTTTAGGTTCTGGCAGAGTGTATCCGTACAACTTTTTCTTCAAGTCATTTTGCAGTGAGAACCTATGCCTTAATTCTCGGGCATCCGTAAGTTCGTTGAATGCATTACATATTTCAGTACCATTCACATAAACTTCGAAACGTTCACAGACTCTCGGGTCAGATTTTTTGATTGTTGATAATGCGCTCAATGGGGATGGAAACTCATAGACAAGGAGCAGGGGATATTTCTTAAGCTCTGGCTCAATGAGGTTCAGGTAAATAAGGAAAAAGTAATCATCCCATTCAAGTTCCTGGTTAGGAACTGGAACTGTAGGCAAGGTTTTAAGGAGAGTCTTTATAGAAGGGACATCCAGGTACATCAGGATATCAATGCCTATTTCGTCCTGAAAAAGTTCTGCCATGGTTTTTTTGATAAGCTTTTTCTCTTTCAAACCATTTCTTAATGGCAAACCTTTTTCACTTCCAAGCTTTATTGTGAAATTAATCAATTCTTCCACATCCTGCATGATCTTCTCGTAACGTTCATTTTTTCGGTACCATTCGAGCATAAGAAATTGTTTGCGATGAACAGGAGAGTCAGGTTCATCCCGGAAGCAATAAGATAGCTGGAAAATCTGGTCGAGTTTCTCTTCAGGGTCCGCCAGCAACTCTTTCATGCAAAATTCAGGAGATGTATGCAAGTATAAAGGGAGATTTTGGTTTTTAACGGTTGAGTGGACCTGAAAAGGATGGATGTGCACTTCCATTCCCGGATTTTCTACGGCCGGGGGAGTTATTACTTCCAAAAATCCTTGTTGGGAAAAATAGCTTCGGATAAACTGGATAAACTCAAATTGGTAACGCCTACGCATGGACTTTCACCGCATTAAAAATGTTCTTCAATCACAGCATACCCTGCTCTCTCATGAGTGGAAAGGGGCCGTTCTTTTTTTATGTGATGATAAGAATGTTTACTTGATCAAGCGTTCTGAAGAAATGCCCACACATGGGGGCCAGATGGCCTTTTTGGGTGGACATAAACACATAAATGAAATTAGTCCATGGGAAGTTGCCCAACGCGAGTTTGAAGAGGAAACATCGAGCTCAAGGACAATCCTCGAATTCCTGGGATATTTGCCGGTAGTAATGACTGCTCGTCTGCAGCCCATTATTCCTGTCATGGCCCGGCTGACAATTCCGGCGGAACAATTTCTCAATGAGGCAAAATCAAATGGAGAGTGGGTAGATATTGTTGCTTATCCCTGGGAAAGATTATTGATCGCTAATCATTGGGAATTTGCATGGAGAAATGGGCATACCCGTTCGCCCGTTATGTTTCACACTATTAAGGCTAAGACTTTTGAATCTCCGAATGGACATGAACATCCGCATCTTTTATGGGGTGCTACTGCTGGTATGATCTGGGATTTTTTACGGCTTTATTTTATTGAGGAACCAGCATGAATATTCAAGAATTAAATGATGCTTTGATGATTTCAGAATCCAGGTTCAGGTCTATTTTTGAAAGTTCTCCTCACAGCATGCAGATTAAGCTGGAATTTAGTGCAACAGGTCCGGTGAAGATCCATTGTGATCCTAATCGAATTGACCAGGTCATAACAAATCTTATGACCAATGCAATCCGGTACGGAAAATTCAAGGCTATCCATGTATCGCTCATCGCTAAAGACGGTTTATCGGTGCTCAAGGTTAAAGATCATGGAATTGGTATTGCAAAAGAAGACCATGAACGGATATTCAACCGTTTCGAACGTGGTCAATCCTCTGGGGATGTGGCAGGTCTTGGTCTGGAGCTTTTCATAAATCACCAGATTATAGAGCAACATGGAGGAAACATTTACGTGGAAAGCAAATTGGATGAAGGGTCTACATTTATCATTGAGCTACCCTGTATTTGTGATGTTGCGCGAGATGTCTAAGTTCATTTTTCACCTTAAAATTCCGTATGAGAAATAAAATTGTTTTCTATCTGAATGGTAAACGTAGAGAAGAGGGTCCGGAAAAAGCATCAATGATGCTGGCAGAATATCTCCGCTATGACCAGGCCTTAACCGGAACTAAAATTGTTTGTGCTGAAGGTGATTGTGGGGCCTGCAGTGTGCTTCGCTATTTTCCACACATCAAGCAAGGTATCGATACTGATAACTATCTGCCCATAAATTCTTGTATAACTTTAGTGGCCCAGCTTGATGGGTCCAGTCTTGTGACCGTGGATGCACTTAAGAAAAACAATGAACTGCATGAATCACAAAGGGCCATGGTTGAGTGTCATGGAAGCCAGTGTGGCTTTTGCACTCCTGGGTTTGTAGTGGCACTTACAGGACTGGTGGAAGAAAAAATAGCGAAGCAAGAGAAAAATCTTTCTGCACAGGATGCCAAGAATTGCATGACCGGAAACTTGTGTCGTTGCACCGGTTATCAGCCCATCATCAATGCGGCCTTAAGCATTGACATTGAGAAATGTGAAAGTATTAAGGAACGTTTTTTTACTGAGCACCAGCACCTGGAACTAAAAAAAGCTTTTTTACAAAGTGTGGCTCTGGAATCTCCGGAATTTAGTTTTTTTGCACCAAAAACGATGAAGGATGCCCTTGATTTCCTGAAGGCCAATCCAGAGACTAAGATTGTCGCTTCAGGGACTGACCTTGGAGTTGTACATAATAAGAGAAAAATACAGCTCACAAAGTTACTTAGCCTTCATCTTGTAGAAGATCTTTATGAGATAAAGAAATCTGGAAATGAAATCAGCCTTGGTGCAAGAGTTACAATAACCGAGTTCAGGCATTTCATTAAGGCCATGGTTCCGGAATTTGCGACATATATTGATGTCTTTGCTTCACCTCAGATTAAGAATATTGCCACCATTGTCGGTAACATTGCAAATGCTTCTCCAATAGGGGATACCCCGCCAGCTTTCCTTGCCTTGAATGCAAATGTTGAAGTGGCATCATTAAATGGGGAGAGAGAAATTCCTTTGAACCAATTCTTCCTGGCCTACCGGACAATTAATATTCATCCCGGTGAAATCATAACCAGGCTTAAATTTGATCTTCCCCGGAAGCAAAGTATCCTGCGATTCATAAAAGTTTCAAATCGTAAGGACCTGGATATCTCTGCTGTTAACCTTGCCATCAATCTTGAGTGGAAAGACCAGGCGAAGAAGCAAATAGGCGAAATCATCATTGCGGCTGGCGGCGTAGCTGCTACTCCACTTCGTTTTCTGCGAACAGAAGAATTTCTCAAGAAGAATCCGCTTACAATTGCAAATCTTGATCTTGCCATCAAGGAACTACATTCAGAGTTTAATCCCATCAGTGATGTCAGGGCATCCAGCTCTTATCGACATGTAGTCATTGAGAATCACTTCAGGAGATTTTTATGTGAAGTGGGAGGTTTAGAGTGAGTTTGCCCCACGACTACGCTCATACACATGTGTGTGGCGAAAGTGAATTTGTAGATGACCGTCCACTTATGCGGAATGAACTTTTTGCAGATGTTTTTTATTCAACCCAGGCACATGCACTGATTAAGACAATGGATTTTACCGAAGTGCTAAAAATGCCCAAAGTGGTGGCAGTTTATACAGGCAAGGATTTTCACAACAACATGTGGGGTACGATATTCCGTGATCAGCCCATCCTTGCAATCGATAAAGTTCAGTATGCCGGTGAAGGTATCGCAGTGATTATTGCAGAAACCCTGGAAGCCGCCCAAAGGGCCAAGAGTAAGGTTATCATTGAGTATACTGACCTTGAGCCAATACTCAGCATATCAGCGGCACGCAAGGCAAAATCATTTATCATTGATGCCAGGAAAATAGAGCGTGGAGATGTCGATGGTGTCATGAAAAGTGCTCCTCATACTCTTGAAGGTGAAATCGTCATGCAGGGCCATGATCATTTTTATCTTGAAAGCCAGGTTTCTATTGCCTATCCACTTGAAGATGGACAGATAGAAATCCATTCATCATCCCAGCATCCAACTGAAACCCAGCATGTTGTTGCCCATGCCTTAGGCATTGCTGATAAGGATGTTATTTGCCAGGTAAAACGCATGGGCGGAGGTTTTGGAGGCAAGGAATCCCAAGCTGCACCTTTTGCAGCGATGGCAGCACTTGCAGCTCATAAGCTTAAGCGTCCAGTGAGAATCTGCCTGACTAAAGATGATGACATGATCATGACAGGCAAGCGCAACCCATTTGAAAACGAATATAAAGTCGGGTTTGATTCTGAAGGCAGGATTCTGGCGATGGATGTAAAGCTTTTTTCTGATTCAGGTGCTTATGCCGACCTTTCTACCTCAATAATGGAAAGGGCGATGCTTCATAGTGATAATTCCTATTTTGTGGCAAACATGCGGGTGGTTGGACAGGTATGTAAGACTAATTATCACTCTCATACTGCCTTCAGAGGATTTGGCGGACCCAAGGGGGTGGCAACCATAGAAAAAATCATTGAGGAGATGGCGCATTTCCTCAAGAAGGATCCGGTTGAACTCAGGAAGATAAACCTTTACAGCGATACCAATGATAGGAATACGACTCATTATGGGCAAGTCGTTCAGAATAATTGCCTTGAAAAACTTGTGACAGGCCTGGAAAAAAATTGTCATTACAAAAAACGCAGACAAGAAATTGAGCTGTACAATAAAGATAATAATGAATTTGTAAGGGGTTTATCTCTTACCACTGTTAAATTCGGAATTTCTTTCACTACCAGGTTCCTGAACCAGGCAAATGCACTGGTGGTCGTACATAATGATGGAACACTTCAGATTGCTACCGGTGCAACTGAAATGGGCCAGGGTGTGAATGCACGTATAAGTGAAATGGTGACAAAAGAATTTGGACTGCCGAGAAGTGCAGCTAGAGTCATGCCTACACGAACTGATAAAAATGCCAATACCTCTCCGACTGCAGCTTCCTCAGGAACCGACTTGAATGGCGGAGCTGCCTTGCTTGCTACTAGAAAGATAAAAAAACGCTTAAGCGAACTTGCACTCAAGCTTCTGGATATCCATAAGGAAAAATGGGCATCCAAGACAGCAGGACTTGGCACACAACCTGAAGTCCACTTAGATTCGGCAAACCTGGATGAGAATGACCCTAACCTAGGGGCCGAATGGAAGAGTGGCCTCGCTACTTACTTTGAGATTCAGTTTGAAGATGGATGGGTCTTTCATCCAAAGCATCTCGATAAGAAAATCGAATTCAAATACCTTGTTCTTGAAGCATACCTTAACAGGGTTTCCCTTAGTGATTATGCTTTTTACAAGATTCCTGGAATAGAGTTTAATAAGTTGACCGGGCAGGGGAATGCCTTTCTTTATTTTACTCAAGGGGCAGCTTGCTCAGAAGTAAGTCTTAATCGAGACACTGGGGAAGTGAAGGTATTAAGAACCGATATCCTGATGGATCTTGGACGTTGTGTGAATGAAGACCTCGACATAGGCCAGATCTCGGGAGCATTTGTGCAGGGACTAGGCTGGGTAACAACAGAGAATCTTTTTTATAATGAGCAGGGTTATCTACTTTCGCATGCACCAAGCACTTACAAGATTCCTAATGTGCAGGATACCCCAAGAGAATTTAATATTGAATTGCTGGAAAATGATGAGAACTACTCAAATGTCAGGGGTACCAAAGCAGTGGGGGAGCCTCCACTTTTACTTGCAGTAAGTGCATGGACTGCAATCAATAATGCCTTAACTTATCTTCCAAGATATAAGGCTCAGTATCCGGAAATCAGAATTCCTGCTACCAGTGAGAATGTCCTTAGGGCCATTCATCCAGATAAATTCAAAGCGTGGGAAAGTCCATGAAGCTTTGGGAAATTGGCCAGGCATTAACCGAAGCGGGAACCACTTTTGTGGTTGTTACTCTGACTGGAGTTAAGGGATCAGCTCCCCAGGACCCCGGGGCCAAGATCATTGTTACGCGAGAAGGATTGCATGCGGGCACCGTTGGTGGTGGTAAGGTGGAAATGGCGGCCATTAAAAAAGCACAGCAGATATTAGACAGCCGCGTTCAGCTTCCACCGGAAGTAGTGATATGGAATCTCCAAAAAGACATCAATATGTCTTGTGGTGGAGAAGCCAGCTTTCTTTTTGAACACTTTCATCAGACTCATTGGCCGATAGTTATTTTTGGAGCTGGTCATGTGGCCCAAGCCTTAACAAGGGTGCTCAACAAGCTTAATTGTCATGTAACATGTGTTGATTCAAGAATTGAGTGGATAGGTAAACTTGAGGGTGTAAAAGGAATTCATCATCCCTCTCCTAAGGATATTGTTGCTGAATATGATCCAAAGAGTTTTTTTATGTGCATGACCATGGGTCACTCTTATGACGTTCCAATTCTTTATGAGATTTCAAAACACGCTCCTGATTGTCCATATGTTGGTGTCCTTGGTAGTGACGTGAAAGGCATTAAGATCAAACGGGATTTAGGGGAGCTTGGGGTTTGCGGGAGTTTTATCGAAAAGTTAAGGGTACCAATTGGAATTCCGATTGGAACTAATCACCCTTATGAGATTGCTATCAGCATTGTAGCTGAATTATTGCAAGTCAGGGACAGTACTTAGTATTTTGTAGAGAATTCTGGAACCAATGATCAGAATAAGAACTGCTGTTCCTCTTTGAACAAATAGATGTGAAACTTTTTTATGGTTACTGATATATGATCCTATTTGTCCACCTGCTAATACTGCCAGGAATAAAGGCCAGAAGTCCAATAAGTCTGACGGGACCCCTTTCAGCATTTGCCCAGCAAGGCCAGCCAGGGAATTGATAAAGATAAAAGCACTTGCGGTAGCTGCCACTTCCTTGGCCTTCCCCCATTTGAAATTGAGCATTAGTGGTGAAAGAAATATTCCTCCACCCAATCCTACTAAACCTGAAAGTAATCCTAAGCAAGAACCCACAATAAAAGATGAAAGTGTTGATGGCAGGGTTACTACTTCTGATTCAGATCTTTCGACAAATAACAATCTTATGCCTGCAAAGACTAAACTTGCTGCGAGCAGGATCATGAAGGTTTTTTCTGAAATTGGGTAAAGTCCACCCAGGAATGCAAATGGGACAGAACTCAAGACAAAGGGAAGTACAAGCCGCTTATTAAAATTACCATTCCTGTAATAATGCCAACTGCCACCTGTAACAACTAACAAGTTACAGATGAGACTAAGCTTGGGCATTATTTCATAAGGGATCTCAGCGATTGCCAAAACGGCCAGGTAGGAAGATCCGCCACCAAAGCCTACGATAGAGTAGAGAAGAGCGATGAAAAAAAAGCCTAGAGTGAGCATGCTCCACCCTTAAGTGAATAGAAATGATCATGGCCTTCGGCCCGCAAGCGCATCGTTATTTTTTTGCTTCTTATTCCCCGTTC
Organism: Bacteriovoracaceae bacterium; assembly: GCA_035575985.1. Lineage (GTDB taxonomy): Bacteria > Bdellovibrionota > Bacteriovoracia > Bacteriovoracales > Bacteriovoracaceae > Peredibacter. Next base: position 45,180 of record DATLXC010000059.1, on the reverse strand, counting down.
ACAACAAAGAACCACAGGAACAGTGGAATTTTTGAACAATTCAATATCCAGATCATGTAATTTACGAATATCAAGGAGCTGGACACATTCTTCAAGCAATTTTTCTGTACCAACCTCGAAGTCAGAATTACTCAACAAACCCCTTCCTTCACAGGTAATACAAGAAGTGTTTCTTGAATTTTTTATTTTTAGCTGACTTAAGTCACTTAAGTTCAGGAACAATGAATGTGAGTGTGTGCTGTTAGTGCCTTTTTCAAGGAAGGCAAGTGCTTCCGAGGCTTGAATTGAACCCAGGACATTAGTAGTCACTCCAAGAACACCAGAATCATTACAATTTCCAAGCAATGAATCATCTGGAGTCTGTAAGAGATGACAACGAAGGCATCCATGCTCGCTACCAGGAATGAATGTGCGAATTTGTCCTTCCTGTTTGAAGACGCTTGCGCTAATCAAAGGTAAGCGTATCTGAAAACAAGCATCCATCAGCAAATATTTAGTCTGCATGTTATCAGTGCAATCTAAGATCAAGTCATAACCCATAAGTAACTTTAAGACATTTTCTGAGTCGACCCTGGCATCAATGGCTTCAAGCTGAATGAAAGGATTTAATTCCTGAAGTCTATTCCTGGCAACATGGACTTTCTTTTCACCTACAAGGTTAGAAGAGTAAAGTGACTGTCGATGAATATTCGAAATATGGATACGATCAAAATCAAGAATCCCAATTGTTCCGACTCCTGCCTGTGTGAGACCGACCAAGGCAGGACAACCAAGTCCTCCTGCGCCCACTACTAAAACCCTGGAAACTTTTAATTTTGATTGTAAAACGAGGCTTGATTGTTTCTTATAATATTCTGCTTCTTCAAAATGCACATGATGGTGATGATGCTTGCAAAAGACCCACTCAGGCTTTTCATGAACGTAATGTTCTTTTTTCCAGACAGGAAGACGATGCTTGATCTCATCGATGATAAATCTTGTGGCCTTAAAGGCATCATCACGATGGGCTGCAGTGGCACCTATCCAAATGGCGACTTCACCTAATTGAAGGTGGCCAAAGCGGTGGCCTGCCCGGGCAGCTTTTAAATTGAATTTTTCCATGGCCTCAAGAAGGATTTTTTGTCCTTCCTTCATCGCCAGCTCTGAATAGACCTGGTACTCAAGACTCGAAACCTGCTTGCCTTCATTATGGTTTCTTACCCATCCTTCAAATACAACAACTGCGCCTGCCCCGTTATCGGAGAGGGAAGTCAGGAGAGTGTCTCTGTTTAAGGGAGATGGGCTTAAAGTAAACATCAGCCCCCGGCAACCGGAGGAATAAAGACAATTCGGGCCTTATCTGCTATTGGCAAATTGATATGAGTAAATTCATCGTCAACTGCCAGATGAATCATGTCTCCTGGCAATCCAAAGTCGTAACGTTTAGAAAGGTACTCATACAGTTCCAGATATGTAGAAACTGAAACTTCCAAAGTTTCATTATCCTTGCCAGCTTTTTCGCGAAAAAGAGCAAAGTATCTTATTTCAACTGATTTCATGGCTGACCTTATGGAATTCTTCTTTGGTGTTAATATTGGCGAGGTTTATACCTGCTTCCTGGTCAATCAATTCACATAGAGTGTTCTTCAAGATTTTCACAGGGCAGCGGACATCACTCATAAAAGCATCGGTGAAGACCATTCTTGCCTTTGGTGTATAAAGGGCACAAAGTGCTTCTGGAAATCCTTTTTCATCATTTTTATAACAAGTGGCAATTGCTTCATCATTTATGTTTGCCAGTAATTTTTCAACAGTGGCTTCATTAAAGTGAACCAGGTCACAGGCAACGACCAGCCAGTTTGCATCCGGGGCATGCTCAAAAGCAGAGAGCATTCCACCCATAGGACCTGCCATTTCAAATTTATCCACAATGGTTTGGTAACCTTCAAGAGGTGAATCCTTCCATTGCGAAGGCCGTGCGGAGAGATACACCTGGTCGCAATACTTTTTCAAGACTTCATGTATATATTGAGCGTGAGGTTTACCCTTATAAGAAATAAGTGCCTTGTCTGATTCCATTCGCTTACTTAGTCCGCCAGTTAATACCAGTCCATAGGTAGGACGACCCAGCATGGTGCTTTTGCCACCGGTTTTATTAAGTAGTTTTGTTTCCTGAATTACAATCTCATGAGATACAGCTTTGCACATATCATAAATTGTCAGGGCGGCGGTCATAGCTCCTGTCAGGGCTTCCATCTCTACACCAGTCTTAAAAGTAGTCTTCACGGTGCAGGTGATAGTCACTATTAATTTATCATTCATCTGTATATCAAACTTACAGCTCTCTACCGGGATTTGATGGCAGAATGGAATAAGCTCATGAGTCTTTTTTACTGCCATAGTACCGGCGATGATGGCCGTCTGGAATACAGGCCCTTTTTTAAGTCGCAATTCACCATCCTGAAAATATTCTTTCATGACAGCGGGGAGTTGCACCATGGATCGGGCTTTGGCCATCCTGAACGATATGGCTTTATCAGTCACATCAACCATAGTAGGCATATTGTTTTTATCTATATGAGTCAGCAATTTATCCTCCAATCGAATTCATATGATGACTGACTTCAAGCGGGCGAAGGAATGGTTTCATTCCCAGAAGCTCATGATATATGGCCAGTCTTTCTCCATTGGTCTTTTGTCGAATTGAACGTCCATCATCTTTTAATAAACATGCCCTGAGTATTCCATCTGCCGAAAGTCGCCATCTGGAGCATTGTCCACAGAAGGGTTGGGACTCTGAAGCAATAAATCCAATATGAGCACCACTTTGAGTGACAAAATTAAAGGAAGTCGCATCCTGGGGTACTGTTACAGATTTCAATTCATGTTGTTCTTTAATTTTTTTAATAAGTTCGCTGGCAGCAATAAATTGGTTGTCTTGATTCTTACAGGCATAACCTATTCTCATCAGTTCAAGAAAGCGTACTTCAACTTGTTCTTCTTTGGAGAATTTAACAAAATCCAGTAATTCATGATCGTTTATACCTTTCATGATAACCGTGTTGACCTTAACGACAAGACCTGCAGCCTTGGCAAGCCTGATATTGGTCAGGACTTTTGAAAAGTAATTTCCGAAAGTGATTCGCTTGAAGTTTTCCTCATCAAGGCTATCGAGACTGATATTGATATGAAAAATCCGATTAGAGACTAGGACATCAATAAACTTATCGAGCAGGATACCATTAGTCGTAAGCCCGATTTTTTTAAAGGGGAGACTCCCAAGTTTCCTGGCAATATCCATAAATGATTTTCTCATCAAGGGTTCTCCACCTGTGAGGCGGATTTCCTCGACACCAAAAAAAGAAAGTTCTTCTAAAATTTCAAAGTATTCCTCAGTGGAAAGGTATCGATCTTCATCCATGAAAGCTTGATCAGTCGGCATGCAGTAATGACAACGTAAATTACACTTGTCTGTAAGTGACAATCTTAACTTACGAATTCTTCTTCCATGCTCATCAATCAATTGCATCAGAAGTTTCTCCATGCAAAGAAAGCAAAACTTTCGCCTGACTTGAATTCAGATTGATGAGCGGGAAGTTCTATAAACCCATCACTTCCGGCCAAGGCGGTAAATTCTCCCGAGTTTTTAATTTTGAGTGGAGTGGCCGTAAGTGTGCCGTCAGTCAAAAAATCGATTTTGACTGGAACAAAAAATGTAAGGTCTTTTTTGAAGATGATATCGGAAGTCAGGCGAGCAAACATTTTCCTGCCGTTTAAAATGTAGCGATGTAAGCAAACTAAGCTTGAAACGGGATTACCTGGTAATCCCACTACAGCAGTTTTGAGATTTTCGTCCACTCCAAACCATAAAGGCTTTCCAGGACGCTGGCTTACTTCATGGAAATGTTTTTTCACTCCCATATCCGTCCAGACATTGGGCAAGTAATCAAATTTACCCTTCGAGACTCCACCTGAATAAATCATGAGATCAAATTGCGGCGCTGACTTTTCGTAATGTGCGGCTACAGATTTCGGGTCATCATCCAGATGATCAAGAACTATATTTTCATAACCATTGAGCAACATGGAGGCTTTTAAGGCATGTGCATTTGATCTTCTGATCTGGAAATCCTCAGGCACTTGATCTACTTCCACCAGTTCATTCCCGGTAGAGATAATCATGATTCTCGAAATGTGCCTATGAATTTTTGAATAACCCATTGAAGCCGCAATTCCTACATGTGGACCATTCATTATTTCGCCGGCGGCCAGGACCATGTCACCTTTTTTGCAATCACTGCCTTCAAGGTGCACATTCTCAAGCAATGCCCTCGGTGTTTCCACCACAACACTAGCTATGCCGTTCACGAGATTTAAATGCTCATATTGAATGACGAGATCTGTCCCCAGGGGTATCGGAGCTCCCGTCATCACTTCCAGACATCCGTTACTATTTATTAATTTTTGGGCAGGTTCGCCAGCAGGAGAAATGCCTTCAATCGTGAATGCTCTTCTACCGGCCTTATAAGCTTCATAGCTCACAGCAATCCCATCCATCATCACCCGATTAAAAGGTGGATAGTGGCGGTCACTATATAAATTTTCTGCCAGGGTAAGGTCATCTCCAGCATTTAAATATTGGCGAATAATTTGGTTGGCTTCTTGGACGGTAATCATCGGAGCATATTAGGCTGCAGTGCTTGAGAATTCATTGCTCCGTGCGCCCAACGCTATCCCTAAGCGACTTTACTTTAGGTATCAGGCCAGTCCATACTATCCGCAAATTTAGAAGGGTGTGTTATGGACTCGGAATTATATTCTTTATTGTATACGGACAATGTTGAAATCATTGTAAGCGGATTTGTAGTCGTTGGCAGTGTGCTCTTTTATTATCTGCGTCGTCTTAGGGAAAAGAAAAACGAATTCATATCAGAAGAGGCGAGACCTCCTGAAGTAACAGAAGTTCTGGTTCGTCCCGCTCCTCCTGCCCCACCCAAAGTAAGCTGGTCTGACAGACTCACCTTAGGTCTTGAAAAATCCCGTTCAGAAGTTTGGGGTAAAATCGGCCAGATGTTTTCCGGCCCGACCCCTTCGCTGGATGAGATAGAAGAAGTTCTTTATACTGCTGACTTACCTACTTCAATGGTTCAAGACTTACTTTCGAAACTCGAAAAAGAAGGAAGAGGGAAGACTGCTTCCGAAATCCAGCATCTGGTTTTTGGTTTCATGAAAGATAAAATGTCGCCCGTTCAGCAAAATATTCATAACGATGTCTTTGGTTTTGATGCTAACAAAAAGCAAACCCGGGTTTTTATGATTGTTGGAGTCAACGGTGCTGGTAAGACAACAACGATTGGAAAACTTGCAACGAAACTAAAAGCTCAAGGAGCCAGAGTTATCGTTGGAGCTTGTGATACTTTCCGTGCTGCAGCTGTCGATCAATTACAAGTTTGGTGTGATCGCGCAGGTGTAGATATGGTGCGGGCCAAAGATGGTTCAGATCCAAGTGGTGTAGCATATGACACGGTTGCTAAGGCTTTTTCAGAAGGATACGACTATTGCTTGATTGATACTGCGGGTCGACTGCATACAAACACAAACCTTATGGAAGAGTTAGTTAAGACTAAACGAGTTATGTCCAAGATTAATGCTGCTGCTCCGCAGGAAGTACTCTTAGTCCTTGATGCGATTACTGGACAAAATGCATTGAGACAGGCCCAAGAGTTTCACAAGGCACTTCAACTGACCGGAATTATATTCACTAAATGTGATGGCTCGGCCAAAGCCGGAAGTGCTGTTGGAATTGTAGATCAATTACGGGTGCCAATTACTTATATCGGCGTTGGTGAAACTGTAGACGATTTACATCTCTTTGATCTCGATCTTTATCTCAAAACACTGGTGGGTTTGGAGCACAGATAAACGGGTGCTTTCATTGACTTTTACCCGGTTGTCACCTACCTTAATTTAATGACCCCAATGAGTCAGGAAGTAGAGTTTAACGTTTTAGGTTGCAAGGTAAAAGTGCGACCTGATCAAGATGAATCCCACAATGCGATGGCGGTGGTTAATTTAGTTAATGCTGAAATCCAGCAACTTAAAATTAGTCGCCCCATGCTGAGAGATACAGATGTTGCAGTTCTGGTTGCGCTAAAAATCGCGACAGAAAAAATGCAGATTGAGGAAGAGTACAAAACTAACCTCATCAAGCTGGAAACATCTCTGGAGCAAGCGCTTCGAGCGTTTGAAGCAAATTGAGTGGGGAAAGATAGGCTCAGGCAAAACATGCTTGGAAAGCTTTCTTTGTTATCAAATGATCAGGTGCTCTCACTAAGTTTCGCACTTACCAAACAGCTTGTTAAATTCCTGCACACTTACCCTGAACTAAAGGCTCAGATAGGTTCTGCTTATTTGCCACTTAAGGCCGAAGTAGCACCGGCCTATCAGGTTCTCTTGCACGAAGTGCCATTGAACCTCGCTTTTCCGGTTTTGCTTGAAGGCGATATGGGTTTTGGAATTCCTCAAGGAATGCCTAAGGGCGGAACCTGGATGGATCCTCCTTATGCCCTGGTCACCCCCGAATGGGTTTTGGTACCAGGGTTAGCCTTTGACTTGAACGGAGCCAGACTTGGACGAGGGAAGGGTTATTATGACCGTTACCTTGAGAGTAATGATGCTATTCGCATCGGCTTGGCCTGGACTGAACAGATTTTAGAAAATATTCCAATGGAGAGCCATGACTGCCATATGGATTTTATAATAACAGACGATTTTTGCTGGGACGTCGACCAGCAGAAGAGATTTTAAGGGGAACCTGAATATGGATAGTCCAATTGTAATGGCCTTAATAGGTGCACTGGTTGGTGCTGTAATAGCTTTTGTAGCCTTTGCTGCAAAAAATGCTGCCGCTAAAAAAACAGAGGACTCTGCAGCCCAGAATCTTTTGAAAAAAGCACAAGCAGATGCCGATGAATTGAAAAGAAAAGCCCAGCTTGATGCTAAGCAGATCGTTAAAGAAGAGCGCCTTCAGCTCGAAAACGATATGGAGAAAAAGAAAAAGCACCTTACTGACTTTGAACGCGGGCTCACCAAGAAAGAAGTGGCACTCGAGCAAAAGACAGAGCTGGCCCAGAAAGACGCTGAAAGAGTTAAGGCAAAAGAATCTGAAATTGAAACTCGTGTCCAGAAACTGGACATTGAACTTAAGAAGAATATTGAAATTCAAGATGAGCTGGCCAATAAGCTGACTCAGGTTTCTGGCCTTACAAAAGACCAGGCCAAGGCTGAACTTATTTCAGCGATCGAAGAAGAAGCCCAACTTGATGCTGCTAAGAGAGTTAAGCGTATTGAAGAAGAGGCCAATGAAGAAGCTGAGAAGCGCGCTAAGCGTATTGTTGGAATTGCTATCCAGCGTTTTGCTGGTGAATATGTTGCTGAACAAACAATTTCTTCAGTGGAAATTGCTGATGATGGAGTTAAGGGCCGCTTGATCGGTCGTGAAGGCCGGAACATCCGGGCCTTTGAGCAAATTTGCGGTGTCGATCTTATCATTGACGACACTCCTGGTATTGTTACCATTTCTTCATTCAACGTCGTACGTAAAGAGATTTCCCGTATGACAATTGAGCGCCTTATTGCAGACGGAAGAATTCACCCGGCCAAGATCGAAGAATTTTATGACAAGTGCAAGCACGAATTTGAATCACGCTTAAGAGAGCTGGGAGAAAAAGCCCAGATGGAAATCGGCGTTCACGGTATCCATCCGGAAATCCTGAAGCTTATCGGTGCGCTTAACTGGCGTACTTCTTATACTCAAAACCAATACCAGCACGCACTGGAGGCTTCGTTCCTCTGTGGTAACATGGCTGCAGAGCTTGGCCTTAACGTTAAGCAGGCCCGTCGTGCAGGACTTATGCATGATATCGGCAAGGTGCTTGATGCTTCTGCTGAAGGCTCTCATGCTGTTATCGGTGCAGACTTTGCCAAGAAGTATGGAGAGTCTCCGGACATCGTCCATGCTATCCGCGCGCACCATGATGATGAGAAGCCAGAATCAGTTCTAGCTCACCTGGTTGCTGCTGCAGATGCACTTTCAGGTGCCCGTCCAGGTGCTCGTAAGGCACTGAAGGAATCTTACGTGTCTCGTCTTTCTGATATTGAAAAAATCGTCAATAGCTTTGAAGGCGTGCATAGAAGTTACGCCATTTCTGCGGGTCGTGAGATTCGTGTAATGGTTGAGAACGAGAAAGTTTCTGATGAACAAACCATCATGCTCTCACGTGAAATTGCCAAAAAGATTGAGCAAGAGATGTCATATCCTGGAACTATTAAAGTTTCGGTGATCCGTGAAACTCGTGCCGTAGGTATTGCCAAGTAAGAAGAGCGGAGGAGGAAACTATGGATATCCGTAACGACGGCCGATGTGCAATCGTCACAGGTTCCTCCTCCGGTCTTGGCCTTGAGATTTCAAAATCCCTTCTTAATTCGGGCTTTAAGGTCTTCGGTGGTTCCAGGTCAGGAACTGAACTTGAACACGATCATTTTTATGATGTTGAGCTGGATATTACTTCCGAAGAATCCGTGGAAGAGTTTTACGAGACAGTGCGCGAGTTCACTCACCAGATACATTTAGTAGTGAACAATGCAGGCATATGCCTGATGTCACCATTAAGTGAGACATCGCTTGAATCATTTGACCTGCAAATGGCGACCAACACCAGGGGGCCATATCTCTTATTTAAGCACCTCGAGCATTTTCTTATTAAAGAACAAACTCACATTATATCAATCCTTTCAACCGCTGCTCATTACGGTTATCCAAATGTGAGTGCTTATAACGTTTCAAAGTTCGGTCAACTGGGTCTCGTAGAGAGCCTGAAGAAAGAATGGAAGGATCATAAGCTAAGGTTCACAAACCTTTTTCCCGGTGCCATCGATACTCCGCTTTGGGATAAGATGGGTTCTAAGTTTTCCCGTGAGAAAATGTTGAAAAGTTCAGATTTTATGTCAGTGTTTAACTTTGTCGTCCACGCCCCGGCCGTCATTCAATTTCCAGAAATAACTTTTTTGCATAGGGAAGGATATCTGGAATGAAGATCGATATGAAGTTCAGGCCATTCTTAACCAGCAAGCGCAAATCTTACGAATTACTGGTCCTTGTCGGTTTAAATGTTGGTTTATACTTTGTCTGGTCGAGTTTCCACATCCTCATGCTATTCAATCTCGGTTTCATCTGGAATTGGGCGGCTTCACAACCTGTTGATTACGTTTTCGAAAGTAATCGATACCGTTTCTCTCTCATGAAGGTCGTATACAACCTGCACACTATTTTTATGATGCCCTTTAAGAGCTTACATCCGGCTTTTTCAATTCTTCCACGGGCCCTTCCTGCGGGGTTGTTTTGGTGGTTAGTTATCCATTTCGCTGATAGTAGCCTTGCCTGGTGGCCAACTTTTATTGGTAGTCTGGTTTATGAACTTACTCAACTGGATGCCCTTCTGATTAAACCTGCAGCTTACCAGGATCTCCCTCCTGCAATTCCTGTAGTTGTCACTGAAGCAATCATTGAAGTACCTGAAGACAAAATTCCATGATTCTCCTGCCAGTAGCACTCGCCTTATTTTATAAATGGAAAGCTCCGGATGAACTTTTAGTCTGGGTCCAAAACCGTGAAGATGATGGACCTTACCATGGCATGCTTGAATTTCCAGGCGGAGGGATTGAGAAAGGTGAGAAACCTCTGGAGGCGGCGGTAAGAGAAGTTCATGAGGAAGTGGGGATTGTAATTAAAACGGAAGATGGAGTTGAGATGGGGGTCTATACTAATGAGACCACCAAGAGAACAGTCCTACTTTATGTCTTTCTGTTTCCTGATCAACCGGGGCTCGAAAGCAAGGGCAAATGGTTATCCATTAAAGGGGATAGTTTAAGTGCTCCCTATACCGGGCTGATACCTCCTCCGAACCACAAGATTATTGATGACCTCTATCATTCCCAAAAAAATAACTGAGAAAATATCATGAATAGCATTACCCATATTATCGCTCATTTTTTCCTGCTCGCACTCGGATTCGGCACTCAGTTGCTTTCACCTGTAGTCTCTACAAAACTGACAGGTGTTGGCTTTTATAAGCTGGGAACTTCCATTGTTCTGGCTTGCCTCGTGCTGGGTGCTGGTGTTGATTATTTTATGTTGCCAGGACTCTCTACGTTTGAAATGACCTGTTACATTCTCCTGATCGTAAGTAATATTCTCGGATTTGCTTTTCACGTTGATGACAAGAAATGGTACATGTGGACACTTTACGTATTCCAGATTGTGGTTTTCACAACTCTGGTGTTCTACTCCTTTCAGTTCAATCCTCAATGGATTATTTTTTATTCGCTTTCTATGGCCTTACTTTCCATAAGTAACTTCTCTATGATCCTGGGGCATTATTATCTGGTGGTGCCCAAGCTTTCAGAGGAACCTCTTATTTATTGCCTCTATATTTTTTGGGGCATAATGTTCATAAAGCTCATGTCCTCCCTGGCCATTTTATTTTCAGTGGCCGATCCTTTTCTTGTCCCGGGAAATCAGCTTGGTGATGGATACATGTTTAACTGGTTGTTTATTTCTATGCGTTACCTGTGGGGTTATGCTGCCCCGTTAACACTTAGCTTTTTTACATACCGGCTTTGTAAGCTTCGCTCATTGCAAAGTGCTACCGGCGTTCTTTACATCGTGGAGTTTTTTGTTATTGTGGGCGAACTCATATCAGTTTATTTAATGGCAAAACACGGCTTGGCCTTATGATGAATATACAGATTACTTGTGGTGGTTGCGGATCAGGTATTGAAATGCATCCCGACCTTCTTGCTTCAAAAGTAGAATGTCATATCTGCAAACATGTAACAGAATTGCATTTCACTCCAGATCATCAGCAGGATAATTTAAAAACTTGTCCTGTATGCACCCGGCAGGACTTTTATAAGCAAAAAGATTTCAATCGTAAGATCGGTGTGGTGCTTTTTGTAATCGCGGCCATCCTTTCCATCTGGACTTATGGGATCAGCCTGATCGTTTTGTTTATTGTGGATTTGATTCTCTTCAAAAGACTTGGAGTGGTGGCCATTTGTTATAAGTGCAACACCAATTTCAGGGGTGTTAAGAACATAGAGGAAATCCGGGATTTTGATCATGAGATGAATGATCGGATTGTATACTCTGACCATGATTTCAAGGGAAAACCGCTATCTCATTAATATCATAGCTCGTAAATAGTGTATGTTTACCTTTTGGAATTTCACACTGAATATGCTATAATGACTTCTGTATTTTTATATTAACAGGAGCTCCTCTCTATCGAACCCCCGGCTGAATCTCTCACATTTTCACTTACATTCTGCTCTCATCGATCCAGCTTAAAGTGCCAGGAATAGTCTATGAGTACAGATCAAGAAATTCTCTTTCTTATAATTTCGTTATTTCTTTCGGCATTCTTCTCAGGATCAGAATCAGCCTTACTTTCCTTGCCCCATGAAAAGGCCAAGCAGATAGCGGATGAACATGGAATCGATTCATGGGCCATGCGCCAATGGTTAACCAAGCCTAACGATTTACTAACGACCATTTTAGTAGGTAACAACTTTGTTAATATTTTCATTGCTACAATCTCAACTGAAATCACCCAACGACATTTCGCCAATGATGCCCTTGCAATAAGTGTGGGTATCACAACCGTCGCGATCTTACTTTTTGGTGAAATTATGCCAAAGACATTTGCCCGCGGTAGTTCAGAGAAAATTGCTCCTACTGTAGTAGTTGGGTTGATGTTATTTTATTATATCCTTTTTCCCGTGGTTAAGATCTTCATGTGGATCATCCAGAAAGTCCTTGGAAAAAATGCAAGTGTACGAAGCAGGCTGGTAACTAAGGATGATATTGAAGTCATGGTGGAAATGGCCGAAGAAGAAAAGACCATGGATTCCAAACAGCTCGATCTTTTGACTTCAATTCTCGAGTTCCCTTCAATCAAAGTGAAAGACATCATGGTTCCGCGGACTCAGATTGAGTCTATCAAGGTCACTACAAGCTTTGCTGAAATTATCACATTTGTGAGAGAAGTGGCGCATAGTCGCTATCCTGTCTATGAAGAAGACTTAGACGATGTCCTGGGCTTTCTTCACGTTAAGGACCTGGCCTTCGCCAGCTTTGAAGATGTACGTGACTTTGATGTCAAAAAATATGTAAAGCCACCATTCTATGTTTACGAGCATATGAAAATCCAGGCCGTCTTTGATCATATGAACCGCAAGAAAGTCCACCTGGCCCTGGTCAAGGACGAAAATGGTCTCGTAGTGGGGATGCTGACCCTGGAAGATATCATGGAAGAGATTTTTGGTGAAATCCAGGATGAGCATGATGATGAAGAAGATGGTATCCCGGGTGTTGAAAATGCGGACGGGGTATTAGTACCATCAACAATTTCCCTGCGTGATCTGTATAATGAGTTTGATATCAAGATTCCATTAAACGATAACTATTCAACCTTAAATGGATTCTTGATGGAGCATTTGGGTAATAACTTCCCGAGAAAAGGTCACATGATCATCTGGGATGGTTATTCATTTGAACTTATTCGCGTAAAAAATTACGAGATTAAGGAAGTTAGGATCAAGTCCGTAAATGGTGATCACTTGCGTGAACTCGATCAGTCTAACTCTACTGACCGTACTGCTGACCTCCCCCTTCCGAAAGATCATCACAAGGCAGTGGGTGCAAAATAAGATCTATCCCGTCTGTGTGATAGGTGGCGGCTCTGCCGGGACGATGGCGGTTCTTAGAACAATATTAAATAATGATGAATGTCTTTTTTTTCCAGGTTCGGCCAGGGACAAAAAACGGTCACGCGCCTTATGGGTAAGGAAAGTGGAAAACATTCCTGCCCACTTCAATTACAAGCGTGGAATTGAAGAACCCAATGCCGAAACCCTAAAGTTGATCTCTGAGTCTGCTTTTGCTTCGAACCTTACTACACAGAAAAACACAGGTGTCGTAAAACTTCAAAATAATGCAGATGGCCTGTTTGAAATTACTGATTCCAGAGGCAATCTTTATCATGCCCAATATATCATTCTCTGCACTGGAGTTATGGATATTCAGCCTGAAATACAAGGATCCATAGAAACCATTTATGACTATGCAAATGCCCAGACAATTGATTATTGCCTGATCTGCGATGGTCATCATGTTCTGGATAAAAAGACAGCAGTCATAGGACATACTAATACAGCGGCCTGGATTTGTATCATGCTGTTTGAAAGGTACGGATCATCTCCCTTTTATCTTTTAACCAATGGCAGGGCGCCTGAAATTCTCCCGGAAACACAAAAAATTCTTGATGCTTATAAAATCAAAATCCTCACCTCAGCGATTAAGGAAATTAACGGAGAAGATAAAGGAAAGGTCCTCCAAGGATTTAACCTTGAAGATGGCTTAAAGGTTGATGTGGACATATGTTTTGTTTCACTTGGGATGCTTGTTTATAATGAGCTTGCCCTTCAAGTTGGAGCTGAGGTGGATGAAAGAGGATTTGTGAAGGCCCCTGAATCCGGTGAAACATCAGTTGAAAGATTGTTTGTTGCCGGAGACCTAAAGGCCAATACTAAAAAACAAATCTATACATCATGGGACACTGCCGTGAATGCAGCAAACACCATAAATCAAAAGTTAAGAACGGAGCGGAGAAAGAAAATTACTTCGGTGACTTGATAGGTAGAATAACGACGTCGCCGGTTACTTTTGCGCGACAAGAAAGCCTTATATTTTTTCCCTTACAGAATTCAGGACCATATTCTTCAATGATGGCATCAACAGTATTGGTTTCAATTACTCCAGCAGGAATAAGATTGTCTTTTCCCTCGATCACATCCACCCTGCAAGCGCCACATGAACCTGAGAGACACCCATGGGGCAGTACTTCGCCTCTGTCATATAGGGAATCATAGAGAATTTCATTCTCCTTGATCACAAATGTCTTTGTGGTGCCATGAATTGACACTCTGGGCATACTAATCTTCCTTGTCAAAACCAACAGGGTTTAAGAAACTCGATCCAATAAAATTCAGTGTAACTCAACTAGTAATTTTGGTCATCTTTAAAGATTTGTACCAAAGAGGGATTCTACAATGCCTACTCTCGAAAAAATGTATTCAATGGGTCATGAAGAGGTGGTTTTTTTTCAGGATAAGTCCTGTGGCCTGAAGGCAATTGTAGCTATCCATGACACAACTCTGGGTCCGGCTTTGGGTGGCACAAGATTTTGGCAATACGGAAACGAAGAAGAGGCATTGATTGATGTGCTCCGTCTTTCAAGGGGTATGACATACAAAGCAGCCGTGTCGGGATTAAACCTCGGTGGAGGTAAAGCAGTAATAATCGGAGACCCGAGGAAAGATAAGACTGAAGCACTTTTTCGTTCATTTGGTCGATTCATTGAATCCCTAAATGGTCGCTATATTACAGCTGAAGATGTGAATACAAACGTAGATGACATCGAACATATTTTTACTGAAACAAATTATGTAACTGGTGTGGCCCAGCAATATGGTGGATCTGGTAACCCGGCCCCTTATACTGCATTAGGAACTTTTCGTGGTATTGAAGCATCTGTAACTAAAGCTTTCGGTTCCCGAAGCTTGCAAGGCAAGTCAGTGGCCATCCAGGGCGTAGGAGCAGTTGGATATGAACTGGCGAAACTTTTGACTGAAGCTGGAGCGAGCATTCTCTATACAGATATAAATGAGAAAGGCATCCAGAAGATGCAAGAGTCTTTTCCGAATGCGAAGTTTGTCTCTACTACGGAAATCTTCTCCACTCCATGTGATATCTATGCTCCATGTGCCCTTGGTGCATCCCTGAATGATGAAACTATTCCTAAGTTAAGATGCAAGATCGTTGCAGGTGCTGCCAATAACCAATTGAAGGAAGACCGTCACGGATTAGTTGTTAAAGAAAGAGGCATTCTCTATGCTCCTGACTATCTGATCAATGCTGGTGGACTCATGAACGTCTCGATTGAGTTTGAAGGATGGGCAGATTCGAAGTCCCGTCGAATGATTGATACAATCTATGATAAGACACTTGAAGTCTTCAGAATTTCTGACGAACAGAATATCCCGGTTAATAAAGCCGCTGATGTGATGGCAGAGAAGAGAATTGAATCGATGAAAAACATCAAAAATTCTTATCTTGGTAAGATCAATCATCGGATGCCAGGCCAAAAAAGAAGATACTAATAACTTTTTTCTGATCATTGCAGTCGGTTAACGGACAATTTTCCTCATCACTATTTTCACATAACCTAATTACAACATATTGGGTGTTGGCCCGATTTGTGCTCTCTTAGTACCCGAGATATCAAGGGAGGCAATATGCTTAAACGAAAAATTACGATCTATTCTTATCTGGCTCAAAAGAAGTTGAAGCGACAACTGAAGCGACTAAGCAATCGAAACGACGTGCAAGTCTTCAAGCTTGGAGATGATTATGATTCTCACATCATTGACGATCTCCCGCTGACTATCAATCGCGATCCACATCCTGGATTCAGGATGCAGGAAGAATCGGCCCACTAAAGGGGTAGTTATGAGAAATCTATTTTTAAATCTCCGGGAAAGAATAACTTCTTTCCTGGAGTCTAAAAACAAACCAGTCAAGAGCGATCCTAAGATCGCAAGTGTCCCTCTCTCAGGTGATTTTATTGACCTAGAGACAGCTCTAAATCCAGATCGTGAATCACATGTAAAGTTTTATACAACTGAGAATGCTGAAGTTGCCAAGGGCGCTGAGAAAGCTCCTGCATTTGGTATAGACAGCTTCGGGGAAAAAGATACTTTTGACCCGGAAGAATCGTCACAGCGATACTAAGGATAGGCAGCATTGATATAGTTATAGGCCTGTGTTTTCTGTCCTGGTGATAGTGCAGCTTCGAAAATAATTATCTCTGCCACTCCTCCACTAAAAGGCATGGGTATGAAACCTATAGTGGGGAAAGTGGAACCGATTCCATAAATCAGTTCCATTTCCTGATTTGCATTTGTCGTCAACGCTGAAGGATGTGAGTTCCCGGTTCCGGTATAACTTGATGAGATTTTTACATTAGGAGAATCTATAGCTGTCATATTGATCGTATTATCGTCAAAAGTAATTTTGCCATCGATTAGGTCTTGAGCGTATATACTTGCGGCTGCAGGGGACTTGATCGCCATATAGACAGCAAATACAGGACCCAGTGATGAAATATCAAGAGAGCGTGTTGATCCATTGAAAATATAATATCCACTTGTTACTGAAGCAGAGGTTGAAACCGTAGGCTTGACTGTAAAACCGGACCTGTTTATGGTGGAAGACTTTATCCAGACTGTAGCATGGGGTACAATGAATGCAGCATTCAGGTTTGTTACACTGCCAATGGTGAGTATGGCCAGGTTATTACGAGCATCTTTGATAACTCCTGTATTAAGTTGAATGGAAGCTGCTGCCAGGGCAAGACCGTCAAGATCAAGATCTGAGCCACCTAACACAGTATGTTTAAATTTCAGAACTGTCGTAGTTGATGAAACTACATCGTAAATCGCATTAACATTTCCCGTGGCCAATGCAAGGATTATTGAGGGTGTACCTCCTGCAGTGTCCACCGTTACTGGTTCAGAAAAAGTGGTGCTGATGACAATTGTATTTGGTCCATCAGTCCCACTGACATAAGTCCCGGCCGTGGTAGAAGCACTTGTAATGGCAGGTGCCACTTCATCAACGATTACGCCAGTCCAGCCGGGATCTGAGAAAGTCATTGGACTCAAATTATTGAGTCCTGCATCTCTTATAAAGGAAACACCGGGAATTGTAATATTGCTTGTCTGATAGGTGACAAAATCCGGATCTGTGTCAGTCGCTACTATTGTATATCTGAAAGTATGAGTGGTACCAGAGCCTGCACTTGTAACTGTTGCGTTTCGAATATTGCTTCCAATGAGGATTTGAATGTAGGGGGCCCCTCCGGCAATCCCTATGTTAACACTTTCAGAGAATGTCAGGTTAAAATCGAGGGCATTTCCTGTAACATAACGTCCACCCGCGGGGGAGGATACACCTGTTACTACAGGTGCAGTTGTATCAACAAGTACTCCTGTTGAAAGTGGTGGGGTGAAAGTAAAAACATTGGCCGCGTTGCCTGCCTGATCCCTTACAGTTCCTGTGCCGGCAAAAGGTGAATTGATAACAATGCCATCTGAATCGTTAGTCGTCGCAATAGTGGCAGGTGTATGGATAAAAGTAGTAGTCTGGTTACCTGAGCTATAGATTGCATTAATAGCTGTGGCACCTATAGTAAGTGGAATGTAAGCAGCTGCTGCGGCAGTGGAGCTATAATCAACAGCCTCTGACCATACAACCGTAAAGTCAAAGCTTGAAAGATTAACCTCGGAATAAGTAAGGTTCGGTGGAGCCGTAACAGTAGCAATAGTGGGCTTGACTCCATCTATGGTTGTGGACGTAATGGCCGCAACCGGAAGGGTAAGTAGGGAGTTCGTGGCCGAAGAATCCGTCAAGGTGCCGCCATTGAGTTCAATGTTCCCTATGGCAATTGAGGCGTCATTATCAAGATCACCTTCAACGATGTTGTACCTAAAGACCAGTGAGGTTTGACCATCTCCTCCAGACAGATATGTTGCATATCTTACTGTTGCCCCAATCGTAATGGGTATCCTCGGTGTTCCCCCCGACTGGTTAACGAGCATTCCTGTATTAAATCCAACAGTAACGAACAATTGCTGGCCGATGATCCAGACGTTATCAGGGTTAGCACCCCACACAGGTGCAGAGTCATCAAGGTTTCTTGTAACTGTTATGGCCTGGGGCTGGACAGCTCCACATAAAACACCAGTAGTGTTTGGTATGCTTAATGTATTATTCAAGATATTGGTGAAGAAACTTGTAGTTGGAGCAGAAACGCCTGCTATTGTCCCTCCGAACTGAGTAATGGAAGAAGCTATCGTTATCCCGTCAGCATCCATGTCACCTGGAATCAGTGTATACCGGAAGACAATAGTGTTAGTACCTGTCCCTGAAAAGTAAGCCGCTTGCCTTGAAACTGAACCTACTGTGATACCAACATAAGGGGTTCCAGTGATATTCACGGCACGATCAAAAAGTAAGGTTACATCCAGGTTTTGTGCCGACAGGTAAGTTCCATTAGCAGGTGGGGTGACAGCTACAACATAGGGGAGCCGGCCATCGATATCTACTGATGCACTATATGTCTGGACTGCTGCAACAAGGCCCGCAAAAGACAAATTCGCTGCATTTGCGGCCCCATCCTGTATGGTACCACTATTTAATTCCAGGGGGGAGGTAATGACGTATCCATCTGTGTCTTCAACTGTATTCTCAACAACGTATGTGAAGCTCAGTGAAGTTGTTCCAGTGCCACCGGCATACGTAGCATATTTGGCCCCGCCAATTGTGAAGGCAACCTGAATACGGGGAACACCAGTCACGTAAACTTTCTCACTGAATGTCATGAGGAAACTTATTGTGTTTCCCACTCGATAAAATCCAGGAATATTAGATTGGGTGAAAGCTGAGATGGCAGGGCCGGTGTTATCAACTAAAACAGTACCAAAACTTGCAACAGCAAGGGTAGTTGAACAGTTGGTGATGATACCACGGTTACTGAAAGTAAGTGTGCCGCCATTCAGGGAAAGGCCGGTTACAGTTATTCCGTCAATGTCATCATCTGCGGCGATGATGGTATAGGTGAAAGTCAGGGTCTTTGTTCCGGTGCCTGATACATAATCTGCACTTCTTAATGTTGCCCCGATTGTCACTCCAAGGCTTGGAGTTCCAGTCACTGTCACTTCAAAAGGAAAGGTCAGCACCAGAGTTAAAACATCTGCGGTAATAAGGGTATCCGCTGCTGGAGTGTTAAGGGTAAAAGCATTAGTCGCAGGAAGATGTCCTGAGATCAGCCCAACTGAGCCAGCATTTTCCTTTACCTGGCAGGATGCCAGGAAGGTAAGGAAGGAAAATAAGAAAGTCCATTTTGCTATATTCATCTCTAACTGTTTATCGACTTATAAGGATGCAAAAGTTAAGTACCCAGAAGCCAATTATTAGAGGCAAAAATTACCTGCCATCAAGCTTAAGCGACACCAAGCTAGAATGAGGTATGCGTTCAATTTTGCTTATATTCCTGATTTCTTTAGGCGGATGTGCCACGAAGTACATCATACCTAACAATCGATTCATGACTCCTGAAACTCAGGGGGGAATGTTTCATGGTCAATTTGAAATGCAATACACGAGGGCCCAGCAGGCCACACTTATTACGGATAATGACAGGGTAGATGAAGGTGTTATCTACACCTCTGTTCCCCGTACGGGATACATGTTTTCCAATTCTTTTTTTGAAGCTCTCGACTTTGTTTTAAGCCATACCGCCAGTGGTAATTCGATGGCAGGGGGGAAGTTACAATTTTACGGGACGTCCCGAACGGCAAAGTCTTCAGGTCACAAACTTTCCGGCGTTTTCTTAGTAGGTGGAAATGAACATGAGACATCTGACAAGAGCGTGAAGTTCAGGTTAGATGGACAAGAATTCCTCCTTATTTACGGATACCGGATTAATGAAGCCTTTCTACCTTACATAAGTTTGGGAAGTGCCACTTATTTATGGACAGCTGAAATCAGTTCCCCTTATCCCGCCCTTAATGGTGCCGAGCCTCACCTTAAGTCAGAGGCCAAAAGCTGTAATATTGGTGTTGAGGGGGAGCTACAGGCATTTTTTGGTAAAGCGGAGTTAAGTTATCAGGAACTGAAAACTAGCGAGACTAATAACAAAGCAAGCTTTAACTTAGGCGTCGCAGTTGGCGTTAACTGGTAGATCAGGAGTTTTTGTCCCCTCATTGAGACTCATCCTCGAATCCTTTAGAATAATAATGATGGGGAAATCACCACTTTTTAAATTCTTCTTTGCCCTCGTTATACTTACTCCAGGAGCAGGGTGGGCCACTCTTGATTTCGAAGATCATGCATTCCCGGAATTTGTCACATCGGCCAGAGCACTTGCCCTGGGTAATGCTTACATTTGTAAAGTAGATGATTCCTGGTCCGCCTTTTATAATCCTGCGGGCCTTGGAACTGTGCGGGGAATTAATCTGCATCTTGCCAACGTCCATGTTGAGGCCAGTAATGGGTTATTGAAAGCAGTCGGTGGCGGGCCTGCCACAGAATTTCCTGGAAAATATATGGATTCCTATGACCCTAATCTGATGCGGGCAGCCCTTTCGGAACATCAGGGAAAGCTTGCTCATTCACGGTTTAATCTTTTTCCTAACATTACCGTGAAAGGCATGACCTTAGGTTATCTCTATTCCCAGCGTAACAGGTCCATCATAAATGATGATGTTGCCAACAAGTATGAAATTGCTGAGCGAAAGGATCACGGTCCCGTCTTTGCACTGAATGCCTCACTTTTTGGCGGCATATTGAAATTCGGAGCTTCAGCGGTCTACCTCATCCGCAGGGATTTATACGATTCATTTGACCCCACCGAAGTAGTTGTCATTAATGACTTAGATTATCGTTACGGTAAAAGTCTCCAGATAACTGGCGGTACAAAGCTCACTTTACCTTTTAATTTTTTGCCTACTTTTGCGGCCGTTATCCGAAATGCTACCGCCAATGATTTTGAAGCGGCTGACCTGGGTGGATTGCCGGTCGAAATAAAGCAGACTATTGACGTTGGATTTTCAATCACCCCACAACTTGGGAAAGTTACCAGGTTGCATATGGAAGTGAATTTAAAAGATACAAGAAATGTTTATGATACTGATATTAACCGTCGAATTGCAGCTGGAGTGGAACTTGATTTCAACCGCAGGATTTTCCTAAGGGGCGGCTACGGTGATGGATGGGGTTCTGGAGGTCTCGGTGTGAGATCCAGGAAGTTTATCATGGACCTCACTACATACGCCGTTGATCGTTCGCTTGATGGGTTCCGGCAAGAGCAAGATCGTCGTTGGGTATTCTCAGTATCTTCAGGGTTTTAAATTACTTGGCAATCATCAGCAATGGATAATGATCTGACCCTTTCAGGTGCAGGACTTCTGCCTTCATTCCATTAACTTTTTTATTATGAAAAATGTGGTCTATTTGGATAGGGTGTTTCTTGGTGAAGTCTGTCTGGTCATAATGCGATGATTTACTAGGAAAGGTATCATCCGATGAATCAAGCACATTGGTCAGTGGCCCCTGAAGCAGCTTGTACATTTTAGGCTTTCCACCAAGTATAGGGATACGAACTTTGGAAGGTATATTAAAGTCTCCTAGTAAAATCATGGCCTCAGAATTCAAATCATCACCAAATTCTTTTTCAAGCACATCGGTCAATCTCATTTGTTGGTGCAATAATGGATTTTCATCAGCAGTCATCATGATGCGGAAAGTTTTCCAGTTTCCGATCCGGCGATGAATAGTCATCCATGGAGAAGCCAGATGTACTGGAACGATATTGGTAGTTGTTCCATCTGGTAAATGAACCTGAAAGTGAGCGAAGGTCCGTCTCCAATGTCTTACCCAGTCTTTATCGTAATCAGTCCAGTCCTTGCGATAAGCTTCTGCTTCAGCTGTTGTTGCTTTCATCGGAGTCCAGTCAAGGTCAAATGTGACTGATTCCCTGAATGGATATTTGCTGAAGATGGCAATACCAACTACATCGCCGGCCGAATAAGGAACGAATGAATAATACTTATAAACCTCACGTAAGGCAGTCTTAGTGGAATCCATCAGGATCATTTCCTTAAATTCGCCTAAGGTAATGACTGCAGGAGAGGTTGGAGAGTTCATAAGGGCCAGAAGATTATTGTCGAGGATTGCATTGTTGTTGTAATGACCCCAGGCCACATTCCACCAAAGGACAGTGAAACCTTTATGCTTATTAAGCTCAGTAAGCTTCTTAACGTTATCCTTTGGCTCCTGATCGAAGGTTAGTGTATCAAAGGGACCCGCCATAGCTGTGAAGCTCATAAGACTAGTCATAATCAGCGTTAAAAAGTTCATGCGGCTATATAGCCTACGCCTCGAGTCAATAGTTAACCTTTGTGCTTTGTCTGAAAAGATTTCAGCCTTTCCTTTGATCCCCTTTTTTGTTAAGTAAGCTCTTTAACAAAAGAGGGTTCTAATCCTTCCGCTCATCCGAGTGAAACAAACCATTTAGGAGTCTCATGGCCTCGCACAATCCTTATGCTTCCTTTCTAGAAAAAGTTGAAAAGCCCGCACGATATATTGGTGGAGAGCATTTCGTTATTAAAAAAGACTGGGAAACGACCATAAGCCGGGTAGCCCTTTGCTTTCCGGATACCTATGAAATTGGAATGAGCCATCTGGGCATGAAGATCCTCTATGATGAAATCAACCAACATCCTGGGATGCTGGCCGAACGTTGTTTCGCTCCATGGATTGATATGGAGAAAGAGATCAGGGCCCGAAACCTGCCGTTAGTTACACTTGAAAATTTTAAACCACTTAAAGAATTTCATATCGTTGGTTTCTCACTTCAATATGAAATGAGCTACTCCAACATCCTGAACATGCTCGACATGGGTGGGGTTACTATCTGGACAAAGGATCGTGAAGAGCATGAACCATTCGTTATTTGTGGCGGTCCTTGTGCCACTCACCCTGAGCCTCTTGCTCCTTTCATGGACTTTGTTGTTGTAGGAGATGGCGAGCGATTATTTGCCAGGATTACGCATTTTATCGGCGAGGCCCGTGCTCAGGGTATGAAGCGCGACGCGATCCTGTTTGAACTTGCGAAATGGCAGGGAATTTACGTTCCTAAGTTTTATGATACAGCCATTGATCCAATGACTCTCATGGAAGTTGTTACAGGTCCGAAGGCTGAGTTTGAAGGCTCTATTCCGGCCAGGGCCCAGCGCTTTTTTGTGGATAACCTCGCTAATTATCCTTTTCCAACCAAATCTCCAATTCCCCATATGACTGCGATCTTTGACCGCTTCTCAGTGGAGCTGGCCCGCGGATGTACTGAAGGCTGCAGATTCTGTCAGGCCGGTATGATTTATCGTCCTGTACGTGAAAGAGATCCAGCAAACGTCGTTAAGATGATGATGGATGGACTTAAGAATGGTGGCTTTGATGAAGCATCACTCACTTGTCTTTCAACTGCCGACTATTCAGCCGTTACTCCTTTAGTTATTGAGCTCCTGGATAAACTACACAAGGAAAACGCCACTCTCGGAATTTCATCTCTTCGTGCATATGGCCTGGATGAGCGAATCCTCGATAAGTTGGCCGAAGTTAAAAACACATCACTCACTTTTGCTCCTGAGGCCGGTTCTCAGCGTATGCGTGATGTAATTAATAAAAACATTTCTGAAGAAGATCTCATGAAGACGGCCGTGAGTGTATTCTCGCGTGGGTGGAGCAAAATGAAGCTCTACTTTATGATCGGCCTTCCAACAGAAGACGATGATGATGTTATTGCCATCATGGAAACAGCTGGGAAGGCACGCCAAAAGGCCACTGAGTGCGGAGTGAGAAACCCAACCATCACGGTATCAGTTTCTTCATTTGTGCCTAAGCCACATACCCCATTCCAATGGGCGAATATGATTACCAATCCTGAAATTGAACGTAAGCAGAACATGCTGAAGGACTATGCTGAAAAGTATCGTCTTAATTTCAGGAAGCATTATTCAAAGATCTCTTCACTTGAGGGAATCGTTGCCCGTGGAGACCGAAGGGTCGCCAATATTATTTATAATGCCTGGAAGGGTGGAGCACGCTTCGATGGTTGGGATGAAACATTCAAATATGAGCTCTGGATTAAGTGCGTAGAAGATTCGGGTCTTGATCCGGAAATATTCCTCGGCACTATCCCTATGAACGGCAAGCTTGCCTGGGACCATATCGACGTGGGCCTCACAGAAAGGTTCCTCGAAATCGAATGGAAAAAAGCCGTCCATAACCGTCTTTCTCCTCCTTGTGGCAAAGTCAAAGGAATGGTCGTCCACCATTCAAACCTTGAAACACTTGAGAAGACCTTCGATATCGATAAGGCAAAACTCGTTTGTTACCACTGCGGAGTGGCCTGCGACCTTAAGGGCATGGTTGAAGAACGTCGTGACTTCCTTGCAGGCATGGGTGCTGTTAAAGACACACCTTACGTTGAACCAGAAGTCCTTAAAAAAGACATCGCTGATCTTCGTGAGAAGCGTAACCAGACCCTGGGCTTTAAATACCGAATCGAGTTCTCAAAACTTGGCCCGATCACTTTCATCTCTCACCTTGATCTTCAAAAAGTAATGGCTCGAATTTTTAAGCGCGCTGAAATGGCGACTCTTCACTCTGAAGGCTATAACCTTCGTCCGCTTCTTTCATTCGGCCCTGCACTTACCCTGGGGATCAGCTCACTTACAGAATACTTCGATGTGCGTACACCTACAGAATGGGAAAATGGAGATTTCGAGAACATCCTCGCTAATCTGCAGCAGCACTCAGAACCTGGAATCGTCTTTAAGACCATCTCAGTTATTAACAGCAAGACCCCATCCATCCAGGATGCGGCCAAGGCGTTCACTTATTTCGTCCCTGTTAAGGATTCAGCTGAAATTGCTAGCGTGGTGAGCAGGCTTACTGCGCAAGAACAGATCTTGATCCAATCTTATTCCAAGAAGGATGAAGCTTTCTTCGAAAAAGACATCCGTCCTTTGATCCTGGATCTTAAGGTTGGAGAGTTAGCTCTGACTGAAAAGATTCTTGAAATCATTGATGAAGTATCTCCATGTCGTATGCAGGGAATCTTCGTAACGACTCAAGTTAAACAGGGTGCAGGAGTGAGACCTTCAGAGATCATCGACTTCTTAACAAGTACGGGACTTTCCTTAGAACGGCCCATCAAGGTCGGCATCGAACTCAACGCTTAAAGCAAACCGGGTGGTGTTAAAACTACACCACCCGGCCAATTATTACTGACAATTACGATTAGGTATTGCATCGGATGTAAAATTCAGCAATAAAGGGTGCGGTTTAATCTACTCAAAAAGGACCCCCCTCATGATCTCTAAAAAAGCTCTTCTTGCTTTATTTCTCCCACTCTCATTTACAACCGCCTTTGCTGCCAACACTGTCATCCCCCAGGTAGTCGAGGATATAAAGCTTATGACCAGGAACGAATCTAGATTCGTCCTGAAGGATGCCAAGGGAAACTTCCTTGAGAAAACACTCCTCGCCGTCACTCCAGAAAACTGGTTCAACCTATCTCCAGCTGATGGCATAGAAGGTGTTCGCTCTGAAGAGACATACGCAAGATTCGGAATGCCTTACAGCGAAGACATCATCGTAGCAGTTGTCGACTCAGGCGTTGATGTAAACCACGAAGACCTCCAGGGCAAAATCTGGATCAACGATGACGAAATCGCCAACAACGGTCTTGATGATGATAAGAACGGTTACGTAGACGACGTTTTTGGCTGGAACTTCATTGGTGGTGCTGATGGTATGGCCTCCATGGTAAAGGACTCAACTCTTGGAAATGGTATCCGCCTCGTAAAGGGCAAGCCAGAAGCCCAGATCGCTGCCGATACACTTGAGCTTACCCGCGAATTACTCCGCATGAAGAAACTGAAAGTTAAAGTAGAAGAACTTGGAGAAGAACTCACCCCAGCTCAGGCTACATATCTTGAAACTCTTAAGACAGTTCTCGAGGAAAGCATTGCTGCGACAAAGAAAAACCAGGAAACCTTCGGAACTCACCTGGAAAACTACAAGAAAGCAGAATCAGTTCTGAAGGCTGCAGGTCTAACTACAATCACTATAGAATCAGTTCGTGCCTTAACATCAACTGACGAAGTTGTCCTCGCTTCACGCGAAGTCATGCTCAAGATGCTTTCAAGTAATCAGGGTGAAGCTCGCTTAAACCGCGTACTCAAGTCCCTGAATGACCAGTTAATGTATCACTACAACGAAAACTTCAACCCACGCTCAATCATCGGGGACAATTACACAGACAACACAGAAACAGTCTACGGTAACAACGATGTTATCGGTCCAGATTCAAGCCATGGTACACACGTTTCCGGATCAATTGCAGCTGTTCGCGATAATCTCATCGGTATGAAGGGTGTTGCTACAAATGTTAAAATCATGGCAGTCCGTGTAGTCCCTAACGGTGACGAGCGAGACAAGGACGTTGCTAACGGTATCCGTTATGCCGTCGACAATGGTGCTAAGATCATCAATATGAGTTTTGGTAAGGCCTTCTCACCTACAAAGAAAATTGTAGATGAAGCCGTTCGCTACGCCGAAAGCAAAGGTGTGTTGTTGGTTCATGCTGCCGGTAACGACAGCAAAGACAATGACCTCATTCCAAGTTACCCAAGCCGCACTGACAAAAAAGATGGCAGAGATTTCGGCAACTGGCTTGAAATCGGCGCTTCATCATACCTGAAAGGCGAAACCCTTCCGGCCGCATTCACTAACTATGGTAAGAAGACTGTTGATTTGTTCGCACCAGGTGTAGATATCTATTCTACGACTCCTGACAATGCGTATGGAGTGAAGTCTGGTACGTCTATGGCAGCACCTAGTGTTGCAGGTGTCGCAGCACTTACGCTTTCGTATGATCCTTCAATGGATGCTACTGCCCTTAAGGCACTTTTGATTGATACTTCAAGAAGATACCCAAAGCTGAAAGTGAATCTTCCAGGGCTTGGCTTGAAGGTTTTGTTCAGCTCTCTTTCGACTCATGGATCAATCGTTGATGCTTTTGAGGCTGCCCAGGTATCGACAACTGTTGTTAAGTAATTTCTAATTGGTCGTCAGGTGGTGATTAAATCACCACCTGACATGTCTAAAAAATCTACAATTCAGTCCCTGAGTGGTGTAAAAAGTACACCACTTGGCCAAAATAAACTGACAAAGCGTTTTGGAAGTTGCACCAAACGCAAAAATCAGGAATAAAGGGTATGTCCAACTAACTATTGACAAGGACCCCTGCAATGTTATCTAAAAAAGCCTTCCTAGCGTTCGTTCTTCCACTTTCTATTTCATCTGCCTTTGCTTCCCTTCAGGTCATTCCGAAGGCAAAGCAAGACATTAAGCTCATGCAGAAGAATGAGTCACGTTACGTTCTTAGGAATGTAAAGGGTACCCAACTTCAGAAGAGTCTTTTGAATGTTGCACCTGAAAATTGGTTCAACCTTTCTCCGGCCCTGGGTATTGAAGGTGTTCGTACTGAAGATACATATGAAACATTTGGAATGCCTGTAAGTGAAGATATTATTGTTGCCGTGATTGACTCTGGCGTGGATGTTAACCACGAAGACCTTCAGGGCAAGATCTGGATTAATACAAATGAAATAGCTAATAATGGAATTGATGATGATAAGAATGGATATACTGATGATGTGTTCGGATGGAACTTCATTGGTGGTTCAGATGGTATGGCATCTATTGTAACTGACGAGACTCTTAAGAATGGAATTCGCCTTATAAAAGGTAATCCTGCTGCCCAGGTCGATGCAGATTCACTGGAAGTGACTAGAGAGCTTGTTCGTATGAAAAAGCTCCTGGCAAAGGTTGAAGAACTCGGTGAGGAATTAACACCTTCTCAGGGTGCTTATCTTTTAAAGCTTCAGGAAATTGTTGATGCAGCAGTTAAGGAAGCAACTAAAGTTGTAGAGACATATTCTAAGCGTCTTGAGACTTTCAAAAAGAATGAAACAATTCTGAAGGCTGCTGGGGTAACAGAGATAACTGAAGAAGCTGTAAGGGCACTTGTTTCTAATGATGCTACGATTCTTGCTGCTCAAAAAGAAATGCTTACTATGCTTGCCAACAATCAGGGTTTAGCACGTTTGCAAAGAGTGCTTGCTTATTATGGCGACCAGTTGAAGTATAATTATAACGAAGACTTCAACCCTCGCACTGTGGTTGGCGATAATTACGCTGATCAATCACAAAAAGTTTACGGTAACAACGATGTAATCGGGCCGGATTCTGGTCATGGTACTCACGTTTCAGGCAGTATCGCAGCTGTTCGTGATAATGAACTTGGAATGAAGGGTGTCGCTACTAACGTGAAGATCATGGCGATCAGGGTAGTACCTAATGGTGACGAGAGAGATAAGGATGTTGCTAACGGAATACGTTACGCTGTTGATAATGGTGCCCGTATAATTAACATGAGCTTTGGTAAGGCGTATTCTCCATACAAGAAAGTTGTTGATGAAGCTGTTCGCTATGCTGAAAACAAAGGTGTTCTCTTAGTTCACGCTGCTGGTAACGATAATAAGGATAACGATGTTATTCCGAGTTATCCAAACCGTGTTGATAGAAAAGAGAGCAGGGACTTTGCTAACTGGCTTGAGATTGGTGCTTCTTCATTCCAGAAAGGTTTAAGCTTACCGGCCGACTTCTCAAACTTTGGTAAGAAGTCTGTGGATTTCTTCGCTCCTGGTGTGGATATTTATTCTACGACTCCTGATAACTCTTACGACACTTATTCTGGCACTTCTATGGCGGCACCGACGGTTGCAGGGGTAGTTGCCCTGGCCCTTTCTTATGAGCCATTAATGGATGCTGAGGCCGTAAAATCACTTTTGATCGATACCTCTAGAAGATACCCTAAACTGAAGGTTAACCTTCCAGGTACTGAAACTCCGGTTCTCTTCAGCTCGCTCTCTACTTTTGGAACAATTGTAGATGTTTACGAAGCTGCTAAAGCCATTCACGAATAATCAATAACTTAGGGGGAAGCAGCAGTTTCCCCCTTAAATTTCAAAGAAATAGCAAAAGTTTAGAAAAACTTAACCGATAAGGTCAAGTATGAGACTTGCTTATCTTTTTCTAATATTATTCCTCTGCGCTTGTTCACAAGTCCCTCTCATCAGAGGTCCTGCTTCAATTGAAACTTCCGTTTTTGTAAGTGAATTTGATCCTAAAAAAAGTTCTGTAAAAGTATTCCCATCACACATCAACGATAAGAATTTCCGCTACTACTTATACGTGGAATTGAAAGACTCCAATGGGCAGTTTGTGGATTGTGAATCAGGAGAGATCCAGCTTAAGCAAGAGAATGGGAAGAAAGTCCATTTTGAATTAAAGCGCGTTCTCAGGGGAAGATACTATCTTACGCTCAATGAAAATGCCCAGACTAAGGATGTGAAGCTTAACTTATTCGTCAGGAAAATCCAGCTCAAGCAGGAAATGAAGCTTTTCCTGAAAAAGGCTGACCGGAATAAATCCTGGGTTAAGGCCATCAGGGCTGAACGGAATGGGCTAAAAATGAAGTTGTTCTTGGGTGATGCAAAAGGCAAACCGGTCGAACTTCCTACACCTCCGGAAATCCTTCTTAATGGTGCCGGTGAAATTGAAAATCTGGTACATGTGGGAGCTGGAACATGGGAATTTGACCTGATTTTCCCTAATTCAAATCAGATCATTTACATTTCTGTACGTGCCCACGGTAAATACATGGCCGATATGTTCCGAATTCAACACATAGAGAAATAACCCGGTAAACGTCTGAGGTGGATTTTCTTCCCTCTGTTGGGTAAGATGGTGCCACTATTCAAGGACGTAACTATGCGCATAAATACCAATGAAACCAAGGCTACTGATGTGACTTCAAAATCAAATCCACTTTACGATAAAAAACTTGAGCTCATCAAAAAAAACAAACTTACTAAGGCCGACTTGAAATGGTTCTTGAAGAACGTTTATCTTTCAAGAAAAACCGATGATGCCGAAATATCCATGAAGAAGCAGAACAAGGCATTCTTCCAGATTTCGGGTGCTGGTCATGAAGGTATTTTATCTGCAGCCGCAAAAGTGCTTAAGCCTAAGCATGATTATTTTATTCCATATTATCGCGATCGGGCCTTGTGCCTTGGTCTTGGTGTAACTCCTTTTGAAATGCTTTGTCAGGCTAATGGTAACACTGGAGATACTGCTTCTCACGGTCGCCAGATGCCCGCCCACTGGGGAAATGTTAAGCTGAATATTGTATCTAAGTCTTCTTGTACTGGTACTCAATTCCTGCAGGCAGTGGGAATGGCAGAAGCCGGTTTACATTTAAAACGAATGAAGTTGAAAGATTCTCCGGTTTATCATGACCAGGAGATTATTTATGTTTCTTGTGGGGATGGGACAACTTCACAGGGTGAATTCTGGGAAGGGATTACTACTGCCTGTGTGAATAAGTATCCGGTTCTCTTTATGGTTGAAGATAATGGATATGCTATTTCAGTTCCAGTTTCTGTTCAGACTCCAGGTGGATCTATTTCTGTAGCACTGGCAACCTTACCCGGACTGAAAATCTTTACTTGTGATGGGAACTGTCCGATTGATTCTTATAACACTATGGTTGAAGTTGAGAAGTACATGAGGGCCGGCAAAGGGCCGACTCTGGTTCATGCCAATGTAACTCGTCCTTATTCGCACTCATTATCTGATGACCATTCATATTACCGTACCAAGGATGACCTGGCCGAAGAGTCGAGAAAGGATGTGTTTAATTCATATCCTAAATTCCTCACTGAAACAGGGCTCATGACTTCTGATGAAGTTAAGGAAGTACTGGATGAAGCGTCAGCGGAAGTTCGCGAGGCGATGAACCGCGCCATACAAACCGTATGGCCTGCGAAAGATTCTTATATGGATCATTTGTATTCAGAAATTGATCCTACATCTTCAAAATTTGAGTCAGCTCCAAGCTTCTCAGGCAAGGAAGATGTTCCACTGGCAACTGCTGTTAACATGACAATGAAATCTGAGATTAAGAAAAATCCATTGATGATGGTATTTGGTGAGGACGTTGCGGACTTCACTGAAGTTGATAAATACGACAACCCTGAGCTGAAAGGTAAAGGCGGAGTATTCAAGGTTACTCACGGTGTTCAGAAGGCCGCAAAGCCAGGACAAGTGTTTAACTCGCCACTTGCCGAGGCGAATATTATTGGTCGCGCCATTGGTATGGCCATGAGAGGTCTTAAGCCAGTAGTTGAGATTCAATTCTTTGATTATATCTGGACTGCTTATATGCAGCTCAAGAATGAAATGGCGACGACACGTTACCGCTCTGGCGGTGATTTCAAGTGTCCTATGGTTGTCAGGGTTCCGATTGGCGGATACTTGCGTGGTGGGGCAATCTACCATTCACAGTCTGGTGAATCACTCTTTACACATAACCCTGGTATTCGCGTTGTTTATCCTTCAAATGCACTGGATGCCATTGGTCTTTTAAGAACGGCCATTCGTTGTGATGACCCGGTCTTGTTCCTTGAGCATAAGCACCTTTATTACCAGGGCTACAATCGTTGTGCTGATCCGGGGGATGAATTCATGATTCCTTTCGGTAAGGCCCGAGTGGTTAAGGAAGGGAAGGATGCAACCATCGTCGCATGGGGTGCGCTGGTTCAGAAGTCAGTGGAAGCTGCCAAGGAGCTTGAGAAAGAAGGCTTTACGGTAGAAATTCTCGATGCCAGGACAATTGCTCCGTTTGATTTTGAAGCTGTGAAGAAGTCACTTAAGAAGACTCATAGATTGCTCATTTGTCATGAGGAGCATAAGACTTCAGGATACGCAGGTGAAATCGCTGCCCGCGTGAATGAAGAATGTTTTGAATCCCTGGATGCCCCAATACTTCGTGTGTGCGCTAAAGATGTTCACGTGGCCTATTGTCCGGATCTTGAAGAGATGATCTTGCCTCAGACGAGTGATGTTGCTACTGCTCTCAGGAAATTACTTACCTATTAATCTTTTTTGGTGTGACCTTCGGGTTGCACCAATTTTATTTCTCCATTATCCCCATCCATAGATACTTTCATACCGGTTTTTATCAGCGTAGTTGCATTGGCCGCATTGATGATACAAGGAATACCCAGTTCACGTGAGATGATAGCGGCATGTGAAAGCAAACTGCCCTTTTCGATGATGATACCTTTTAATCCTGTAAACAAATAACCCCATTCGGGATCCATGCTGTGGGCAACAAGGATTTTCCCATTGAGATCTGAAGCTTGATTGAGATCGCGTACTACGACACACTCAGCTTCAGCTTTGCCACCTGAACAAGGAATTCCAAAAACCTGATCTGGGGAACTGCCGAGTATGGCCTGGGTGAGTTGATTCATTGTAGTGATTGGTCTTACCTGTAAGACAAATAAATCCTTGTCCACAAAAGTAAATTCAAGATCCATCATGTTTTTATTATTGGTGCTGATCTTCTCAGAAGCAGCGAGAAGCTTGTCGATATCTTTTTCACTTAACGTAGAGATAAGAGATTTTTCTGAAGGAACTTTTGTTTTCTTGAGATCATGGTCAAGATAGATCAATTTATTTGTAATTATGGATTGAATAATATTTGTGCCTGCAATGACATATTTATCTGAGTCTGAAACATCTTCAACTATTCCCTGACCTTGTCCCCATCCTGCCACTATCATCTGAATGCCCATTACACCTGTGGGATCGGCCTGGAAAAGTATTCCTGACTTTTCCCCGGTGATCATTTTTTGAACGATGACATCCATGGAAAGGTCATTCAAATTTATTAGTCTTGCCTCACAATACTGCAAGGATGCACTTGAGTAGAGTGATGACCAGACCTCTATGATTGATTTTGCATACTGGTCACTTATAAAAAGCTTTGTTGCAAAGATGCCGGCAAAAGAATTTTCGGGGGAGTCTTCCACTGAGGCTGATGAACGGATGGCATAAGTGTTGCCTGAGAATGGATTAAGCCGATGCTTAGGAATAATTACGGACTTCAGGAATAATTCAAGCGGGATGATATGGTCGATTTTCTTATTGGAGAGTAGGGCGATCGTAAAATCATTCCAAAGGGTCTGATCTCCCCAGGAGAGAATTTCAAGATGATTGATCACCTGCCATTCAGGAACATTCAGGCCAAGACCTTTAAGATAATTCAGGGAGCCTGCCTTGCCTTTAAACATAGTAATCATTGTAAAGGAGGTATCCCCGATTCCCATAGGGGGGCACTTTCTTTCCTTGATTGCAGAAGTCGGGTTTTTATGCCGGAAAAATGTCCTACGTTGAAAATAATAAGGTCGATGTTAATATTTTTTCAGATCAAAAAAAATTATGGCCAACCCTACACTTGGTACTGGCTCTCTGGTAGATGGTACTTACCCATGTGTGATGATTACTATGGACGACGTGCTTAAGTTCAAGCCAACTGCAAATGATGGCACAAATTGTGTGGCCGGAACTGAATATGCAATTGATCTTTGTCGTGACTTCGCCAGCACAGGTTCCGTTATTCATTCATCTTCAGAAGTGCTGGAAGGTACAACATTTACTGATACTGACTGCATTGGAACAAACCAATCTGTTGCAGCTGGCGGCATAGCTAATAAGGTCACTTTATTCTTGCGTATTAGCGCACCTGCAAATAACCATGCAGATGCTGGCAGCGTATCTGCATTCGCAAAAGGAACTTTGCTATCTGGTACCGTATCAACAAATCCTGCTGACAACAGAATTCAACTTGCTTCGCCTTTTATTGTATCAGGTACGAAGACTGGGGTCTTTTACGTAGATGCCACTAATAAAATCTCAGATACAGGTGCGGCCTGTGACATGGCCCCGCCATTGTTTGGCTTCCGCGATCCATAATCATTTAAAAAAAAGGGCCCTTATTGAGCCCTTTTTTATTTACCACTTAATACCTTTAAGTAACTTTTTGCCTTTGTCTTTCAGCTCATCCACCTGCTTAGTACCACCGCCCCCAGACTTGAGTTTAGTGATTTCGGCTTGAATGCGGTCCTTGTTCTTGTTGTAAAGTTCCTGCAAGTTGTTTAAGTCTGTCAGGTTCTTTCCGTTAGCTCCAAGCTGATCCATTAATTCTTTCTGTGGACCTTTAATCTTATCCTCAACCAGTGAGTTAAGCTTTGCCTGGGCCTCAGCAACTTTTGCACCAATCTCCCGTGTAAAGCCTTGTGCCAGCTCTGAACCTAAGTTTGAATTGATATGCATCTTTAAGTGATCGAAGCTCCCGGATGCAGTTCCGTTGATGTTGATCACTGGAATTGCGGTAAGGATGTTGTTTAGCATTTCCCTGGCAATCTTGTTCTGTGTTTCTACCAGGAACTGTGGCTTGCTTAGTGCCGAAGTCCAGTTCATATCAATGTTACCCTCGGCCATGTTGGCAGAGAAGGTCGTTGAACCATTGGCATTTAAGAAACCAAATTTTAAATTTTTGTCGTTTACAAACATTCTCTCAGGTACCGGGAAGCTATTAACTTGTACGAGAGCAGATTGCTTTGCAATATCACGGGTGTGATCAAGAGTAATGAGTGCTTTTACCCCCATAACTTTCACGGCCGGGAAATTTCCCTGCATGTCCAGCATGACTGGCTTCTTGATATGTTTAGGATCTGTAGTTACATTAGTAAGCTCTCCGCTTACATCTCCTGCGTAAGAATCAGCGGTACCCTTCGAGCTAATGGCAGCACGTTTAAGCCAGAACAGGGGATAACCAGTAGTCACAGGAAAGAGAAACGTTTTTCCTGCTGAACGAGGTGGGGGTATCACTTCCTCGCGATCTTCTTTTTTCTCGGGTACATATTGCTTTGCCATTGCCTGGTACTTTCTGGCCTTGGCAATGTATTGGGCAAATTCGCCTGCGAAAAGGTGCATTGCCATGTCTTTAAAATCTACTTGTGGGATCTGGAAGCGATTTTTTAATGAAGCGACGTCTTCATTAACCAGCGCCTGCAGTTCCTTCGGATATTGTGCGACAGCATCAACTTCAGATTTGAGTTGCTTGGAAGCGGCCTGAATATCCTTATATCTCTGGTCAACTTCCTTCAGGCGGTCATTTAATTTCTTTGCCCCGGCTGCTTGCTTTAGAAAATCTTTTTCTTTGGTGAGCGCCTGGATTTCTGCCTCAATGACTTTTAAGTTAGAAGTGTCGGAGAGGGACTTAACTTTTCCATCCCACTGTTCTCTTTTACCCTTCACATCGGTAATCATAGATTGAACCCGAGCTTCACTTTTGAGTGTGCCTCGGATTGTATTAATCTGGTCCTTGTAATCCCCACCTTCAAGCAAGGCAAGGGCATCTCCCAACACATTGGCACCGTATTTATTCTTAACCTGGGCCATGACTTTATCCTGGAGCTCATTTATCTTGCTCGGCTTGGCCGGCTCAGGCGGAAGAACCTTACCTTCTGATCTTCTTGGCTTTTGGATCTGGATATTAGTGATGCTGGCGTCTTCAACTACAAATTTCATTCTCAGCAAGGCATCCCATAGGAACTTGAAATGGATGTTTCCAATCTCAAGTGCATTGAGCTTTGGCTTTTCCTTGTCAGTCACTTCAATACGCTTCATTTCGAAGTCACCGCGGATGAAGCTTGTATTTAGTGATTCAACATTGACCTCGGCACCATTGCCCTGGGTTCCCACGTATTCGATCAGGCTTTTTAAATGCCGGTCAAAATAAATACTGAAATACAAGAAGGTGAGTAGTGAAAGCACTACTACGGGAATAATGGCCTCAAAACGGATCGGGCCTTTCTTCTTAACTTTTTTTTCTGTTGTCTCAATAGTTGCGCTCATTATGCATTCCAATGATATTGATCATACTTGTAGTACCACTGATAAAACTTGGTAGCCTCAATAGCTTTCCAAAGCTTAGTGGTCTTGAACCTTGCCACAACAACTTCCCTGTATTTTTTGATGAACATGGTGCTCAGGATAAATACGAAAGGAGAAAGTGCAAAAGTTATTACCGCTGAACCCATGACGATAGAATTATTAAACCGCGTGAAGGGAATAATAGGCATGTTAAAGAGCTGGGTAAAAAATGGTTCAAGTGATTCCATCTGAAGTACATGGCTGCCAACACTATGAAAGAGGGGATCCATGAGGTAGGCAATGAACTTGAAAAAAAAAGCCATCGCTAAAGCTGCACCGATTTGAATCCTGAAAAAAAACAAGATCAGAAACACCAACAAGCTATGAAGTGAAAGTACCGGGGTCATACCCAGGATAAATCCACAGGTCATGCCTGCTGCAAGAGAAACAGTTCCAGTATCCGAGTTCAGTAGCTTTATGAAGGCAAATAACTGCTTTAGTATCAGTCCCATGGCTTCTCCTTAATTCTTAATCCATGAATTTTAAAAGTGAGGAGGGCCTTTGACCATCAAAATGAAACATTAGCTATAACGCTGCGTGAAGAAACTGTTCCGGTGGCAGCTTTGTCTTATATCCATGCGGATGGGATGTATGCCATCTCCATGCATGTTGAACGATGGTCTCAATAGAAGGATAGAGAGGCTCCCATTTGAGTTCATTCCGGAGTTTTTGGCTGCTGGCAACAAGAATGGCCGGGTCCCCAGGCCTTCTTGCCTCTTCTTTGACTTTGATTGGTCTTCCAGTCACGCGCTTGCAGGCCTCGATAACTTCCCGAACCGAGAAGCCTGTCTCACTTCCGACGTTATAAATTTTACCTTTACGCGCACTAAGGGCCTCAATGGCAAGAACATGGGCCCTTACAAGGTCAACTACATGTACATAATCCCGGATACATGTTCCATCCTTAGTCGGATAATCCGTGCCGAAAATTTTCATTTCCATGTCCGACCCATTTGCGGCCTGCAGAATTCTTGGAATGAGATGGCTTTCAGGGGAGTGGTCTTCGCCTATCGTTGAATCCGGACTCGCTCCGGCAACGTTAAAATATCTTAAAATTGAGTATCCCATGCCGTGGGCAACACAAAAATCCTCAATCGCCATTTCTGTCATCATTTTGCTTCGACCATAGGGATTTATAGGATGGCGTGCCTGATCTTCATGAATAGGGGTCGAGACAGGATTGCCATATACCGCAGCTGTAGAAGAGAAAATAAACTTACTGACTTGAGCATCTACCATGGCCTTAAGTAGCTTTAGTGAGTTGGCAAAATTATTCTGATAATACTTGAAAGGATCTATGACACTTTCTCCTACTTCAATATCAGCAGCAAAGTGCATGACTGCTTCAATTTGGTTGTCATACAAAAGTCTATGAAGAAGTGAGCTATCTGAAGTAGAGCCAATCACTAATTCTACCCGCGGATCAACGGCTTCCGCATGTCCATTTGAGAGATTGTCCAGGACTACGACAGAATGGGCCGATCTTAAGAGTTCCCTGACTGCGTGACTACCAATGTAGCCAGCACCGCCTGTAACCAATATTTTCATTTTTTATTCCTTATAGTGGGCTGTTGCTGAATTTTGGCCATTCATGACGTTCAGTTAATATGCACTTACTGGCCAGGTCCATGGATTCACCGATCACCACATGCATATCGAGGTAGCGATAAGTCCCAAGTCTTCCGATAAAGGTTACCCCTTCTTCTTTTTCAGCGAGGCTTACGTATTTTTCCAGCATTTCTTTGTCATCATTTAAGCGTAGGGGATAATAAGGAGTGTCCCCTTCTTCACAGAGCTTGCTGTACTCCTTGAAACAAACTGTTTTTTCATGCTCTTCCCAGGGTGTGAAGTGCTTATGCTCGGCTATACGGGTGTAGGGAACCTC
Source organism: Bacteriovoracaceae bacterium (assembly GCA_035575985.1). GTDB lineage: Bacteria > Bdellovibrionota > Bacteriovoracia > Bacteriovoracales > Bacteriovoracaceae > Peredibacter. The sequence goes on along the minus strand of DATLXC010000059.1, from coordinate 7,594 downwards.
TTCCTCGCAATAGTTCACAACGGCATTTCCCTGATGGTCACCATGATCAACAAAGCGGTCAAATTTCAATGTGCGGTAACCGAGCCTTCCCAGTTTGAATTTAAAATATCCATCCATAGGGCCGCTCCAGAAGACGTGATCAAAGTCTTTTTTCCTTTCGGGATCAAGTCTCTGGCCTATCCGGACATCAATATCGTGATGGTCAAGAATACGCTTAACTATCTGAGTGTAACCACTGACAGGTATTCCCTGGAATTTCTGGTTATAGTAGTTGTCATCATAATTAAATCGAACCGGAAGTCGCTTAAGAATTGATGCCGGTAATTTTGAGGGTTCAACACCCCATTGCTTTTTTGTATATCCATAAAAGAAATTCTTATAAAAATCCTTGCCCAGGAATTTCATGGCCTGCTCTTCAAAACTTTTGGGTTCCTTGATATCATCATCTCCAAGTCCACCAACGAAATCCCTCGCCTCTGCAGGTGTAAGGCGTTTGTTGAAGAACTGGTTAATGGTCAGGAGATTTATAGGCAGGGAAAATACCCCCTTCGCAGTAACGGCCTTCACCCTGTTTACATAAGGCTCAAACTTTCCCCATTTATTGACATAATCCCAGACGTCTTCGCGACTAGTATTAAATATGTGAGGCCCGAATTTATGGACCATTACTCCTGTTTCCTCATCTCTTTCAGTGTGGCAATTACCACCCACATGCATTCTTTCATCAAAAACTGTAACTCTATAATTACCAGTTTCGGCCAATTCCCTGGCGATTACGGCCCCTGCAAAGCCGGCCCCTGCAATCCCTATGTGCATTTTCATAACAAAACTCCTGTTAATTTTGCGGATGGATTTCAAGTTGGTTGAAATAACGATTTATTGCATCTTCCAGAGAAGGTAGTATCTCAAAGCGTTCACTGCCCAAGGTTGAGTTTCTAGGCCTCTTCGCCTTCAGATTCATTTCCTCGATGCTTTTTCCAATGATCAAGGCGGGATCAAGCTCAAATTTACATTTTGCTGTTTCAGCAGCAATCCTCGCGAAATCTGCCCAGCTCACTTCACCTTTATTGGTTAAATGAACAATGCCATTTTCACCGTCTAGAAGAAGGTCCAGGGTCGCATTCACGAGGTCTGGTATGTAGGTTGGGGTAATGATCGAATCATTGAGTGCAGTAACTTCAGTATTACTGGCAAGTAAACGAAGCGTATTAATGACAAAGTTATGCTTGTCCCAAGGACCAAAAAAAGAACTGGTCCTGATAATAAGGGCCTTATCATTAACTTCCATGACCCTTGTTTCACTTTCTGCTTTTGATCGTCCATAGACATTCAAAGGGCTAACTTTATCACTTTCAAGGTAAGGAATAGCACTTGTCCCGTCAAAAACAAGATCGGAGGAAAAAGTAATGAAAGCGATATTTTGTTCTGCACATGCAGCGGCCAGATTGGTTGCACCCTGAACATTCTCACGAAAGCATTTATCACTATCGCTTTCGGCCGCATCTACGTTTACATATCCAGCTGTATTGATCACGGCCCAGGGATTTATCCTGGTTAATACTTTAAGGACAGAATCCTTATCCGCAATATCCATGTCAGTTCTGCGCAAGAGGCTATAGGGAATATTCCTGGCGCCGCATATTCTTGCAAAGGCCTGGCCTAAAGTTCCTGTTGCACCGGTAATAACAATTGGGCGATGTTTATCTTTTGGCCATAAAGGAGAGAAAGCACCTGTCTTTGAGGCCCATAAAATCCTGCGAGGAGTTTGCCACCATCCGGGAGTTTGCAGGATCGGATGCTTAGAATCACCATTGGTTGAAAGCTCGGTGATTAATGAGCTAAGCCCTGTTTGTCTTGGCTTCTTATCGGAAGAGCGTAGGTCGTAAACACCAGGCTCATAGAACATTTCACATATAGTACAGAGTTTATGCCAATCATAAGTACCAAGAAGGCTCCACGGAGTTATGGCCTTGATGTCAGCACCAAGTGCTCTGGCCTTCTTTGCAGCATTCCACATTTGATAGAGCCATCTCATCTGCGCATCCCGATGACCCATTGTATGGACTTCAGTCACTGCAATAGGAATATAATACCGCTCCCAGGTTTCCATCAGCACACTTTCCGGATCCAGTAATTCTGACTGGCCTGTATCAACAGCGCCTAAATCAGCATATTTATCAATTCCATTTCCACCATGGGCCCATTCTGGATAAAGCTCCATCCGGTGATCAAGGAATCGGTTACTTAAGTGGTAGTGATTTACACCTATGACATCAGGAGGACAGGGATTGTTTATAATCCAGTCGAAGTCCTCATCCTGCATTCCACCTCTTAAGTACCATGCCATATGATGGTCTTTGTTTGTCTTGCCACAAAGCAGGTCCCAACCAAGCCATCGTCTTTCATTTTCAAAATCAACCTGATATTTCAATGGTTCAGTACTTTGGGCACGTCCCAGATCATCAGTTTGAATAAGCCGCGCTCCCGGAATTATTTCCCTGATCGCACGCATAGCAAGGATTGTTCCCTTAACCTGATTGAATACTGCTTTGACAAATGAGGAGTGGTCCCTGGCGTGAGGGTACCAATGACCATAAAGACAGCTGAACCGCGCTGTAGTTAATATTTCATTTACTGGTGTAAAATCCTCGATCCACGGATATCGGGTAGCGAATGCCCGTGCATAACTCGCGAGCTTAGTGGGAAAATCCGGATCAAGCAGATTTGTATATCTTGGGCCACTGCCATGGTGGAGGAAGCCTGCAATGGGAGTTATACCCAGTCTTTTAATTTCACCCAGGCGCTCATCCATATAGCTCCAGTCAAAATGATCAAGGTCATCCGGAGCTACTAGTTCCCATAAACAAGGGTAGCGAATTTTTTTAACATTCAGGTCAGCAAAGAGCTTGAGATCTGAGAGGCGCTTGTTGTGTCCATTCTTTTCAGATTGGTCAATATAACGTTCTCCAACACGGTTTAGTGTGCACTCAAGGCCGGCCCACATTTCCAGGGGTTCCATTATTAAATAACTCCGCCGGCCGAAATGTGAACCGAGTGCTCACCAGTCACTCTGTGTTTAGTTACCCTCATTTCAAGCTCTACAACTTTTTCGAAGGTTATGTCCCACGAGTTATGTGAAAGGAACCAGTCAACTTTTTCCAGCCATTTGGGATCTGTTACCCTTTTGCTCATAGCCTTATGAATGCATCTTATGAATTCATCCGGTGACGAGGCAATGTGGACAAGGTTTTTTTCCTTATAAGGACAAACCACATCACGAATGGCAGTTGAGACAACTGGCTTTCCAGCGGCGAGATATTCCGGAGTCTTAGTAGGACTGATGAATTTTGTGGATTCATTTAGCGCAAAAGGCATCATGGCACAGTCCCAGCCCGCAAGATAAAGTGGAAGGGCTTTGTAATCTTTCTTCCCAAGGTAAAAGATATTGCTACGCCTTGGGAGTGCCTCAGGATCAATTTTAATGACTGGTCCAAGGATTATGAATTGAAGGTGAGGTGCTTTCGTTGCCATCTGTTCCAGCAACTCGATATCAAATCTTTCATCAATCACTCCATAGAATCCAACGCGTGGATGTGGAATGTGGACCTGGTCATCAGGTTCAACTAATACCTGCCTGCCTTTGGAAAAATGTTCATAATCGATACTGCTTGGTAGTGCATGTATATTATGATGAGCATGCTTCTTAACTTCATAAAGTGATTGTCCACCAGTGAAGACAACATCTGCCTTGTTCATGAGCTCTGCTTCCAGGTCAATTAATGTCTGGGGAGCACCCTTGAAAAGGGAAAGCTCATCCATACAATCAAAGATAATTGCCTGAGGTTCAAGGTGTCGGGAAAAAGAAAGAGCCATTGGTGTGTAATACCATAACGTAAATGCAGGATTTACTTCCTCGAACATCAGGTCATCAACCAGGTCCTTAAGTGCTGCTTCCATGTCTTCAGGCTTGATGTTGGCGGGCAAATAAGGAATGACTACATGAATACCTTCAACTGTTTCTCTCATATGCATACGCGGAATATCTGTCATACCAAAGACTGGTTCTTCAAAATAAAAAACCCTGCGATACTTTGCAAACCGGGAAAGCAAATGTTGTGGCCGCTGAAAAACAAAGTCCCAACGTAAGTGAGAAAAAACCAAAAGATCCGATGTTTCACATGTAGTGTTCATAAAGAAAAGCTCCAGATAGATAAAAAAATTATTTGCACGGCAAGAAACACTCTTCGCCATGAATGAGTGGACTCATGAATGCCATTAATGTGCCAACTTCAGACTCACCTATTTATCCCTAGGCATGACATTTGAAATGTAGTGAGTTTACTTACTCGATGACATGAGATTTACAGGGAGCTGTGCTTTATGGTTGAGGCAATTTTGGACGAAAACGGGGCAAATCATCCGAGGAAAATATTTAGGCGAGACTTATGGAAATCTTTAAACGGAGAATGGGATTTCATTCTTGATAATAACCAAAGATGCAATATTCCCTCTGATGTAAAACAGTGGACACAAAAAATCACGGTGCCATTTGCTCCCGAGACCAAGGCCAGTGGAATAGGTGACACAGGCTTTCATCATAGGTGCTGGTACCAACGAACTTTCAACTGGAACAAATCCGGCAAGAGAATGATGATTCATTTTGGCGCTGTAGATTATCAGGCCAAAGTCTGGATCAATAATTTGTTTGCGGGATCCCATGAAGGCGGACATACACCTTTCAGTTTTGATATTACAAATCTGATGAATGATGATGGTGAACAAATTGTCACCGTATGTGCTGATGATGATCCACATGACCTGACCAAGCCACGTGGCAAACAGGACTGGCAAAAAGAACCCCATAGTATCTGGTACCCCAGGACAACAGGAATCTGGCAAACTGTCTGGGTGGAAGAAGTTCCCCAGACATACATTTCAAAACTTCGTTCAACTCCCTTACTCGAGCGCTGGGAAATAGGCTGTGAAGCTTTCATTGAGGGCCCTTGTCCTAAAGGTCTTGAGCTAAGAATCAAGCTTACGAAAGATAATCAAGTCCTTGCCAATGATCGTTATGAGGTTATCCACAATGAGGTTCACCGCAGGATTGCTTTATCAGATCCAGGAATCGATGACTTCCGGAATGAATTACTGTGGAGTCCTGAGAAACCGACATTAATTAATCTGGAACTCGAATTGTGGCTGGGTAATAAGCTGATCGACAAGGTACATTCTTACACCGCACTTCGAAGTGTTTCATATAATCGTGATCTCTTTTTGCTTAATGGTCGACCCTATTATATGAGGTTGGTTCTTGATCAGGGATATTGGCCTGATACTTTTATGACTCCTCCAGATGCAGAGGCTATCCAAAAAGATATTTCACTTATTAAGTCAGCAGGTTTTAATGGTGTTCGTAAGCACCAAAAAGTGGAGGATCCTGATTTTCTGTATTGGGCAGATGTCATGGGATTACTTGTATGGGGAGAAATGCCAAGTGCATATCGGTTTACTTATGAATCTGTAGAGCGAATAACAAAGGAATGGATGGAAGTCATGAACCGCGATATGAATCATCCATGTATTGTAGTCTGGGTACCTTTTAATGAATCATGGGGAGTGCCAGACCTTGCTGAAAAAATCCCACATCAAAGCTGTGTCCAGGCCCTTTACCATCTTACTAAGACTCTTGATCCCACCAGACCTTGTATCGGAAACGATGGTTGGGAAAGTGTGGCCACTGACATTCTTGGTATACATGACTACGATGACCAGCCAGAAAGGATGCTCAAAAAATACACTGCTCAGGGAAATGTGGATGTAGCAGCTATCCTGGATAAATACAGGCCAGGGGGAAGGGTCATTACAGTTGAGGGCTATGCCCATAAAGGCCAGCCAGTCATGCTGACCGAGTTTGGGGGAATAGCGTTCGTTGAGCCAAGTGAAAGCATTCAGCATACCTGGGGTTACTCGGCCGCTTCAAGTTCACAAGAATTCAGGCGTCGTTATGAAGATTTGATGAACGCTATCCACCGCATTGAGCTCTTTACAGGCTTCTGTTACACGCAGTTTACCGATACTTTTCAGGAAGCCAATGGCCTCTTTAAGGCCGACCGGACTCCGAAGTTTCCCTTAGGCCCAATGTGCCGCTCTACAAGGGGTGTAGGTCTTGGTAGGGGAGAGTTGATTGGAGTCCCTCAACCGCCACCGGTTCCTCATGATAACGAGCACTACGAGCGAGTCAGAGAACAGATGCCGGACTCTCAATAAGTCATTTTTTCAGGGTTTGCTTCCCAAATTAAAAGTTGGTTTATAATGGGCCATCAACCAGGAGCCTAGCTTGAAATTGTTGACTCTTACTGCCTTCGTTCTTTTTTGTCTTTCCAGTTTCGCTGAAGGGGAGATAGGAGAAAAACACCAGGCTCTCTGTGAGTCAGATGGTGCGAAGGAAATAATGGGCCCAAATGGTACTTGCAAAGTTCTCGTAATATCACAGGAACCGAAAAACAAGTCCGGAGTATGCATAGGTCAGTTCAAGAGCTTAACGTGTACAATAAATTTTGCCATGATTGAAGCAGGTTCAGCATTGAATATGGATTGTGGTGGGTTTAAGCAGGATATGGTTGCTGAAGGCACTGCCTATAAAGTTGCAGCAATCGTCACTGAGGAAAATGGGGAACAAACCCTTATTGGTGATCACCGTGATTACATTAATTTAAAGAACCAGATGCTCTCTCTTAATCTGGTTGAAGAAGATGGCAGCATAAAAGATCAAAGCATTGAACTTTCTTTCGGACTTGGTCCAGTTTTAATGACAAACGTAATTTGCTATTGATTATTTCTGGATTTGTGACTTCATCAATCGTTCAACTTCAAAGCGGCTATCAGTCTTAAACCAATCATTGCCTGCTCCGCGGCCCACGGCCTTGAGCAAGGCAGTGTCGATCTTTCCATCCTTCATGATCTTCTCATCCACATGTACGAGCTTTACTTCACCAGTAATAAGCGAGCCCGATCCGGGTGCCGTGCCATAACAAAGCATATCGCGGAAGACACATTCAAATTGAACAGGAGATTCCATCAGTCTCTTGGCCTTTACGACTTTTGAATCAATTGGAGTGAGTCCTGTAAAGGTGAATTCATCTTCGCCATAAGGTAGTTCTGTAGAGGCCAGGTTAACCTTGGTGTAATTATTCTCTGTGCAGAAATTGAGGACAAACTCACGTTCCCTCAAAATATTCTTCACAGTATCCTTGAAATCTCCGGTAGACGTCCTGATGAGTGGACAGAAGGCAATAATCATAGGTTTTGCTGAAATTGCCGTAAAAAAGGAAAACGGGGCCAGGTTATTACTGCCATCAATATTTTGCGTGGATATAACAGCAATGGGTCGGGGAATGATGGACCCGATGAGGAATTTGTAGTTATCTGCAAAGTGACCATCTGTTTGGAATGTTTTCATAGAGTAGACTACCTTCTCACAAAATTGTTAAGAAGGTAACCCCTCACAGAACCGTACGTGCGGATTTCCCGCATACGGCTCCTCAAGACTTGATTCAGCTCAGACAATTGTTTATGCATAGGGATTCCATCCTAG
>DATLXC010000058.1:0-45764 GCA_035575985.1 Bacteriovoracaceae bacterium | reverse complement strand
CTGTCGTTGCAAGGATCATGACCTAAATTCGACTTGTTAAACTATTGAGATTTTAGACCAGGTACTGCAATGAGTAGAATTAAAATTCTGATAGAAATTTCCCTTGTACGGTAGTGAGCACCACTATAATAGGGCAGTTTTTAAGCTTCCTGGCTATTTCATATGTACCACCCTTCATATTCAATTTTCCGGCAGCACTCCCAATGGCAAATGAGAAAGACAGAATATCGATTTGCTTTCTGGCCTTGGATAAAAGGGCCAGTAATTTAGGAAGGTAGGATTGATCAGTAATTAAGGAGATTTCGGGAGATTTCTTCATTGCGTTGCCTTAATTTAAATTTAGTTAATACCTCTTTTACATGGCCATGCTAATTGTCATACTAGTTATACCAATCGCACCTTAAAGGGGTAACAAATGAAAATTTTAGTTCGCATGATGCTTTGCTTGATGATTTCCTTCACTTTAGTTGAAATTCCCATTATGAAATCCCAGGCCTATGCTGGCATGATTTCAACTACTGAAGCTGTGGCCGATATGAGTCGTGCAGATGCTGACAAGACTATGTCTCAATTTCTTGACCGTGGTGATGTGAAGGCCCAGTTGGTAAAGATGGGTGTGAGCCCGGAAGAAGCAGGAAGACGTCTTGCCGGTCTATCTGATAAAGAGGCCAAGAAGCTTTCAACTGATATTCAAACCGCTACATTAGGTGGTGATATTGGTGGTATCCTGATTCTCGTTTTGGTTATTGTATTGATCATTTACCTGGTTAAACGCATCTAAATAAATGTACGCCCTATCTTTAATCATGGTGGCGCTTCTCTCAATGAGTTGCGCCACTAAAACTCTTCAGACAGATGCTTTAGTTAAAGATCATTCGAATCTTTCAGAAAAAGTGAATCTTCAAAATGTTCCCTTCATAAAACAAGAAACCAATCATTGTGGCCCTGCAACTATGACTATGGTCTTGCAACACCTGGGTTCAAAAGCTTCCCTGGATGAACTCACTTCCCAGGTTTTCACCGAAGGCATGCAAGGTACTTTCCAAGCTGAGATGATATCGTCCTCCAGGCGCCAGGGTATGCTTGCTCTTCAAATAAATGATCTTGAATCCATGCTGAAGGAAATAGAGGCAGGGCACCCGGTTATTGTGTTCCAGAATCTGGGTTTTAGTTTCCTGCCGAAATGGCATTATGCTGTTGCCGTTGGATACAATTTAAGCGGACCGGATATCATCCTTCATTCGGGTGATAAAAAGTTTGAAAAAGGTGACTTGCGATTTTTTGAACGTACCTGGAAACTCGGAGGAAATTGGGGGCTCCTGGTCTTAAGGCCTGATCAATTATCAGCTACGGCAAGTGACACTAGTCATGCCGCCGCCGCTGCAACATTAGAGCAAATGGGAAAATCCGAAGAGGCCCGGATTTCCTATAAGACCATTCTGAGCAAGTGGCCACAAAGTCTTTCGGCCCTTATTGGTATGGGTAATATCAGCTATGCAAAAAAAGAGTTAAAAGCATCCATCGGTTTTTTGAAACATGCAACCAAACACCATCCTCTTTCAGCGACTGCCTGGCATAACCTTGCCACTGTCCAGGGAGAATTGGGATTAAAAGAAGATGCACGTAAAAGTTCTTTGAAAGCTATTGAACTAGTAGATGAAGAAAAAAAAGCGAGCTTCAGGCAAAGCTTAAATTCATGGCTCTAACCTTAGAGGTATGTCCACAGTGAAGGTTGTTCCTTCTTTTGGATAGCTTTCAACTTTTATTGTTCCCTCATGAGCTTCAACAATTCCCTTGGCCACAGAAAGCCCTATGCCCCAACCTTGTTTTCCACCCTTCTTGGCATCTTCAGTCCGGTGAAATTTTTCAAAGAGTAATAATTGATCAGGGGTTTCTATAGCTTTCCCAAAATTATGGACTTTTATGACTGCACGCCCATCAATTCTTTCATAAGTTACAGTGGAGGGCCTGCCTATATCTCCATATTTTATGGCATTAGTCAGGAGATTCTCAATCACTCTCTTTATCCCTTCACTATCCCAAAACCCTATTACTGATTCCTGGCCTTTGAGGACAACTTTGTCTCCATGAATTGTACTAAATTCGTCAATGACATCATTGACTATGAGCTGGAGATCAGATTCTTCTTTATACAGGACTAACTTTTCCCCCGCCTGAAGTTTGTTTGAATCCAGTAAATTTGAGATTAATTTATCCGTACGTCTGATGTGATCCACGATTTTGTAAGCGAGTTTTATTGTTTTTTCCTGATCTAGAGGGTTCCTGATTATGAATTGGGCACTTGCGAGTGCTGCACTCAGGGGATTTCTGAGGTCATGAGTCAATGAGGCAATGAAGATTTCCCTCATTTCGTTTTCCTCTTTAAGATTTGTGGCCTCAGTAACAGACAAGTCCCTTTCCTGGACCAGTTGATTGTGTTCAGTAAGGTCCTGGACAATCTTTGTATAGCCCACAACATCAGCTTGTCTCTTGATTGGAATGATATAAACATCGGCGATGAATGTTTCTCCGCTTTTTTTAACCCTTGTACCTTCGCCCCTGAAGCGACCTTCAATCCTCGCCGCCTTTAAGTGCTCAATGGGCTCATTACGGGTCCTGCCCTCTTCGGTATAAAGCATGGAATAGTTCCTGCCTATTGCTTCATCCCTTGTATATTCCTTCATCCTGGCAGCACCTTCATTCCAGGTAAGTATGATCCCTGAAGGGTCCAAAGTAAAAATGGCATAGTCCCCAACAGCATCAATGATTGAGTTAAAATTGACATGGGTATCTTTCAACTCCACTCCAAGCTTCTTATGGGATTCTGATAAAAGATCCTGTAGTTTTTTTCCCTCAAGTTCTCTGATCTTTGTAAATTCAGTTGCAGCATTCCTGATGGCAATGAAAATAGAATCCCACATTAATTTGACACTTTTTAAAGGCAGATTCCCTTCAGGATCAACGGCATCAAATATTACGTTCCTGAGAACATTATACTCCCTTATAACCTCTTCCAGTGTGTAATCGGTAAGCTTGGTTCGCTCCAGGCCGTGTTTCAGGGCAATGTTCTTTTCTTTTAACTTTAATTCCTGATGTGGTGATGAAGCCGAAAGTGTCTCGACCATTTTATCCAGCACTTCCGGCAGGGAATCTATGAGTGCAGGGGCCGGCAATCCCCGTGCAGAATTAATTTCATACCTCACATCTTTTTCCCATCTGCTTATGATCTGATCTTTCTTCTGCCTGAGAACCTGACCGAGCTGAATTTCTGAATTAGAAGTATTTTCATTCATGTTGCTGATTATCTTTATGACTTTCGGATTATGCAATTCGCTTTGAACCAAGAGTAGATCGGTAAGTAATAAGAAAACGTGTAGAATACTACACATAGTCGAAAGGTTATCTTCAAGAGTTGTTAACTCTCTCCTCTTATTCTTAATTTATGAGAAAACAATTTCGTACATTTACAAATATTGGCATGCTTGGAATCCTCATAGGATGTGCCCATGAGCTAACACCTGTGGCCATCTCCCCTACGGCCGATCCCCATGAAGAAATTGTGCTTCAAGAAGCCTTCCTTGAACATTCACGAAAACTACAAGTTGATATGCTTGCACCCGAACGTTTTGATGTTTCCATAAGTTATTTAAAGAGGGCCCAAAAAGGGAACAGAAAAGGTGAATCCAGAGAAGAGATCCTTGATCTCCTTGGATACTCCAAGGCCCATCTATATCAGGCCAGGAAGGAAGCGGATACCATGAGAGTCAGGATGCCAGGAATATTGAAATCCAGGAAAGCTGCTCTTAAAGCTGGCTCACCCTGTTTACAAGCAGAGATGAAGTCCCTGGATCAGAAACTAAAAGGTTTTACAGAGGCAGGAGGGGCCATGACTCCTCAAGAAATGACAAGTTTACAGAAAGATTACTTAAATCTTGAATTGACCTGCATAAAGAATTCAAGACTCATCACTGTCTTGAAAATATTGGATGAGGCCAGAAAAGAGAATGCTGAAAGGATAATTCCCCAGGCCTATGCCAAGGCCATCAAAAAATTCAATCTGGCCGAAAAGCTTATTGAAAAAGACAGGTATGGTGATGTTTTGATAAATAATGCCATTCATGATGCTTCTATTAGTGCAAAGCGTATGGTTTTCTTGTTGCAGTCTGAACAGAGATCCAGAATTTAACCTAAATAAGCTTCTATCTTCATTAATAATTCATTGCACTGATCATTTTGTTCATCTTCTGCACACTTTTCCAGGCTGAGTGAGAGGCGTTCCAATTCCTGGAATCCATAAGGGGCCGAAAATCCTTTCCACTTATGGGCCATCAGCGAAAGAACCTTGAAATCCTTCGTTTTCATAGCTTCCTTTAGGACGCTTAGTTCTCCCTTCCTTGAGGCCAGAAATTCGTCGTGGTAGCTTTCGAGACCCGGCAAGGGGACCTCTGTTGTTGGATCACTTAGTTTTCTCACCTCTACCTCCGTTATTATTAGGATATCAATTTTCTTTAACTTAAGATACTGTGAGTTATGAATCGCATTCTCTTAGTTGAAGACTCCAAGGAAATTTACCAGATGGTGCTCCAAAGCACTGCTAACCTTTGTGAGTTAACCTGGGTGACATCTCTTCAGGAAGCCAGAGATATCCTGAATAAACATAGCTATGATCTGCTGTTACTTGATGTCGATTTGCCTGATGGTAACGGTATCGAGTTTTGTTCAAGTATCCAGTCCACTCACTCTCATTGTCCAATTTTCTTTCTGACTGGTCACTTAGGCCTTTCAGATAAGGTCATGGGTTTTTCAGCGGGTGCTGATGATTATATCACTAAACCCTTCTCTCCTCTTGAACTAAGGGCCCGAATTGAGGGTCGCTTGCGTAAAAACAAGCAACAGGTGGCCCAATCAGATATGTACAACTGGAACGAGCTTCAAATCTGCAAGAGCCGCCAGGAAGTAAGTATCCGGGAACAAGGCGTATTCAAGAAAGTGGACCTAACCGCTCTCGAATTCAAGATCCTGATGTATTTTGCCACACGTCCCGGTGAAGTCATCAATCGCGATAAGATTTTAAATGATATCTGGGGCGAGGATATCCACGTCTATTCAAGATCAGTAGATACCCACGTAAGCAAATTGCGCAAGAAGCTTGGAGCTGTTTCCCATATCGTTGAGTCGATTCACGGCTCAGGCTATAAGTTCAGCCCCACTAATTAATCTACTTTATTCTTAAGCTCGCTAGCACCATCTACTGCTGCATCCTTGCCCTCAATGATGCGATTCTTTGCTTTTTTTCCGGCACACTTCAGGTCACCTTCCATACAAAGAGCTTCGCTCACGCGATTAGCACCTTTTTTCAAACCACGTCCGGCATCAGTGGCCACAACTGCGGCCTTTTCGCCAACCGTTTCATCTGCAAAGGCAAACTGCCCGACTGTAAGGGCGAAACCTAGAAGGACAAGTGCAAATTTCATAAAGACCTCTTTATTTTAAGTTTTTGATAGATTGTAAAAGCATAGCATGTTCTTCATTGAACTGTGTACGAACACTTCCAAGTGCAATTTCAAGTTTTGATTCAAGCTTCCTGGTCATTACAGGTTTCACCGTCGGCTTTGGCTGCTTAATCAGCAACTTTATAACCGACACATACAGCAGGTACATTAACCCACTTAGTGCAAAAGCAACTCCGGCAAGGACCAGAACAAAATCAGTTGGAAATAAGATATCAGAAAAAAATTGTGAAGCTCCTACAATCCCCAATGCAGCTATGCCACCTAAGGCCAGCAGTGCCGGGGCCGTGACCAGCAAATAAATCACTGGCAAGTAAGTTGCCTTGGCAGCAAGGTCTTTGAAAAACAGGTTCCAGGGCATAGGGCCTCTAAAGTAAAAGAAGAGGGTGCTTTAAAACACCCTCTTCAAATGATTATTTACGAGCAATCATTGCACCCACGACAAAACCAATTCCTCCAGCAACAAGTGCTGTATGAAGAGGGTATTTCTTCATCATGGACATGCCTTTTTCACTCAAGGCAGCTGCAGTTTCGGCCACTGTATTGGATATTTCATCAAAAGAGTGGCCAAGGTCTACAGCTGTTTGATCTGCATTGCCATAGGCATTGGGAGTCTCAGTTGGTTTCATACCTAGTCTTGTACTTTAGTAGTAGTCGTAGTTCTTGTAGTCGTTGTCTTAGTTTGATCTTTATCAAACAACCTGAAAAATTCATTTACCTGGTGAAGAGCATCGTCTTTAGTCTGCCCGTATTTCTCCTGCACTTTTCCAGCGATAAAATCCACACGCCCTTCGGCCTGTGTAAGTTCATCATCAGTAAGCATGCCCCACTTCTCTTTAAGTGCGCCCGTAAATTGTTTCCAGTTGCCTTTGATTTGGTCGTTATTCATTTGATACTCCGTAGGTTAAAGTTAAATTATAAATTCTTAGAAATTAGCTTGTCTGATCCTGTTACCAGTCTCATCAATAAAGAGAGAACAAAAAGTGCCAGGAAAATGTAGAACAAGAGCTGAGCAATACTGCTGGTTGTAGCGGCAATTCCGCTAAATCCAAAAACTGCGGCTATTAATGAGAAAACGAAGAATATCAGGGTCCATCTCAACATATTGTCCTCCAGGAACGTAAGTGTTTTATCTAAATTAAGATTACGTGGACTTACGGCCAAAGCCTTGAGGAGGGCATGTAGAGTATGTGTAGAAGCCTACACATCTAATCAGGTAATCAGGCATTTACCTCTAACTGTTAAATTATTCCTCACAGGGAACCGATAAGAAAAACATGAAATTCCATCTTGTTACCCTCATATTATTGAGTCTCCTTACTACTGCGTGCTCCCAGAAAAAATCTGAGGTTAAGCTGGAAATCAGTTACGCCTTTGCTTTTGGTGGGGCCGAAACAGCTGACGTTTCACGTGGTGGCCTGATGGTATGGGGAAGAAGTAATGGTGGTGCCAGTTTTGCAAAAGCAATCAAAGACAAAGATGATATTAATCTAAACCTGAATAATGATATCTGGCGTTTTTATGTCATGGCATGGGATGGAACTGAGAACTACGTTGGTGGCGGCGATACTAACTACCCTTTCGGCGGCAAGGTCAGGTGTGCGAAGTCCCCAGATATAGCACTTTCTGGCAGTCCGGTTGCTGTAAACATGCAGATGAGCAATGACCAGTGTGCGGCCCCCGCATTTTCAGGAAATGCTAAAACTAGTATAAATCCTCCTGCTACGCTTATCATGCCAAAGTTAAAATTGCGTTTTTGCGATTCACTTAAAAACATTGCCGGTCCTAATGACCTTTGCACAGATGACTTGTCCATTGGTGCGGCCAAAAAAGCCAGAAAAGCTCCTGTGGCAAGCTACCGTGTTTCACTAAGAGAGCACTTTAGCTTAGATAAGACCCGTCGGCTTGAAGCGGGAAGTATTTCCAGTCCTTGCCTGCCATTTACAAGTGACTCGGCTGAGCATGCCTTCCAATCTGGTACCGCAAAAGTGGGGTTTCCTTCAATTCCAGCGGGCGGACCAGGTTTTCCGATGCATACTACAGTTGAAGTTTTTCTTGGAGATGGAAACTGTGATGCTGTAATCTCCAGAGGCCCTCCTATAATTTACGAATTCCCTCATGGCTTTATTGAACCAGTTGCAGGTTCAAAACATTTTGTGGGCAATAACGGTGGCGTTGAACATCATTTAGCTGCCTTGGAAATTACTCCGGCCACAGTTTGTAACGGTCAAAGGTTAACATCCCTTGACGGCCACCCTTTTGCTGCTGGAAATGGGGATCGACATAGTCCTTATATCATTTGTTCACCTGGGCAACTCCAGGCCATGAATGTTTCACTCGCTTATTTCGGTAACAGTTTCAAGCTGCAGTCAGATTTGGACTTTTTTCCATTCAACCTAAATTTTGGTGGAGGGTTGCTTAGTTCAAAAGTCAATTGTCTTCAATTTGGGGATAACTTCATACCACTTGGTTACCTTGCGGCAAACTGCTCAGGGACAGGGATAACTTGGGGATCTCCGACCGAGTTTACTGGAGATTTTTTTGGGGCCGGGTTCAAGATTCAAAATCTTCGGATCAGAGCTGATGCACTGGATTTTATCGCACTTTTTGCTAAGATACAGGGAACTAGCAGCATCCAGGAAATCGAATTCGTACTCCCCAGCATCTCGGGAAAGAGCTATGTAGGTGCATTGGCGGGATCAATTTCGGGAACAGGGGTCCAATTAAAGGACATCCATGTTACGGGAGGTTCCCTTGAAGCAAGAGGATCTGCTCCTGCTGGATATAGCAAGGTGGGTGCGATTGCCGGCTATATGCTTAATGCAACTCTTACTAAATCAAAAATCAGGGATGTTAGGATAGAGGGGCGAGAGGATTATATTGGAGGAATTACAGGCTATGCAAGTTCTGTGACATTCAAAGAGATCTCTGTTGAAGCCGATATTGATGGAAGTATGAATCCAGCGACAGATTTTGTCGGAGGTATTGCTGGTTATGTTACTAATTCCAGTTTTGATTTTGTTAAGCATGAAGGTTCCATCAATGCCAATGGACAAAAGATTGGCGGCATCGCCGGATTATTTAAAAGTGGCGCAAGTTTCACTAATTTTTATACGATCAGTTCAATCATAAATAAATCTTCAGCACCAATAAGCTCAGGTGGAGTGATCGGAAGATTGGAAACCGGTGGCTCTACCCTTTTAAACTTAGGTTACAGCCTGTCCATGATCCGGACTTTATGTCCAACTGGCTGCTTCTCCGGCGCTATCATTGGATCCACCGATGGAGCATCTCCGGTAACACCTGCAGGGAGCAAATTATATTCCTTGGATCAAATTGCACAGCACTTTCATCCAACAGTAACTCCAAGTACCTTTTCACAAACAACGATGACTTTGGATAATTCGCTCACCCCAACAGGTGGCCCACTTGCCCTGAGTACCATGACTGGTTGGATTCACCCTTCCGGTACATATCCCCGCTTCGTTTTTGAAGAGCATCCTTGTGGCCAGGGTTATACAGGTTCAGGCACATCAATTGACCCCAAGACCATCTGTGGACACCAACAATGGCTAGATCTGGCAAATTCTAATAGTAACGATTACTATAAGCTGGAAGGTAACATCCGGCTGAATAATCACGCTTCCAATGCCCAAAACGAGATCGCACAAATTGATGGCATTGTGGACGGAAACAAAAAAATGTTAATCGCTGGTCAATCCAATTACTCTGGTGCAG
This sequence comes from Bacteriovoracaceae bacterium, assembly GCA_035575985.1. Lineage (GTDB taxonomy): Bacteria > Bdellovibrionota > Bacteriovoracia > Bacteriovoracales > Bacteriovoracaceae > Peredibacter. The sequence goes on along the minus strand of DATLXC010000058.1, from coordinate 36,516 downwards.
GCAATACAGGGCACATAGGTACATTAAACGGAAGCATCAAAGACTTGCGTGTTGAAGGCATGTCGAGGACTGCTTTGACGCCGGCATTAAGCACTGATCCCAGTGCAATTTTCATTGAAATAAATAATGGCTGTTTAGAAAACATCATGGTCCATGGCTTTGGTACTTTCAACAGTTATGCCGCGGGAGTAGTTGGAAGGAACAACGCAGGTAAAACTATCCGCAAGGTGAAATTCATGGGCAAGATTACAGGCGAACTTGCCATTGCAGGTCTCGTTACCACAAATCAAGGTACCATTGAAAATTCGGCTACAAAGGCCCGATTGGAATGCACTAAATTCACGGGCTGCTCTCAATTTTCCGGCGTTCTCCATACTAATGATGGTTCAATCAGGCGGTCAGCTGCACAAGGGTCAATCGAAGATTATGGATCATATGTTAATAATAACGTTTCCATGTTTGTATATGATAACCAAGGGGTAATGGAAGATATCGAAGTTTCCAAGGATGCCTACTTCTTGATCGGTGGCACCAATCCTAAATATTTCACGCAGACAAATGGAGCTGGAGCAACTGTTACCAGGGCCATCAATTCTGGCAAGCTTACGTATAATGATTCCTCATTTAGTTCAAAGACTTTAATCAGCAGCTGGCCTGCCTCCAATGGAGTTTCAGGGATCGATATTTACCGTAGTGGTCGAGCAGGAATGGCCCTTGCAAACGATTTTACTTTTGTATGTGCTTCCCTCACAGCTTTGGTAATTTCAAATTGGGTGTCTCCCCTGTCAGAATTTGATAGTTGGAACTCATATTTAAGTGGGGCTTCCCCAGGGCAATATGGAGCTGCATCACCAGGGGAGCAAAGAATTGTTTTGGATATAAAGGGACAAAACGGCATAAATGAGTTAGTGCAGATAACTTCTATTTCGGGCAATACATTTACGGTCTCTAACTGTAATGCATATGGTGGCTCAGGTACTGTAACCATTTATTGGTCAAGTGACCTACCTGCAAATTCTTATGTCATGGCACGCGAAGCTGGAAAAATAAAATCCAATTACGGCACTATTGCGAATTCCACATGGGATGTGACAGATGCCGGGGATATGAGTCAGATGGCCAACTATTACACCTCAGTTGTAAATGGAGCTCCTGTAATACCTGCTGTATGGGAATTAGATGTTAGAGAAGGTCACATGCAATTATTTGAATCCCATGACTAAGAGAAGAATTATCCAATAAAATCCCTCACAAAGTCATTTGCCGGATTTGCCCTTATTTCAGAAGGCCCGGCAAATTGTAAAACTCTCCCCTTTTCCATGATCATAATACGGTCACTCATGCTGAAAGCTTCCACCTGGTCATGGGTAACGTAAATGCAGGTTATCTTAAAATGCTGCTGAATCTGACGTATATCCTTGCGCATTTTCTCCCTGAGCTTCGCATCCAGGTTAGATAAAGGTTCATCCAGGAGCAGAACCTTAGGACGCGCCACAAGGCCCCTGGCAAGGGCCACTCTCTGTTGCTGGCCACCACTCAGGGTAGAAGGCATCCTCCCGGATAGACCCCCTAACTCCACTAAGGAAAGCACCTCCTCCACCTTCTTCACAATTTCTGAATGGGGAACCTTGCTCATCCTCAAGGGGAAAGCTACATTTTCAAAAATATTCATATGGGGCCAAATGGCGTAACTCTGAAAAACCATACCAAGTTTTCTTTCACGGGTTGGAATAAAAATATTTTTCTCCGGCGAGGAAATAAGCTCATCTCCAAGAGATATTTCTCCAGAGGTGCTTCTTTCAAGTCCAGCGACCATCCGAAGTGATGTCGTTTTTCCACAACCAGAAGGTCCCAGGAAAGAAACAAACTCACCGTCATTAATCTTAAATGAAAGATCATGAAGGATAACATTCTGCTGATAGGCCTTGGTCACATTTTTGAATTCCACAGCACTCATAGGCCGTACTTCCCTTTAGTAGTTATTTTTAACAAGGCATTCAAGCTTATAATCATGAGCAAGACACAAAAAGCCAGGACCGCCGCTCCCCCACCTGAGGCATCACCGTATTCCTGCATTTGAAAAATTAAAGTTCCGATGGTTTCATTACCAGGCCCGGTCAGGAGAACAGACATCGTAAGCTCTGAGAAGGCCGGCATAAAGACCAGGAAAAAAGAGGCCATCAGAAAAGGTCGCAAGATCGGAATCCAGATACGAATGAAAACTTGCCAAGAATTGGCCCCGGCAACCTGGGCAGCATCAATCAGCGAAGGATCAACCTGGGAAACACCGTCATTTATAATTCTGTAGGAGAAATTGAGAAACTTGGCAATATAGGCCAGAAGAATGATCCCAAGGGTATTGTACAAAGGTAGCCTGAGAGAGAGTGTGGTCAGAATAAAACTCAGTGCCAGAACTGTACCGGGCATAGCATAAGGGATAGCAATAAAAGCTTCCTTGAGTTTATTGATTGGTCCCCTGCTCTGTGAAAGAAAGTAGCCCAATAGGGAGCAAAGCACACCGGCCGAAAGGGCCAGCATGAGTGAATTACCCAGGGCACGATAGGTTTCATCGGTCTTGAAAAATATTGTGGAAAAATTCTGGAGTCCAAAGTTTGCAAGTGACCTCTCCCCTTGCAATTTACTTAAGGCGGCAATCAGGATCGCCCCCATAGGGAAAATGAAGAAGATAATGGCCATCATAAAAAGAAATAACTGAGCAAATAATCCCAGAGGCCCGAGTTGGGTCAAGCTGGGTCTTGCAGATTTCCCGGTCACAAGACTAAAGCGGAAACGCTTGCTGATCAAATGATCCATGAAAAAAACCAGGGATGCAATGAAAAGCAATAACAGTGAAAGGACTCCGCTCAGCTTAAGGCCCGTATAAGAGGCCATCTTTTGGAAGATGAAGATCTGGGTAGTCATCATGCTTATTCCGGCCGGGTTTCCGATCAAGGCAGCAATACCGAAATTTGCAATGGCCGAAAGGAAGGCGAGTAACATTCCTGAAATCAGCGAAGGCACAATCAAGGGCAAAGTAATTTTGCAAAACACCTGCCAGGATGAGGCACCAGAAATACGTGCGGCTTCTTCCAATGAAGGATCAATCTTCTCCATGGCAGACAGGAGATTAATCAGGATATAAGTGTAAAAAAAGGCAGTCATGACAAAGATGAGACCGGTCTTTGTATAAATATCAATGCCTGGTATTAAATTTTTCAAAAGTCCATTAGAAGGATTTGCCAGGTAAATCCAGGCAATGGCCCCAATGAAAGGAGGAATCGCATAAGGCAGGCAGAAGGCCGTTCTCCAGAATCCCCTGAAGCGCAAGTCTGTCCTGGTGAAAAGCCAGGCCATAGGTATGGAAATTATCGTGCTTATGAAAACTGTACTGCCACAGATAAACATCGTGTTCCAGAATGACCTGATGGTCATCGGGTTAGTCAAGGCCTTATGAAAAATGGCATAGTCAAACTGGCCATTTTCGAATGAAAAAGACTGGCCAAGGAATAAAAAAGGATAAACGCATAACATGAAAAGCAGGGCCATTAATAAAGAGAGTCCTGCCTTTTTCATTTGAACATGATCTCCACATAAGTTTCCTTGATCTCAAACCTCTTATCAGTAAGAGTCCTGATCAAATCTCCTGTCCAGGGAAAAGCGCTCTGGTTTAAGACACCTAAGTCAGGGGCCCCGACAGGCGGAGGAAATCCTTTCAGGGGTGAATGCATATAGGATTTCGTCATGGTCTCTTGCCCTTCCTGGGTAAAAAACCAATCTGCCAGTGCCAATGTCTCGTTCATTGGCCTATCACGCTTTGGGATACCCATGGTATTAAATTGCGTCACCACTCCATCTTCCGGATAAATGGTCTTAAGTCTCTTGTCTTCCTGCTGAAATCTAAGCACGTTTTCGAGCAAGACAAAGCCAATTGGCCGCTCCTTGGTCTGAATGCGCTTCATGACGGCACTGTTACCACCATCGAAAAGAAAACCATTCGCCTTGAGCTCATGAAAATAATCCCAGCCATACATATGATGCATGGCCAGCACAGTGGTAAAGGCCGTTCCTGATGCCAGCGGGCTGCCGCCTGTAGCAATTCCTTTGTACCTCGGAAGGGTAAGATCCTTGAAGCTTTTAGGAGCGTCTTCAGCTTTTATGGCGTCTGAATTATAAACCAGCACCATAATGGGAACGGAGACAATATGGAAGGTCCCTAGATCATTTTGGTATTCAGGACGGAATTTTGGAAACTGAGTTGGTTTCCAGCTTACTAGTTTTCCGCTATCAGAAAGCTCCTGATACCAGAACCTCTCTGAGGAAATAAGAATATCTGCCTTTGGTGCCCCGGCGATCAGCTCAGTATTAACTTTGGCCGCAATCTCTTCCGACCCTGCCTGATACCAATTGATCTTCAGATGGGGAAAGGCCTTCTCAAGCTTGGGAGTCATGTCAGCGATCGTGTCTTTATAGAGGGAAGTATAGATCCAGATATCTTTTTTGCCCTCGTCTCTTTGACAAGCAGCGAGCAAAAGGACTAAAAGTAAGCATCTAATCATGTGCTTAATGCTAATCTACCGTTTGGGAGTTGTATGCTGGAAAATAGAATCATTGCCCTTGAAGAAAAGTTTTCGCATCAGGACTATTTACTGGAGCAGCTGAACAAAACTGTCACTGATCAGCAGCTCATAATTGACCAGTTGAAAAAGGATGTACTGGCCCTTCAGTTATCCCAGAATGCAAATGCCAATCAAGGAACTAGAAGTCTTAGTGATGATATTCCCCCTCACTATTAACAAAGCAATTGTGTTGATTAAAACACAATTGACGCAGCACACCCTCGAGTGAATCGAGTAAAATATTCCCCTTATTTTAAAGCACATAGTCACTGAACTTTCAGCTTGGTACCCACGATTAACTTTATCAATCGGGGTTTTCATGAAAAAAACAATAGCGTTTTCTCTTCTCTTATCTTTTGCTGCTTCTGCAGATACTTGGAATAAAGATAACGATCCGAGGAACTTTGATTCAAACTATCAGTACCATTTAAGCGAACTCCCACTCAAGGCCCTCCTTCCTGTGGCCAAGTCACCATGGGCAAATAGCTACTGGCCAAGAAAGAAAGGTAGCATCAACTATCGATGGAATACGCCAAATCCTATTGGATATAAGCTCAACTCACCTTCAGAATCAAAAGTTCGAAGCATGTCACTTGAAGAGCTTTCAAAACTCTCACCTGCAGAAAAATTTGACCTGGCCCATGGCCGTTATAGTTATCCTCTTAGCCGTGCAGTTGAAAAAGGCTCTAAGCCCACGGCCAAGAATTACGAAGGCGTGTGTGATGGCTGGACAGCTGCTGCCATTCAATTTGCAGAGCCTGCGCCGGTTAACTTTACTAACCCGGATGGCATTGTCATTCCTTTTGGCTCATCTGATGTTAAGGCCCTTATGTCTTATGATGTATCTATCAATTCCGAAGATGATTCACTGGGAAGTGTATTCGTTGGTAAATACTGTTCAGTTCCATTAGGTGGCCGTTGTTCGGATATCAATCCAGGTGCATTCCATGTCATTATGGCTAACCAGATTGGACTTAAGAAGGAATCATTTGGTGTAGATGTTGATCCAAAACGTGAAACATGGAACCAGCCTGTTTATGGATTTGAATTTGAAATCAAAGGCCGTACAAAAGTGGCCGGCGCAGCAAGTGCCTACATAGTCCATGCAAAGATGTTGTACGCTGCGGATGATCTTCAGGGTGAAGATGCCATGAAGGTCTTTAACTGGAATCCGACTGTTGGAACACCTGAATTCGCGGGTGCTGCGCAGGAATATGATTATATTATTGAGCTTGATTATTCTGGCAGGATCATTGGCGGATCGTGGTTAGGCGATTCAAAGAGTAACCATCCTGATCTTTTCTGGATGGCGACCAAGAAGATTCAATTCACACCTGAATTTGAGCTTTTAAACAAGATTTACAGGCCTAGTTTTTAATTTTTGAATGACCCTCTTTTTATAAATAAAGAGAGGGTCAATCATCTGCCAATCGTCGCTTAAGATAATCTGCATACGTTGTAAGTTCCGCAGTTTCAATACTTGCTTCAGTCCGGAAAAGTCTCGCAATCTTAACTCCTCCAAGTCCACTTGCCATGGCCAGGTAACTATTAAAATACTTGATGGCATTGACTGATTTACCAGTACCAAACTTCATACTTGCCACCTGACTTAGCTTGCCGTCAGGGGAAAACTGGAAAATATTTGCACCGCCCTCGCCATCAGCGGTAAAGACTTCTTTGAATACGCCTGTGGCAGCATTGGTAACTGACAAGGAGGAATCTTCATGAGGGGCCTGGGGAATATTTTCCAACGGACTTAAAGTTTGCAGATCCAGGATTTGAGTTCCACCATCACCTAATGCGAGAAGAATTTTATCACCTGAAATTTCTACAGTGGATTTACTTTCCGGAATGGTTGCACCATTTAATTGAATGAGCTGGGATGTCTTTGAGGCCCGGTCCATTACCCAGAGAGCTGCATCTGTTCCCCTCACTGCATAAATATGAGTATCAGTGTAGTCGAGATACCGGGCATCATCTAAATCATGAACTGTGTGATTCAGGTCCATATAATAATGAAAACCATCCGCAATACTTTCAGGATTATTTATTTCTACAATCCCACCATCTTTATTTCCTGTTGCTACCAAGATCTGGTCCCTTACTTTCACAACAGATATAGCAGCAAAGGAAGGGAGATCGATTCTTTTTGAAACCAGAGGCAAAGGGATAATTCCATTATTGTTTAACCTGATGATTTCAAGCGCAGCAGGTGTCTTGAACTTCGCATCACTTGTGGCACCAACCAGATAGAGATTCCCATTTTTTTCTGTAAGTGAATGAATATCAAAGTCAGTAAAGATCATTGTTTGAAGAAGTTTCGGGACATTCAATCCGGTAGGTATTTCTATGATTTGAACTGCGCCGATAAAGGGCTCGCCCCTCATGCTGTAGCTCACGTAAATTCTCTTCACTGCATTTTCCTGATTAATAAAAAGATCACTCGCCTGCAGTTTGGCATTATTCCACATAGGAGGATTTACTTCAGCCAGAAGTATGAGGGTGTCCTGTGAAAATCTTTTATCAGTTGTTGAAAGGATATTTTTTTCTGCAGGAGAAAGAACAACGCGATCAATTGCAGATACTGTTTTTGATTGAGATACTGTCACATCATTTAACTGGGCCAGCTTGATATTTTCTACAATCATGGTCGAATCTGAAGATTTTGCCCTGGATTCTTTCGTGGTTGTGGGAGGAGTTTTGGTCACAAAAAAAACTGTAATTGCTGTCCCCAAAACCAAAGTTATCGCTAGTAGTGTACGCATCTAATCAACCATTCCTCTTAAAAGTTTGTTCAATTATACACCAGAATGAAAATTATCCACTTAAGAGTGATGCAAACACTGAAAATCCCGTGAAACGGCCAGAATTTCACTGCCCACACGCTGTTAGATAATTTATTGAAATTACTAAGATAATGTCGATTTCAAGACGATAAATAGACAGGAGGATTTTAAACCAATCCGATGAAAAAGAAAGATTTGTTAGATAAAATTTATTTCAAGATGGTGGGGCTGGACTTTGATCAATTAAGTTTCCAGAATCATATTATCATAAATGAAATTATCAATGATCTTAAAAAGTTAAAAGAACAAGAGACACCAGAAGATTTTCCACCACCATTACCTCCTCCAACTCCTGATGAAATGGATCACGCAAATAATAATATTCTTGTTTTCAACAAGCCTAAGGAGATTGTGAAATTGCGACTAATGGTCGTTGATGAAGATATCGATATCCAGAGTTTAATTGAATACTCACTCAGGAATGAATCCCATATTGAGCTCATCCGTGAGCGTTCTCCACAACACGCTTTACAGCTTATTTCCATTCTTAAACCGGATATCTTACTGGTAGATATCATGATGAAGAGCATGACCTGTTTTGAATTTTTCAAGGAGTTCAATCGCATTGACAAGAACAGGGACATTGAAATTATTGTTGGATCCCAGCATCCAAATGTGCATGAGAGAAATGCGGCCGTACAGATGGGTGCGGTAGATTATATTCCAAAACCTTATGACTTGATTGACCTCGGATTCAAGCTCAAGTTGCGTTTGGAAAAGAAGAAGAAATCATGTTAGGCCAATTTACACTATACGAGTCAATGGGCCTGTTCATTGCAGTACTTGGTGCTGCCCTTGTTGTCCTCATGACTGTAATTATGATCAGGAAATATTTTATTGCCATCACTGAAAAGATAACCAATAGCAAGCGTGATTTCTATAGGCAGGCAATAGCCAGTATCATTGAAGGTGAAGATTTCAATTTACTGAAGGATCTTCCAAGGAATGAACGCCTGGACATTCGAAATATAATTTCAGATATGGTTCCAAACTTGATAGGACATTCTTTTGAAAGAGTGCAACAACTTTATTCATTCCTGGAACTCGATCTTGAGGATCAATCAAAGCTTAAGCACATTGACCATGACAAACGCTTACGTGCGCTAAACCGCCTTGAAAAACTCAAGATGATGATCCCCTACGACCTGCACCTCGAACTGCTCGATGACAGCAATGAGGAAATGCGGCTCCTGGCAGTACTGCTGTTGATCCATAATTATAAGCATCAGGCGACTCCGGTTCTGATCTCATTTCTTCAGCAGAAAAAATATGGAAAAAAAGGTTATTTATTTTATATCATCCAGGAGATCGGAAAAGTAGATAAGGCCGCCATTCCATTTTTGTTTTCGCGGGTCACCGACCCGGACTTCGAAGAGGCCATGCTCATGAGTGCAAATATGTCCCCACCTCCACGCTTTGATGATGTCATTTACCGCAAGTTAAATAAGTCCTCCCACCCTTTTGTTATTGTCTGGGCCCTGAGGGTCCTCATGCATTATCCTTCTAAGCGTCTCTTTGCCCTGGTAGAGATCCTGAAAGATCATCATTTTTGGGCAGTCAGGCTAGAGGTTGTTCGTACACTTCATTTATTTGAGCCTTCGACTATATCCCCTTTCCTCGAAGCTCTGACAAAAGATGCCAACTACCTAGTCAGGCTTGAGGCGACTCAGTTTACGGCAAAAGATTTTGAGCTTAACAAAGACTTGCTTAACAAAATCATCCTGGATGAAACACATCCGGCCAAGAACATCTTATGCAACCTCTTCTCGGTCGAGGATCTGAAGGCCGCATGATGGAAATGACTGAGCTTAGGCCCTATTTCGTGATTTTTTTCAATGGTTACATTAAGTATGCTTTTCTCTTCCTTTTTGTAGCGAACACATCTTATCTTGTTATCCTGGTACTGGGTTATCTGAATGCCAAGCGACTGCACACCAAAGCAAGGATAAGCTACGACAGGACAAAAGACCTGACTTCAACCCTGCTTCCCATCAGCATGCTCATCCCGGCCTATAATGAAGAGTTGTCTATTAATGAGTCAATTCGTTCAATGCTCAGGCTTAACTATCCCCGCTTTGAACTTATTGTAGTAAATGACGGTTCAAGTGATGACACGATAAAAGTGCTGATTGAAAGCTTTCAGCTAAAACCAGTTGACCATGCAGTGCCTATCCGAATTGCAACTAATAGAGTCAGGGGCGTCTATAAATCCCAGCTCTATCCTTCGCTGACAGTAATAGACAAGGATAACGGGGGAAAGGCCGATGCTCTTAACTGCGGCATCAATTATTCTGTCTTTCCTTTGGTATGTTGTGTGGATTCGGATTCGTTATTCGATGAAAGTGGTCTCATCCAGATGGCCATGCCCTTTTTTGAAGACCAGGACAAGGTAGTAGCAGTTGGAGGAGTGATCAGGGTTGCCAATGGGTGTGTGATTGAAAATGGTAATGTAAAAGAGATTAAAGTTCCCTGGAATTATTTCGCCATCGTACAGGTGGTGGAATATCTTCGTGCTTACCTCGTGGGACGGATGGGATGGGACTATCTGAATGCTAACTCTATTATAAGTGGTGCTTTTGGTTTATTTAAAAAACGTGCTGTCATTGAAGTGGGTGGCTATAGCCGGAACACAATTGGCGAAGACCTGGATCTTCTGTTAAAGATGCACATGTATTACCTCAAAAATAACATTCCCTATGAAGTCCATTTCCTTCCAGCTCCTATCTGCTGGACTGAAGTACCAACAGATCTAAAGACCCTTGGCAACCAGAGAAGCCGTTGGCAACAAGGGCTTGCAGAGGGACTAAAGAGCACAATACCCATGTTATTCAAACCATGGTCTGGAGTCATTGGTTGGGTAGCCTTACCTTATATGTGGCTCTTTGAGCTTGCGGCCGCTCCCATTGAACTTGTTGGCTACTTTATCATGATTGGGGGATACGCTTTTGGCCTCATCGACCCGGTTTTCAGTATACTCTTCTTGCTCGTTACTGTTGTCTATGGATGGATACTGACTTTTGGGGCCGTTGTGGTTGAGGAAATGACCTTCAGGAAATATAAGAGCACGAGTGATTACTTCAAATTATGCCTGGGTACAATCCTTGAACAAGTTGGCTTCCGCCAGCTTCACCTTTATTGGCGTTTAAGGGGTGTATGGCGCTTCCTCAGGAAGAAACATGCCTGGGGCAAGATGAAGCGCACTGGCTTTTCCAAGCCTCAATAAGTGGTACATTCCGCTTTCGTCTGTGAACACTTTCCATTCTTAATATCCCAAAAATCGGTATAAAACGCAGTGGCCTTGTTTCCTTTAAGGTTCTTCTTGATAAAATCATCCTCATTACTGCTAAAGGCGAAAATACACATGCCTTCTTGCTGAAAACTTTGAAGCAATTCAGGAAATTTATTCAGGAGTCCAGAATGGACGGCCAGCATCTTGACACCTTTATCCTTGATAAAAGTTCCTTTAAACTCATTTTCTCCTGCAGAAAGCATCGGATGAAGGATTCCTTCCTTGATAGCGAGCTCATAATCGGCAAGGCTGAAAATCTCAACCACCATACGATCAAGGAATGAAAAAGTAGAGGTTAATGCCTGAAAGTCATTTATCTTATCTGTAACAAGCACAAGGTCAGGATTGCTTGAAAATATTTTTTCTATCTCAATAAATGTGATGGGAGTGTAACTTCCGTGAATTTTCCGACTCTTAACTTCCTTAAAGCTCAAGGCCTTGTCACCCAGATCCACATACCCGGTAATCTTGTTAAAATGTGCCCAGTCATGGACTCCCACAATCTTACCGTCTGTCGTCACTGCAAGGTCAATTTCGATAAGACGATAACCTTGTTTGATTGAGTACTCTACTGCCTCTACTGAATTTGTATAAGCGTAACTATCGAGTCCACCACCCCCATGGGCAATGAAAAAGTCTTTCCCATAATTCTCATTCTCTGAAGGATACTCCGGAAAGAAAGGGCATTTCTTTGAAGAAGTCTTAACGGGAGAGGAGGAATTGCATCCCGAAAGTGCTGTCATAAGAATACTTAACATAAACATCATCTTTATCATTACAAACCTTCAGGTTTAGGTGGTGGAGTTAAATTACGTTTCAGGTCCAGGGCTTCCTGATAGGCAGGGCTCTTAACTAAAATCCTGTCTACCATTTCCCTGGCCTCTTCGACCCGGTTGGTCCGGTTTAACAAGCGTGCCTTCAGGATCATATACTCAGGCCCATCCGGAGCAAGTGCTAAGGACTTATCAACTAATGCTTCTGCTTCAACCAGATTATCTGACCATGACTCCAGATAGGACAGGGCCGCGTATCCATCAGGATAATTGGGGGCCCGCTCAATAAGATCCTTGAATATTTCCCGCGCTTTCGGATAGTCCTTGCCCCAGGCATAGGTCCGACCTAATAGGGCCCTGGTATCATGATCATTCGGATTTTTATTCAGTAGTTCATTACAAACTTTCCGTGCATTTTCAAAATCTTTGGCAAATGCATACTTACGGGCATTATCGTAGGTAAGGTTCTCATGCGTAAGTTCTACCTCTTTCTTCTGGGCCGGAGTAGGATAGATTTTATCATTTTCCGAAACATAAGTGCTGACCTGATTATACTTAGTCATGTGTCGCTTTAAGCTTGTTAATGCTCCGTTATCTGAAACAACATTCAGGTTCATGCCATCTGTTAATTCATGGGCCATACCTTCAGACAAAAATTGATTACCCATTAGAAAGTCACTTACAGCATCCTTGGCGCGCATAAAACCAATGGTTCCTTTTGACCTGAATTCTGGATGAGTATCCAGGCCCGAGCCTGCCCAGTGATCTTTATCAGGGAAACTCATTTTATAGCGATCCTTAAGCAAGGCCAATAAACTTGGCACCACATCTAAATGAGAAGAGACTGCGGGAAATTCACGGGCCTCCTTCAGGAGACTTGAATAAATAATCAGGGGTACGTGATATCTGTCTATGCCATTTTTCTCAGCCATGGGAATCATCCTGTGATCCCCCGTTATAAAAAAAATCGTATTTTGAAATGAGGGCAGTTTTCGGTATTCTGCAAAAAAATCCTTGATGGCTTCATCGGTATACATGAAAGTTGAAAATACAGGGGCATTCTTGATCATTTCTTCTTTGATTTCATGTGGAATGTTCATAGACGAAATTTTCTGGTTAAAGAGATTAAGGTAATGATCTTTTCTTGGAGGTATGAAAGGTTCGTGAGTGGATATGGTAAGATAAACATCAAGGGTTGGCAGTTGCTTGGTAGTCCCGATGGCCTCAAGGGCCCTCTTAAATAAAGCTCCATCTGAAAAGCCCCATGAAAATCCACCCTCATCTTTTTCTGCTTGTTCCGCGTCTTTCGAGAAATGAAACTGATCCACCAGGAGATCTAAATTGTGACGCTTAAAAAAAGATCTCATCTGGTCAAAGTCCGCATTACTTCCATGAAAAAAGCGTGTGTTGTATCCATTATCCCTGAGCAAGGTCAGAATGGATAAGTGATGAGGCATGGAAGATTCCATGGACATGAGACCCTTTGACCAATTGGGGAGTGATGCGAGCAAGGAGGAAATGACCCCGAAAGTCCTGCCTGAGCTGCTTAAAAAATTTCTCCAATACAATCCATCGTGAGCAAGGGAATCCAGGAATGGGGTGAAACCGCCATAGGTTCCCTTCTCCATAACAGTGTGGCCGAGTCCTTCAACAATCAGAAAAACGATGTTTGGCTTTTCATCAGTCAGATTAAAATATTGTCCCAGGACATCATTATACATCGCCGGTTTTAATAACGGAAATTCCGCAGAAGTAGTTGCGATCCTGCTCTTTCCGGTATTTTCGTTATTTTCCAGATTTTTCCTGACAAAATATTCCAGTTTGTTGGTACTGACGAAATCCTTGGGATCAGGGACAACAGCAAAAAGCAGGAAGGGAGCAATCAGGGTTAATACAAGGAAAACCTGACGGACTTTTTTTCCAATTATTTTTTCAGAATATTTTGAACCGATCCATGCAAAGCACCCAAGGAAGAAGAGAATCAGCAATTTAATGATATCAAAAGTCCCAAAACCACTAAAGGAAGAAGTAATAGTCCTCATGTTATCATCGAAAGAATAGGCGAAAATTTCAGACCCCAGGGGTCTTTGAGTGATGAGGAAGTAGTTTCCCAAGGCATAGTGAATGGAAACAACCAGGACTAAAAATAAGCAATGAACCAGTACTGCCAGCTTAAGGGAAATAAAGCAGAAGGAAAAATAGAGAATGCCGGACAAGAAGAAAAGACTGAACAAGACTCTAAGATCATAAAAGATGCCCAATAGGCTAAATTGCTCATAACCACGCAAAAGAATTATTCCTGCAAGTGCACTCAGACTCAGGACTATAAAAGGCCCTGAATGGGAAAGGATCTCTTTTGCTCTACTTAACATGGAAGTATTATATCTAAAATTCTGATTAACTCAAAAGAAACGATTAACTTGAATGTAATCCTGATGGATCTGAAATTCTGCCTTAAAGTTCTTGCCCTGAAGCCAATAAGGAACCGATAAATAGGCATTCGTCCAATGGGTCTCTACTTCCTGGTGGTCATTCGTATGGGTGAGGCCGGATTTGGTATCTGTAATTTTGAGCCATAACTTAAGTTGGGAACATTTGCTTGCTTCAAAAGACAAGACAACCTTTTCCGGTAATACCAGATCCTTCAAATTGCATTTGAAAAGAAGTTGTGCTGAACCAGTTGTTTTCCAGTCTGAGGCCCGGGAAGCAATATAGTCCTGTTCCCAAAAACTGTGGCAACCAAAAATATTAAGCTCATCCAGTGGATAGTCCCCAAAAGCTTCAACACGACCTTCGCGGGCCACGAGTTCGCTGAATACCGGCCGCATCCAGACTTCAAGACCATCCGGTAACAATTCTGTCTTCCTGGTAAGAATACCCTCTTCACCCAAAATCTGGAAAATCGGAATAAGATTTTCACCAAGGCCTATGGATCCAAATAATTCATGGACTATCACATCAACAGGTCCTTCCTTAAACTGCGCTAACTTTAGATCTCTTGCATCCTGACAAAACAACTGTGCCCTGCCCTCTTTCAAAGGTTCACGCATTAAGTGACGATAGACAGTCTGCAGGGCCGTATTCTGTTCTACCGAATAAACTTTTTTGGCGCCCCATTTAAGTGCGAGGTGAGAAAGAATGCCCGATCCAGTTCCAACATCAAGAACTATCTTGCCCTCAACTTTGTGCCTCAGGATTTCACTGTAAAATTCCATCCGCGGCCGATCCTGCAACATAAGCAAATGCCAACGTGGGAGCGCCCAACCTACACTGTGAAAAGCATCAGGCAATTTTTCTGGAGGCAATCCCATTGAATCTTCCAGGATCGATACGATGTAATTATTATTTTCATCTTCATTCATGATTCAATTCCTGATTCTTTTGATGGATTTCAACCGTTTCCTGGAAGCCTTCACGGTTCTTAAGCCAATTTCTTTCAATAGGTCCATAGGCGGCAACTATAGGAAGGATCGCTATCATTCCTGGAATACCCGCAATTGAGCCACTAACTATGAGGGACAGTAGCACAACTAACGGGGAGAGTTTCATTCGATTTCCATAAATATGGGGAATAAGCACGTAATTCTCCAATGCGCTGTAGACCATCAGGCATATAACCATCGTGATGGCAGTCTGAGTGGAAACGGTAAGGGCCAGAAGTCCAGCGGTAGAGACGTTTAAAATGAAACCTATTCCGGGAAGGATATCAAAAACTGCAGCGAGAACGGCCAGAGTCAGTGGTGCAGGGATATCCAGGATCATGGCAGCTGTAAAGACCCAGATTGCTGCCAAGGTCGATGTGGTGGCCTGGCCTATAATATAAGCTTCCACAATTGGGATAATTTCCCTGGCCGTCTTATCAATTCTTATTCTTATTTTTTCATCAAAAAAAGCCAGGATCCATTCATAGGCATGATTACCATGTAACAGCATATAAATGGATGCAACTATCATAACGGCAAATTCAAACAGAGAATTCAAAGTTTCATTGGCAAATGAACCTAGTTGGTTCCATATTCTCTGTAGTGAATCAGGAGATGCCTGGAAGAGATTTTTGACATTTTCCTGGAGCACCTCTGGTGCCAATTGTATGATGTCTGTCTTCAAGCGAGGAAGATTATGAAAAAGGTCTTCCATCTGACCCAAGGCCTGAGGAATAACATAGAACATAAAAATGCCTAAAATTCCTATTAAGCCCAGGATAAGAGTTGAGTCTGCGATAGATTTTTTCCAGCCTTTTCTTATGAGAAAACGTTCCATCGAAGAAAGTGTTATGCCAATAAGCAAGGATATAAAAAGCAGGAGTATGACGGGTGCCAGTTTAATAACCAGATAAGCTATACCGGCCATCACGAATGCTTTTAAATAAGTCCTCGAAGGTATTTCAAGCTGCATTTTAGTCCCCCATTAACTTAATACCCTTCTAAGATAAAGACATTTATGTCTGAAGTCTAACGAGTCTTTTGAGATCCAATGCATTCGAAGTAGCAAGGCCCAATGTGGTATTATCAAAGACACACCATACGTCCTTGGATGTTTTTAGTTTTATGGCCAGTTCCTTCAGGAAGTTTAACGAATACGAGCTTCTATAAATCACAGGAGTGCCATGCAAGCGGTAATAGGTCACACTTCCTTCCCCTTCACACGGGCATCTTTCGGGGTCGGCGAATACTTTGGAAATATTATAATCATGCATAAGCGACAGGGAATCTTTTGAACCCCAGTTGATATTTCTTGGTTCCAGAATTATCGAGAGACGCATACACATCCCGAAACTTAGGACGAAGGCCAGAATCGTGAGTGAAGGCCTTGGAAATTTTCACACTGAACCTGAAATCATCCGGAACATCCGAAGCCCATCGCAAATATGTTTTTGAAAGATGTTCTTTGTAAAAAGAAGAATTAATTTCGACCATGTTAAACTCTTGCGAATATCGTTGTAAGTGACTTCCATCAGGCACAAAGTTGTCAGCAAAATCTTCAGGAATGGACCAGCCAGCAGTACCTATTTTCATGCTTATTTTTAAACCTTTCTCATCAGGATTTACAGCGAGAATATTTTCTTATGTAAGTGCCTGTATTAAAAAGTAAATTTGAATTAATTTCGCATGTTGCTATTTCATTATTTCTGAAGTGTGTCAAAGTGTCTTAAGACTACCTAAAGGTTACTCAAAGAAGAGTAACTTCAAAAAATCCAGGAGGGATAAAAGCATGTTTAAGTTCTTTTTCTTATTTGCAAGTATCGTATCAACCACGTCAACTTACGCTCAAGTTCCCACCAAGGCCATTACCTTTGACACTGACATTCAGATTTTCAATGCTAGCACCACTAACCGTGCAAAACTTGAAACAGCTCAGGAACTCATCAAGGATGTAGTTGGTACAGAGGAATTCAGGGATCTAGTTCTCAACCACACTTACAACGGTGTAAAGACTTTCGTTGATAACGGAGGTTTAACGAATCAACAGATCTATGACAAATTTCTAGATGGTGCAGAATCACTTAATAAGATTGCCAATAACATGATGGACATGGAAATTGAGACTTATTATGAAAACAGCAATACTGTCGGTTATACAAACTCTTCTTCTCCAAGAGTTTATATGAATACAAAATACCTCGATACTTATTCGGCTGCAGGTGCAACCAGCAACATGACTCATGAATGGCTACACAAGCTTGGCTTTCACCATGCTGTCTACTACTCTACCAGCCGCGATTATTCTGTTCCGTATGCAGTCGGCAGAATGGTTTCAAGCATTGCCTACAAAATTGCCAATGGAACTTTGACTATTCTTAAACCAGCTACCAATGTAACTCTGAGTTCTACAAGCACTTCTGTTACCTTGAACTGGTCTGCTGCTTCTTCATCTGCAGGCATCAAGGAATATAAGGTTTATCGCACTCTCAGTGGCTCTACGACAACTTACCTCCAGGGTACAGTGACAGGCACAACGTTTACACAGACTGCTCCTTCAAGCAATGCTACTTATTATGTGAAGGCAGTAGATAATGACCTGAAGACGATTAACTCTTCTGAAGTAAGTTACGTAAAGCCCGTGTTAACTGCTCCAGCAAACGTGACGCTTACCAAGACTACTACTCAGGTGACACTTAAATGGAGTGCGGCTTCTCTTGCAGTCTCATACAAAATCTATCGCAAGCTTGATAATTCAAGCAGCATCTACCTTCAGGGTACAACAACCAGCCTGAGCTTCACTCAGAGCAGGCCCTCAAGAAATGCGATTTATTATGTGAGATCTGTTGATAAGGATGGAAATACAATGAAGTCCGCTGAAGTTAATTTTTACAAATAAGTATTTTGATACCAGCAGGCCCCATGGTCTGCTGGTTTTTTTAAAGAAGTTCGCCTAAGCGAGAGAAAATACCCTGAAAGCTTTTTGTCGGACCCACCTTCCACAGGAAGTCTGGTCGTAACTTTGATCTCCAGTCTCCTCCAATTATATTTCCGGTGCTATCAATATCCAGGTCATACTCGTATTCCTGATCCTTATAAGTCTGCAGGTTGGTGCCTATGACAGGTTGCCAGCTATTCTGGACTATATTAAAGACAACTTTAATTATTGTTTTCATCCGGACAACTTTTACAGTTCCGTAGGCCGAATTAGCAGCAGGTGGAAGATTTGGTTCCAGTACCTGGGATCGGTAATTAAAAACCACCTGATTCCATACTTCCCTTCCATTTTCTATATCAGCAATAAAACCATTTCCTTCAAGCCCGATCTTATTTGAGAGGACAATATGAAAGGCGCCAGCATTTAAATCATCGTCACAATACCTGCGTCCGTTACAGCGAAGTCCCATCTGATGAGTTGAAACCGGATCATCATAGTAAGCATAGTAATAACTGAGAAGGGCCTTGATGTCTGAAGAGCCAAAAGGGATCTGTATACCATCGGGATTGGTCATGAGCTTGGGTGTGGGCTCATTGTGATTAAGAGTGGCCGCTGCCCAACCATGACATATGCCCTGCCATTCAGAAATGTGGGGGGACACTTTCTTATTAACCTGATTCCTGAGGGGATAAGAATAGCGGCCAATGAATAAATCATATTTTTCAGACGGGGCCAGGCTCGCAAGTTCGGCGAGATTCATTTTGAGAACTTCATCGTAGTCAGGAGAATCCAGATTAAAACCATTTGGAGTCGGTGTATTCCATCGTAAATTTATGTTTCCCTGAAAAAGGGGCCAATAAAAACTCGACCAATACTTCTTAACTTCATTAACCTTGCCGGCCAGGGGGAGAGAGATAAATTTTCTCTGGAAGCCTGAGCTCATGATCATGGGATTAGAACTTCCGTCCCATGGTTTGAAGGCCCCTTGAGCATGTGAAGCAAGTATTGTCATGAATAGAAAAAATGCTGTTTTCATAAAGTCCTGACGTGAAAAAAAAGCAGGAGGCTTCAAATGAATGAAACCTCCTGCATTGTTACGAAATAACTTTATCTACAATGAGGCACATTGAATCTGCCATTATTGTAATCATCAAGATCATCTTTAACAGCGAGCATTTGCTGGCCAAGAGCACTGCTTGAAGAAACTCTGTCTGTTCCAACTGGTGGAACTACCAGGTCTCCAATAAGTAAGTCGGCCGCCACAATGTCTTCTGCAATTTCAGAATCATCAGCACCGTTAAGCACATTTAACTTAGAGGCGATTAATTGATGGGCCAGGCTTATCAAGGCATTTCCCCTAACCGGTGTATCTAAGATATCGTCCAGTTCGGCCGCACTGTAAACACGATTTCCAAGCAACATACCATCTGCACCAACAAGCTCAATGAGCCTGCGTTGTCCAGCTGGGCTATTTCCCCAATAACCTTGAGTACGCGTACATCCAAGATCAGTTCCACCAGTTGTTCCGCCGCCAGTTCCACCATCTGTACTACCACCAGTACCGCCACCAGTTGTTGTACCAGTAGTTCCGCCTCCGGTACCGCCACCAGTTGTTGTTCCAGTAGTTCCGCCTCCGGTACCGCCGGCCCCTCCATTACCACCATTGCCCTTCATTTGAGACTCAGCAGTTTTGCCTTCCTCGGCTTGAAATGCGAATGCCATGCTGACAGTGAATAACGCAGCAACAACAGCCAGTAGCATTTGTCCTTTAAACTTCATCCATGATTCCTTTGTTAAAGATACTAAAAAGAATTTCAAGTTAATTTTATATATGAGCGCGCCGGTTCATCTGATATGAAGATATCCTAAAGTTTTACAAGAAAAGTTTGGAATGATTAAATTTTGATTAGTTAGATTATATTTGAAAAAATACACGTCTGAAGCCATCATGCTTTAGAGCAGTTCACCTAATCGAGAGAAAAGCCCGGTAAAACTTTTTGCAGGTTCAACTCTCCACAAAAAATCGGGCCTGAGAGATGACCTCCATTCTCTACCAATAATATTTCCCTGGCCGTTAAGATCCAGGTCATATTCATAATCAAGATCCTTATAGACCTGAAGGTTAGTATCGATGACTGGCAACCAGCTATTCTGGACAATGTTGAATACGACTTTCATATTGGTTTTGATTCGGACAACTTTCATAGTCCCTCTTGCAGAATCTTCAGATGGAGGAAGATTGTTTTCTAAAATTGAGCTGCGATAATTATAGACCACATGATTCCATACTTCCCTGCCATTATCTATATCAGCTACAAATCCATTACCGCCAAGACCAAGCTTATTGGAAAGGACTATATGAAAAGCGCCGGCATTTAAGTCTTCATTGCAATACCTGCGACCATTATACCGTAGACCCATCTGATGAGTTGAAATGGGGTCATTATGAAAAGCGTAATAATAGCTTAAGAGGGCCTTTATATCAGATGACCCGAATGGAATCCGGATGCCATCAGGATTAGTAACAATTTCTGGTTCAGGTTCATCATGATTCAATGTCGCTGCGGCCCAGCCATGACAGATCCCCTGCCACTCAGAAATTCGTGGTGAAACCTTTTTTTCTACCTTGCGTCTTAGTGGATAAGAATATCGTCCTGTGAACAAATCATATTTTTCCGAAGGTGCGAGAGAAGCAAGCTCTGAAATCTGCATCCTCTGTGCCTGCTCCATATCAGGCGAGTCAAGTTCAAATCCAATGGGGTTCGGAGTATTCCAACGTAAATTTATATTTCCCCGGGAAAGAGGCCAGTAATAACTAGACCAATATTTTTTGGGCCCAAGGGCAATACCCGCGAGCGGAAGTGAAGAAAAATTTCTCTCAAGGCCTGTACTCATGATCAAAGGATTTGAATGACCATTCCATGGTTTAAAAAATGCATGTGCATAAGAAGCAAAGGTGGTCATCATGATTAAAAATATAAACTTCATAGGTAAGGATTCCTGAAAGAGCGGGAGGTTGCTCTCCCGCATTTAAACCTGAATATTAGTCACATTTTGGCACGTTTAAATTGCCATTATTGTATGAATCCAGAGTTTTTTTCACAGTATCCATTTGCTGGCCCAAAGTACTGTTTGGAGAAACAGTGTCATACCCAGGAATTGGTTCGATAATTAAATTTCCAATTAATGTATCTGCCAGCTCAATATCATCAGCAATTTGAGAATCATCAGCATCATTAAGAACATTCAATTTCGCTGCAATTAATTGAATGGCAAGAATGTGCAACATATTTGAGCCGCCCTGCCCACCAGCTGGTGAATCTAAGATTGCATCCAGTTCTACAGCACTATAAGTACGATTTCCAAGCTCCAGACCTTCAGCACCCACAAGCTGTATCAGTCTTGCTTCACCAGCAGGGGCACTGCCCCAATATCCCTGAGTAAGCGTACATCCCTCTCCGGGAGTTCCGCCGCCTGGATCGCCACCTGGACCCCCACCATCTCCGCCACCATTAAATTCGACCAATTTCCCCTGTCCAGTTTGTCCATTGTTGGTCTGGTAAGCAAAGGCCAAACTTGCAGTAAAAAAACAGCAAGGATAGCAAGTAACATTTGTCCTCTAAACTTCATAACCAATCCCTTTGTTAAAAATTTCAAAAACTAATAGAAATAGCTTTATATATGAGCACACTGACCCAACTATTAATGAATTTTAGTTCAAGAACTTTCTTCAAATTTAGGTTCCCTAGATGTTCAATGAAAATTTAATCGGTTAGATTGTGGTTTATGAAAAAACATTCCTCACGACCAATCATGATTGTTGAAGATGACCCTTATATAATGAACACCCTTACGGAAGTTTTTCAATTAATGGGACGTGATGTAATCGTTGCTGACAATGGTCGAACTGGCATCGATTTGTTGAAGAAAATGCCAGACCATAGGTATCCCTGCTGCATTATTCTAGACCTGATGATGCCCCAGATGAATGGCGAACAATTTATTTATCAAATTCAGGCATTAGGTAAAGTTGAACTTGATTCTATACCAATAGTTGTTTCCTCTGCTGACCCAAGGTTGCACCATCTGGATTCCGAAAGAGTAAGATTTAAGCTGAAAAAGCCTGTTGATATTCAGGATCTAGAGGAGCTTTCAAATACTTATTATTAACCCTTCTTTTTTGTCGGACAGGGCATAAAAGTGTGTCATGATGCCCTCTAAGTGTCGGATTTCCCTAGGCAAATTTTTCCTTTTCTCTTTTTCTTCTTCTAAATTCTTCCACTTACAACTTGGCACACGGGCCGCATAGAGAATGGCATGGATCACCAGGATGGTGTTTCAACTAACAAGGAATTTTATCATGATGAGTTTAGTGAACAAGGATGACCTGATCGTATTTTCTTTCAATCATTTTGGATCAAGCGAAGTGAGAACTACAGAAGTGATTACAGAGTTTGCCTTACATAGCAGGGTGTATTTTATCGAAGCACCTATCATTGGCCAGACCATGCTCGCAAGTTATCACATTAAAGAACATGTAAATGAAGTCACTATAGTTCAACCTTATCTTCCTGGTGAATCATCAGTGTTTGAACAAAAAGCCTTCATGCTGGATTTATTAAAAGAACTTATTTCAGATGAAAACCTGTCCCACTATTCAATATGGACGGATAGTCCCAGGGCCATGCCTTTCATCAGATACCTGAATGCTGAGAGTGTTATTTACGATTGCCTGAAAAATGATGAAGATGCCAATCCGCTGCTCGAAAAAGAATTGTATGAATATGCGGATGTCGTTCTTACTTCCGGCATGACCTCACACACTCATCAAGATGAGATGAAATACTTCTCAACGAATATGGGAAATGTCAGTCGGGAAGAATCGCTCTACTAGGGCAATATGCTCCCGCTCTTCCAGAGCAATACGGGCGAAGATTGCGGCAGTGACTGGATCTTTCAGGGCCAGGGCTTCAGCAAATTTCTCGGCGCCGATTTTTCCTCTTTTCTCTGCATCTGAGACGTAAAGAGCAAAACTTTCCGGTGTCTGGCATTTGGTGAGTGAATGATAGAGATTCAAGCTAACTGGCACTGAGGCAATTTCCTGGCCTATATCGCTTAAGCGCTTAAGCAACCAGGACTCATGCTTCGCTTCTTCTATGGCAACCCACCTCCAGGCGTTTATAAGTGCCGGTGGTGCCATTGAAAATCGCGTCGCCGCCTCATTGAAAGCATGAAATGCCTGCCGTTCAGCAAAGGCAACTAAACGTAAACGATCACCCAAACCTTCATTTGAATAAAGGGGTCGGATACGTGGTGGAGTTCCAATGGAATAAGGGGACCACATATTAAAAATCCTTGGTATTAATTAGATTAAATTAATTTCATTATAAATGAACGCTATTTTACTAAATGGAGCTGCCGGGCTAAGGTATCTGTGAGGTAATTATGGTTTTTGCAGAACTCAGCGATTTCAGACAGCAATTATTGGATCAACCTACCAAGCCAAGTGGACATGGTCATCATTTTGTTCAGTTTTATGAAAATCCTAAATTCCTTGCCGACAGTATTTCACAGTTCGTAAGCGCAGGTCTTATTCGAGGTGAGGGTTCAATCATCATTGCGAAAAATGAAAACATTGGTCTAATTGAACAGTCATTAAAAAATTCAGGAATTGATATTCAGGAGTTTAAGCAAACAAAACAATTAATAATTCTAGATGCTGCCATGGCCTTAAATCTGTTCATCGTAAACGGCCTTCCTGACCGTAAGAAATTCAACACAGAAATAGGCGGCATGATTGAAACCATGTCGAAAAGTTTTCCCAGAATTCGCGCGTTTGGAGAGATGGTAGGAATACTCTGGAATAACGGTAACAAAGAAGGAACTATCCTCCTCGAAGAATTGTGGAATGAGCTTGCTCTTAACTACAAATTTTCCCTGATGTGCGGATACTCTATGAATTCCTTTAATCAAAGCAACCATGCTGAAGGTTTTGAAAGTATATGCCATACCCATTCTCACACTCTCCCTTCTGAAGAATTTCTGGCCAATGATAATCCCACTTTGCATTTTCAAAAAGTGGCCTTGCTTGAACAACAGGCAAAAGCATTGAATGGAGAACTTCAGAAGAGGCACAAAGTTGAAGCAGAACTTCGCGAGGCCATAAAAACCCGGGATGATCTTATAAGTATGTGCAGTCATGAGTTGAAGACACCTCTCACCTCATTAAGTCTCCAGACAGTTATGTCCAAGAGAAAGATTGCAGACGGAGACCGGTCTATTTTCGCTCCGGAAGGAGTGAGCAAGATTGTCTTGAGTTATGAAAAACAGATTAACCGTCTCATAAGGCTTGTTGATGAAATGCTGGACCTGACCAGAATTACTTCCGGGAAATTAAAAATAAACCTGGAATCTGTTAACCTTTCGTCTTTAATTTATGAAGTGCTCGAAAGATTCTCTGATCAGCTCAATGCTTCTGGCTGCGAGGTAACCATCAAGGCAGCACCTGGCATTATTGGAAACTGGGACAAGTTCAGGCTGGAGCAAGTCATTGTGAACTTGCTTACCAATGCCATCAAGTACGGCAAATCAAAACCAATCGAAATCACCACCACAAAATCAGCCAATGGCTCCGCCATTTTAACTATCCGTGACCATGGAATTGGGATCGCCAAAGGCCATCAGGAACGCATTTTCCAAAGGTTCGAAAGAATAGATCCTGCGAAGGAAATCAGCGGCCTCGGCTTAGGCCTTTACATCGTCAAACAAATCCTGAACGCTCACGCAGGCAAAATATCCATCGAAAGCGAACCCAACACTGGCTCGGCCTTCATTGTAGAACTTCCCCTTTAAATTTTCCTCATCTAAGCCATTCAAGTTCACATCCGTCGGCGAAGCTCAGCGTAACTCACTTCATCTGGATGAAGTTGCTTTCTTGTCGGCGAAGCTCTGCGTAACTCACTTCATCTGGATGAAGTCGTTATCTTACATGTAAAGAGCGAAGACAACATATGTGGTGGTGGAAAAAATATTTATGAGAAGGGGAAAAAGAGGTAAAAAAAAGGCTTCATCCTTGAAGCCTTCGGGTGTCTTAGTCGTTTAAAAGTTCATTGAGGCGGTCAAATTGGCCGACCCAAATTAAGGCTTTTTCATAGGTCCACAAGAAGTCTGGACGTTGTCTTGAATGCCATTCTCCACCAATAATTTTTCCATTGGCATCGATGTCGAGATCATATTCAAATTCTTTTGTGAGAACGCGCTGGCCTTCAGTACCGATTACTGTGTCCCAAGTACTTGGAGCTTCATCAACGTAATGAACTGAAGTTTCTACTAGTACAACGCTGACTGTACCAGGAGCTGAATCTCTTTTCGCTTTTCTTGTACCTGTAACAACAGTCTCGTAAGCATATACCGGGTGATTCCAGACTTCCTTGTAACGATCAAGGTCTGCCATGAAACCAGTTCCTTCAATACCAATCTTGTTGGCAAGAACAATATGGAAGGCACCTGCGTTGAGGTCCTGCTTACAATCGTTTGACCAACCCCAAAAGCCACCCCTTTCACAGCGACGACCCATCTGGTGAGTGTCAGCGACTTTGAATTCAAAGGCGTAGTAGTAACTTAAAAGGGCCTTGATATCTGATGAACCAAAAGGAATAACAATTCCATCCGGGTTAACCATATTTTTAGGTGTCGGCTCACTGTGGTTTAAAGATGAAGGGGCCCAGCCGTGACAAATGCCTTCCCAGCTCTCTGCGCCTGGATCGCCTTTTTCATCAACGAAGGCCTTAAGTGGATAGTGGTAACGGCCAGTAAAGAGATCGTATTTTTCAGATGGTGAAAGACGAGCAAGCTGGTCAAGGCTCATATTTGCAGCTTCTTCGCGGCTTGGGGAATTAAGATTGAAACCTTCTTTTGAAGGATCATTCCAGCGATAATTGATGCTTCCATTTCTGAATGCCCAGTAGTCGCCAGACCAGAAATTTTGTCCCTTCTGTGCATTTCCAGAAAGAGGCAAAAGATCGAATTGATGAATTAATGTTGTCGACATGATGTCTGGAGCTGAAACACTAGTCCACTCTTCATCAAGCTTGTTAACGTAAGCGTAAGTCCCCTGACTGATCAGCGTGGTGATTAAAAAAATAAAAACAGTTTTCATCGAATAGACCCCGGGTATGTGAAAATATAGTGTGCTGCGTGGTTCTAGTCTATAATTGACGATTTTGGAAGGAATATAAGAATTTATTTAAAATTAACATTTGTGGACATACACTGACTTAACTGTTTGCATCATCGACATGTGCAAGTGGTAATACTGAATAGCTGCTGTTTTTCGTCCAAGATTTTTTCAAAAGAGCATTTTCGGCATTGGGTCCGCTTTCTCCTAAGCCAGCAATGGCCATGATTTTATCTTTGGTAACCTGGGCCTGCATTTTCTCTATGTTCAATTTGAATAGATACTTATCAAAGCCTGTGCAGGAATTCTCCGATTCCTGAAGCATTCTTTTAAGATCGGCGTCCTCCTCTCCCAACACATCGAAGACTGTCTTAGGGGCGCTGCTTTTGAGATCCTTGTAATGCTTATACAAGGCAATTGGGTCATAGAGGCATGTCTCTGTGAAGGGTATACGACCTAATGATACCTGGTTGTGATCTATATGCACTTCACTAGGTTTGCCTGCACCAAAGCAAAAATGCAATCCGGCACCCCGGCCATCCTTGGTAATTTGTCGCCAGCACATTTGACCACCATGTTCTTTCTTAGAGACGGATTCAGTGTCCTTGCAAAAGTTTTTGTTCTTTGCGATGTAGTCCGCCATATCTTCCAGATTTGCATCAGTCCCTTCAAACGTGAAACCAAAGGAAGTTCCATACCAGATATTGCGAATCTTACCGATGGTACTCCAGACATGACTCCTTTTGGTCTTTTGATAGATATTTACCAGCGTTAGATTTCACGAGGACCCATAGTATCAAGGGCGGTCCAAAGCGAATCTGGCCAGCTACATTTATCATCAGGATTGGAACCCCAGAAAGTATTATCGAGGTATTTATTTTCTTTTGTATGCTGTAGATAGGATTTTCGGAGCACGTCTATAAGTTCGCCAGGGAGGTTGGCATAACGCTCAGGTGGATTAAACGCGGACATTGGTGTTTTGGGAAAACACTCATCTGCGAGCAAATGATTGAGTGTTACAAACACACAGAATGCAAACTTAACCAATACACTCAACATAAAACCCCTTCACTTTAATATTATCACAGTAAAGGGATTCTCAAAGAGTTTCTAGTACCAGTATTTAAGTGAAGCAGCAGTCATCAGGGAATCAGGGTCCTTTGATGTAACGAAGAGGTACTTCGCCATAAAGCCCAGTGAGCAATCCTGATAGAGAGGAGTATCAAAGCCGATAACAGGTGCAATTCCGAACTCAGTCCCGTCATGCAACATGACTGCACCTGTAGCTAAGCCGAAATAACTATATTTAATAACAGGTGTATCGCCCCCGAAATTATAGGTCCCTCTAATCATGGCCGTGAGTCTTCTATGCATTTCATCTTGTGAAGCATCAAATCTTGAAGTGCTTAATTCAAAACCTAAACCAAAGGGAATGAGAGGTTGAAGGCCAACGTCTAATCCTAGTTCAGGTGTAGCACCCCGGCGTCCTTCTGGATTATTTATACCGAAGTTCAAACCAACATGAACTCGACGTTCTTCGGCATTATGGACTTCTTTTATAAGAGGAAGAGTAGGGCCGGTATCTTCTGAAGTTGTTTGGGAATGTGAATAGGCAGAAGCAGTTAACAGGATCACGAGCGTACAGAGCTTGAGCATTTTTTCTCCTTAAAGAATTTGAATGCGCTCTGTATATCATAGAATGGGGCCCTAAGGCCCCATAAGTGTTTAGATTAATTTTTCTAATGCAGTAATATGTTCTTTTTGCTTCGGCATGAGTTCAGTACGGATAGTATTTTTCAACTCTTCACTAACTTTTTCATCGTTAAGCAGTTGTTCATACTCTCTGTATCCATGCTCTTCGCCTTGCTTCAAGGCCCTTACAGCTGTCTTGTTGCCAAAGAGCTTTGCCCCGCCGGTCCATGCCTCAGCAAAGGTACCCCATGCACCTGAAGTACGGGCATCATCTTTAACTGGCGTGTTAGCTTTTGCAGTTAACTTTTCAACTGCATTTTTATGATCGTCACGAAAAGCTTTAAGCTGCTTCTTTTCTTTTTTATCTTTAATTTTACCAAGAACCTGGTCATATGTTTCTACTGCAGTCATTTCACCTCTGATCAAGTCATCCAGCTTGCTGTGGCTAGTAGCTTCCATCTGCGCATGATCAACTGTTTGTTTTGTCTTTTCTTTAGAGCCACAACTTGTGACGAGAAGACTTAGACCTAGAAAAATGATAGAAAGTTTCATTAATGCTCCTTGCAAAATGGGTTACATAACTTGTTAAGTATGAAAACTCTGAAGACTAAATAAGTCATGGCACTAGATATCATTAAGAGGTAGTTAAATGCGTCTTTTCATTGGATTAGACCTTCCACAAGGCATTAAAGATTATCTGAAGATTGCGTTATTGCCACTCCAAGTCAGCAGTAAAAGTTGGGAAAATTCTCATGACTATCATGTAACGCTGCACTTCATTGGAGAGACAAATGAATCCATTGAATCAGTCATGAAGCGTATGAAGAGCATTCCTTTTCATCCTTTTGAATTGACCCTGGGGCCACTTGAATTTTTTCCCAGGAGGGTTATGTACTTATCTGTAAATCATTCACCCGATATAATTAAACTGAGGGAAAGTTTATACTCGGAGTTTTCAGAATATATTGACCTGCATGCACGACCATTTCTTCCTCACATTACAGTAAAGCGTTGGCAGCGACATGAATTTGATGAATTAAAAAAGAGAGTGGATGCAAATCCGATAAAACCTCAAACCTTTTGGGTTAAGGGCCTCACTCTATTCAGGGCCGAAAAAGATTCAGAGAACAGGAAGTATCATCCGATTAGTGATCGTGACCAGAATGGCTGTCTGCCCTGATCGCTTTGTGCATGGCCTGACAACCTTCACTTAACTTTGAAATTTTTGAATCAACACATTTTAAGAAAGCTTCCTGGTTTTTGCCTTCAGGACTTCCGCATTTAAGGGCATCAACTTCCTTGAAACATTTTTTTTCAAACTCAGGCTCAAAGCGAACTTCTTTGGCATGAGAAACGGAACTGAATATAAGAAACATCAGGAAAGTTTTCATATTGAAATTGTAACACCCATTTCAATAATCACAATATTTAAGCTTTCCCGAATTTCTAATAACTATCTTTATTGCTTAATAGGAAGAATGATATTGGCCCCACTGCCACCAGCACCTATCACTAAAGGTGAAACGCCATTCCACTTTTCCACAATCTGCAACTGGACGAGCCCAGGACTCTCCTGAAGGGCGCGACCTCTCACACGAATGGCCTCGGCTTCACCCTTGGCCTTGATGATTGCTGTATTGGCCTCAATCTCGGATTTCTGCTGAATAAACTTGGCCTTTGCAGCTTCCTGCTCCTGCACCATCTTGGCCTCAATGGCCGATTCCAGCTCCTTTGAAAGGGCCACGTTTTGAATCACGATATCTTCAATAACAATCAGGTTCCCGATCTTTGCTTTTGCAGCTGCCAGCGCCTTGGACTTTATCTCTTCACGCTTTTTAACAATCTGTTCAGCACTTTGAAGGGCCGTGACTTCTTTCAGGGCTTCTGTTACCCGGGGAGCAATCAAGCTATCAAACGGATCCCCTGAATAATCCTGGAATGCCCTGACTACCATACTCTCCGGTATACGGTAGAGAACCCTCAGTTCAACCTTGATCTGTTGCAAGTCTGATGAGTAGCAATCAGCTTCTGTTGTCTTAGTCTGCTGGCGTACAGAAACTTTTAATACATCTGTAATAAAAGGAGATTTAAGACCAAAACCTTCAGGTGCAAAAACCTTCGAGACCTTACCCATGGTGACCAGGACTCCCCTATGACCGGGAGGAATGACAAATGATGAAGACATGACTAAAATTCCGATTATAAGCACCAGGGCGCCAAGGGCAATCATTTTTGGCTCTAACTTTGGATCCATATAAAACTTCCTTTTTTTCTTTAAGATATCATAGACAATCTTTTATGATAGCTTCTTTCCATGAATGGATCAGCTTATGACCTTGTCTTTCAACCTTTAGAGTTTGCAGGGCTGCACAAATTGCGCGCCCAACTCCTCTCTCATGCTCATGGGAAAACCCTGGAGATCGGGATCGGCACAGGACTCAACCTTCCCCACTACCCTCCCGATGTTGAGCTTACGGGTGTGGAGCCCGACGATAGCATGAGAAAAAAGGCCATGAAGCGGGTCTCCCCATTGAAGGCCAGAATTACCGCTGATAGTGCTATGGCCTTGCCCTTCCATGATAATGAATTTGATACGGTTGTCGGTACCCTGGTCCTTTGTACCATTCCCGACCCGGCCCTAGCTGTAAGGGAAGTTTACCGGGTCCTGAAACCTGGTGGAACTTTCCTTCTTTTAGAACATGTTCGTAAGAATACCCCGGCTGCGGGCAAAATCCTTGATCTCCTCACCCCATTGTGGACGCATCTGGCGGACGGCTGCCATCTTAACCGTGATCCGTCCCCCTTGATAGATGATGCCGGCTTCAGAACAGAGGAATACAAGACCTTATGGACAGGTTTGGGGAAGCTCTGGGTCCTTAAGAAGTAAGTTGTAAAAAGTTCAGCATGACTTTCTGGCATCCCTAGCATTTGGTACTAACCTTTAATAACCCCAACCCTCGAGAATAATATGTTTAAAAAAATGGTCTCTTTCCTTGCTCTTCTCTCTTTCATGATTTCCAGCTCATTTGCCGGAACACATACTGACCTTAAATCAGTAATAGATGACTTCAACTATTCAATGACTGTTGAATGGGATCAGGTAGACAAGGAATTTCAAGCTGACCAGGTCCGCCTTCTTAAAGATTCCCTCAAGGACCTTAAGGCCCAGGGCCTTACTAATGATGAAATCATGAATTTTATCGTTACACATATGGCCGATAAAAAAATTGGTCAGGATGCTTCTGCCCTTTATGAAATGGTAAAGTTAAACACTATGTCGTCTTCAGATGCCTTAATGGTTATTCAGGAATTGATGAAGGAATCATCTTTAAATGGTGCAAATTTCAGTGGATCAACAACTTTAAAATACATAGGTATCGGCGCTCTTGCCATCGTCCTTATGTTTTCAATTGCTATTAGCAATGGTTCATCAATTAACTAAGACGCCTCAAGCCTTTTATTGACACTCAAACCCTCATTAGATTCTTTGTGAAAATTACCTTTTTTCACAAGGAATCATGATGAAAATCCTTTTTACGACATGCTTAATTTCCTTTTCTGCACTGGCCGCACCTCTTGAATTAAAACGGTCCTGGTCCCGAATCTCCAATCCCCTGATCATGAATGCCACTTTTGAACGTAGCTTTTCCAAGCTTCCACTTAACGGAATGTTCAAGGGAGAAAAAAGAATGTGGTCTGGTGACTACTGGGCGCTTAAAAAGGGCAATATTAACCAACGCTGGAACCTTCCAGTTCCCGTTGGCTTTAAACTTATTTCTCCTACCCGCGAAGAAGTGATCGCCATGGACATTGAAGCATTAAAGACCCTCGCCCCATCTGAAAAGTTTGATCTTCTGAATGGTCGTTATGATTATCCGTTGAAAAATAAAATCGCCAAAATTGCACGTGAAACGGCCCAGGACTGGGAGGGCATTTGTCATGGTTGGGCACTGGCGACCATGCATCACGATGAACCCCAGCCTAAAATTTTAAATAATCCTGAAAATATCCCGATACCTTTTGGATCTGCCGACATTAAGGCATTGATCAGCCATTATTATGCAAGAGTGCATGAGGTAGAATCCACATATCAGATAGGACGTCGTTGTCGAACTCTTAGTCCAATTGGAGGCGATACTTGTAAGCATGATATGAATGCAGGTGCTTTTCACATCGTAATGGCCAATCAGATTGGCCTTAAAGCCAAAAGTTTTGTGGCAGATTTAAACTTTGGGACAGGAGTGGCCAACCATTCCCTGCATAGCTATACAACTTCTATCCAGGCCGATGATCTTCCACCAGGAAGAAAATCTGCTCCGGGGACAGTTAAGAGGATAAGGGTGGCAACAGATTTAAAATATGTAACTGAGTCAGATAAGAATACCTGGTTGCCCGTGCTGGGAACTGATCTACAAAAATATAAAAATCTGATTTTCAAGTACAACCTGGATATTGATCGTTCCGGGAATATCATAGGTGGAGATTGGCTTTCGAAGGAGCGGCCTGACTTTCTCTGGACTATGTCAAAAGTGAAAACTTTTAAGGATGAATTTGCACGCTTAAAGGAGCTGATGGATTGATGTATTAAATCGGGACATATTTATTAAGTTTTTTTTAAGTTTTTCTTAAGATTTCTATAGGTTTTCTTAAGTTTGAAGCTTTATAAGTTATTGAAATTTTATTGAACGGCAAGATTTCCCTATACTTATATACCGGTTTATTTTGATGATAAAATTAGGTGTCACTTCTCTTAAAACGATCTATGGAGCATATTTGAAAAACATTCTTTTAGTTGAAGACACCAAAGAAATTTATCAGATGGTTTTGCAAAGTGTGTCTGACATCGGTGAAGTGACATGGGCCAAATGCATTAATGAAGCGGCGACTCTCATTAACAAAAAAGAATTCAATCTCCTGATTCTTGATGTGGAATTGCCAGATGGAAATGGAATAGAATTTTGTTCAAGCATACAATCCACCCACCCTCATGTTCCGATTTTTTTTCTTACCAGTCATACCAATTTAAATGAAAAGTCAGAGGCCTTTACCGCAGGAGCGGACAGTTATATCACCAAGCCCTTTACACCTCCTGAGCTTCGCGCTCGTATTCTTGCAATCGATGATGCCAGTGCCAACCTGACCTTATTAGGGAAGTTCCTCGGTAAATAAAGTCTAGTATTATACTCCATTTTAAATTTGATAAGAGCATTTGACACAATTAGCAGATGTTGGACAAAATTAAATGAATATTTATAGATCAAGAAGGGCTAAATGGACAATAAAACTAAGATTCTCCTAGTCGATAACTCTATTGATAACATCCAGGCCCTAAGCGATTTAATTGCCAGTAATGATGTAGAGATCCATTCCTTTACCACTCTTGAAGAAGCCATTGCCACCCTGGCCATTCATGATTTCGGACTAGCTATCCTTGATATGCAGATGCCGGGTGCAAAAGACAGTGACTTAACCAAAATGATTAGGGCCAAGCAGAAAGACCACCTCCCGATCATCTTTGTTACCGATCAACAAAATAATGACCAGTCCGTTTTGCAAGGATATAAGACAGGTGCCATAGACTTGCTTTTTCGACCTCTCAATCCATATATTGTCCGCAGTAAAGTTCGCGTGTTTGTTGAGCTTCATGCCCAACGTCACCAGCTGCAACTTCAACTCCTGGAGCTGGAGAGACTTAGGGTTGCTGCTGAGGCAGCGACCATTGCCAAGTCTCAGTTCCTGGCAAATATGTCCCATGAAATTCGAACCCCACTGGCAGCTGTGATGGGTTTTGCAGACCTGATTGCCCGTGGTGAAGTGCCTGCTCCCGAGATTGAAGAATGTGCCAGCACCATCAGGCGAAACGGAACATTGCTCATGCACCTGATTGACGACATTCTTGATCTTTCCAAGATTGAGGCCAATCGTATTGATATGGAGATGAAGCCCAATTCATTATTAGGGGTCCTGGAAGAAATCGAATCCACCCTGACTCTGAAATCACGGGAAAAGAGTATCCAGCTTTACTTCAATAAAACGCTGGTGGGTAATCAGGCCTATATTTTTGACCCCATTCGCATAAAACAGATTCTTTATAACATCGTTGGTAATGCTATTAAGTTCTCCTCTAACGGAGAGGTGCTGGTAAATATGCAGATCGGGGCCGTGACAAGTTCCACTGACCGCATCACCTTCACAGTTAAGAATGAGGGAGTCGGATTCACAGAAGAACAGTCAAAACTTCTTTTCCGGCCATTTGGGCAGGCGGATGCCTCTATCAAGAGAGAATTCGGGGGGTCTGGTTTGGGTCTCGTCATTTCACGGCAGCTTGCACGTGCTATGGGCGGGGATGTTATCATCCTGAGTTCAGTGCCTGAAGTGGGAACTGAAATTGAAATATCGATCGTTCTTGAACGTACTCAGCAACCGGTAATTCCACATGCCCCTCGTGCCCAGGTTTCAGTTCCTGTCGAAGTGGCCAAAAAGGATATGCGCGGAAAGAAAATTCTTATAGTTGATGATGCCCGTGATAATTTGATTCTGCTTGAAATGTTCCTGCGAGGTTCCGGGGCCGAACTCACACTGGCAAGCAATGGCCTGGAAGCAGTGGAGTTTTGCAAAAAGAATAAATACGACATAGTTCTGATGGATATTCAAATGCCGAAGATGGATGGGCATGAAGCTACCAAGAACATCAGGTTGATGGGTCAGAAGATGCCTATCATTGCCCTTACTGCTCATGGGACCAAGAATGAACATGAGAAAAGCACCTTGGCCGGATGTGATGAATCTATCACCAAGCCCTTTAGCCAGGTTCATTTATTAGAGAGACTGCGCACACATCTCAACCGGACAACGACTTAAAATAAAAAAAACGCCTGCAACAAGCAGGCGTTTTTTTTGATTCAAAATTTGATTAAAGAGCTGGTTGAGTTATTGCATTATCATCCAGAGATACTTCAGTCTGTGAATAGATTCGACCGTTCATAGAAGCAGAAGTTTGCAAGTTAACAGCTGTCTTACCAAGGATGATTCCTTCAAAGTGAGCAGAAGTTAAGATATCAACCTGGCCAGCTACCTGCCAGAAGATGTTCTTTGCAAGAGCTCCACCGGCAAGTGTGATACTCACACCAGAGGCCATCAACAGGTCACCTGAAATCTGGAAGATCCATACGTCTTTAGAAGATCCAGAGATAGTAACGTTTGAAGGTATTGAAACTGATCCACTCCACTTATAAAGTCCTGGTTCCAGATTCAGTCCACCCAGGTCTCCGACGTTCAATTCACTAAAGTCTGGATTGCTTCTTCCGGCAGCGTCAGTATAAGCAGTTTCCATTGAACCAACCGCTGTGGTTAAGTTTGAAGGCGTAGGTACTGCATAGTCAGCTGCGAAGATCTTTCCAATTACTGCAATTGAAGTTGAATAAACATTGGTTGAATCAGCAACCAGAGAAAAACCAGTTATGTAAGAAGCTGCAGCGGGACTAACTCCAATGTCACCTGTAATGGCAGATCCTGTGACGTTTGAAACTCCTGCCTTGGCAAGAATCACATAAGCACCGGCCGAACCCATGTCTGAGGCAGTTAAACCGCTGGCGGCAAGATTGACCATGTAAGGACCTTTTCCTTCCAGGTTACGAGCATCACTTGCAGGCATGATAGCAGGGCCAAGGGCAGCAGGAGAAAAAGGTGAAGCAGAAGAAGAGGATGATCCCTTATTTCCGCAACCGATAGCGAAGACCATAGTCATTGCCAGGGCAGTAGTAGTTGTCTTTGAAAGCAAATTTAAATTCTTCATGAATTCCTTGTTAATGTGGTTAGGAAAATCCAAACCCTCTAATAATTAAATCTTAGCAGGGGCAAAATGCTTTGCTTGTTGAGAGTGTGGTAAGATTGTGAAGAAAAAGACACATGTTGTCATTGCAAACAAATTCAAACACTTACTGTAATTACATAGGAGATTTAAGCATCTCCTTTGTAATCTTTAAACCAGATACCTAATAGTCAAAAATGAGTTTTGATTTCGCCTTTCTCCTGGCCTTGAACTTTTGGATTTGTTTTAACATGGCCTCATAAGACGAATCCAATGCCTCCAGAACTGTCTGCCCTTTCTTCTCTGCATGAAGGACTCTGCCCGGTACATGGATATGTAACCTGGAAAAGTAAGCCCCATGGTCACGCTCGACTTTAATAACTATTTTCCTGGCATCGGGAACTATTCGTTCCAGTTGATTCTTTGTAGCTGAGATTAATTCAGACATAAAATAATCCTCCTTATTCTAAATCTTCATAACCGTTGTCCCAAAAATGACCATGCTTTGGCAGGAGAATGCGAAACTCCTCCCAGTCATCTGTCTGATCACCCATGGTCTTTTCCAGGATTGTCTTAAAGTCCTCCTTCTTTTTCTTTTTAAGATTGGTTGTCCTGGAAGACAGGTTGCCTCTGTGCTGGAAAAAATCTGAACTGGAATTACTGTTGGTGTTTAAAATTTTCATGAATACCCCTCCTTGATTTTCATGGTTAATTTTTTTCGCGTTAATAATAAAATAATTCGGGTTGAAAAAAAGTCAAGAAGGTGAAAAAAATTTCTGGTTGAAATAAAAAACGCCTGCAAGAGCAGGCGTTTTCCTCGACTTTGGCCATTTTGAAACCGATTCTGATTCCTAAGTTCTCTACAAGTATTCCATTCTATTAGATTGATGTTCGAACTTGACCCTGGCAATTCTACGAATTACCAGGGTACTTTTTGGAAGATTTGGGGATTTTTTT
>DATLXC010000057.1:0-20640 GCA_035575985.1 Bacteriovoracaceae bacterium | reverse complement strand
TACTGTAACTGGTGCATGTAGCGAAGCCACTAGAAACGTAGTTGTAAGTGTGGGCGGAGTAGGATCAACAGTTGCTTGCGGAGCAGGACTCACTTATACAACAACTTACGATGTTACAACTGCAGCTGATAGTGCAACATTATCAATCACTGCTAACCATACTGATGCTGCCGGAAACAATGCCACTCAAGCTACTCAGTCAGTAGTGAAGGATACTTCTAACCCAACAGTAACCATTACAACTTCAACTACCATCAACCTGGCCAATGAGACTTCATATACAGTCTCTGGTGCTTGTAGTGAAGCTGGTCAGAACGTAGTAGTAAGTGTTGGTGGAGTTGGTTCAACAGTTACCTGTTCAGCAGGTACTCTGGTTTACACAACAACCTATAACGTGTCAGCAGCAACTGATAGCTTAACATTATCAATCACTGCCAATCATTCTGACTCCAACGGTAACCCTGCTACCCAGGCCACTCAGTCAGTAATAATGGATACTATTGCTCCAACCGTAACCATTACAACTTCAACCACCATTAACCTGGCCAACGAGACTTCATATACAGTCTCTGGTGCTTGCAGTGAGGCAACCCGAAACGTAGTTATAAGTGTTGGTGGAGTTGGTTCAACAGTTGCTTGTTCAGCAGGAACTCTGCTTTACACAACAAGCTATAACGTGTCAGCAGCAACTGATAGCTTAACATTATCAATCACTGCCAACCACACTGATGCAGCCGGTAACCCTGCAACCCAGGCCACTCAGTCAGTGGTCATGGATACTATCGCTCCTACGATAACAATTACTTCTTCTACCACTATTAATAATGCCAACAGGACTGCATATACCGTGACTGGTGCTTGTAGTGAGGCAACCCGAAACGTGGTTATAAGTGTGGGCGGACAGCCTTCTACAGTTGCTTGTGCAGCTGGTACTTTGGATTACACAACAACCTTTGACGTAACTGGTGCATCTGATAGCTTAACCTTATCAATTACGGCTAATCACTCTGATGCCGCCGGTAACCCTGCAACTCAGGCCACACAATCAGTTATCAAGGATACTTCAAATCCAACAGTAACCATTACAACTTCAACTACCATTAACCTGGCCAACGAGACTTCATATACAGTCTCTGGTGCTTGTAGTGAAGCTGGCCGGAACGTAGTAGTAAGTGTTGGTGGAGTTGGTTCAACAGTTACCTGTTCAGCAGGTACTCTGCTTTACACAACTACCTTTAACGTATCAGCAGCAACTGATAGCTTAACATTATCAATCACTGCCAATCATTCTGACTCTAACGGTAACCCTGCAACCCAGGCCACTCAGTCAGTAATAATGGATACTATCGCTCCTACGGTAACTATTACTTCTTCTACTACTATTAATAATGCCAATAAGGCTGCTTATACCGTGACAGGTGCTTGTAGTGAGGCAACCAGAAACGTAGTTATAAGTGTGGGTGGAGTTGGTTCAACAGTTTCTTGTGCAGCAGGTACTCTGGTTTACACAACGACTTATAACGTAACTGGTGCCTCTGACAGCTTAACCTTGTCAATCACTGCTAACCACACTGATGCTGCCGGTAACTCTGCTACTCAGGCTACTCAATCAGTCGTGAAGGATACAAGTAACCCTACTGTTGCAATTACATCTTCACCGGTAATTAACAAGAATAACAAAACTGCTTATCCAGTCTCTGGTACTTGTAGTGAAGCTACCAGAACAGTCACTGTCGTCGTAGGTGGAGTCTCATCAACTCCAGTTTGTACGGGTGGTAATACTTGGTCTGCAACCCCTGATGTCTCCGCTGTTGCTGATGGTGCTGCCATTGCTATAACTGCCAATCATACTGATGCTGCCTTAAACAACGCAACTCAAGCGTCCACTACAGTCTTAAAAGATACAACCGATCAAAGGGCAGTAGGATTTAACTTTACTGAAGGTACTGCAATCCCCGAAGACACACAAAGAGTTATTACGCTTCTTTATACTGATGCGGATGCAGACTTAGCTACCAGTTGTGCCATTGTAGGTACCAACATGTTTGAGTCTCAGGCCTGCGCTTGTAATGCTTCAGGAGTTTGTACCGTGGGGGTAACTGGTTCACTCAATTACAATGGTGCAGCAAGCTTTACGTATACCGTGACTTCTTTCGGATTAAGTTCGCTTCCCAAGACTGTTACAACAAGTATATCTGCAGTAAATGATGCTCCTGTATTAAGTGCCATCACCGCTCAAACCACTGCGCGAGGAGTTGCTACCGGTGCCATAGCCTTTACCTATAACGATGTGGACAGCCCTACAGCATGTACTTCCGCTAGATTGACCATGACTTCTTCTCTAACGGGTGTGGTAGCGAATGGATCTGTCACTTGGGGTGGAACAGCTCCTAACTGTACGGCCACTATTACGCCAGTTGCAGGACAAATAGGTTCACCGACTATTACGATCACTGCCACGGATAGTGCTGGGGCCACTGGCACAACATCCTTTATCTTAACGGTTCAGGGAGTAGTTTTCCAAATCACCACTGTGGCCAATGCTGATTTAACAACTATAGATTTTGGTCGTACCGTTCCCGGAACGCCAAATACTACAGCTGCAGGAGCAACCGTAACTATACGAGTACAAAATATAGGTAACATTACCTCATCAGCTGTTGGAATTGTCTACGGTGGAGGAGATCTAGCTAACTTCATTACTCAGACTACTGACTGTACTACCATTACAGCTGCAAGTTTCTGTACACTTACGATAGTGTATGGTCAGAATGGCCCTCCTGGTGAAAAAGTTGCTAATGTCACGGCTTCGGCAACAGGTGCATCTGATGTCTGCACACTTACGGCAAGAAAATAAGGAAGATATTATGAAATATCTATTATTGCTTCTGACGATTTTTTCATCACCATCCTACGCAGACGATTTGTCAGCTTGCTTGAAGAATGCAAAAGACTTAGGCTCTAGAGTTAAACTACAACCCAAAAAAACTTGTTATGATTTAATCAAGAAACACCCTGAAAGGATAGAGGTCTCAAGCCCTTCAGGCAATTATCATATCCTGGCCATGGGAAGTATCCTGTATCTCGATCATCTGGATAAAGCTGCCCGAAAGCTCGTAAATCGATATGTATTAGCTGGTGACCAGACGGATATGTCTAACATACAGAAGGTCTGGATCCATGAGAAGAAAAAGCGCATCCTAATTCTGGAGGCAGGTAATCCCAAAGGCCTTTTAACTCAAACCCTGGGTGCAATTTCAAACACAGCACCCCTCCGTCATTTCAAATCACCAATATTAAACAACGTAACTCAGGTTAAATTGCTTGATGATAGGGAAGAGCTGGCCTTGATATCAGTCTCCGCCAAAAGTATAAGGTTCATTAATGCTGATGCTGATAGTGTTCGCTATAAAGGGGGAAAATTCATGCCCCTATTGCTCCGTCAAATCTCAGGTGAGCAATCAGACCTTGAAGAGCCACTGGATGTCGCTATTTCCGACCAAAATAAGGAGATATATGTACTGGATTCCCAGAAGATTCTGGTTTATTCAATCCCGCTCGCTAAAGACAGCAAACCAAAGACTGTTATCCCTCTGGATGAAGAACTAAAAGATCCAGTTGCCATTGAGCTAGGGGCACAACCCGATAGCATTATGGTTATCCAGAAGTCAGGCGAAGTCACAAAAGTTGCATTAAAACAGTGAAATAACGTGAAAGCTTTCAAGAACTGATTTAAGATTAATCATGCGCACGATTTTACTTAAACTGTCTCTTCTAATGTCCCTTCTCGGTAGCTTCCATGCTTACGCCAAAGAGGTCAAAGATATTCACTATACGACCTTGCTTCCCATGATTTCTAATTTAAAGCCAGCAGACGAGAAAGAGCTGGAAGCCCTGATCACAGATAAACTCATAGATCATAAAGTATTCCATTTCAAAACACATGAAGGCTTTTATAAGCTCTTGAGAAAAAAAGCGCCCAATTTAAAAACAGCACTTCATTCGCCAGATGTCTTAAAAACTGTAAGTGAAAAACTTTCTGTCGGTTCTATGATCAGGCTTGAAGTCTTTGAGTATCTGTTAGGCTATGAAGTAACCCTTAATATCTTATCAAGAGAGGGATTGCCCCTTTATAGCCGTAAAAAGAAAGTTCATCAGAAGACAATGAACCTCTTATCCAGCGTAATTAACTTCTGGATTGAAGGTTACATTAATGAATCTCCCTATGACGCAACCATTGTAGAAGTCCAGAAAGACACAGTACTTGTGGATTATCCCGGGGAAAATACCGAGATTTTTCCTAACATGCAGTTTGTAGTTGTCCGGCATCTTATAAATCCAGTGGATGATGATTCGGAGAAACCCGAAAGATTTGAAGAAATCGCCTACGGAATTATAACTGACATTAACAAGGAATTTTTCATGGGAAAAATTCTTGAATTAAGAACAGAATCCAAGATTCTTCCTAGTGATTATATTAAATTCAAGATTTTTGATGAAGAAATTGCTGCCAGGAATCCTGATTACAAATACCGTAAGCATGATCTTGGTGATTACCGGGATCGCGGTAAAGTTACCATGCTTGGTTCTGTGACTAAGATCCAGGGTGATGGAAATTCGGCCAACTTTGTGGGAGCCACAGGTAATTTGGATCTTTTCCTGCCTTCAAACTCACTACTTCTTTTTGAGTTCTCAAGAAAAATTAGTTCTTCTTCAACTAAAAGCCAAATTAACTCAAGAGGCTCTGGTAGTTCTTTGAAAGACAGTAGTTACAAGGCCCTGGTAGGTTATACATTTGTCCCTCCTAAGTTTAAATATATCAGTTATATAGACCTCTATGCGGGTTGGTCGCAGGACCAGAACTACTTATCCGGTCTTGGAATTCTTGGTGTCGGTGACGTTTATTTCGAGGGTCCCGTAGTTGGCGTCAGGCTGGAGCATCCTTTTTATTCAAATCTTTCAGCCCTGAGCTCTGTTGAATATAGTGTTCAACCTAGTTATGAGGAGCATGAAAGGAAGTTAGGTGATGGTAAGGATACTTCTGCTTATCTAATCCAGCTTGGAATGCGCTATCGTTTCCACAGGTCCGGACTTTGTGTAGAGGGCCTGGTCAGGCGTAAGAACCAAAAAGCGTCATTTAAAAAGAATGATGTCATACTGAATATTGATAGCAACCAGATACTGTTTGGTATTAGTAATTTCTTTTAGCATTTAATAACATTCAATAATTCTTACAAATCGTCGTCCAACGGCATCTCTGCTTTCAAGCCAGAAGTAAGCATTTGTTACCTCGTTATCCATACCTGTCACGCCATCTAAGGAGAAGCTATCAGATACACCACTTAACTCCTCTTGGTCCTTGATGTTTTCAAAGCCACCTAGTCCATCTACGGTGGCAGGGGGGATCTTAGAGCTGACGTAACAAGTCCTCTTACTTGTGCATCAGGGATTTGTACTAATCTTAACCTTCCCGAAATTGAAGTCGTGGGGAACTTAGATGAAGAAGAGAGAGTTGATCGATTCGTCTTGCGCGGATTTCTTGGATTACAGATTAATTACCGACAAGCTACCGTTTTTGGCCTGGTTAATAAAGTTAATGGGTCTGAGGTCATGGGAGCTGCCGTTGGTTTGAGAGCTGTATTTTAAACAAACTTCAAGAAAACAATATGGCTTATATTTTGCAAATTTCCGGATAGGGGGTGGCTTATGGTTTCAACTTTTATCGTTGGTTTAACTTTAGGTCTGGTCGGAAAATATTTGGTCCTCGGAAATAGTTCGAGCAATTTTGTTGTTCCTGTTTTTCTAGGCATCCTGGGTGCATTCATTGCACATTTTCTTGGAGGAAGCACGGGATGGTATAGGTCAGATGATCCGATAGGATTCGTGGCAACCAGCGCTGGGTCTATATTGTTACTTGCCATTTATGGTGTACTTATACATAGAAATAAAAAAGTTAGCTACTAACCTAATCCATAACTTCTATAGGACCACTTTAATAAGGCACCGCTATTGCAGTGTCTAAAGTATGTATTTAAAAAAGGGGTTGTTATGGAAAGCAATACGTCTGAATTCAAGGAAGAAGAAAAACCCACGAAGCGGTTAGAACTGGAATATCTTAGCGCATTTGTAGGGGATTGGCAGACGGAGGGCCGATACGGAAGTGATGTAGATAATATGCATGGCACAGAAAGTTACTCCTTCCTTGAAAACGAGTTTTTCCTGATCAATAAATGGACTCGCTCTTTTGGAAGTCACCGCCATGTTGGTATGGTCTTCCTCGGTTACGACACTTTAAAACACAAATTCATTTCTCAATCCTGCGATAATTTAGGCTATGCCCGAACCTACGAAGTCTTTATCCGAAAAGATATGATCTTCCTGAATGGTGAGCTCGAAAGGGCCAAGATTCATCTGTCGGCAAACAAGCAGGAATTATTCATTCAATGGGAAATTAATAAAAAAGGTGCATGGTCTGAATTATGTGACTTGCGGGGATCCCGAAGTCATTAAACGAAGAGCATTTCTGGACAGGTATTAATATTCATGAAAACGTATATTCATGATAAATCTATTCTTGATTCTCTTTATGCTCACTTCATGCGCGTCTTATCGATCAAGTTCGATAACCAGCACTCAAACGATCTCGCTTAAAGCAAAAACGTTGGGTTCCAAAACCCATCATGCTGCATTTGATGAGTTCATCCTGAATGCGCCAAATTTCAGCGTTGATCAATATCATGATGGATTGAGACCTTATTTTCACGAGAAAAAAGACAGCTATTTATGTAACCCTGCAGCCTTGGCCACAGCCTTGATTCAAGACCTGAAGTCAAAACCTGATGCAAGAAAATTAAAACTCAAGAGTATAAAGTCTGAAGAAGAAATTGATGGCAATGCCTTAGTTGAAGAACTCCTGGAATGCACTAAAACAAACATTGTAAGTGGAGCTAAAACCGCCAACACAGCTGACTGTATAGCTGGCCTATACAAGGATGCAGGCTTAAATTACGAAGTTAAGATTATAGCTAATTGGAGCAAGGCAGGCTTCGCTCATATAGATAAAGGGATAAATATTGTTTATGAGTATCCCACTACAGCAGACATAATTAAATATTTGAAAGAGGGCTATCACATTATAGGATCAATAGATATGTATGTGCCCGATGAAAATCTTAATTGGATATCAAAAGGTGGTCATGTTGTGAATATTAATGGATATGCTCGTCAGAAGAATTGGCCAAAAAACTTACTGTATCTTTATATTACTGATCCTGATTTCAACTATGGTCCCTCAGAATTTCCCCGGTACCACCAGGCTTTACTCTCAGAAAGTAAAGTGACTAAAAATCTTCCTAGGTGGCAGAATGGCTTGTTCCTTGAAGGAGGTACTTTTATGGGATTAAAACAACGTGCATTTTTGTCAGGTCTCCTTATCTTTAAGATCAAATCATGAATATAGGAATTGTAGAGGGATTTTTTGGCCCTGCATGGTCTGAGAATGATCGTAAGTCTTATGCTGAATTTCTCTCAGAGTATGGGGCCAATTTCTATATTTACGCTCCTAAGCAAGACCCCAACTTAAGAAAGGCCTGGAGAGAAGAATGGGACCCAAAATATGTTAATAAGCTAGAAGGCCTTAAGTCTCATTTTCATAAAAATGGCATTAAGTTCGGAGTAGGGTTCAGTCCTTTTGGACTGGGAACCGAATTAACTGATACTGATAAAGAGGAACTCAGAAAAAAACTCAAAATATTGAATGATTTAAAAATCGATATTCTAGGGATCTTTTTTGATGATATGCCTATCACAGAGAATTTGGCGGAAGTTCAACTTCAAACGACTTCAATTATTAAGCAGCATTTCAATCAGAAGATTATCTTCTGTCCCTCGTTTTATACGTATGATCCGATCCTTGAAAAGGTGTTTGGCAAGATGCCACATGGTTACCTGGAAAGAATTGGAGCTGGTATTCCAACAGATGTTTCAATTGCATGGACCGGACCTAAGGTTATTTCTCCTGTTATTGATGAAGAGCATATTATGGGAGTTAAGACATTACTTAAGCGACAACCTTTTATCTGGGAAAACTTTTTTGCCAATGATGGACCAAGGAACTGTAAATTTTTAAAGCTAAAGCCTTTTTCGGGCAGGGATTCCAAAACAATGCAGGAGACAGAAGGCATTGCTTTAAACTTAATGAATCAGCCTCAGCTCTCGAAGATCCTTTTTCTTTCGGCCTTAAATGTTCTGAATGGTGAGACGGATGTTAATACCGCTT
Organism: Bacteriovoracaceae bacterium; assembly: GCA_035575985.1. Taxonomy (GTDB): domain Bacteria; phylum Bdellovibrionota; class Bacteriovoracia; order Bacteriovoracales; family Bacteriovoracaceae; genus Peredibacter. Next base: position 12,362 of record DATLXC010000057.1, on the reverse strand, counting down.
TCGATAAAGCCATTGGTGAACTCTGCACTCAAGACTTGCAAAAGTTTCTTTCTCTGAATAAGGAAATATTTTTGAATAAGGGATTAGATGTAATCTCAGAGACAGAAAAACAGAACTATATTATTGAGCTTTTAAAGATGCCTGACCAGATCTCCAAAGAAATCCTGGATTGGTTGCAGGGCATGTATACTGTAGGATCAGAATGCTTAACTGATTGATCCTTACTTCCAATCCACCAGATAAATTGATTCTATTTTCATTCCGGTACCCGTTGGATTCGTAAGCACCAGTTTGACCTGTGCTCCTTTATTCATGGGAAACCACATATCTTCAATGTTTTCACGAAACGATATTAGCTTATTTCCATTATTCGATTCACATTTTTCGAAGGCCAATGTTGTATCGTGATCAATAGAGGAGTAAGAGCATTGGAATTTATAATCATTGTCACCCGTAGCGTTATAAAAGATCACTATCTTCTTCCCGCTGGCCTTCCCGTCCTTCGCAATGAGTTCAGTCGGAATCCTGAACATGGCATTTTCAGGAATAGCAAAGATTGTTACTGGAGATACATTTTCATCAACCTCAAGAGTAAGATCTTCAGATAATGCCTGAGGCTCTGTTATATGGTTTGATTTATTGGTTTCTGTTTCTGTGATTTTTTTTCCACAGCCAAATGACAACGCAAGCATTAAAAGTGTGCAAATTTGAAAAGTCTTATTCATCCCGTGAAACTATCAAAGTCATAACAGCTAATCATTTTGGGGTTATGGAGATTTTGTGTAAACAGGTACACATGTCATTAAGAGAGTCCTAACGTCCTCCACATTGAATTGCTTTAGAAACTCCTCTTCCGATTGACATACAACCCCACCGCTCCTGCGGGAGTGCCAGAACTGGCCCGAATGAAAAATGACCACGTGATGGTCCGGATGATGAAATGGGCGACAAAAGATGAGGTCATGATCCTTCAGGGTCTTAAATTCAGTTGGTTTCCCAAGCTTGCGTTGGTCATTTGAGTTTTTAGGCAATATCAGGCCCAGAACATGTAAATAGTAGAGCTGGCTAAATCCGGAGCAATCAATCCCTTGCCTTGAAAGTCCGCCGAACACATAAGAAGTGTCTTTCCAGGAATACAGGAAGGCCTGAGCATCCTGCAATTCGATATCTGGATAGATGAACCCCTGTACTTGCTCATCAACTCTCAGGTGCTCAACCAGGGCCCACCCCAGTGTTTGTTCGAACTTTCTAACGAGATGGAAATTTTGGTATTTAGCCAGGACTTGGACTATTTCATCCTTAAAGACCTGAGTCTGTCGAAGCTGATCTTTTTCCTTGCTCGATAAATCGGGATATTCAGTAATAGGCTGCCGAATAAGATCTTGTACCTGCAGAACCTTGGCAAAGACGTTTTCGTACCAATGTTTGCGATCAATAGTAATCATGATGCTTTTAAAGTTTTTGTTGAAAGTTTTTTTGGTTCTTTCTTCAGGCTACCTCCTCGATTCTCGCATTGATCAGTTGAGTGTGGGATATCTTGCTTCATGACAATTTTCTTCTTCATATTATTTTTCTCCATAAGCGCTTCTCACCCTTACTTCATCCGGATGAAGTGAAACAGGACGTTGCGTCGTCGGCTTCTTTTTTTGGTGCAAGGCAATTTATTTTACCCGATAATGTAGACCACAATTCCTTATTAAAGAGAGTTTATGATGTTTTCGAAATCTGTCACCGCTATATTTTGTATTTTCCTCTTAACTATGAGTCTAAGGGCACAAGAAGCCTGCGTTGAAGAAGGAAGGTCAGTTGGAGTTTACCCTGGAGCTCCCGATTGCTGCGAAGAACTTGAACTAAAACCTGCTCCTAAAGGTACGTATGGGACTGCCGGTATATGTGTAAAGAAAAAAGAGTGCGTTGAAGAAGGAAATCCTGTGGGAGTATACCCTGGAGCTCCTGCTTGTTGTAAGGGACTTAAGCTAAAGCCTGCACCTGCTGGGCTATATGGAAGTGCTGGGACCTGTGTCGAGAGTCGCCATCCATCTGCAAAAAAACAAAAGATTCTTTAATGCCTGCAAGTTCAAAGCAGAAGCATCGAATGTTAAAAAACAATAGATTAAAAAGTATAAGTTGCTAACATTCACAATCTTTCAAATCTTCCAGACTTTCAGGATTACAACAGCCCTTAAATAAGTCTTTAAGCCGTTGCCTTGCTCGAAGAGCTCGCACTCTTAGGGTAGACTCTGAAATTCCAATCTCTTGCGAAATAGATTTCAGAGTCTTGTTCCCAAAGAAGTGTTGTTTCAAGACATCTTGATCATCAGGGGCCAGCTCTTTAATCAAATCAGAGATACAACCACAAATCTCTTTTTCAACCTCAGAATTTGATAGGTAAAATTCTGCGAGTTCATTTTCTTTCTTTGAAATAAGCTTACGCTTTCTGACTACATCAAGTGCGGTGTTCGTAAGGATCCGATAAAACCATCCGTCGAGATTGGTTAGATCTTCTTTTAGGTTGTCTGACTTGATGGCCTTAACCAAAGCATCTTGAAAGATGTCTTCAGTTTCAGCTTTACTCAATCCGAATTTACTAAGCCAGATATGACTTTTATCTTTCAGATCTACTAAACGTTTCATTGCGTTTGCATTTTCCATAATAAAGCTTACTTCTTTTTGCCTTTGCAGTCTTTACACTCGCATTTCGGACCACAATTGCATTCCTCAGGTTTACAAATACATTTGACTGCTTCGCTACATTTACAATTACTCATATACTCTCCTTCGTTACTAATAAGACGAAGGACTAACTGAAACGTTACATATTTGGGTAATAGTCCTATATTTTTAGCGTTTTAAGGCCTTTGGATGGAATACATTTTTTGCTCTGATTATGAAGATGTTAAAAAGGATACGTAAGTGATATTGGGCTTAAATACCATTGGCCATACTTATCCCCGCGAACATATGTGGAAACGTGCATGATAGAGGGAGTCCAGAATTTGAAAAGCCTGACTGCCCAGATGAATTGGGTCCGATGATTTCGTAGATCATAGAACTCACTTCTTTTTTGCTTCACGAAACTGTATTTTACACTCGCCGCAAAACTTTCTGACTTCCTCCAGACCAAAGAGGCTTCTTGTGCGTCCTCACGAAAAACTCGCGAATTCATAATTTGATAGGAGCCCATGAGATTAAGCTGATCATTGAAAGGCAAAATGATAGAAGCAGCTGCTGAGGTGGTGATGAAATTAACGTCTTGCTTTTTACCGTATCTGTTCTCTTCATTTTCTGAACCAACAAAGCTGTGAATGTTCCTGTGATAGTCAGCGAAAGGGTGGTCTCCAAAATCATTATATCCAAGACCACCATCAAGTTTAAGGGCTGGCCATGAGTCCTTATTCATAAATGTCACTGATTGATTGAGCATGACCTCGGCCCATTCAGCGTATATTCCGATTGGGCTCGGGAGTTCTTCTTCTCCATATCTGGTCTTTAAGATCGGCTGAACGAAACGACCTTTGTAGCTTAAAGAAGTTGAAAATCGATCCTTCCAGATTCCCATCACGTTCAAGCTAGAGGTCTGGGTCATTAATTTATCAGTTTTTCCAAAAAAATCGTTTGATTCATGCCATCTGATTCCGGGCAAGGGAAGATGGTTCTGCTCAGTATCGCCAGGGAGAGTGTAAGGATTGACCTTTATGAACTCACTGAGAACTGTACTGGCCAGGGAAGGTAGTGTTATGAAAAGTAAAAGAAGAAGAAATTTCATTATACTCTCTTTGGAATGGGTTTATATTCTCATTTATTATTGTCAAAAAAAAGCCCGGCGGGTTGAAACAATAAGATTAAAATGAAATAAAGGTGTCATATGAGCAAACTTCTAAAACTGGAAAATCTTACTTTATTGGGTTCAGTGCTTGGAATCTTATGTGGGTTATTCCTTCCTGAGCTGGCCACAAAATTAAGCATTCTGGGCGAACTATTCATACTGTTGCTTAAAATGGTCATAGTACCCCTGGTTTTTGTTTCCGTTTATCTTGCAATCGCCGGTCAGCAAAGTCGCGAAAACCTATCAAAACTTGGTATCCGCACAACTTTGTATTTTTTCGTGACCAGTTCGATAGGCTGCATAACAGGATTCATCGCTGCTTTCTTTTTACCGGAAGTTTCCAAATCAGGCATCACTTATGAAAACTATAACTCAGCGAAGCTTCAGGCATTGAGTCTTAAAGAGCTGATTCTGGGTTTTTTTACTGCAAATCCATTCAAATCATTTGCTGAAGGCAATATCGTACAAATCGTTATGGTTTCCTTGTTGGTGGGCATTGCAACTTTGTATATTGAGAAACGTAAGCGTGAAGTAGTTGTCCAGCTCTTTGACGCCATCAACGACATTGTGATGGTCTTAGTTCGCTGGATCCTCCTGCTTACACCAATCGGAGTCTTCTCCCTTGTGGCATCCATCGTTGCTACTACTGATAAGTCAGCTTTCGGTGGCCTTGGTTGGCTTTTCCTTGCCCTTGCGGTTGCCATGCTGACGCACCTTCTGATCAGCTTACCCGCGCTCGGTTACTTTGTTGGCCGATTTAATCCTTACCGCTTTCTGGTCAATGTGAAGGAGGTCATGATTGTGGCCATTTCCACTGCTTCCAGCTCGGCAACTTTACCGGTGTCTACGAGGGTGTTAAAAGAAAATGAAAAAGTGAATCCAGCGACTGCTGGCTTCGTTTTACCCTTAGGTGCAACGATAAACATGGATGGCTCCACCATTTATCAGACACTCATCGTACTCTTTTTCGCGGGCCTCGCAGGTATCCACATAGGCTTCACCCAGCAGATTTATATTTTCTTTCTCATCCTTGTATCTTCTGTAGGTACTGCGGGTGTGCCGGGTGGAGGAATACTGATGATGGGCGCAGTCCTTCAAAATGTTGGGGTTCCTATGGAGTACTTGGGCCTTTATCTGCTGATTGATCGGCTTTGGGATCCACCTGTGACTATGATCAACGTCGTCAGTGACTTATTCGGGGCGAAGATTATTGATAGGTATCAAATTCGCCAATAGCAGGAATATGGCCAATGATACCAGTATAGTTGTCATGATTATGCTTCTCCTGCCTTTGGATCCATCCACATCACTTCCCAAATATGTCCATCAAGATCCTGGAAAGTCTGAATACAATTCAGGGCAGGTTTCTGCTTGAAGCTGTCATGAAGGTGATAAACGCACATAGTCCGAATTTTACATCAGAACAAATTCCAGTTGAATTCCTGGTGATACATTATACAGCTTGTTCGCTTAAGAGAGCACAGTTGATATTTGATTTACCAAGCCCAGGAGTTTGCGCTCACTTCTTAATCGATACTAATGGTGACTTGTATGATTATGGGAACTTTTTAAATAGTCCCATCTTGAAGGGAGCTCATGCAGGAGAGAGTAAATATCATTTCAATGGTAAAGTCCTAAATTCTTTCAATAATTTCTCAATCGGAGTGGAAGTAGTAAATCTCAATGGAAATCTCTTCGATTATACGGAAATGGCCGTGGCAAGTCAGAGCACGGCCATTAATACCAGTGGAAGTTTTTTGCCAGCCGTAAGCATTTCATCGAGTCTGGAAGAAAAGAGTAATCGTGCCTTTCTTTTAAATCACATGACTCAAAAATCATTGTAGATTTAGAGATCTAGAAATAAAAAAAGCGGATGGTTAAAACTAGAAAGAAATGAAGGTTTTCTTTTTAAGATATGGCCTAAGCTGCGGTCATGATTATCTATGTTTGTCTCCAAATAATTTTCAAAATAGAAACTTGAAATCACAATTGGTGACTTCAAGTTGGCTGGCTTGTTCAATCTGTGACATCAAAATGAACGGGGGTGCCTATGCCAAAACTTGTGGAAAGTGATATTAAGAACCTAATCTATTTTTTTAGAGGTTATCGAGTGATGTTGGATAGTGATTTAGCAAGTATCTACGGTGTGGAAACAAGAGTGCTAAATCAGTCAGTTTCTCGAAATAGCGATCGATTTCCTTCTGATTTTGCCTTTAGACTTACTGAGATTGAATGGGAAAACTTGATATCACAAAATGTGATTTCAAGTTCTGCCCATGGTGGACGAAGAAAATTACCATATGTTTTTACTGAGCAGGGCGTTTCAATATTATCTAGCGTATTAAACAGTAAGGAAGCTATAAAAGCGAATGTCCAAATAATGAGGACTTTTGTGAGCATTAGGAATCTTGCCTCAACGTATAAGGAACTTGAGAAAAGAGTTCTTGAGGTGGAAGAGAAGCCTGACAAAAATTACAAGCTACTCTTAACTGCTTTATTGCAATTGAAAGACCAGATCGAACCGACTCTGAAAAAGAATAGGAAAAAAATTGGACTGAGCTAATTTAAGCTGAAATCCGCGCTTAACTTTTCAAAAAGTATTGTAAGTGATGGCCATCACGGCCTTTTTCTCTATTTTTGATTTTCACCCATTTGATTGATTTAAGGCCCTGTCGATTTGGGCCATGCAAAATGAAAAAGCCTCTTGAATTGATTATTGTTTTCTTACCACAGATTACAAACATCAAACCAAAAGGCTTCTTATGAATTATCAGTCTATTTCTCTGGAATCAACTAATAAAGTCATGTCGTGCCATAGCGGTCTTTTTTTGTTTGATGAACTCTGGGATCGACTTAACTTGAAAAACCGCCTTAGGCGTCTGCTACCAAAGAAGAAACGGAACCGTGGTACGCTGCAGATAGATAAATTCAAATCAATTTTATTTTCTTTCGGATCCGAAAACGACTGCCTCTCTGACTTGGATGACTTGCTTGAGGACACCTTGTTTCGGAGCTTAACGGGTGGTGGAACTCATTCTAGAACCGCAAAGACAGTAAGGCAGAGATTGCAGCGAAGTTTTTCTGTTTTATAAACAATCGTCGTGAGCAGCGGTCCACCGGTTATGCGGACGTAGATGCCATAGTTGAACGCATAGACCTTACCACCGCACAAATCTTCAGGGCAAGAATCACCTGGTTTCAGAACAGCATTTGGAATTAAGACTTGTGTGGCCCCGGTATAGTCTTGGTGGGAGTTTCTGCCGTGACCTTTTTGGTCAGCATTTTGAGAAGTCTTTGCCGGCGGGAGAGCGGAAGAACCTTTTCCCCCTTGAGAAGAGTAGTTTTTTTTTCCGTCTTGAAGCCAAAAAGGCGACGGAGTCGACGGATACTCATTCTTTTACGGTTAAGAATTGAATTAATGGAAGAAACGCACTTGAGGCATTTTACGGTAAGGTTTCTAACGGAAACAGGTATGTCTGAGGCTTCAATATAAGCAATTGCCTCACTGAGTTCTTGGTCAGAGAATTCAGGAGTTTCTTCATACTCTTGAGTATCAAGTTCGGGGTTAGTCTTTTGTTCGCTCATAGAGCAAACAAAAGATGGCCGGAAATATGCCGTCATTGGGCCAAGCGGCAATGCACGCATTAAAAATAAAAAATGTGGATTTTACAGGCTTACCGAAAGCTCACAGATAAAATAGATCACCTTTTTTGAATTTTCCATGATCTCGTAATGTTTCAACTACATTAGGAATAGTATGAACTTCACCGGTCATAGCATTGATTTTTTCCCCACTTCTAATTTTTCCAACAACAATCTGACCACTAATTTTATCTTTCAGTTGGATATCTTTTTTCGCAACCCATTCTCCATACTTGCAGCATTCAAACGGGCAAGCCCCTTTATCAATAAAGGGAGAGAGTGGTGTGGCCTTACTTTGATCGATAGATAAGAATACGACTACTAGAGCTGAAATGATAAAAGATATTTTCATAGAGCTAGGATAGGTCTGATCAAGATGAGTGTCTAGCTGATGAGAGTGCGAAACGTGGTTTTCACTAAATGTGTTTAATGATGTCGCTGGTTAGTAGTTAAATCAGGTTTAAAATAAAAAAAGCCCATTGGGTTAAACTGGGCCTTAGTATCTTTCACTTCTTGCGAAGGTCATGACTGAATTTAAAGTGGGGTGGCGGTCGATCCTGCAGACAAACGTGAGCATAATACCATTCCTGCCACAGCTTTTGCTGGCTTTCCAACGAAAAATCCCAGCTACTTAACCACTCGTTTTCATTTCGGCTTTTTCTCATTTGAACTAGATGCATGTATGGTGCACACAAATATTTCCGGAGTGTCCTGCTCCGGGGATAACCCCACATATTGGGCATTTATCAATTTACCTCAAATCTGGGTTAAGTCAATTCAGGGGAGATTTATGGAATTCAAGCTGGAAGCAATTGAAGATAAGATTTTTCTGATTCGTGGTCAAAAGGTCATGATTGATAGTGATCTAGCAAGTCTTTATGGGATTGAGACGAAAAGGCTTAATGAGCAAGTTCGTAGAAACCTGGATAGATTCCCTGAAGATTTTATGTTTCAGCTAACAACTGTGGAATATGAATTTTTGAAGACGCAAATTGCGTCTTCAAAAGAAGGAAGAGGAGGGAAGCAAAAGCTCCCTCTCGTTTTCACTGAAAATGGTGTTGCTATGCTCTCAAGTGTACTTAATAGCAAAAATGCCATACGAGTTAACATTGCCATAATGAGAATTTTTACACGTTTACGTAGTTTTCACATGCTTGAGAAGGATGTATCAAGGCAGATTGGAGAAATCAAGAACGATACAAATAAGATGTTTAAGATTGTATTTGAACGCCTTGATGATCTAGATACAGAAAAGTTAGCTCTTCCTGTTAAAAGGCGTAAAATCGGACTTAAGCAAAGCAAAGAATAAGACCCGAGATGTTCCACTGAGCTTAAGCTAAAATTTTGTTTCCTAAGGCGCAATTTCAACTGAAGATGTGTTGCACCAGGAGCCAAAATGAGCAGAATCATAATCTTTCTTACAGTCTTTTTCTCATACCAGTCATCTGCTATGGTCCTTGATTGTAGTCATTTCTTTGAAGATGATTCAACAGAACAAGGTGGAGGGGACTTTTATATTAAAGTTAAGAAACATGTATTTGAGGTATGGCTAGACCCCTACGATGAAGAGGATGAATCAAACCCTTCAATTCTCGAAGCGACATTAAAGCTAGTCCCTTCTAAAACGAAGACCCTGAAGCTTTACTCCGATACCAAAAGCTCCGTGACTTACGAGTATGTCAAAGTAGGAGATACAAACTTCGGAGTTTTAGATATGAAAAGTGCTAGATGGACCAGAACATATAAATGCATTCCTATGGTTCATTCTGCACGACCATAGCGGAATTAGTGTTAATAATTATTGTTGTAATTAGTTACATAAGCTTGAAGGTATAGCTTCGGCAATCCTGCATGAATCGCATTAATTTCTGACCTATGATCACTCCAACAATCTTTTCAAGGGAGTGACTCATGAACCAAAAGCTATTATCCATCAAAAAACAGATCGACACTCTCAGTGAGACAGGTGGTCCTCGCACACATCTCCCCGAGCAATTGTGGCAGGAGATCTCCCAGTGTTGCGAGTCTCGATCGTTAAGCGAAGTTTGCCAGTTTATCGGTATAAACCCAGTCCCCGTCTGGATGATTTTTCTTCCGTGATCATTTCGATTCTCCTGATTAGAAACTTTTTGAAATAGTTGGAGTCCTTGATAATCGCTGCCATGGATGTTGTACCCGCATACATATGACGATGTTCAAGTGCTGCCTCTGCCACTCTTAAAAGGCAACTGCCGTAGTCTTGAGACGAAATCTTATTCCGGCCGGTTAAAGATTCGTCACATGAAAACTCCTGTAACTCAGTGATAATGTTTTTCCACATGTACATCGCAGGATTAAAGAAAAGGAAACAACCTAAAAACTCGATAAAAATGGCCCACCAGGTATCTCCCTGCCTGTGATGTTGCATTTCGTGTTTGATGGCGAGATCAAGGTCCTTCTTCTCCGTAAGAAGAGATTTAGGAATTACAATCCAAATCCCCCTAAAGAGTCGTACAGAAAAAGGAACAAAAACGTGTGAGGAGACAACGATTTTGATTCGCCCATTCTGCTTAAAAGGACTAGATGATTGAAGAGTACGTTTTATTTTAAGATAGTTTTTTAGGAATCTGGAAAGGAAGTAGCTTACCCCAAGTGCCCAAAGATAAATGAGGATTAAACGATAATTCGGAGTGTAGACGGTATTCTCCATGGCCTGGCTTACATCAAGAGAAGTAGCTTTAAGGGTAGGACTTTTTGATGGAATGGGAGAAGTCATTCCCTCTGAGTAGACCCGGAACACAGAAGAGCGTACTCCTTTGATTGCTGCCAAGGGAAAAGCTTTCAGAACTATCGGTAGAAGAAATGACGATACAAAAAGAACTTGAACAAAACGTAGGATCTTGATGGCAGAAACCTGAGCACGAAAGAAGAATAAAATCTTTTCCGAAAGTACAAAAAGAATTCCTGTTATTGCGAGCAAGAAGTTTATTTGTAGAAATAAGTTCATGTGGAGAGCCTTGAGTTCAGAACCTTACGAATAGCTTCCAGATCTTTTTTTGATAAGTGTGAATCGTTTAAAAGCTTCATGACCATCATCGAATGGTCCCCATCGAATAAGTTCTCAGCCATGTGGCCTAAGCTTAGTTTTTCGTATTCCTCTCTACTGATCAGAGATTCAAATGTGTGAGCTTTATCTGATTTGAAACTTTTTAAGTAGCCCTTGGTCTCAAGAATTTTCATAAATGTCGCGACGGATGTGTAGGCGAGTTCTTTTTCTTTTGCTAATTCAGTTTGTACACCTTTGACTGTGCACGGGCCAAGAATCCAGATAGCAGTCATCAATTGAAGTTCCGCCTCAGTGAGTGGCCTATCGATTTTGAGTTTTCTTTTTTCTTTCATATGTACCTCATGATACAAATCTACTAACTTTTTAGTAGATGTCTACTAAGAAGTTAGTAGGAGCCATATGTATCTATATAAAAATAGTGAAATCAGTAACTTCTTATAATGTTTCATATGGGAATTTTGTTTATTTGAAAGGCAGGGCATTCTTCATGGAGGGAGAAGAGTATGGTAACTGGTTCTAAAAAACATCCTAAGAATTTAGGAAAGGTTTCTGGTGGAGAGAATCCTTCGCCGGGTTCATTTTAAACCCTCCACCAGTTTTTCTATTCTACCAAATCCTGAAAATTGATCAAGTCCCAGAAATAAAAAAAGCCCAGTGGGTTAAACTGGGCTTTAGTATGATTCACTTCTTGCGAAGATAGGCACTTGAATAAAAAATGGGGTGGCATTCGTTACTGGAGGCAAACTTGAGCAACAGTCCACTTTTGCCACAGTTTTTATCTGGTTATCAATCTAGTAATTGCAGGGCTTTAGGTGGGCATTTACCAAAATCCCGGTACTGCTTCTTTACATAATTCGACCGCTCTTTTGGGCCACGTAAAAGTTTGAAAGAAGTGCTCAGCATCACAGAATTTAGTGAAGCACTGAACAACTCAATTTTATTTACTCGTCAATAATTGTCATCGATAATTGTTATTCAATTTACAAGAGGCAAGGGTGCAATGGAACATCAGTTGAATGATCTACCTGACAATGTCCGAAGAAATCTAACTGATCTTGTCAGCGTTACAACAGAGTCTTGCAATAGCAATCTCAAATCTATTGTATTGTTTGGTTCGGCTGCTGAAGGCCGCTTGCGTTCTACATCAGATGTAAATTTAATATTGGTACTGAGAGAATTTGATATCTCACAAATCGATCAGCTACGAGAAATATTGCGCGTATCACATGCGGCCATTCTTTTGAATGTGATGTTTATTCTTGAGTCAGAAATTTTGGCGGCGTCAGATGCATTTGCAGTCAAGTTTACTGACATCTTACACCGTCATCGAGTTTTATTTGGGTCTGATCCATTTAAGGATTTGAAAGTGTCGAGAACTGCGACGGTACATCGCCTTCGTCAGGTGATCGTCAATCTAATGCTCAGGCTGCGTGAGCGTTACGCTCTTGTAAGCCTTCGTGAGGAACAGCTAGTTCCTATTATTGCTGACGTCACTGGCCCTATTCGCGCAACAGCGGCGACGATTCTAGAGCTAGAAAACAAAGGTGAGTTTCATCCAAAAGAAGCCTTGCAAATCTTCGCTCAACAACTTGCTGGAAGAAATTGGACCGAGATTCTAAAAAACATGTCGATCGCTCGCGAAGAACAAGAACTAAAATCTGGTGAAGCTACAGCAACTCTTCTTGGACTCCTGGATTTGTTGAAGGCTATCGGAATTTTTTTGGATAGTTGACCAGCGGACCTGATCACTAAGACGCTTTCTTTATATCAAATTTTTTTTCTTCTTGTAAATAATTTAAAAAAACTTCTTCAATCTTTTTCCAGTTTCTTATTCCTTTTGTCCAGCGA
>DATLXC010000056.1:0-71678 GCA_035575985.1 Bacteriovoracaceae bacterium | reverse complement strand
TAAACTTGGTCAAGAATGAGAAGAGCACGAAAGATAGTGTCAGAGTGAAAAGAAAACATGCCTCGTGGGACTTTGAGTATCTGGTTAAAATCTTGAGGGCCAATGTTCATGGGATAGGGCCGTTTTAATGCGATTGCCCTGGGTAATTTCGCGTCGGCGAAGCCTCGCATTAGTTAATTTGAAATTAGTCGGCGAGGCCAGCATGACAATATTAGGTAAAGTTATCCACAATTGAAGTCTTATGATTGTTTTCAAAGTAAACGACATCAACCATGAGGCAGGTGGCGAGCATTAAGGTTTTTAGTTCGGGTGATAGGTTAGGGTCGTCGAAATTTACTTCGAAGTTGTCTTTATCTGTGAAAAATTCGCCCAGTACTCCGGCCCAGACTTTTTGGACGTTGCCCAGTTTGCGGGGGCCGTGGTGAAAATTGAAGGTCCACATTTTCCAGAGGGGGCTCTTTATTTTGGCGAGGACTATGCCATGGGCGTCGAGGACATCAAAACTTTTGTATATAAATGAGAATCTTTGTTCCAGAGTGCCAATTAACTTTCCCTGGGGGGTCTTTACTATGAGGGCCTTGAAGAGCCATCGGAAAGGGAAGTGCAAATCGAGGATTTGTTGTTTTTGTTGGTTGAAGATAAAAATTCGGAAGGTTCGCCAGTGGCCAAGTACCTGGCGCAGTATTGTGCCGGCGAGTCCCGAGCTTTGTTCGGCGGCAAAGGCCAGGGGAGTGCCTTGGGCATTCATGATTCGATACTTGTTGCGTGTTTCCCAGTTGAGGACAATTTCGAAACCTTCCCATACCTGCTGGACTTGAAGTTTTTTTGAATCGGAAACGAGATCTGTGTATGAGTTAATCATGTTAAAAAGTTTACGGCAGCTTTCCGGGTCTTGTATAATTATTTCATGAGACTATCAGGCCTGTCGCTTCAGACAGAATATTTCGAGGATTATCTTTCGTTCTTAACGGAAGTGCTTGAGCTTGATTTGCATGAATTGACTGATATTTCCATGAAGCTTGATCTGCAGAATACATGGCTAGAGATAAAAAAAGGTCCGGAAGCCCCTCATCAAGTTGCAAGTAATATTGAATTTTCCCTGGATCCTGAAGAGTACATTGCCATCGTTCATCGGGTGAGCTTCTTTTATTATCGTAAAGGGCCAAATCGTTTTCTGTTTCTCGGGTCAACGGATAGCTGTTGCGAGTTAGTTGATCCGGATGGTCGAGTATGGAGATTTCGCAATGATTCAAAAATTAACGAGACAATTAGGCGCCCTAGTCCCTCCCTGTAAGATTCTTTTAGTTTACGTATCCAATTACATACTGGAACAATCAACTCCGACGTTTGGATCCGATAATTAATTTTAATGGAAAAGGAATTCCGATGAAAATTTACCAAGCTCTCCTTATCCTTGTGACCATCCTTTTATCGAGCCATTTGATTGCCTCTGAGAAGGGTATTGACGTCATTTACGGTGAAGACAATCGTCAGGATGTTTTTGCTGCAAAAGACGCTCATTTTATCGAGCTTTCCAGGTCCACAGCGGCCATGATCAAGGATTCGAGCTTAAAGAGCAAAAGCAATGAAGTAACAATCTCAGGCCGCACTCTAAGTGAGCGAGGCATCTGCGCTTCTGAACGTTTCTCCAATCAAATTACGGCCGCTAGTTGTTCAGGCTTCTTAGTAGGCGAAAACCTTTTAATGACAGCAGGCCATTGTATTAAGACTGTCGCCGACTGCCAGTCATATAAATGGGTCTTTGATTACAAAGTGGATAATGTTAACCAGGGGAAGATTACCGTACCTCAAACTAATGTCTATTCTTGTAAGAAAATAATTTCACGCGCCCTGGAGACTATCTCAAAAGACGATTACGCCTTGATTGAACTTGATCGTAAGGTAACTGATCGTAGTCCACTTAATTTCCGTCGCTCTGGAAAAGTTTCAAAGGGTGCATCTCTCGTCGTTATCGGCCATCCTACAGGACTACCGACCAAGATTTCTGATGATGCAAAAGTACGAAGCCTTCAAACCAAGTTCTTCGTCGCTAACCTTGATACATACGGTGGAAACTCAGGCTCAGCAGTCATCAATACTGAGACATCTGAAGTTGAAGGAATCCTTGTGCGTGGTGAAACTGATTACATTTTCGATGCTGCACAAAATTGCCAGGTCTCAAATAGATGTGCAGAAGGTGCATGCCGCGGTGAAGATGTTACTTACATTACCAACGTTCCGGGTCTCAAAAAAATTCGCTAAACCTGACCAAATTAAAGTCTTTATTAAGCCCCTTATCCAAGGGGCTTTTTAATTGACTGATACATTTCACTCTGGAGAGAATGAGCTAATTACTTTTCTCAAGAAGGAGAACATATGAAATGGATTTCAAGTCTCATGGTCCTTGGCTCAATTCTCACTGTTGAAGCCTCTACCGTTGCCGTCATTGATTCTGGTCTTGATTACAAACATGAAATGATTGTCTCCAACTTATGGGTGAACCCACTTGAAGTTGAAGACCGCCGTGATAATGATAACAACGGTTATCAGGATGATATCAATGGCTGGAACTTCGCAGAACAAAATGGCGTGATCATTGATTATAAATACATCGGAACTTTTTCCCCTGACTGTAAGAAGTACTTCGATATTCAAGGAAAGAATTTCTTAGGCAAGGCGACTCCTGAAGAAATCGCATGGATGAAAGAAAAAATCGCAGACAAGAAGTTCATTGCCGAGATGGGCAAGTTCGGAAACTTCGTTCACGGAACTCACGTTGCTGGTATCACTGTCAATGGTTCTAAGAATGAAGCAATGGGTATCAAGCTTATCCCTACTGAATTCAAGCCATTCTTTGAAGGCCTCTCATTGAACAAGTCAAATAACACTGTCGATCGTTGGATTCTCCTCGAGACTACCTTTGTGGCCCTTGCTACTGAGCAGATGAAGCTCCTCGGTGAAATCGCCCTCTTTATTAATAGTCACAAGGCAGAAGTGGCCAACGGTTCATTTGGAACGGGCTTTAAACAGGCCAAGATCATCACTGATAACGCCTTCAAGCTTATTTTCTTCCGCAAGCCTACTGAAGAAGAATCTAACAAAGCTGCCGGACTCTTTATCAATGCACTCGTCAAGGCCGGAAATAATTTCGCCTCCCAGGCCCCTGATACATTGTTTGTCTTTGCTGCCGGTAATGATGGACTCTCAAATGATGAGTTCGGAACATCGCCAGCGAACATCAAGGCGGATAACGTGATCAGCGTGGGTGCAACTTATAAGAATGAATTCTTCGCCAAGTTTTCTAACTTCGGTGTGAAGATGGTGGACATAGCTGCTCCCGGAATGCTTATCAAGTCTTCCATACCAGGCAATGAGTACCTTGAAGTTTCTGGTACCAGCCAGGCAGCTCCTTTTGTTGCTAAAGTTGCAGGTAAGATTAAAGATGCCAATGATAAGCTGACTCCTGCTGAAGTAAAAAAGATCCTTATGGGAACAGTAGACAAGAAGGCCTTCCTTGCTGATAAAGTGGCCACCGGCGGAATCGTAAATTCAGAAAGGGCCGTCTTCGCTGCCCAAATTTCAAAGTCTATGCCTCTTGCCCTGGCCATCACAACGGCCAAGTTAAAGGTTAAAGATGAACCTACTCACAAATCAGTAGTTCGTTCTATGGACGTGATTCCGATGCCTCTTGCTCCTATGTTTCAGTAATCATTAAACATCCAGGGTGTCCTCGTAAGCGACACCTTGGATTCTTTACACGCTGCACAGCATTGAATTGCAGATAATCCCAAACCCATAGATATTAACTCCTTACACGTAAGGAGCCTCATGAAAGCACTCGCAGTACTTTGTTTGACCATTGTTACATCCCTTAATGCGGCCACCATCGCTGTCATTGATTCAGGCACAGACCTCAATCATCCACGCATAAAGCTTAATAACTGGAATAATGATGCAGTTGTCTTTACGGGCCCCTATGCCGGAGCTTTTAATGGCTGGAACTTTGCTGAAAACAACTCCCAGGTTTTCGACAATACTCTGCTTAGTACTTTTGATCCTGAGATGAAAAAATTCAACACCATCTCGTCTAAGTCTTTCATGTTCACAATGACAGATGAAGAAAAGACATGGGCGAAAGAAAAAATGAAGACTCCCGGTTTTGATAAGGAAGTCGGGAGATATAGTACCTATATCCACGGTACTCATGTTGCCGGCATTGCTGTTAATGGCACTAATAATAAGGTCATGGCAATTAAGCTTCTTGCAACTCCTGCTAAGGCAGTTCTCATGCAGGAACATAAGAAGAAGTCAGCAGCAAATGATGAACTTAAGCCGCTTGAGCCGGGCATGGTGCTCAATTATATCCTCACCCGACTGGCCTTTGAAAATGCTGAAAAAATGAAACTGATTTCTACCTTTATCGCAGCTAACGGTGCTGATGTGGCCAATGGCTCTTTTGGAATGGGAATGCTCCAGGCAATGGGAATTGCCAATCAGGCCTTTCAGATTACTTATAAGCGTGCACCTACAGATCAGGAGTTAATTGCTGCTTCCATGTCGTTCATGAATCTATCAATCAGAGCAGGGGAAGCCTTTGTCGCTGCTGCTCCCAAGACCTTGTTTGTTTTTGCTGCAGGAAACGATTCTCTTTCAAATGATGAATTAGGTTCAACCCCTGCGAATATCAAGGCGGACAATACCATCACTGTGGCCGCTACCTATAAAGACCAGTACTTTGCTCCCTTTTCAAACTACGGAACGAAAATGGTGGAAGTTGCAGCTCCTGGCATGATAATCATGTCATCTATCCCGGGCAATGATTATATGGAAGTCTCTGGTACAAGTCAGGCGGCCCCTTATGTGTCGAACATAGCTGGTCGAATCAAGGATGCAAACGCAGGACTCACCCCGCTTAAAATCAAAAAGATTTTGATGGGAACAGTAGATAAGAAGGAATTCCTGAAGGCCCGTGTGACTTCCGGCGGAATTGTAAACGCGGAGCGAGCAGTTTATGCGGCGATCATGTCCAGAATGGTTACCATCGAAGAGGCGATTGAAAGATCTCACTTGGCGGTACCTGTTAAACTCATCAAGTTAAAAAGTGCGATCCTCTCGAATGGCCCACGGAATGTTCGGCCCACCCCAATGCCATCTCTCTACGAATAAGACAAAACGAGGCTCCGAAAGGAGCCTTTTTTTCTGCACTGACCCATTAATTAATCATAGTAAAAGGGTTAACAATTTGATTTTGAAGAAATAGGATAGTGAAATACTTCTAAGGAGTTCCGATTGAAACTGATCCTACAAACTTTGATGCTCGCGTCTATATTCGCTCTTGCTGGGTGTAATTCCAATAAAGGCGACAAGATAATGATTGGAAACTTTGGTTCATTAACCGGTGCCGAGGCCACATTTGGTCTTAGTACTCGTGACGGAATCATTCTTGCTCTTGAAGAGTGGAACAAAAAAGGCGGAGTTCTAGGTAAGCAAATCGAACTTATTGCCTACGACAACCAGGGTAAACCTGAAGAAGCAAGACTCTCAGTTGAGAAACTCATCAACATCGATAACGTTGTAGCGATTTTGGGTGAAGTTGCATCAACCAGATCTCTTGCCGGTGCACCAGTTGCCCAGCAAAACAAGGTTCCAATGATCTCACCAAGCTCGACAAACCCAATGGTTACTCAGAAAGGTGATTTTATTTTCCGTGTTTGTTTCATCGATCCATTCCAGGGTGAAGTCATTGCCAAGTTTGCTTACAATTCACTTAAGCTTAGAAAAGCCGCCATCCTTCGTGACTCTAAGTCCGACTACAGCATGGGTCTTTCACAATTTTTTGCTAACACTTTCACTGCCCTTGGGGGAGAGATCGTAGGAGATGAAAAATACGCTTCTGGTGACGTAGATTTCAAGGCCCAATTAACAAACCTCAAGTCTAAACAGCCAGACTTCATTTATGTACCGGGTTATTACACTGAAGTCGGATTGGTTGCCCGTCAGGCCCGCGAGCAGGGAATTAAAGTTCCGCTTATGGGTGGAGATGGTTGGGATTCTTCAAAACTCACTGAAATCGGTGGAGAGTCGGTTGAAGGGAATTACTTCTCTAACCATTACACAGTTGAAGATCCACGTCCTGAAGTTCAGAACTTCATTAAAAACTACAAGGCACGTTTCGGTACAACTCCTGACTCCCTTGCTGCACTTGCATATGATTCTGCCCAGGTTCTATTTGATTCACTCAAACGTGCCAATACTATCGATGGCGAAAAGCTTCGTGATGCTATTGCCGCTACCAAGGACTTTCCGGGAGTAACAGGAATTATCACTCTTAATAAAGAGCGTGATGCTGTTAAGTCTGCCGTCGTTCTTCAGGTGAAAGATGGCCTGTTTAAATTCGTAGAAACAATTAATCCGTAAAAAGGCATAAGCTTTGAACGATTTTATTCAACATACCATCAATGGCCTGGCATTAGGTAGTATCTACGCCCTGGTCGCTCTCGGCTACACGATGGTATTCGGAGTCCTTCAATTAATTAATTTCGCCCACGGTGACATCTTCATGGTGGGCTCCTTCATCGGCCTTTACTTTGCCCGCTATTTCCTAGGCGGAGCAGAACCTTCAGTCCTAGGCACACTCCTCGTCGTTGGTGTCGCCATGATCGGAAGTGCTATCGTCGGAGTCATTATAGAAAAATTCGCCTACCGCCCCCTCCGCAAGGCCCCACGTATCAACATCCTCATCACCGCCATCGGTGTAAGCTTGTTCCTCCAATACGGCGGTCAATTAGTCTTCGGCGCCTCCCCACAATTTTTCCCGAACATCTTACCACGTCAAAACATCGACCTCGGCGGAGACATCTTCCTCGACTCAAACCAGATAACCATTTTCCTGGTTTCATTCGTCCTGATGGTGATCCTCCAGTATCTCGTCTTCAAGACTCAATTCGGCCGAGCCATGCGCGCCATCAGTCACTCTCTTGATACTGCCAACGTCATCGGTATCAACGTAAACAAAGTCATTCTCATCACTTTCATTATCGGTAGTTCCCTCGCAGGTGCCGCCGGAGTTCTCTACGGAATCGCTTACCCTAAGATTGACCCTTTACTAGGTCTCTTGCCTGGACTCAAAGCTTTCATCGCTGCAGTCCTCGGTGGTATCGGAAACATCACAGGTGCCGTAATAGGTGCTGTGCTACTTGGCCTCTCTGAAACGTATGTGGCCGGATACATCAGCTCAACTTACAGGGATGCCCTCGCATTCGTAATCCTGATCCTTGTGCTATTACTGCGTCCGGGTGGAATCCTCGGCAGCAAAAAAATAGAAAAAGTATAGGCCATGACAAAAAAGTTCAATAAAACCTTACTCATTATGCTCGCCTTTGCGGTGGGGGCCTTAATATTAAATTTCATCCTAAGTAAGTTCTCACTTACCCCGGGAGCTCTTTTGCATGAGAAGCCAGGTCGTTTCACTGGTTTGATCAGCCCCTACTATTACTCAGTCCTGATCATCATGTGTGTGAATATTATTCTTTCAGTTTCTCTGGCATTACTAAACGGTTTTACAGGTCTTTTCACTATGGGCCACGCTGGCTTCATGGCCATTGGTGCTTATACCTCAGCCTCCATTGTGACTTTCTTTCTTCCCACAGCTCCAATAATCATACAGCTACTGGTCGGTAGTTTATGCGCAGGCCTCATGGCCGCCGTTATCGGATTTGTCATCGGAATTTCAAGCTTGCGCCTCATGGGTGACTACCTCGGAATGGTGACTCTCGGTTTCTCAGAAATTATTCGAATTGTTCTTCTCAATATTGATGCCGTCGGTGGTGCTCGCGGAATGACAGACATTCCCGTTTATTTAAACCTTGGTTCTGTCCTGCTTTTAACTCTCCTTACTATTCTTGTTATCAAGCGTATCCGTGACGGACGTCTCGGACGCGCCATGCTCGCCATAAAAGAAAACGAAATTGCCGCCACCATGATGGGTATCAATCCGCTGGCCATTAAAGTTAAGTCATTTGTCATTGCAAGCTTCATCGCCGGAGTTGCCGGCTCATTTTTCGCACACTCAGAAGGCTATCTCTCAACTCAAACCTTCACGTTTGTGAAGAGCTTCGAAGTCATCGCCATGAATGTGGTTGGTGGTCTAGGAAGTTTAAGTGGGGCCATCTTAGGTGCCGGAATCCTGACCGTCTTACCGGAAGGTCTCCGAAAAGTTCAAGACATCACGGGTGTTGATCTGCGTATGATCATCTATGCCCTGACCATGATTCTAATTATGATCCTTCGTCCGCAAGGGCTTATGGGGAATAGGGAGTGGAAGTGGCTTTCCTCGAAATAAATGACATGAGTCTTGAGTTCGGTGGTGTGAAGGCATGTCAAAATGTCACAATGTCACTTGAGCCTGGAATCCTATACGGTCTCATTGGCCCTAACGGTGCCGGTAAATCCACAATCTTCAATGTCCTCACTGGCATTTACCCTCCCACTCACGGAGATATTAAACTAAGAGGTGAGAGCCTCGTCGGTAAAAAGCCTTACGAGATAGCTCAAAAAGGTATCGGCCGCACTTTCCAAAACATCCGTCTATTCAAAGACCTCACAGTTCTCCAGAACGTGATGTCTTCTTTTTACTCTTCTTCAAAGTCAAATCTCATAGATATGGTTTTTGAAACTAAGTTTTTTAATGAAGAAGAAGAAGCTGTCCGCCAAAAATCCCTGGCCCTGTTAAAAGTCATGGGGATTGAAGATCTCGCAAACGTCCAGGCCGGTGCCCTTCCTTACGGAAAGCAAAGAAAGCTGGAAATTGCCCGTGCACTAGGTCTTGAGCCAAAGCTTTTGTTACTTGATGAACCAGCTGCAGGTCTTAATCCAGCTGAGACCCGTGAACTCACGGACCTTATCCGTAAGATCCAGAAAGACCGCAACATCACAGTCCTTTTAATTGAACATGACATGGGTCTTGTGATGAAAATCTGCGAAAAAATTTACGTCTTAGTACAAGGACAATTAGTTTGCGAAGGTGTCGCAGAAATAGTCCAGAATGATAAACGAGTTATTGAAGCCTACCTGGGTGTGGATTAATGGATACTTTAGTAGTTGATGAACTCCAAGTAAATTACGGCAACGTGCACGCTCTTAAGAGTGTGAGCTTCAATGTTCCCAAGGGTAAAATCGTCTCTCTCATTGGCGCCAATGGCGCAGGGAAGACAACAACTCTTAAGGCCATTTCAGGTGCAATTAATTCGACCGGTACTGTCGTTCTCAATGGCCAGAACATAGCAGGCCTTGAATCGTATAAGTTAGTAGGCAAGGGACTCATTCATGCTCCAGAAGGTCGCGGAATTTTTCCCAACCTGACAGTCATGGAAAACCTCCAGCTAGGAATAGTCGGACGTCATTCGGCCAAGGTCCATTTTGATAAAAATCTGGCTGAAGCTTTCAGGCTCTTTCCACGTCTCAAAGAACGTATTGCTCAAATGGCCGGAACACTTTCCGGTGGTGAACAACAGATGCTCGCCATTGCACGAGCATTGATTGGTGAACCAGAGATATTACTGCTGGATGAACCAAGCCTTGGACTAGCACCTCAGGTAGTTAAATTAATTTTTGAAATCATTGTGAACATCAACAAGGAAAAACACGTGACTGTTCTCCTGGTTGAACAAAATGCCAAACAAGCGCTTAAGATTTCTGATTATGCCTACGTGCTTGAGACAGGTAAAATCTCCCTGCACGGCAAAGGTTCAGATCTACTCGATAATGAAGACGTGAAAAAAATCTACCTGGGCGAGCACTAATACATCAAAATTGATTTTCTTTGTTCTGCAAAGATTTCCTGATCAGGTCGCATGATGGCCTGATACTCATCTTCAGTACCATTTTTCTCAACCCACAAGCGCAATTTATCTGTTCCATTAATCAGGTCCACCGGTGACTTGTGAAATTCATATTCATACGGAGGCTCTTTCCATTTAAATTCTGAACCGAGCTCATGATACATTTCTTTTAACAGATACTGACAAAGTCTCCACGGCTCAAACGTCTTACGATCCGTCACGTGTATCTGGTAACCACCACAGGGCTTGCCCATATGTTTCTGGAAAGTCGGCAAGAAAACCAAAGGCCTCAGTACAAAGCCCTTAAGATTTGCCTTCGCGAGAACTGGCTTCAACTTCTCATGAAAAGAAAATGATTCAATCTTAGGATGACCTATGATCTCAAGTGACCTCGTCGTTCCACGGCCTTCAGAAATATTACAGCCTTCATACAACACAGTTCCTACGAAGGTATAAGCAGCTTCAATGGTCGCAAGGTTAGGCGAGGGAAGTACCCAGGGAAGACCCGTGTCTTCATAGCTCATCTCTCGCTTCCATCCCTGCATCTCAATCACAGTGAGCTTACAATCTTTCCCACCCCAATATTTCTGGTGCATACGGGCCACTTCACCCATGGTCAAAGCATGACGAACAGGAATCGGATGTCTACCTACGAACGAAGCATAATGAGGATCAAGAATATTTCCTTCAAGAGTCACACCATTAATTGGATTAGGACGCTCAAGAATAACGACTTCAATACCCTTTTTCTGACAGGCCTCCATCAAAAGAGTCATCGTGTAGATATAAGTATAAATGCGAGTCCCTACGTCCTGCAGGTCCACAACAATATGATCAAGTCCTTCCAGCATTTCATCCGTAGGAATTCTTGTTTCAGAATAAAGTGAGTAAACCGGTAACTTGAAAAAGGGATGAATATAATGAGTCGTCTCGACCATATTATCCTGAACATCCGTCACAAAACCGTGCTGGGGGCCAAAAATCTTGGTCAGTCTCGGGCCAAAAGTGCGCTGCATCGCCAGCAAACCATGTTCAAGGTCCTTGGTGACTGAAGCGCTATGACACAGATAACCAATATTCCCTTTAAATTTATTTTGTAGATTTTTCTCTGAAATTAACCGCTCTAGACCGGTACGAACTGTCGGCATACTTTCACCTCGCGAATGGATTCCTTTATTTTAGGCACAGAAGTCTTGTTGAACAAGCCTTAAGTGGAATGCTACGATAAACCCACACACGCAGGACATTTTTCGGGAGGTCGCCAGATGAAGCAATACCATGAACTCATGCGGCGAGTACTAAGTGAAGGCGTAAAGAAAGAAGACCGCACCGGCACGGGGACACTCTCAGTCTTCGGTCATCAGATGCGCTTTGATCTCTCAAAGGGATTTCCTCTCGTCACAACAAAAAAATGTCACATGAAATCTATCGTGCACGAACTTTTGTGGTTCCTTAAGGGTGATTCAAATATCAAGTATCTCAAGGATAATGGCGTTTCGATCTGGAATGAATGGGCCGATGCCGAGGGTAACTTAGGTCCGGTCTATGGAGTTCAGTGGCGAAGCTGGAAGACCCATGATGGAAGGACCATCGACCAGATCACAAACTTAATTGAGATGATCAAAAAAAATCCGGATTCACGTCGCCTTATTGTCTCTGCATGGAATGTAGCTGATGTAGATAAGATGGCCTTGCCTCCCTGTCACACGATGTTCCAGTTCTATGTGGCAGATGGAAAACTATCATGCCAGTTGTACCAGCGCTCGGCCGATATTTTCCTTGGTGTCCCTTTTAATATTGGAAGCTATGCTTTGCTTACCATGATGGTGGCCCAGGTTTGCGGTCTTAAACCCGGGGACTTTGTGCATACTTTCGGAGATGCCCACTTATATATTAATCACCTTGAACAAACTGAACTGCAACTCTCACGGGAGTTCTTTCCCTTGCCAGAGCTTAGGATTAATCCAGACGTGAAAGACATCTTCAGTTTTAAGTTTGAGGATTTTGAACTTTTAAATTATCAGTCCCATCCACATATTAAAGCTCCAGTGGCGGTGTAAAATGAGAATTTCTTTTATCGTAGCGAAAGCTGAAAACAATGTGATCGGTATAAATAATACCCTGCCATGGCATCTCAAGGCAGACTTGCAAAACTTCAAGCGCATAACTATGGGACATCATATCCTCATGGGTCGCAAGACTTTTGAATCCATAGGTAAGCCGCTTCCCGGAAGAGTGAGTCTCGTGATTTCAAGCGAGCCACATTCGAATGATGAAAATGTCCTCTGGTTCACTTCAATTTTCAGGGCCATTAAGCAAGCTGAGAGAAGTGGGGAGACTGAACTTTTCATTATAGGTGGACAAAAGATTTTTAAGTATGCCCTCTCACTGGTTGACCGGATTTATATGACTGAAGTTAAAGGAAATATAAAAGGGGATGTGTATTTTCCTCAACTCTCACTCAAGAATTGGAAAAAAGTTTCGGAACAACATTTTTCTGCTGATGCAGACAATGATCATGATTTTGATGTTTTAGTGCTTGATCGCAGGCAATAAGAAGTTCAGATTCATAAGTTCTCTATTAGTCACTGCCTATACCCAAACTGATGTTCGAACTTGACCTTGCCAATCCTTCGGATTGACTGCGGTTACTATTTGAAAAAGTACCGGACCGTCCTTTTTCTCACCTATCCAGGCGCAGGATGCGCCTTTAAAGACTATTTATTCTACCCATCATCATTCACCAAAAATCGAAAATCCCCATTTAAATGCGTCCATTTTCCCACCCATTTGAAATCATTAATTAACCTCATTAATTAAAAATCTATGGCCACCCCATAGATTGTCTTAAGCTCCCCTTGAGTCCAAAATCTAATTTCACTGAACTTGGAGGTTCTAGGATGGAACAAAAATCTCTCTGGAAAAATTTCTTACTCCTCACCGTCGGAAGCTTGTTAGCACTTCATTTGAATGTTGCAAGTGCCACGGACCAGGCCTCCACCTCTCAACAAGAGGATAAAACAGAGGGCTGTGTTTTGACGGAGAAGTAAATCTACCAGATCTATAGAAGGCCATCTTTCGATGGCCTTCTTTTTAAAGCGACTAGTTCAAGAGTTGAGCAAGTGCTGCAAAATTATCTTCAAAAGTTTCTACCCTTGGCATCACCCAGATAAAATCTGGACGATCACCAGAAATCCAGGCACCACCGTGTATCTCACCAGCAGCATTAATGAAAAGATCATAGTTATAGATTCTGTTGGTCGTTACGTTGCGGAAAGTACCAATGATCGGGTCCCACGAATTGCCTTCAGCAAGTCCTGCATAGTAAATCTTTGTCTTCATCCTGAGGATCTTAACTGTTCCTTTCAGGGTCCCTTCAACTGGATCCAGAGTTTCTAAAACCTGGCTCTTGTAAGCGATGAACGGCTGGTTCCATACTTCAGAGTAACGATCAATATCTCCCACGATGGCCTGCTTCTGCAGTCCAAGCTTGTTTCCTATAGCTATGTGAAAAGAACCTGCGTTCAAGTCATTGGTGCAAAATTCATCAGGCTTTGATCCATCAGGTGTCACCGGACAACGAAGGCCCAAATTTTGAGTAATAGGAAGTTTCTTGCTGAAAGCATAATAGTAACTAAGCAGTGCCTTGATATCAGATGAACCAAAAGGAATAACAATTCCATCTGCATTGGTCAGCACTCTAGGAGTAGGTTCATCATGATTGATGCTGGCAGAGGCCCAACCATTGCCAATTCCTTCCCAGCTAATAGCTACAGGATTGGTATAGAGAGCAACTTCTTTCTTAAACGGATAATCATACTGGCCCAGGAGGAGGTCCCATTTTTCAGAAGGGGAGAGACGTGCAATGTCCTCAGGGGTCATAAGAGTGAGTTCTTCCCTTGTCGGTGAAAGAGTATTAAAGCCTGGTTCTTCAGGGGGGGCATTCCAGCGACGATTAAGACCACCGCGATTCGATGGCCAGTGATCTCCGGACCAAAGGCGCTTACTTATATCTACTGATCCTTCCAGAGGAAGGGCCTCAAATTTCATGTTATGGGTAAGATCCATCAGGGGAACGACGTTTAAAATCACTTCTTCTGCCGCGGGACCATTACTACCAGCTTTACCAAAAATGGGTGATTTGGATGCGCCGCCACATGCAACAAGACTCATCAACGATAAAAATCCAATTGCTTTTCCTAGTTTCACTTTCTTACCCCCTCGCGAAAAATCGCAAGCTATACTTTAATGCTGACAATTATGCTTACGCAAATCAGACTGAACAATTTCTATCACAATTTCTTCTTAAGTTTCTTAATTATCAATTAAGATGAGTGCCTTGCCGCTTATTGTTATGATTTTTATTACCAAAGATGAGGGAGAGGGTTAGACCCCATCCTGATTTGATGGAAAAAATGGCCATTCCAACATGTGGCCATTTTTTATGCCCTAAAAAACAAAAACTGATTCAGAACCAATAATCACATTTTTTTTCGGATAGATAGTTAGCCTGGACTTTGTGACAAGTTCATTAATTTCATCTCTTCCTTCAGGAACATTGGTGCCGGTTACAGGGACGAAAATAACATGCACCCTATCTTCTTCCACAAAATGGCCCTGAACTTTCCTGAGTGATAAAAGCAAGTCTCCCAGACCCGGAGTCTTGAGGACAAAAAGAAGTTTACCGCCATCCTTTATCTGATCATAAAAAACCGCCGGAATATCATAGGCGCCGGCAGTGAATACTCCACGGTCAAAAGGGGCTTCCTCAAAATACCCTTTACTTCCATCAGCATGGATGATACTTACCTGGGGCATATCAAAACTTTGGATATTCAAAGCGGCCTGTGTTGCCATCTCTTCAATTATCTCAACACTGATAACTTTTCCCTCCGGCCCCACCATATGTCCCATCATGGCCGCATTCCATCCGCTCCCGGCACCAAGTTCAAAGACTTTATGGCCAGGTCTTATTTCCAGGAGCTCCAGCATCTTCAGCACCAGCGACGGTTGGGATATGGTACAGGTGTGGGTGCCATCTTCATAAAGCAGCAGAGTTGTATCTGCATAGAGCAATGGAAGGTAATTTTCGACATTCTGTTCAGTTAATGTAATCCATCGTTCACCATCCGGTGAAAATTTCTTAACAAAACGATGCCTGGGCATGGCCAAGAAAGCTGCCAACACTCCAGGTGAAAGTGGAGTGCCCCAGTATTTCGTCCTGAAACTATCGATCAGTAATTCCTGTTCATACATCAAAGATGAGCTTCCCTGGCCGAGGAATCATCGGCCACGTGGACCTTACTTACATGACCTGCTTCATCCCGAAGGTAAACAACCAATGTGCCACCGTGAAGTTCCTGAAGATTTTCATGCCTCCAGATATCCACTGCCATTCTCGCAGCTGCACCAGCATTAGGAGCAAGAATATCTTTTCCATCACCCTCATCCTGACCGTCATACCAACAAGTAAAATTTTGTTCGAGCATTAGAACCTCCATGTTGCAGAAAAAAATACTGAATCATGATGACTTATGCAAAAGCAGCGCGTGCTCCGAAAAATCTTGAAGATTAATTAAAAAACCTTCATTATATAGGAGCACATAACTCTATTCCTGTTTGGAGGAATCAATGCGTCCTATTTATTTAATACACCTGGGCCTGATCCTGGTTTGTGGACTGCTTGCTACCTTCTTACCTGAAATTCCCCAAGCTAAAGTCGGTGGAGCTATTAATACGGGAGATACTGCCTGGTTATTAACAGCCTCGGCGCTTGTTCTCCTTATGACTCCAGGCCTTTCTTTCTTCTATGGAGGAATGGTCAGGCGAAAGAACGTCATTTCTACCATGCTACAATCCATGGTTGCCATGGGAGTCATCTCAGTCACGTGGGTAGCAGTAGGATTTAGTTTATGTTTTGGAGAATCAATCGGGGGAGTCATTGGAAACCCAATGACTTTTTTTATGTTCAGGGGAGTAGGGATGTTAACTCATCCTGATTTTTCACCAACAATACCTTTTGCACTTTTCTCACTTTTCCAATTAAAGTTTGCTATCATCACACCCGCCCTGATCAGTGGGGCCTTCTCAGAAAGAGTAAAGTTTACGTCCTACCTGCTTTTCATGGTTCTTTTTTCATTGTTCATTTATGCCCCATTGGCCCATATGACCTGGCATCCGGATGGACTTCTTCGTAATTGGGGAGTCCTCGATTTCGCAGGTGGTACTGTTGTGCACATCTCTGCTGGTATGGCCGCTCTGGCCGGTTCCATTTACCTCGGACCTCGGACTGAGCTCTCTCATGAAGCTGCCCATATACCATACGTCATTCTTGGTACAGGTCTTCTTTGGTTTGGCTGGTTCGGCTTTAATGCAGGATCTTCACTTGCCGCAAATGAGACAGCAACACTTGCCTTGATGAATACAAATACTGCTTCTGCCGTTGCCATGCTTACCTGGATGTTCCTGGACTGCCTGAGGGGCAAAAAAGCTTCTGCCCTCGGCGCTTGTATTGGAGCAGTTGTTGGTCTGGTCGGGATCACACCGGCGGCCGGATTCGTGACTATAGGTGCGGCAGTCCTTATTGGTTTTATCTCATCATTTGTTTCAAATATGGCCCTCTCTCTTAAAAACAAAACAGAGATTGATGACACGCTTGATGTATTTCCTTGCCACGGTCTGGGGGGAATAGTCGGTATGATCCTTACCGGAGTTTTTGCCAGGGACGTGGGCCTTATTTACGGGGAGACCCGGACTTTCTTCATGCACTTACTGGCACTGGTTATGGTTATGGTCTTTTGCTTTTTCGGTTCAATGTTTCTTTACTGGGTTTGTAGTTTTGCCCGACCAATGCGGGTTACCAAAGAAGAGGAATCCCTGGGCCTGGATATTTCCCAGCATGGAGAGAAGATCTAGCTCTTTGACATGGCATCCAGGAGGCCTGAACGTTTATGTAGTGTCCTCCGCTTCCAGCGCAACTAAAGTTAGCTCTGAAGCTTTCCGAGCGCCGGCCAGCGTTCCCATCCCCGATGCATCAAACTTAACGACAAAAATGCAGCAAGAGATTAAAGATCAAGGGGTCATCATAAGCGACAGTGTCGTAGTAAAAAGTGATAGTGTTGTGCTCTCAAAAGAAGCTAAGAAATTCCCATACAAGGAATTTTATCGTGAGACTGGCGACCTGGAATAACTAAAATTTCATGGCATTAGATTATAAAGAAAGGGAATGAGCTTTTTTTTCATAGAAAAAACTTTTGCATACTCAGGAATCATATTAAGCGCATCTTCCTCTATTCTAATACGGCGTAAGAGGAAGAAGATATTCAAGAGTCCAAAGAAAAAAGCTGTCACATAACATTTCCCTAAAAGGGGAAGCAGGATGATTTCAATCATGACCACCAGGTAGTTAGGGTGGCGGATATAGTGGAAAAGACCTGAGCTTACGATTTTTTGATTAGGCAAGGCCACTGGCATGGGAACCCAGTCTCTACCAATCTGATACATCGTTATAAAGCGGACTAACTGACACAAGGCCAGGGTTATGATTCCTGCGATAAAAAATCCTGTCCCGATTTCTTCACCCAGAAAATAAAACTCTCCTATCAGGGCCACGAACCAGCCTGCATGCAGAATGATCATCTGCTGCGTTTCAAGCTGGGGTGGCCTAATCAAAAATTCATTTTGTAAGTTTCGCATATTCCTTTTACCTACAACAATTTCCGAAACCCGCTGGAGAATAAAGAAGAGGATCATGACATAAAATAACATCTAGCTTCTTACTTTGATGAGAGACATTTCTGAATTAAAGGCAGGACCCATGGCCAGTGCCACTCCATATCCTTTCTTGAGGGTATTTTGGTCGATACTTCGCTTGAGGACATCAAGAACTGAAACCGATGACATGTTTCCATTGTCCCTTAAACTCTCCCAACTGTGCCTTAAGAGTGATTCATCTTTCTGCAAGACTTTCTGTACAGACTTTAAGACTTTGGGGCCACCAGGATGAGAGATCAAATTTTCTATTTTATCCAGCGTAAGGCCATTGCGATTCACGAAGGCTTCTGCATCTTCAGCCACATATTTTTCTACAATCTCAGGAACATTTCCGCTCAGGACAACTTTGAAACCAGTATCGAGCATATCCCAGCCCATAATTCTTTCAGTATTTGGATAAAACGTATTCATACTATCGACGATTTCAAGTCTTGCCTTGCCTGCCAGGGGATGATCATCACCAGCAAGCAGGACCGCTGCGGTTCCGTCACCAAAAAGACTGCAGGCAACCATGTTGGCCATGGAGACATCATTTAACTGGAAGGTCAGAGAGCAAGCCTCTGCCGCCACCACGAGACCAAGTTTATTTGGATAGGCCTTAAGTAAATCATGAGTGCGGTTAAGACCTGAAACTCCTCCTAAGCATCCAATTCCAAATAATGGATTCCGGACTACATGATGAGGAATAGGGAAGAGGTTCATAAGTCTTGCATCTAGCGTTGGCACTGCCACACCAGTGACACTGGTGCTGGTTATAACTCCGATATCTTTCCAGTTAAAACCTAATTTAAGATGGAGTTTAGAAACTGCCCGGGCGAGGGTTGAAACCATGGTTTCAAGATAAACCTGGTTTCTTGCTTCGAAGCCGCCAAGCTTGGGATATTGATCGAGCGGGAGCACTAAGTTTTTAAATGCCACACCGGAGGTTGAATTCAGGCGTTCAATGATTGCTCCATGCTCGGGCATACTATTTTTGACCATGTCCATAACATCATGTTGTGGGTAGCGATGTTCTGGAAAGGCAGTTTCGACACCGATAATCTTCGCCATTTAAAACCTCTTTGTTAAATAACCACTAAGGATTATTTTCATTGCCTGAGAAGGCGTATAAACATTTCCCACAATACCGATGAAGGTATTTCTCACCCGTTCAGAGATACTTAAGGCGAGTGCAACGGCCTCACAAGCCAAAGGTGACTTTATGAGAATCTGAAAGCCATGGTTAAGCCTTTCTTTTTGAGCAAAGTCCTGTTTCCTGCTGGTGGCATAGTTTATAAAGCCGAGATCAACTGAAGGCGCCTTTGCAATCTGCCACGCCAGAAGTCGTGCGGATTTTATGGCCGTGGTAATTCCTTCGCCTGTCAGAGGATCTATAAATCCTGATGCGTCACCAATTAAGGCCACTTTGTTGCCGATGATATCAAGGCTTGTACGTGAAATTGGACTGGTAGTTTTAATGGTCTCATCTGTTAAATGATGAAACTGTCCGGATAATTGGGGACGACAACCAATCCAGAAATTGATGAGTTCTTTTGTGCCCCCCGCTTCTGTTATAGCTGCAGGAGAAGTGACGATTGAAAAATTAACTTCACCCTGATGAATAGGATTTATCCCGACATAGGAGCCATCAGGAAGAATGTGCATTTGGCCATAAAGTGGAAGGGGAAGCTTAGGTTTCAAATAACAATGAAGGGCCATGCGTTTAAGTGGGGGGGCAGTCATTCGCATGTTTAATAATCTTGCTACAGTTGATTGTCTGCCATCAGCACCAATTAACCATTCAGAGGAATAACTTCCCGATTTAGTTTCAACATTCACCATTTTATTTATTGAGATACGCTCGATAGCAGAATCGTAAAAAATGATTCCACCTGATTTGCAAAAGGCATCTACCAGTCTTTCTTGAAAGACTCCCCGGTTTAAAGAACAACCCATGCGACCAAGTGGAAACTGTGTCTTGATCTTCCTGCCAAGAGGAGAGAAAAGCAGCATCCCCTTAACCGATTGAAACCCTTCCAAAGTGCATCCTAGATTCATCGTTTCTAATTGTTCCATTCCTTCTGGACTTAAAAATTCACCACAAACTGGACGCACCTGTAGTTTATTCCGGTCAAGAATGATGACCTTATGGCCCAGTTTCTGGAGTTCAATACCTGCAATCAACCCCGCAGGTCCTGCTCCTATAATCAAAAAATGAGTAGTTAGATTGTTCATCGCAACTATCATCCCCTATAAAAATACAAGACTCCATACGACAAGTGTTAGATAGGGGACTATTTTGCTCATTCAAGAAATATGACACTTTTCTTTAGAAATGCTTAAAATATTTCCATGAAGATTAAATCACCAATTCTTGCGCCACTCACTAGTTTACTCCCAGAAGTGCCTTCTTTACTGATGGGTGCTGGTCCAGTTCCCATCCCAAGAGAAGTGGCACAGGCCAATACGATGGTTATTAACCACCTCGGTGAGTCGATGAATAAAATCGTCACCGGACTCCAGGCCATGGCCCAGTATGTGTTCCAGACTAACAGTAACAAAATTTTCGGCATCTCAGGTCCCTCTTCTGCTGCCATGGAAATGGCGGTAACAGCTCTGTTATGGCCAGGCCGGAAAGTACTGGTTCTAAATCTTGGTACATTCAGTGCACGCTTTGGTGATCTCGCGCGCGGAGTTGGAGCTGATGTCGTAGAAATTTTCCCTGAAAATACTCTAAGCTGTTTTAAGGTAAGTGATGTTCATGAGGCCCTCAAAAAGAATCACTATGATGTCCTGACCATTGTCCAGGGTGAAACATCATGCGGAATTCAAAACGTGGAACTGGAGCAAATAGTAAAGCTGGCACATTCGATGAATGTGCAAACCATAGTAGATGCTGTCTGCACACTTTCAACTATTTCTCTTCCTATGGACGAGTGGGGAATAGATGTGGTTTTAACCGGAGGCCAGAAGGGACTTTCATCTGTGGCCGGTGTATCGCTAATCGCATTCTCTGAAAAAACTTTTGACTTCATCTGTAAGCGTGAGGCCCCTATGCCTCACTGGTGTCTTGATCCACGACGTGCTTATCGTTTCTGGGTTATGCATGAATACCACTACACTGCACCTGTGAATGGAATTATGGCCCTCTATGAAGCTTTGAGGCTTATCTGCCATGAGACACTTGAGAAAAGATACGAGCGTCACCTTTTCAATTCTACAACTTTACAACATTGCCTTGAGATCATGGGTCTTGAGCTTCATGCTCCAAAAGAGTGCAGGCTTAATTCTGTTGTCGCTATAAAGAACCAGGCCCCTGTGAATGGAAAGGAACTCTTAGCAACTATTACCAAAAACTTCAGGGTTGAACTCTCAGGTGCCTTTGGGCTTGATATCATCCGCGTGGGCCAGATGGGTGAGCAGTGCCGGTCTGAAAACGTGAGAAGGGTTATTGAGGCCATAGGCTTTTCCTATAGGCTCTTAGGAATTAAGCTCGATGTTGAAAGTGCCTTAAACGAATATGACTTGAAGGTTAATGGTATCGCCCTGCTTAAATGCGTATGAAGAAACTTGGGTTTATTGATCCCTTCATGAAGACTCCTGCCGTTCACTGCTTTAATGAATTCATTGATCTCATGGCAACGCCCACGAGCTATCATATGCCCTCTCAATTTGGGGTCAGAAGCCTCGAGGATCATCAATCAGATACTGATGGGTATATCATAGTAGGTTCGGCTTCGCATGTGACAGAACCCCTTGCATGGCATGCACCCCTGGCAAAATTCCTCCTGGCCGAATTAAAAAGAGGCAAACCTGTCTTTGGCTGCTGTTTTGGTCATCAATTAATTTGTCATGCATTGGGATCCTCGGTTGAGTTTGCTCATCCCTTACAGGAGAAGTCTTCCGGCGTACGAAATATAACCTTCAATCAGGATTTCCGGAATTATAAGCGCGGAGAAAATTTTCACCTGGCCGTTACACATAGACAAATAGTAACGACTTTAGGTCCTGGACTCATCGAAGTGGGAAGAGGTTTACTCAACGATATAGTTGCCCATAAAGACCTGCCTTTGCTTTGCACTCAGGCCCACCCGGAAGCCTCAAGTTTTTTCTGCACATCTGATATCCAGAACATGACTTTGAATGAGGAACAACAAAGCAGAAAAAATGGATCGGATCTTATAAAGCGGTTTTTTAACTCGTTTTAGTGCACAATGTCACCTGAAGTTACTTTACTAGATTCTTTCAGGGATGATATTTGAATACCATGATTCACAAGCCCAATCTTCTTATAGTCGACGACGATATAGCTTCCCAGCTCGTGTATGAGGCCATGTTTTCAGGAACTTTTAATGTCATTACTGCCTCGTCGGGTTTTGAGGCTCTCGGTATCTTTAAGGAAGAAATTATCACGATGGTTTTCATGAATTGTCAGATGCCGGTTATGAGTGGTTTTGAAACTGCGAAGCAGATGAGAATGATTGAAGGCAAATCAGCAACACCGATAATCTTTGTCACTGCCTTTGACAGCGATCATATTTTTGAAGAAAATCCCATGGCCTTCCAGAAGGAACTCTTCATTCACAAACCTTTTGACTCCCAGGATATTTCAAAGAAATTAGAACAATTTCTCTGGTAATAAGACTTCTCTTGCCTTGAAATCCAATTTAATCGTCAGTGACCTGGCACCAAGCTTCCTTTCAAAAGAAATGACATGAGGTGAGAGTCGTTTAAGGTTAACGAGCTTACCTTCAGAGAGAACCTGAGAATTCCGTCTCAGGAGGATTAGGTTTTGATAAAATTTCCAGAGAACAGGATTAATTGAGGACATTTTTTTCTCAGGATCAAAAGATGAAGCTCAAAAACTTCATGGTCGTTGCCTGATTCCTGTCCATAAAAAATCAAAGGCACACCCGGTAACATGAACATTACCTGGGCCGCAAAAAGAGGATGCACACAGGAATAGCAAGCTATGGTCTATTTACTTGTAAAAGTTATCGTCTGAATCCATCGATTACCGTCATACCACTTTTCCTGCAGTAAAATGGACGAAGAATCTGACGAGCGTTTGATGATTTTAAGGAGTTTTCCAACGGCATTTACTTTTAAGTTGAATCTCAACTCCAAGTCCGAGGCATGGGTTACATCAGCGACATCATTACCAAGCATTAAGCAACCATCAACCACTTTATAAGCCTCTTCAGCAGATTCGCATAAGTTCGGATTACAGAATTCGCCTGAAAATTTCCAGTTGATTATTTTGTAGGACCCATCCAGGTTGTAATTTCCATATCGCCCTGTAATTTTTCGTACACCTTCATATGACTGCTGTTCCAGTGCATTCAAAAAACGAATGACGGGTTCGATGCTGTAATTGCATCCAGCGTTCGCACTAAAGGTGAAGAGGGACATCAAGAGGCAAAAGATGTTTATTTTTTCCATAGATTAAAGCTAGCAGAAAAGCGATGCGCTAAACAAGTGAGTAGACAACCAGGAAATGCATGATGGCCGCAATGCTTACAAGAACATGAAAAACTTCATGGTAGCCAAAATATTTGGGACTAAGCACAGGTTTCTTAAGTCCATAGGCCAGAGCCCCTAGTGAATAAACGATGCCCCCACCAATGAGTAGCCACAGATGAGAAGTTGAGAGTTTTGCTCCGAGTTCGGGCACATAAGGAAGGATCATGTAACCTGCTATGAGATAAAGAATCGCACTAACCCATTTAGGAAGGTTGATGAAGAAGATAGATTGCAAAATTCCTAACACGGCAACAGTCCAGATAGAGATGAAGAGAGTCCTGCCTGACTCGGGCGAAAGAGCAAGCAGGGTAACTGGTGTGAATGTCGCTGCGATCATAATATAGATGCCACAGTGATCAAGCTTGCGCATGAGCGCCCGCGATTTTGGAGACCAGGTAATGCGATGATAAAGCGCACTGATGCCGAACATGGTGAGAGTTCCCAGTGTATAGGCAATAGTGGCCCAGAGTTCAGTCGACGATTCAGTGCGGGCGATAAGCATGAGGCAGGCACCTAAGGTAATGTAGAACATTGCCTCGTGAAAATGACCTCTTAAAATCGGTTTCATTGCTTGATCCTCAGGATGGCGGTGAAGACTACTATTTGATCACTCTCTCGCACTCCCTGGAAATGCACATCAGGGCCCGTGTGGGTGCGTTCAATGGTTATGAGGTCATTGAGTTTTGTTTCCAGCAGGAAATTTACCTCATAGGCCGCAAGGTTATATTTATTATGATCCTCAAAAGGAATAGCGTCTAATATCCATTGTGCATACTTAGTATTATTCACATGCATATTCTGGTCAATGTCACTGTTGCGAACAGCGAAGCTCAGAAGCTTCTGTCCACCCGAGCGGATGGGGATTTTGGCCGTATCAATTGAGACACGACCTTCATTTTGAAGCTTGCCCAGATGACTGTTTCGGTCCCATGCAATGGGCCTTCTTGAATCTGAACTCAAGGCAAGCCAGCTGGTGGTGCATTCGCCTATAATTTCTTCGTTCTGAAAAATGTGAAAATCACGATTGGAAGCGGCCCCATCCCCAATCCTGATCCAGGTCTTGATGGAAATTTCATCGTGCCATTTGGGCCAGCGTTTCATAATGAGATTTTGCCGGGTGAGAACCCAGAACATCTTCATCTCTTCCATTTCTTTGAGTCCGATACCTATGTTATGTGCATGCGTAGTCGCAGCATCCTGCAGGAGATTTAATAATTGATAGAGACCAAGATTGCTCTGGGCATTGACGAGGAAGGATCCTAGCTCATAGTTCATTGTATGCACATTCATAGGCCGCTATACTAGCACGGCAAATGAGGAGATGCCCATGAAGTACTTGCATACAATGATAAGAGTTAACAATCTGGAAGAGTCTATTCGCTTTTATTCAGAGTTATTGGGAATGAATCTTATTTCCAGGTCTGATTATCCTGAAGGTGAGTTCACACTTGCCTTTTTAAGCTATGGCAAGTCAAAGGATGATCCTTGCATTGAGCTCACTTATAACTATGGCAAACATTCATATAATTTAGGTGATGCGTTTGGACATATTGCCCTTGCTACTGAAGATATTTATGAGACATGCCTTAAGCTAAAAGAGCAAGGGGTTAAGGTCTCAAGGGAACCGGGACCTATGAAGCATGGCAAGACGGTCATTGCTTTCATCGAAGACCCTAATGGCTACAAGATAGAGTTAATACAGAGATGAAGATGAACTTCCCTAAGGTTCAGGGTAGCTTTTTTCAAGGTCCAGTAATTTAGGTATTTCATTCCTATAGGCCCCAATCATTTTATTAAGCTGCTGGGTAGAATCTTCAATGCACTCAAGTTTCTGCGTAAGAGTTTTATAAACTTTCTTGTTGTCACTCTTTGAATATTTTTTCAAGAGCTGAACATTCAGAAGAACAGACCAGAGTGGGTTAATCAGTTCATTAAAGACTTTCATGACTTTTTCATATTCAGATTCAATATCGAGTTTTTTTTGTTCGATGCGGATCTTATTGCTGTAGGAAAGGAAGAATTCTACTTTCTTTTTTAAGGTTTCAGGGTTGAAAGGCTTGGTGATGTAGTCAGCACAGCCTGTCTTGTATCCCTTGAGTGTTGACTCTTCATCCATCATTTGAGCAGTCACGAAGATCAAAGGGATTGCCTGGGTTTTAGGTCTTTCCCTGATCAAGGTAGCAGTAGCAAAGCCATCTAGCTCGGGCATATGTACGTCCATCAAGATAAGGTCATAATGTTCGCATAGCAGACATCTTAGTGCATCCATACCGGAGGAACATTCTGTAATTTCATAATTAGGAGATTCTAAGACTGCACGCATGGCAAGAAGGTTTTCAGGGTGATCATCAACGATGAGAATATGTGGTTTTGTTTTCATAGTGCGTCCCCTTCATAACGAGCTCATAATATCAAAGGGAGATATTGGGAGGAACTTAATATAACGTAAATAACTTAATACTAAACGTAAATGAAATGGTTTTTCAATCCTACGACTCTGTGGTCTTTTGAGTCAGGAAATAATATTTTAATGAGAATCTTTTAAGGGTTGGGTAAGGAATTTTTTGGAATGTATACAGGCAGACCCTCACAGCTCACACTCTGCGCGCAGTTAACCTTGGAATTCTTCAACCAGGTTACTTTTGGCACTTTGGACAATAGTAGGTTCCTCTTTGGGCCAGGATGATTTTTTTAACCGGGGTCACCTTACACACCTGACATACCTTTTGATAGAAGACCACCAAGTGCTGGACACCCAATCCTTTCTCACCGGAAGAGTCCCGATACCCTCCTTGAAAAGTCGTCCCACCGGAGGCGATGGCCGGAGCTATAACCTGATGAATTGCTTTGAGGAGCTTGGGAAATTCTTCTTTTTTAACTTTACTGCATTTGCGGGTTGGGCGGATTCCAGCGCGGGCGCAGATCTCATTAGCGATATAGTTGCCTGAGCCCGCGAAAAGTTTTTGGTCGAGTAGAGTAACTTTGAGAGCTCGGTCGGGAAAACGCCTGACAACTTCGGTTATGTATTTGAGGTTGAGTGCAGGGTCCGCGAGGTCCATTCCAAGTTCGGCCAGTTTACGCGAGGCTTCGTCGGCGGAGAAGTAGAAAAGTTTTCCAAAGCGGCGAGGGTCATCGTAGGCGAGGGTATGATGTTTACCTTTTAGAGTAAGGTGCGTGTGTTTTGTCGTTTTGATACTTTCACCAACGAGCCAGGTGCCGGTCATGCCGAGGTGAGAAAGCATGTGTGAGCCGTCATCGAAAACGAAGTCGAGGAGTTTGCCTTTGCGGTTGATGGTGATGATGGTTTTGCCTTCGATGGGTAGGTCGGTGTTTAGGATGCGAGGGCGGATTACGGTGGTCATGGAGAGGGAGAGTATCTTGAAAGGAAGATACGGGGATAATTGGGACTTGATGGTTTCAACTTCGGGGAGCTCTGGAATGCTGTACCTAACCTTTTAAAATTACTGATACGATAACACTAAAAAAGGCTTCAAGCCAGCCGAAGCCAGCCGCGCCTCAAGAGTTTGCAGCTTTTTTGAAGCCTTTTAGTGACACAACATTTTCAAAGCTGGCTTGGACGTCCTCATCTTTCTGAATTACCTTACGGACATGCTCCATAATTTTTTCCGAAAAGTGCTTTTGGTCGTCTTCGTTACTTTTTGAGTAATGGTCTGCTAACTTCAAATCTTTGTGCCCAGTCATTGCTAAAACAGCGTCAAGTCCACCACCAACTTGTCTGGCCAGCTTCGCCATACCATGTCTAAGAATATGTGTCCCTGAATAAGGGACTTTACTTTTTCTTTGAGCCTCACGGTAATTTAGCTGAACAGTTCCGTAATTAATTGGCGCTCCCTCAACATGAAAGACAAAGTCATTACCAGAAACCCTAAAGGCTTTTCGACGTTTTAGAATCCCCATTATTTCATCGGTAATGAACACTGGCCTTGCTTCTCTGTTCTTCGGGAATGGTTTCAATTCTAAGAAGGTCTTATTGGCGGAATGGAAAACGCTCGAGTGCTTGATTAGCATTCTTCGGTTTTCCAGATCGATGTTACTCCACTGTAGTCCGCAGATTTCTCCGATCCGGCCAGCACAAAAAAATTGCATCATCGCCAAGTCCCTATAAAGCGGAGTTAAGTAATCAAAAAATAGAAACGCACTCTGGACATCAATTTGTTTCCTTTTATCCGGCAAAGGCTTGATGAAACCCAGTTTTCTATGCTTAGTCTTTACAGGACATGTGAGAAGAACTGCTTCTTTTTCAAACTTCTCACTCGACTTGTACCAGTTGAAGATTGTAACTAGCATATTAAGCTCATTGTTCAAATTACATCTGCCTGCCCGGCCTCGGCCGGAGCTGGCGTAATCTTCACACTTAAAGAACTCAACATGTTTAGTTACCCAGGAAGTAACTTTTGAAGGAGTTATTTTATCCATCGGAATGTGTTCCAAATCTTTTAAAAGCTCATACCTTCTTTTCCAGATATCTTTTGTGCTTGTTGCTAGAGTAGGGAAGTGATGCAGCTGCATCACCTCCCATACTTCTTGAAGCTTTGAGTGATTTGAGTTTGATTCCGAATCTTCAGAGGTAGAAGTGTAGGAAATACCATCAAATGTTTTCCTCCACTGTTTGGCCTCAAAGATGCTGTCAAAACTCGATTGAAATTGCTTGCCGTTGATCTTTTTCATCGCAAGATATTTCGCTGAGTTTTGTTGCTTATAGATGCCTTCAGCACCTTTTACTTTTAGATACCCTTTCTTACTCATAGTTCTCCTTTAAGCCATTTTAAGACTTCGCTAGGAATGAACCAGAGCCTTCCACGTTTCTTTCTGTATGGTATGTCGCCTTCTGAAACTAAGTTGTAGATCGTACCCTTAGAGTAAGAAGTAAAACGAGACACCTCATCTATACCCCATATTAAATTTTCAAAGAGCTTTGCTTGAGACTCTTGGGTCTCAATGCCTGAATTAGCATAGCATTCTTGATTCAGGATGGGATCTTTTTTTTCATGATTTTCTGGCATTGGTTCTCCTCATGATGTATGAGTTTTTCAGCAAACTACGGCCCTGCACAAAAGGATTGGTACTAGCAAATGCCTAATTTCTTGACCAGGAATTCGCCAAGACTTAGGTTCGTTTGGTTTTTTAGGTTGTATTCGGCCAAGGCCTTTTCAACTTTTTGCATTTCGGACAAGCTCCCTTCTTGAATTTTTTCTAAGTCCTTGGCCGAAAGCTTTGGCAATGCAAAATAAACAAGATCCTTTAGAATTATTTCTCTGCCGTACGACTTATTATTCGCGTCTTCCAGAAGCTTTATTATGAGCTTCCTCTCATCCAAATCTTTTGTAGTATCAATAAAAAACTTTATTTGCTCCAGTGATACTTCTTCAGTTCCTTTTTTACCTACATTTAATCCTTGTCTTTTATTTTTCACTTTCTTCCTCATTCCTAATTCATTCTCTAATTCTATATTTTCCATTTATTTTATTCCTATTCCACCGCCGCCCCTGCTGTATTCCTTAGTTGTTGACCACTTCCTCGAAACATCGTGGAGAGGGAGTGGTCAACAACGACCAAGGAACAAGCAGATGAGGGCGGCGGTGGAAATTGTTATTTGTTTTAACTGGTTATCAGTCATTTCAAAGTTTGGTACTAACCGTCCAACCTGAAACTTTGTTTCAGGTGTGTTTCAAGTTCGATTAGCTTCTCTGGGGCCTCTTTCCAGGTTTTCTCCATAAGAAAACCGATGGGCCTTTTGTTTAAAGGATAGTAGCTCGCTTTGATTTCATTCTTAATTGCCCCAGAAATCCATTCATCTTTTACAATCCAAATCACTGCCTTTATGTTCTCCATATCACTGTAGGCATTAAGAATTTCTCGGTACCTTTTTTTAGATTTTTGAGTCCGTTCATACTCAAGCGCTACCGATCCAATTGAAAGCCGAACAAGGGCATCCGGAAATTTTAACCGTTCTCCTTTTGCTACGAGCCTTAGCTCTTTTGGATCAAGGATTCTAAGCTGTGCCTCGGTCTGCCATTCATTGATGATTCCACCTCGAATGAGCTTTAAAAGACCTGTAAGCAAGAACTCATCATGCTCGAGGAGTATTGGGTTAGGTGCATAAGCGACCAACCTTTGAACGTCTCCAATTAGGTGAAGATTTTTTCGGTTAAGTACTAAAACATCTTTCAAATGTGGGTTCGGATGAGGAGAAAAATACCCACGGGCCACAAGGTCTCTCCAGTATCTAAAAGTTGTCACCCGCGAAGTGTCTGCATGGAAGAAGTTCTTCCACATATCCTTGGTTATAAAACCTGTCTTTGCCACAAATCGAATCAGATCAATTGGGATTGGTCGCTGCTTCATTTACTCTTCCTCCCACCTTGCTGGCTCGGTGATGATATACTCATAATGAGGAGCTATGTAGCGGTTTCCAACAGTGCGCCCTTCAATCCACCTGGCCTCAACTTTTGGTGATTTGAGGTTGGGCATTTCACGAGAGTTAAGCTGTTCTTTTTCAATTTGAGATTTCGCTTTTTCGTATGATTCGGCCTTCTCTTTTTCAGATTTTTGGTTAATCACGCCCCCGGCCGCTGCACCCAAGGCACCGCCAATCACGGAACCGATGACGACATTTCGTGTACGGAATTTTCCGTCTTTTCCTGGGTCAGCTAAACCCCCAATGATGGCACCACTGCCGACACCAATGGCCCCACCAAGACCCATACTTTTATTGAAACTTGAGCATCCAACGAAGAGAGTCAAACTAAATACGAATAAACTTTTAAAATGGTTCATAATCTTCCTTTTAGAATGTTTTTGCTGTTGTCACATCACCTTTCGATTCAAAAGTCAGCTCCTTCACAGGGAGCTTTTTCACATGCGGAAGTAGTCTTGATGGTTCGATGTCATCAAACTTTTCAAACTGAACTTCGACCGCTTTTGCGCCAGCGATATGAGGTATAATCATGACTGCCTGGCCCACACCCAATTCTTTTTTAAATTTATTCGGGTGGAATGGAAATTCTTCAACTTCACGCATAGAAGCCTCACCAGTATTTTGCCGTCCAAAGCCTCCACTGGTCGTTCTTTCTGTGAACTTTTCTGTTCGGACAGTACCGGCCACTTTCGCACAATACTCAGCCGTATCAGGGTCATTTCCTCGCATGAAAACTTTGATGTTCGAGTTCGTCAGAATTGAATTGGCGATATCATCTCCCAGAGTTTTAATGTCTCCCAAGGCCTGATGAGCGAAGACAATTCCAATGTTGGCACTTCTTGATTTATTTAAGAGTGACACGAATCCGGGGCTAAGATATTCGGTGAAGTCATCCAGAAAGACCGAGAAGAAATCTGATCTTAATGAGTTTCCTCTGTGTCTATTGGCAATCGCACTTTGAAGACACTGGAGCACCATTTTACCTGTTGCTTTTCCTAAAAAGGGTGAAAGTAG
This sequence comes from Bacteriovoracaceae bacterium, assembly GCA_035575985.1. Classification (GTDB taxonomy): domain Bacteria; phylum Bdellovibrionota; class Bacteriovoracia; order Bacteriovoracales; family Bacteriovoracaceae; genus Peredibacter. Next base: position 41,111 of record DATLXC010000056.1, on the reverse strand, counting down.
AACTGGTAACTGGAAGTAAACGATTTGATTCTTCTGAAGAACTTCATCTAAATTAATGCCAGATGCTTCGGCATTAAAGAGAACGGCATTTTTGCCTTTAGCAAAGTGACTTATGGCCGCGAGAAGACCACTTGTCCTCTGGGCGCGATCACTCTCAGTAAGAGCACAAAAATCGTCTATCCATTCCTTTAGAGGCATGTCTTTAATGTCATTTGTTAAGGCCTTCAGTCTTTGAGGTCTACCAATGACCTGGTAAAGTTTGGCAAATGTTGGAGTTATTTTTGCAGCTTCAAATATCCTGAGTACATGACTAAAAACTTCAAACTGAATACTGCGATAATGGGGATTGTCAAATTCAAAAGAGTTGAAAACCCTTTCACACACTTCCTCAGGAATTCTGCCGATCAATGGGTTAAACTGCTCAGATTCAGGCAAATGCGAAAGACTAAAAAGCTTAAAGTCTTTATCCCTTCCTGCCTGAACGGTATAGGCCCAAAGTTTATTAAGTAGAGAGTTGTCTGCCTTACCATCAATGATAATCAGGCCTCGGCCGGCCCTAATATCTTGAATTGCCCAAGGCAAAATTACGCTTTCTGTTTTACCTGCGTTCGTCGTTCCGATAACCTGAGTATGCATACCTCGTTGTGCAGTTTTGATCCAGATTTCTTCCTTCTCTTTGGTTAAACCTGAATAGACAGCATCATTCGTTTTATCCCCTTTGGGTTTACCCAAGATTTCTTTTTGCGCCTTACGCTTCATTCTTAATGGTTTGATAATTGCGAAGGCACTACTGATTACTAAGCAAACAATTGGAATCATGATAAGAACTAAGAGGAATTTACTCTTTGTGTGTAAAATCCAGCTTGAATACCATAGGCAAAGCCAGTAAATGAACTGAGTCAGCAACAAAGATCCGCCAATCCAAATGATGGCATTAAAAAGAGTATCTGGTTTATCATTTTCATTATTCATGAACGGCCCCTTCGTCATTCATACCGAATGACTGATTTAAGAGTGCATAGAAAACAATCCCGGCCTCGACCTCGAGCCAAGATTTTTGTTTTTGGAGATCCTCACCAAGAGCGTTGGCGCGATCTGTGGCAGTTGCAGCTATGGCCGATCTCAGACCATTAAGATGTCCACCTTGATTGGCCCCAAATGATCCCGTTTCAACAGACCCTTGGGCATAAGCTCCCACAAAGCGAGTCAATGTCTGGCCCACGGTATTTCTAAAGGCACTTGACCTGATTCGCCCTGGAATCCCCAACTCTTTGTCTATTCCAATTGCCATGGCAGAAATTTGTCCAATCTTTCCATCAGGAAAAATAATTTCTCTGAAATTGATCTGCGCACGGGATGAAGATTCATCCAAACTGCCTTCACCCAAAAGCTTACTTCCTCTTGGAATAGAAAACGTTCCCTCACTTGAAAGATCCTGAGTCACCACTGCGATGACTGGAACCGAGTTTGAGCTAAAGACTGTTTTTTCTGTGAGCTTAACGATCAGTCTTCCACCAGCAAGAATTTGTGACCTTGCATCCTTATCCATCCGGGGGATAATCATGGAGGTGTTTTTATTCTTTTGAGGTTTTGTTCCTCCTGGCGAATAGTTTGGAGCATAGAATTCTGATAAAATTCCACCTGATTTACTTGAGCTATGGCGAGACGATTCAAACTGATTGATTGTCTCTTGAGTGGAGCTTGTTCCTGAGAACGACCTCTCAGGAACTTCAGGGGACGTTTGGGAGAACTCATCTCCTTCAAATTTTTCAGGCGGAATCAAGATCACCACGAAAATCAAGATTAAAAAGAAAACAAAACCTAAGATTTTGATAAGTTTCCAGTTAATTTCTTTCTTCTTGGTGAAAGGATGAGGCTCTTTAAAGAAAAAGTTTCTCATTAAAAATCCTCCTTTTTTGGAAGTGTCAGGTAAGAAAGTTTTTTTCGGCGCAGTTCAATACGGATAGGCGCATGGCCATAGATGTCGGAGCTTTTTAAGTTGATGCTTCCAGAGACGATTTTGCCTCTAGAAAGATCAACCCCTGAGAGATAAAGATGCTGTATGGGTCTTGAGACTCCAATCTGTGTGACCCAAACCCAACCAGGATCAAACTTTTCATCTCGTCTCGATTTAACCGAAAACTCTACCAAAAGCTCGGCACCTGATCTGGCAACCCGTCCAACTTCAAATATAATCTCTTCATTTTTTAGTTGGTTCTTAAACTTCTTCCATTTGAGCGTTTCTTTTCTCTCAGTGACTTCTTTTTTTGGCGTCTGTGGATTTTCTAAATACACCACATAATCGGCCGCACTCTCTGAACCCGTGACCAGTTCTAGGTTGTATCTTTGCCAATCCGTGTTCACATACAAATTGGTCTTTACACCTGGGATGAGAGGCTTAATCGTAATCGCCTGATCCAGATACTCCACTTTAAAGGAATCCTGATCTCCAACAATCACACTCTGCGGTTTATCTGGAACCTGGATGATCGTAGCAATTCCTAAAGCGACCCTGATCGTGACGATCTGATCTTTTATGGGTCTAGCGTATCGAACTCTTCCGCTTGCCATGACTTCACCTGATAAGATAAGAAGAATCCATAGAAGACTCATCATTGAGCCTCCTCTTGAACCTTACTGATATAAACTCCCCAAGGGTTCTTTTCCGTTCTCATACCAGATTCAAAGTAAAGGGTGAGTTTTAATTCACCAGTGGCGCGAATGTTTTGAAACGCTGTGATACGATCACCGCGAACGAAAGCGACTTTCTTGGCAAGATTGACTTCGATCACCTCGGGATAAACTTTTTGCGAAACCATCTTCTCTTTTGAAAACTTCACAACTCCGGCCATGGCCTCTTCATAGACCTTAGCAAAATTAGGAAGAATGAAGACCTGGGCCTCTTTTAAGTTTGAGTTCACCGTTTTTGGACTCCAAAAGTAGCGAAGTTTAATGTACTCTCTTAGGGCCTTTTCGATTTCAACTTCTGCCTTTGGGAGTGAATCCTGAGTTAGAACTTCAGCTTTTTGATTCAGCGTAATCACCACCGGCCCCTGATACATTTGCATAAGATGAACAATTACAAGTGAGAGGGTAATCATGCTTGAGATGATCGAGAAAATTTTCAAGAATTGGTTTGAGTGAATAAGATCACTCATCATTTTGGGAATCTTTGCACTTTCAAGTTTTACTGTTTTCATAAAATCCTTTTTTTTTAAATTAATCTGCCTTTTTATTCGTTTTAGATCCAAGCGCACTTCTTGCGGTCTTAGCAATCGACATGGTCTTTTGGGGAGTCGCGATCATGGTTGCCTTGGCCATACTTCCTAGGGTTCCTGACATTCCTTGAAAGCCCTGACCTGAGAGACTTCGCACTATTTCAGGGGTTTTTAGCATCGCCGCTGCAATGACAAAATTCATGACAATCAAGGTGATGTAGCTTCCCTCCGCTTGGTAGGACGCGCCAAAAGATAAAGATGTCAGCATCGCTCCGAGAATGGCCCATACTACTTTCCAGCTTGCGACTTCAATCATGCCTTTAAAAAGGTTGATGGTGATTTGACTCGATCCCGTGAAGACATAAAAAAGAAGAAGCAAAGGAGCTGAGATTAAGTAAAAGATCCAGTAAAAGTGATACATCGCGATTGTCAGATACCGAGCAATGTACAAAATTACATAGCTCACAAAAGCGAGAATCGAGATCATGAAGTCGTTGAACTGTAAAAGCACAGTCGTGGTTGAGAATGTGTAGGTGTCCACTTTCTCTTGCGCCATACGGATAACGGCATCAAGGCCACTCATCTGATCAATTTTTTGAACAATTCCTTCTGCAACAAATAAGATTGCTTTTGAAATTTCAGGGAAGGCCGCAAGAAGAATGGCCGAGATAACGGTACGTCTTAAGATATCTATGAACTCTGGACTCCCTTGTGGTGCCTTAAACCAGGCAATCACGACTGCCAGGAGGAAAAAAACTGGCAATAGTAGGTAGTAAATTCTCACGAACTCAAGATGGAGGTCTCGAGCAAGTGAGCCAAGTAATTCGAACTGAGGCATTTAAGATCCTAGTCCCTCAAAGCTTTGAGAGTGGGAACGGTGGGGAGTGCTCCGAGAGCATGAGAAAGGCCTTCGTACTGAGATTTAAACTGTTCAGACTGAAGTTTTTCCTTTCGATTTGATAAGGCCATATTCTCTGACATCATTTTTAGCATCATTGAATTGGTCCTAAGCACTTGTGTGGTGACACCAATGAGAATGGCCATGGATTGTGCTGTTAATTTTCCGGCCCCTTGTGGACTTACGACTTGTGCATGTTCAATAATGCGTCTGGTTTCTGCGTCCACATCATCAGCGTAACGAAAAAGTTTCCCATTCATGGCGATACTTTCCGCCACTGATCGGTCTTGAGCTTCCTGGAGTCTGGACTCACTGGTATTGGGGATTGCTCCATAGAGATCAGTAATCGCGGCCATAACACTTTCTGCTGTATCAAGGTTTCCGTAGAGACCAGGATTAAACTTCGGATTAATGATGTGAATAATAGCAAGACCATTTCTAATTCCTTGATTGATCTCCCTCATAAGGGTTAAGGAGTCGCTGCCATTTTTTAAAATTTGCCTAAGTTCATAGAGCTGCTTAATCGACTGAGCAAGAATTTGAATTAAGACTGCTATATCCCCACCAAACATATCGGCACGGGCCTTCATGGGGGCGAGTGCAATTGAACTAATCAAAATTGTCACTAAAAGTTTTTTAACTCTCATAGCAAATCCCTTGAGGGTAAGTCTCTGAAGCCTTTTGAATAGCTTCGACGAGACTGTGCCCTTGCTCTTGAAGATCTGATAAGAATTTATTGTCCTGGGCGTCACTAGTTGATAGCCAATACTCAAAGGGACTTGGAAAAATTCTGACAACTTGACGATGATCACCCTCAATCATAAATCCCTCAGAGAAAGTTCCTTTCTTTTGCTCAAGTGAGTAAATGAGGTCAAGCTCCTGGGTATTAAGCTTCAAAGCGTCTTTTAGAATTTCAGAATCTCCACGCTGAAGCATAATGAACTTTGTCGCTGTATTGTTCATGATTGCAGGCCCAATGGGACTTCTGACAATTTCTTCCACTCCCTGAGTAATAAAAGTAATTCCTGCACCTGATTTTCTTAGGGTGCGGGCGCAATGCTCCATAAAGTTAGCGGCCGACTGTGATTTTAAAAGCTCCCAGGCCTCATCAAGAATAATCCGTTTTCTGGTACTTTTATCTTCTTCAACTTGAGTCAAAATAAAGCCAGTCAAAATCAGGATCATGACACTTTGAAGGTCGGGGTAACTTGAAAGACCTTTTAAATCGAAAGTACAGATTGAGGCTTTGGCGCCAATTGACCCATGACCATCTAAAAGCTTCCCGTAGGGTCTCTCTCCCGTCCAAAGGTAGAGCATTTTTGAAATCGCCTTTAACGAGTGTTCACTATTTTTTTGGAGACTGGCCGCCAGATCTGAAAGTATAGGAATCTCTCCTGTGAGTTTTTTCTTCTGATAAAGTTCAATGATCTCTTTTTCTAAAAGGGCACGGTCCAGTTTAGGTAGTTTGGACTTTTCATCTTCACTGACCATGGATTCAATAATCGCTAATAATGATTTGATCTTCTGATTACTTGGACCAAGTTCAGGATTCGGAATATCAAACGGGTTAAGTTTGTATTTATCCGTGAGATTCATCTCAAGATAATTTCCACCCAATCCTTCGGTGAGTTTTTTGTATGACCCACCGATGTCTATGATAAAGACCTTTAGATCCCGGGCCAGCTCTTGCAGCAGGATGCAGTTATTTAAAAAGCTTTTTCCTGCACCTGATGAACCAGTGACAAGGGCATTGTAGTTTGGAAGCTTTGGATCAAAGGGGTTAAAACTCACAAGACCATTTAGTCTGTTTCTAAAAATTACGACCGGATCAGCATCACCTTCCCGAGGCCCGAAGACTGGAAGAAAATCAGCAAGATTATTAGTCTTCATCTTTTTTCCGCGCTCAAGGCTCATGGGTGCCGCTGGAAGATTATTTTTAGTTATTTTCCATGCGCCCACAGTTTCCTGAAGCCCTTCTGCGCCTTGCAGAGACCGAAAGCGGGACAATACTTCTCTAACCCTGCGGTTAAGAATTTTATTTCCCTCAACACTTGATTCGGTCTTAAAGATGATGCTCATTTGGACCTGATAGATCCTTTGTCCTGTACTTAAAAGCTCCCGTAGTAATTCCTCCGTTGCTGAAAGCTTTGATTCACTTTCAAGGTCACTAACTTTTCCGCCTGTGGTAGTTGCAAGAGAATGTGCGATCCTTCTTTTTTGCTCAAGCTTTGCCATTTCCTGATCCTGGGGTGGTACATCCAGGGACAAAATCAGATCATAGTGAAACGGCAGTCTCAAAAACTGGCTCAGTTGTCCGGCAAATGTCATCTCGGGAAGTGTCTTGAGAGTAATCACTCGGTGATAGTGAGAATCTAAAGTGAACTGCTCCTGATCAAGGATTAGATCACCAAATGCGACTTGCTCCCTGGGTGACTGATTGGCCATCCAGTCCATTTCTTTTAAAAGCTCTGCCTCTTGATCCATCTCTGAAGTGACAACTATTATAGGAGCGTCAATTACCTTAGATCGCTTAGGGTTTAAGAACTGATAGACCGTTGCAATCAATTCTTCTTTTAGAAGTACTTTTGAATCAAGGCCGAGAGACTTAAAAGAACTGACAAGTCCCTCAAGATTTTGGTTAAGCTGATCCAGGGTTTCCGCGTAACTATCTGAAGAGGTTTCCTGGAAGTGCTTTTTCTTTTTCCAAAATGGTGACTTTTTCATCTCTAAAGGAGCAACTTTTAAAAAGACTTTCAATTCAGGCCTGTAGAGTTCTGCATCCTCATATGCCTTCATGAGCTTGTTCTCTCTGAAGGTGGCAATGCTCTCAATTAGCGGATGAAGTGATTTCTTTTTGGATTCCGCATGTCGGTTAATGACTTCCAGAAAGTCGGATTTAACCGAAAGGTAGAACTGAATTGTCACACCTTCAGAAAGGGAGTTCAGAGCTGATCTTAATCCCGTGACAAAAGTATTTACTCTTTCATCATCCATACACTCTATATCAATCAGAGATACCTTAAGACCGCATACAAGTGAGCTATCTATTAACGCCAGATGCGGTCTTGGGGCATCAAAGAAATCCCAATACGGAAGCTCTTCGGCCAGGGACTCATCCATTTTTTTACTTTTCACGAATTATCCTTTGTTACTTGAAATTGCCGATACTTTTGATCAGATTTTCCGGCCGCTCGGTAAGAGGCCGTGGTGAGAAACTCACCAAGATGCTGAAGGTAGTTGTCTGGTTTTCCCCTTTTGATGAAGAAAAGGAACAACGCCATCCCTAGCGTTGATCCCCATACAACTGGGTAGCGAAAAGAAGTGCTTCCAAAGATAAGATTCGTTAGGGCCAGGTTAAAGAAGATGAAAAGGAGATCCGGTAGCTCATATCCGAAAATTTTACTTTTAACTTCAAGTGACCTTGGCACTGTGCTGGTAATTAATCCATCCTTATTCATAAACTTCTCCTTAACGAACCGTTTGAGAAATAAAATCCACAATGGCCTGTGCGCCGAAGCCGAAGACGCAGCCAAGAATGGCATAGACCATGTGCTGTTTAGCATTCGGTGAACCTGTGAAAAATGAGATGGCCGCAATCGCTAATCCGATCACCGCAAGAAGCGGCAGAATAACGAGGGTCAATTTTGTTTTAATTCCCATCAGGCTCGACTCAAGTCCTGCGTGCGCAAGCTCTGGAGTAAACGCAATAAAAAGCGCAAAGCAGACAATTACAAATAGGGCATCAAATAGTTTAGTCATAATTACCTCTGTGCTGCCGCGCTCATGCGGTCATAATTATAAGTTCTCTGCAATTCCTTAAGACTCTGCTCAGTTTTCACTTTGACATGATGAAAGCTGCTACAAGAGGTTAAGAAAGCTAAAAAAAGCGAAAGATAGATTCTAGTTTTCATTGCTCATCTCCATCTCGATTGTTGTTTTTGCTGGTTCACACTTAAGGCCTTCTAGATTGAAAAGATCAAAACGTCCTGCTTGATAATAGCCAAGGGCAATTAGACCCATCATTACTATCCCTAGGACATACTTTAATGTTTCCAACAGAAACTTAAGTCCAACTAAAGAATACTTCATGATAATTTTATTATTCATGACATCCTCCTAAGCTACTGACCGGTAGTTCGACCGGTGCTGAATTGATTCTTCTGGAAACATGCTCATATAGAGTGACCGACCAAGTAGATCGAACTTAAGTTCAACACACGAGTTTTCACCTCTGGCGATGGCGTGTCCGACGATGTTCCAGGAAAACTTTCCTTTTCCTTCTTTCTCTTTCCAGGGTCGTCTCGTCATAATGACAAAGCGAGAGGGGTTTGTTTTGTGTGGAACAAGAAAGAACTGATCGTTTTGAAACATATAGAGATGAAGGCAGTAATTTTTTTGGCCTTCAACCAGCGTTGCCATTCCTGCAACCTGATTTTTCTCAATCTTTCCATTCTCAAGTTCTTGACCTGATGTGATTTTGAAGCGGTACTTTTCTAGTCTCAAGTAGCTTTTGTTTTTCGTTGTCATCTTTAATCCTTTGTTAGTTCGTTTTGTTTTCAACTGAGTCCCATTGGCAATTCATGCAGTAGGGATCAGTTTTAAAGTTTGTAAAAGCCCATTCACAGCGAGGGCATCGTTCTCCAGTGGGATCTCCTCGTGGTTTTGATGCCTCATTGAGATCAGAAACGAACTCAAGTTCATAAATCTCTAGGGGTCTCAGCTCCTCAACCTGTAGATGAGCTTTTTTTTGATAAAAACCGTTCATGGCTGTTCTCCTTTTGGACCGCTTGATTGCGATCTCAGGAGAACTCCCAAAGCAAGACCGTGCCATGTCACTAGGCCATGAGGTTTTTAGGTCAATTAAGAATTATGGTGTTGATTTTTTTAAGATTTGTGTGTTTGAAATTTTTACAGACCGTGACACAAACCGCGACATCGATGTCACTGTCATGTCGCGGTTGTGCGACATTCATGTCACTGCTTTGGATTTTTTCATTTTTTTGTCATTAACTAAATGGCGTCAGCTATCTCCCCGAACTATATAAGTATTACATCCCATCTGGAATTATTACGGCCGCAGACAAAGCAGTGTTAACAATATTGGCATTGAATTCGCTTACAGGTTTCAGGAGTTATGAAGATCAAATCTAATTTGCCTTTAATCATTTTATCATTGTGTGCTGGGGGATCAGCTTACTCGGCCACATATACGAAGAGTGTTTATTCACTCCCACTAACCCTTGACCCTATAAAGATGAATGACACTTCCTCACTAGTTGCAGGAAATCTAATCTTTGACGGGCTTTTAAAGTTTTCACCATCTTTAGAAGTTCAAGAGGCCCTGGCCGAATCTTGGCAGACAAGCAGTGATGGCAAAGTCTTAACTTTTAAGCTTCGTCCTAACTTAAAATTTCATGATGGAAGTCCTTTAACTTCGGAAGATGTGGTTTATTCATTAAAGAGAGCCGTATCTAAAGAAAGCATGGTTAGAAAGTATTATGACTGTATTGAAGGAAGTGATGAAAGGAACGGCTCGGTTGATCTTACAAAAGTTGGAGTAACGGCAAAAGACTTATTAACTATAGAAGTTCGCCTTAAGAGTCCTTTTCCGGCATTTGCCTCAGTCCTTGCGGGTGCTACCGCCAAAATTCTTCCACGTAAGTCTGCTTCTCAGAAAAATTTCTTCATTAATCCAATAGGCTCAGGAGCATTTCAGTTTATCGCAAAAGATCCGGCAACAAAAACGATGAAGCTCAAACCATTTGCTCAATATTATAGAGGCAAATCAAAATTAGAGAGTCTCATTCTTAAAGAGTCATCCGAAGTCGACGCCCTTGCCTCGGCACGTTCGGGCCAAGTGCAAGATTTAGCAAACTGGCCTCTAAGCAAAACAAATGGGATTTTTAAGATCGGAAAGAATATTTCCGCTCCTATCGCAGCGACTTGGATTATTGGTCTTAACACTAAGAAAGCCCCTTTTGACTCCCAAGATATGAGACAGGCATTCAAAGCTTCTTTTGATACAGAAGCCTTAAGAGCAAAATATTATCCTGACGCTGCTCCTGCTTTTGGTTATATCCCTCCAGGTCTTCCTGGGTTTAAAAAATCCCCAAGCCCAAATACAGAAGAATTTCAAAAGTCTTTTTCAAAAAAAATCACCATAGCCATCCCAAATGCACTGGCCAATCATTTAGATCTTAAGAAAACAATGGAAGCCGATTTAAATTCAAAAGGCTGGAAGGTTGAGGTTAAGGCCATGGCATGGGACGATCTCATGAAAGGTTACGTTTCGAAGACTCACCAGGCGTTTCTCGTATCCATGAATATGGATTACCCTGATGCTGACTTTCTTATGAGAAATTTTGAAAGCCACAATCCTGACAACTTTAGCGGTATCTCCAATAAAGAGTTAGACCTACTCATAAGCAAATTTCGCTCAGAGCCGGACAAGCTCAAGCGAGCTGCCCTTTATAAAGAGGCCATAATTCTGTTAGATAAGCTCGCTTTAACTGTGAACCTGTTTCATCCAAGGGCAAACTATTGGGTTTCATCTTGTGTACAAGGGTTTGAGGCCAATATTTTATCAGACGTTTATATTGATTATAGTGTTGTGAGCGTTGATGAACAGTGCTTACAGAAAATGGTAAGAAAATGAAAGCCACGTCTATTTTCGACTATTTCAGCAAAGAAATTTCACCGATGAGGTGGATCACCTCAATTACCTTGAGTCTCTTTGTATCCATTTTTTTTGCCGTTCAGGCACTTAATAAGAAAGTTGAAATCAATCAAGGGATTCTTGGCGCACTTTCCCCATATCTTGTGACACTCGTTGATATTAATGATCGTCCTGAAATTCTGCGGGTTATAAGATCTGTTGGGGGATCAGAATCAGCCGATGTTATCCTTGTTAAAGATGGAACTGTGATGGCAAGTACCAGGTCCACCTCAGAATTAGACATGCCATTTGTTGCTCCTGAGACATTGTTGTCCTTATTAGGGAGTGAGTTCTCAGGATCAGAGATTTTAACAGTTGAAGCCTTAACGAAAAAGAACTCAACCTCAATGGCCAAAATTTATCTGATTTCACCTTTGGGACCATTTCTTGAAAGGGCATTATTTTTAATGGTTCTGACATTTTCATTATGCATGGCCATGTCGTGGATTGCTTCATGGAATTTAAAACGCATTCTTAAGAAATCACTCACTCCACTGAATCAGTTGCACCAAGAAATTCAAAATCTTGACTTTACTCAAGACGCCCAAACAACACCGATTCATATTCATGAAATGGAAGAGATTAGACAGGCGATCATGAAGACGCGGCATGATCTCCAGGAATCAAATGAAAAGTTTGCTGAACAAAAGGCAAAAGAGCTTAATTCTCAGTCCTATAAGCAACTAATTCATGATTTGCATAATCCGGTGGCAGCTTTACGTCAGTTCGTGAGAATCCAATTTTCTCCTGATTCTGATGATCAAACCAAGGAAGAAGCCCTTACTGTTATTCCTCAAATTGCGGAAGAAATTTTAAGACAAGTTACTTCGGCAAAAAGAAACCTTGAATTTGACTCAACTTCATTTGTAAAAAAGGATCTGCGAGAAAGCTTGAAAGAGAGTCTTACCCAAGTAAATGCAATAAGGCACTATCCAAGTAAGAACTTAACTTTCAAGATGCCTGATAAACCAGTCATAGTTCATCATGATTCAGCGAACCTAAAACGCGCCATCATAAACCTATTAGAAAATGGTCTTGAAGCTTCTTCTGAAAGTGTTCGGGTTACTTTGCAAGAAAACGATGGCCGTGTTTCAATTAACATTCTTGATGATGGGCCAGGTATTGCTGCAAATATGGTGACGACTTATTTTCAGGGACGTGGGTTATCAACCAAGAGTAACCGTCAAGCCTATGGACTCTCTTCCTCTAACCATATCGTGACTGGCCATGGGGGTAAAATCATATACTCAAGAAGCCATGATGGATGGTCTAAGATGGAAATTAGACTGGAGGGAAGATGAGCCAGCTTCCTAGAGTCCTCATTTGTGATGATGACCGTTATATCCTGTTGTCGCTTAAATTGGCGTTAAGGCCATTTTACCATGTTTTTGAAGCGGATAATGTTCCAAGTGCCCAAGCGCTTATTTCAACCATTGATTTTGATGTCGCGGTAATAGATCTTAATTTTGTAGGGCAAGAGCTAGATGGCATTTTCTTGATGGATTATTTTGCAAAAAGATCACCAGATACCATTCAAGTGATTTTAAGTGGTGATACTGATGTCACTAGGGCCGTAAAAGCTGCCAACAGAAGGCCTTTCCAATTTATTCACAAATCTAACGACAATAAAGATGAACTTCTTTCAACTATTAGCAGAGCGGTAAATCTTAAGAAAGCTAAAGAAGCTGAAGCCATAAATAAGTATCTCTCGAATTCTCCAAAAGTCAAAGACGTTTTAATGGTTGCAAAGAAGATCATGGAGAAAGATAAGTCCGCCTCGATTCTCATTACAGGTGAGTCTGGTTCAGGCAAAGAGCAATTAGTTAAACATATCTGTGAAAGCATGGGTAAAAAAGTCGTTGCTGCGAATATGGCGAGCATACCAAAAGAGACAGCAGAATCAACACTGTTTGGACACGTGAAAGGAGCTTTCACGGGCGCTACTAATGATAAAATTGGTCTTCTTGAAGTCGCCGATAAAAAGGTTTTCTTCTTAGATGAAATTGGTGAGTGCTCACCTGATGTTCAAGCTAAACTACTTCGGGCCGTTCAAGAGAAAGAAATTCAGCCAATGGGATCAAACTTTGTCCGAAAAATTAATCCTCAGTTCATAGCAGCGACACACCGAGATCTTAATAAGATGGTTGAGGATGGAACTTTTCGTTTAGATTTACTTCAAAGGTTAAATACCTTTGTGTTAAGAATTCCCCCACTAAGGGAGCGGCCAGAGGATATAATCCTCTACGCTGATATGTTTTTAAGTGATGAGCAAACCCAAGAGAGCCGTTTTTCAATTTCATCAGATGGACAGGATGCACTTCTTGCTTATAACTGGCCTGGAAATATTCGAGAGCTTAGAAATGTGATAAAAAGGTTTGCCACTTTATCAAACTCATTAATCCTCAATTCTGACGAAGTAAACATCGCAATTAGTATGGGAAATGAGACTCAAGCTATTCCCCTGGCGGTTGCTGTTGACTTAGAAACTGATAAGAAAAGAGCAAAAGTTATCAATGCTTTAAGTTCATATCACGGCAATAAAACCAAAGCCGCCGAAAGCCTTGGTATTAGTGTGCGAACGCTTCATCGTTGGTTTTTTGATCTAGGTCTAGGCATGCATGAGCCAGAATCAGAAAAATATGAAGGTGCAATTTGTGATTAAATTAACAAATTTTCCTTCAATTAAAGAGACTGATCAAAACTTAATTCTCATTCCTGGTGGTCCTGGCCTTAGTTCTCAGTCTTTAAAGCATCTTGAAATTCTAAAAGATTCATTCAATCTTTATTTTGTGGATTTTCCAGGAACGAACGGGAATCCTTATCTTGGGAAAAAAAGTTTTGAAGAGTTATCAGATTTACTTATTGATAATTTGAAAGAAATCTCTGGAAAGATTTTTGTATTAGGCCATTCTTATGGTGGTTTTTTTGCAGCCGACTATGCCATTCAAAATGGCTGTGATGGGATTATTTGTCTGGCGACTCCATTCTCCAAGAACAGTCTTGCTGGAGCTTCAGCGAATTACGAATCTAAGAAAACCGTCGAGATAATAGAAGCTTCTGTTGAGTGGCAAAAGAATCCATCAGACAAGACGTTCAAAAATTGGCTCGCGAGTTATGGTGAGTTGTATTTTTCTTCTCAGAAGATCGAAGCTGGAAGAGAACTTATGCTTAATGATTTTTCTTCTGCCCAGTTCTTTATTGATAACCGGACTGATAGCTCACGGCTTGAAAGTTTACTTCCTGCACTTAATTTATTTACAGGAAAGAAGCTTTTTATTGCCGGAGAGAATGACGGCCTACTCAATCGAGAAGATTTGATTGAAGATGCTAGAAAAGGAAGCTTTGATTTTGTTACCGCTGAAAATACGAATCATTTTATGATGCTTGATCAACCTGAAATCGTCGCAGGGTTGATTAAGAACTATTTGCGACTTTAAAGAGGGAGATATGAGAAAATTCTTACAGGTTTTGATTGTATTAATCACCATGTCAGCAGTCGCTCAGACTATTGCAGTAGCAAAAGAGAATAGTGGGGCATCTAGCTCTGCTGATGGTGGCGGGAAAGGTGACACTATGGGTGGAAATCCGGGAGTCTAATGAAGAGCTTTTATAATAATTACCGCTCTGATAGCTCAGGTAAAATCGGGGCGGTAATTATGTTGATTTTTTCAATATATGCGGCCTATCGATGGAATGCTACAGGGTTCCTCTTTTTTGCCCTTCTATTTTTGAGAGATGTTATTGCTGTTTGGTTTTTGCTCACAAGGAACCCAGACAAAAAACAAAACGAGTTTGGCCTCGTAAGCATTCTTTCATACGTTTCTGCGGCGTTCCCCTTTTTTTATCTGGGAAGTTCCTGGCGAATCTCTACACAGATCTATATGATCCTTAATATTTTTTCAATTTTAGGGTTTGGTTTAGCTGCGCTTGCTCTTTTAGATCTCGGAAAGTCATTCGGTGTCTCACCCGCCAATCGCGGAAAAGTCACATCTGGTGTTTACCGTTATTTTAATCACCCAATGTATATTGGCTATGCTGTAGCAGAGTTTGGCCTCATACTTTTGAATCCGATTAATGCGATTATTTATTGCTTGTCCATGTCTTTATATTTTTACAGGGCCAAAGTAGAAGAGAAGACTCTAGATTTTTGATTCCGATTTTTGCACCGACTTATGAACAATTTTTATATTTTTTTCAAAGGAGTGCATATGAATAAAAAAGTAGCTTTATAACATTCGAGTAAGTACGGGCCATCAAATTGCCGGCCTCGAAAGTCAAATTCGCGCTTTGCGAGATTATTGTGGTAGAAACGGTATCACAGATTACGTTATATCTCAGAAAATAAAGGAAGTAAGCCAGAAACGAAAAAGCCGCCTGAAATTCGATTCTCGGGCGCTTTTTTCTCAATTTATTTCTGAAACTCCCAGATGATCGGTAGCGATCTGGTGAGTCTGACAATAAACCGTTGATCGAAAGGTTTACCCTGAACCTTATCTTCTATCTCATAGAGCTTCTTGATGAATGCCAATCCTAGCTTACTAATTCCTTGGCCAGATGAATCGTACCCGTCGATCTGAAGAGATCCACGATAGTCTTCTGGCAGGTCCCCCGGATGTTCAGCACTCCTTTTCTTTGCATAATGAAAAAGAATAATCGGACTGGAGCAGATCTCGCCGGAACCCACATGTAGGAGTTCGTTTCAGCTTTTTTCCCATCCTTGCTAACAGAAAAACCATAAAAAATTGGCACCCCAGCAGAATTTTCAGTGGTTAGATGCGTGCTTTTATTTCCATCAAGTTCAGGTTCGTAATTTAACCCGTTGATAACATGTTTTCAAGAAATCTTAAGTTAGGCCTAAAATTAGATTAGCCGATAATTCATTCCACATAACACAATGAGGTTTGAGTGAAACATATCTTAATGTCTTGTCTGATTCTCTTAGCTGTCTCCTGTAGTGGGGGAGGAGGTGGGTCCTCCTCAGATGCTCAGGTGAGTTCTGCAAATTCGACCACCACGCTCGCGGCAGGTAAAGAATTCATCAAGGAGAATCATTCCTCCATTGAAGTTCCTCTTCAAATTCAAAACGAAGACCTTCTGGCCTGGAAGCAAGAGGGGTTAATCACGGAAGAAGAATCAGCAACTATTTCCGAGAACCTCTAATCAATGAAGGCCACAATGCAAAAGTATTCACTACTACTCCTTTGCCTGCTATTTTCTACTACTGCCTTTGCGAGGGCCTGGAAGTCTCACATGAAGGACTCCCATGTGGAACTCGAAGTTCACTCGAGTGTCACGGAACCGCTTAACTCGACGGATGCGCCAACAATAAATGGTCATTTCTGCGTAAAGAAAGAAAAGAGGCAGCCCAAGTGCGAAACGTTAACTCCTGAAGACCTGTCTAAGTATGATATAAAATTTTTCTATCCAAACATTGCCCATGAAATAACAAAAGAAGTGATCTTAACACTCAAAGAAGATCGCCATGAGTTTAGTTTTCCCGGGGTCTCTGTTGCCCCTAACGAAAAACCTGTTTTTATAGCCCAGATTGTGAATAAAGGGTCAAAGGTCGAATTCTATCAAAAAATGCTCGCGAAGGTCAGGGCCCTGAAGGAAAAACTTCTAGAGAAAAGAACACACTGGCCAACTTCTGGGATCGAAAAGATCGTAAAACTAACCAAAACCCTTGAAACACTGGAAGCCAGGGTGCTGGCCAAGCTTCAAGGAGAAAGTGCACTAATTGCGAAAAGAGAATTTCCTCTGCAAATTAATAATAATATTTCCAAACCTTCGGTATGGGTTAACGCCATTGAGGAGTGGCAAGTGGAGACCAACATCAATCTTGGACTGAGCTTTGAAGGAGAAAAGAGTTGGATTAACTTGGCCTTCACACCCTACCCAACAAATAATGATGAGTGGAAGATTGAGTACTGGTTAGATGGGGCATCTTTAAAGAGTCAGTTACTGACTGACCCTAAGGCTATTTATTCTGAGAAATTTCTTACGTCCCAATTGATCCCTGGTAAGCATGATCTTCGTATGAGTGTAATGAAGAACAGGAAAGAAATTGAGAAAGGAAAAACCAAGGAAAAATGGGATTTGGTTTTTGAAAAGACCTATACCTTTTCGACTTTCTCGGACAGTGTGGCCCCTGCCTTTACAAATTTAAGTCCTACTCCTGGCCGTTACGTGGCCAAGAACTCCCATTCTCTCAATGTCATCGTTGATGACCTTCGAGGCCGGATTGAAGTTGATTCTGTCAAAGCTATGATGGATCTAGAAGATGGTGAGGTACGGGATCTTACGGGCAACTTAAGTGTTCTCACAAACGGAGATGTACTGATTCCTAATGTACACGGAGGACAAGAAGGGAGCACTAGCTACAAAATCTTCGGGAACCTAGCGGATTTGCCGGAAGGTAAGCACTGGTTACACCTAAGACCCCGCGATTTCGCCGGGAATGATGCTGTAGGGGGCACCTGGAATTTAATTTATGACAGGACTCCTCCCGTTCTCTTAGTTCCACAGTCTATTACTACTCCCCGTAACACTAAATCCGCTACTATCGATGTTTCCGTCTCAGACATGACAGGAATCATTCTTCGTTTGTCTGTTAACGGCATACCTCAGACAGAAATCAAAAATGAGTCAGGGTCAATAGCAGAAGTGATGGCCGTATCTCTTTATGAGGGAACAAACTTTGTAACTTTGCAGGCCATTGATGAAGCAGGGAATTTCACCGATATTAATCTGCCTCCTGTTTTTGTTGATACAATCCCACCCGTACTTTCAAATATCACTCCAAAAAATAGTGAAGTATTAAAAACCCTGGGATTTAAGATCAGCGGCACATCAAATGAAATCCTTTCCAAGGTCATCATTGATGGAAAAGAGACCGTTTTGAACTCAAACACATTTAGTGTCAATTTTTCTCAAGCAGCGGAAGGCAAGTATACTTCGGAAATCCGTGCCTTTGATGCCGTCGGAAATGAAACCGTCGAAAATATTGATTACAGTATCGTTTTAAAACTCATTCGAATTGAACTTGTGTCCCTGGAGCCGGATGATGGACAAATTCGTATTAAGGGCCTTCCTGGGGCGT
Source organism: Bacteriovoracaceae bacterium (assembly GCA_035575985.1). Classification (GTDB taxonomy): domain Bacteria; phylum Bdellovibrionota; class Bacteriovoracia; order Bacteriovoracales; family Bacteriovoracaceae; genus Peredibacter. The sequence goes on along the minus strand of DATLXC010000056.1, from coordinate 23,181 downwards.
CTAATTCAGGTTTAGAAATCGACATAACTGGAGGCTTCTTTAATTCTGAAACAGTAACAGTCGAAGCTGATGGGTCTTTCACAGCATTACTTGACTATTCATCCTATTACAAAATATCGGCCAGCGACAGTGTCCTCAACCGTTCAGAGACATATTCGTTGGCCTATAACGCGGACACTACATTTACCGGGATAGTTAAGGATATTAATGATGAACCCATCCCCGGTGTACGAGTGTTGATTGAAACTGCTAATCAAGAAACTAAGACCGATGGTAACGGCGTTTTTGTTATCGCAAAGCCAGTCACTGGCGACCACACAGTGCTTTTAGACGGGACTACAGTACCTGAAGCCTATACGAAAGGATTAAAGTCATACTCGAAGATAAGAATTAACGTAGCGTTAGGTAACTTGCAAAGGAACGTCTTAGACAGGATCATTTATCTCACACCAATCCTGCATGATGGGACAGAGACCGAAATCGTTTCTGGTCAGGAGACGATTGTAACGTCAGAACATGCTCCGGGAGTTTCATTAACTATCCCCGCAGACAGCGCGCGTTTTCCTTCAGGTGTGACCCATAAAATTAACATTATGGAAATTCCTGCCGAAAAAACATCCATTGAATTGCTGGAGTTCTCTGAGCCTACAAATGTCTATGCCTTAGAGCCATCAGGTTTAAATTTTTCTGAACCCGTTAAACTTACTTTGCCTAATCCAAATGAGTTCCCCGTCGGTATGGAACTTATGATTATGTCTAAAAACAGTGAAACTGGCTTCTGGGAGCCTGATGGAGTGGCCACCGTCTTAACACCGAACACTATAGAAACCAAGGAAGGCCAGGGCATTACCCATTTCTCGGAAGTTTATGCAACCCCTTATGGAGTACAGCTAGAAGCATACGCACCCAAGCATAAACCCGGTATTTATAATGAGGAAGGTGCTCTGGAAACTAAGATTTCATTACCTACATATAAGGCCATGGGAAAAGATTTTGGCGTAAATCTTACCTATAACAGCCTGTGGGCAAAACCTTCTGTATTTGTAACTAATTCGATTAATACCCCTACACATCATGTTGTCAGAGACGTGTCTTCTTCAGCTGGAGGATGGTTAGCAAAGGCCAAGGTAAAGGGCCACATCGAAGAGTGGATGAAGCCAGAGTACTTAAAAAGCCAATTCATCTCTGGCGATGTCTCAACACCATGGCTTTATTTTGATGTAACTAATCCGCCAAAGGAATCAACAGTTTCCTATTCAGTAGACATGTCAAATCAGGAGACAGGCGCCTATCCCGCCAATGCCACTTACGTTCTTCAATACCGTTATATTAAGGTTCAAAGAATTCAGGTTAAAGTAAAGAAGAGATTTGGTAGAACGCGAACGAAACACTACAATGAAGACATAAGCCAGCTCATGGATGCGATCTTTCCCCCTCCATTACAAACTAATTTATTTCTGCAGAATAAAAGGAACAGTGAGTTTGGTTCGGGCTGGAAGCTGAATCTGAATGAAAAGATTCATCATCCTGATTCAGATAGAGTAGTGGTAGAAGAAACAACAGGGAAACTCACTCCTTACGTACTTAAAAATACAGTGGAGAATTTGTATTATGATTCTGCCCTCAGCTCCATGTCACCAGGCCTTACCGGAAAGGTCCACATTTTTAAAAGAAATGAAGTTGGTGTCCTTGAAGACGGGCATTATAGCAAACTAGGCACCCTTCCTCCTCGTCCCATAACCATTGGTGTGAATCAATACTATAAAATGATCTCCAGAAGGGCATATTTCCGTTGCAGTTATTCCAAGTCTACGGGACAGTCTCCCGTCATCCCTGTTGCAGGTATAGTAAACGGGGACAGCGTCTTAACAGTAGATACAGAGTCTCGTCTCGTTTATAATAAAAATTTCAATACAGTATTGTCTGCTGGGGCGATGCAAGTCCCGCCCTACTACTTTGAAGAGCATTCAGGAACTCAAAGCATATACAATTACAGCTTCCCGTACCCAAGTAATTACTGTTCACGTTGGACAGATGGAGATTGTGGGAATTATACCTTCCAGGACACTGGCTATAACTCTACGCGCGCCCATTGGACGATTAGATCCGGTTGTGAAGTGGCATTTCCCCACTTAAAACAATACGGACTTGTTCCGACTGTAGGATATGCTAATGGATATGGATCAAATCCGGAGTTCAACCAGCCCCGCAGTATTATTCAGGTAAGCCCTGACGAGTATCTGATTGCCGATCGGGGAAATAACGTCATAAGACGCTTTAACCTTAGGGACCAATACGTCTCCGATTATGCTGGCTCAAGACAAACTTATGACAATGGGGACGGAGGGGCCGCAGTCAATGCTAGTATCTTTCATCCCAATGCACTGACCTTGGATAAATTTGGAAACGTCTATGTAGCATCAGAACGAGGGTATATTAGAAGGATTGATCCACAAGGGATTATAAGCCATGTCGCTGGTAGGCCTAGGGACGAAGGTGGTGTATTCAAGGATTATGGCCCGATGAAGGACATGTTCTTCAATGACCCAAGGGGGCTGGCAGTTGATAGTGATAACGGTTACCTTTATGTTGCCGATACTGGCAACCACCGAATTGTGCAGCTTGACCTTACTACTGGAAACGCGAAAGTTGTCGTTGGTACTAACACATGTGTTCCAAATGACATCCTTCCAGGCAAAGCAGCTCTTGCAACATCAATCTGCTCGCCAAGTGACCTTATTGTGGACGCAGAGGGGAACCTCATTTATCTCGATAAGGCAAATCAACTGGTGCGGAAAGTGCTCTTCGGCAAATCTGCTGATGGTGTACAGAGATATGCCGCACTAAATGTAAATGATACTTCAGAATTGATCAGGAATGATAATGGTAATTTTTTAAGGAAGTTCCGTGACAAGAGCTTCAACGCGTATTCAAAAGATGGCCGCCACCTAACTTCTACAGATCGCTTAGGGAATTTGATGACCTTCACCTATAGTAACGATTTGTTATCCCAATTCACCGATCCAGCCGGAAGAATTACTCAGTTCTCGTACAATAGTGGTTTGTTGGATTCTATTGAAGACTCTGCAGGGCGTGTGACAAGCTTCAATTACTTTAACCGCAATCTGTCGTCGGTGACATATCCGGATGGTACCTCACAGTCATTTGCATATTCAGATGATGGGCTTATGCTCGAAGAAAATGACAAGAAAGGGGCCAAAACGCAGTATTTATATAATGCCTGGAATAAGCTCACGAAAGTAATTTTTCCAGATAACTCCAAGAGAGAGTTTGTTGATGGTTTGGCACAAACCTATGTTTCGGGCAATATCACCCCGGAAGCGAAAGCACCAGTCACGAGCAATCCTACTATAACGGATATTCTGAAAGATGCGAAGGGAGTTGAGACCTACCTTACTAAAGACCGTACTGGAGAGATTACTAAGATCACTGATCACCAGGGACGTGTGACAGAGATTGAACGGGACCTTAAGGGCAGACCAATTAAGATCATAAAGTTTGACGGGTCTTACAGTCAGTTTAGCTATAATGAGATAGGGGATTTAATAAGTAAGTACGATTCAGCCTCAGATACATCGGAATCTTTTGAATACAATGCTTTCGGATTTCTCACAAAATACACAAATACGTTAAATCAGACTAAGCAAATTTTCTACGACAACAGTGGAAATCCTATTCAGGAAACAGATTCAAGTGGAAACTCCGTTTATCGGAACTATCTTGCTAGCGGACTTGTTAGTTCTGTTAGCAATAATCTTAACGAAGTTATCAACTACACCTATGATCAACATGGTAACGTCCAGCAGGTAACAGCTCCCCAGAGCGAGATCACAAGTTACATACGGGACGATGCTGGTAACGCCGTAGAGAAGGTAAACGCTAAAGGCATCTCAACACTTTATGCGTTCGATGAATTTAATCGACTTTTAGGGGTCACAACAGGTGTTACCGCCTCTACACCTGTGGGAGACACAACTTCATATGCATATACACCCAATGGCCAGCTTGCTTCAATGTTTGACCCTAAGAGCAATAAGACTCTTTTCGAGTACGACTTGATGAACCGCCTTATTAAAAAAACTAGTCCATTGGGGCAGATCAATCAGCTTGCCTATGACGGAAATTCCAATGTTGTATGGGAGAGGGATCCAAACGGAAATATCAAGACCTACGAGTACAATAACGACAATCAGCTTGTCCGTAAAGTACTACCAGATAATCTGTACGACATTGGCTACGATAAATTTGGCAATATCACTGCCATTGCCGATTCCGACTCAGCTCTTTCCTATACTTACACAGAAATAGATGGCAATCACCTGGTCAGCTCAGTCACTTTAAGTGGTGAAGACCTCCCAACAAGAACTCTGGAGTATCAGTACAATCAACTGGGGATAAAGAAATCAACTTTAACTCCATACGGTACCTTTAATTATGGGCACGATGCGAGTAACCGCTTAACGAGTGTGAAGAATCATCGTGGAGAAACTTTCTCTTTTAGCTACGACTCTTCCAATCGTCTTACCCATATATCTCGACCAGGCTTGATTACAAGCTTGGCGTTTGATAAAAACAGTTTCCTGACCTCCATGATTCACAAGAGGGGAGATGCGACCATTAGCTCCTTTGCTTATACCAGGGATGCTCTAGGAAACAGAACTTCGATGATTACGAGCAGGGGAATATCAAGCTATGGCTACGATCAGGAGCTGAGGCTTACATCTGTTTCAAATACCGAAATCTCATCTGCTGACCAAAGTGAAACCTTCGCCTACGATTCTCTCGGCAACCGTCTTTCGGATCAGTACGGATCATTTAATTATGACAACAAGTCGCAGAGAATGAAGCAAGACTATAAGTATGATTACTACTATGACAATAATGGGAACTTAACAAAGAAAGCCGAGCGCGGTTTAATAGGTAATTTAACTAATTACACCTACTCAAGCGAGAATCAGTTAATCAAGATCGAGGAGTTTAAAAATAACGTATTAGTTATACGGGGTCAATATTTCTACGATGCGATCGGTAGAAGGATCAGAAAGCAAGTTGAGAACTTTGAAGATTCATCGAAGTCTCTTACCCGTAAGTTTGTTTATGATGGGCTGGAAATTCTCTCGGAGTTGGATGAGAACGATCACACCCTTGTCGTGTACACTCATTCAACATTAAAGACCGATGATGTTCTGGCGGCAGATGTGGGGTCTACAAAGATTGCACCTGTGGGTAGCTATTCTTATCTAAAGGATGGATTAGGGTCCATTACCGATATCGTGGACAGCGCGGGTAATTTGGTACAGCATTATAGCTATAGCTCCTTTGGAAAAATATCGTCCATTAAAGATGCTGCAGGGAGAGAGGTTGGAGCATCCGCCCCATTTAAGAATCGATTAACTTATACGAACAGGGAGTGGGACGAAGAGAGCGGACTTTATTACTATAGGGCAAGGTATTATGCTCCCGACACGGGGAGATTTCTGTCATCTGATCCAGATGCTGGAAGATTAAGTGATCCAAGCTCATTCAACACTAAGTATGCTTACGTGGCCAATAATCCAATTAACTTAATTGATCCCTCTGGAAGAAGTTTTAAGCTACCTAATTTTGGTAATGCGTTTAGAGGCTTAAAAATTGACCTTTCAATTAATATTACTCTTTCAAGACATGATCAGCAGCAGTTAACAACGGCAGCAATCATTGTGGCTGCTGTTACAGTGGGAATTATAACGGGAGGGACTGCTGCGCCAGCCGCTGCCGCTGCTTTAGGCGGTGGAGCATGGGGTGCCGTTGGAGGATTTGTTGCTGGTGTTGCCGTAGGTGCTACATTTGGTGCCCTAACAGGAGCAGCAATCGGTGGAACAGCATCTGTATTAATGGGCGGTGGTTTTGGTGGTGGTGCTCTCGCAGGTGGAAAGCTTGGTTTGTATGCTGGAGCTGTAGGTGGAGGGATAGGAGCTTTAAATCCAGCTTTTGGATTAGGTGAAAGTGGCGGACTAGGGCAATTTATTGCAAAAGAATATGTTTCTTTGGGGGCCGCATCACTCTTGTATCCTGTTACTGATTCATTTGGGATAACTATAGGTGAAGGAAATTCACCAGTTGACCCTTTTACAATTTCTTTTTAGGAGATAAAAATGAAAATTAGTTCATTATTGGTCATGGTTTTGATTTTGTTCTTTGGAGTGTCTTGTGCATCTACTTATGAAAATGAACATCATCATTACTTAGGAATAAAGGGTGCAATGGCCAGGGATAGATATTCAGTAGCCGTATTGGATATTATTGAGTTTGAAAAAAAATACCCAAATAGTAAGTATTTATGTGAATTACTCCCTATCCACATTGCTTGGAGAAAAGACAAAGACCTTGAGGTAAAAGATATTGAAAATAGATTTCATAGAAAATGTGAATCTAGATTATGAATCTTACAGTAACAATCCTGACACTCTGGCAAAAGCTGGTAAGAATATATGGAAAATAGTTTAAAAACTCCAACAATGGTCCTGACACGGATATAATTCTAGCTCTAAGTCGCTCAGACGACCAAGTATTATTTTTTCCTGAAGAGTTGAATGGTTACTTGATGGAAAAAAGTTTAAAAAATAAACTGCAGTTTAAAATACAATAGGTAAAGATACTGAAAGGATAAGTTTTCTTTCAGCAAAAAAATAAAAAAGAAAAAAATATGCCAAGCCACCTTTCCTTGGTCCTTCCAGGCATACGAGGCTATCCCCATTAAAATGAGAACATCTTGTGATGTGATGGTTTTCATTATGACCATATTAAATAGATCGGCCATCTTTTCAATATGGCATTTCATAAAGTAAATACCATCATCATCCATGTCTCTTGATAGAATGTTTCAGCCCTGGGTTAAAAGTTGTATGGACTGGGCTTCGCAACATCCTCTGCCAATAGTTTTCCATAAAGATCAATAGTGAGCTGTATGGACTTGTGTCCCATGAGCGCCTGAAGTTCATACATGTTTACTCCAGTCTTTAAGTGATTGTAGGCAAAGCTGTGTCTGAAAGTATGGCAATTCCAATTCTTGTGGAAAGGGTAGTGAGCTTTCAATGCTAAGATATGTCTGCTCAACTGACTTCTTCCTATTTGCTTACCCAATGGATTTGTAAAAACGTGAGGTGAAACCCTGGGTTGATCTTGAATCATTGCCAGCAATTGAGGGGATAGCTTTATTGTTCTGTGGGTTCCATTCTTTGTTTCCAGGAAGGTTATAGTTCCTCTAAGAAGATCAATTTCAGACCATTTCAAGTTCATTACTTCACTTCTTCTAGCGCCCGTATGGGCCAAGGCGTAGAATAGAGGATATAAAAAATGCGGACTGTATGCCTTAGTGCTTTCAAGGACTGTCTTTATCTCATCCATAGTTAAGAAAACCCGTGGCCTCTTAGGAGGTGGATTGCGGTCAAACTTTATCTTTGCCAGAGGTGATTCCATAATGATTCCTTCATCCACTAGATAATAAAAGAAATGGTTTAAGTTTCCTCTGATATGACTTAGTGTCAGGTCTGAATAGTCACGTTCCCTTTGAATTTCTTGGAACCATCTTTTCAAGTCATGAACACTTATTCCATTCAGCTTAGTTGTAGCAAATTTTTCGCAGAAGCTTATAAATGAATTTTTGCGGTCCATGACTTTGCTTTCAGGACAATTTTTAAGATGCATATCTAGAAGTTCACCTATTGAACAACTTGAATATTCATTCTTACTTCCTGACAGAATGGTTTTAAGAAATTTATCTTTCTTATGAATGTCTTTGTAATGAGAGAACCTGCTTCGCTGCTTTTTTTGATCCCCAACTATTCCTTGGCCTGTCCAATGATTTGATTGTGTACTGGTTAAAATCTGGTTATTCATTTTCTATGTCTCCTTATAAGTTCTAAACCCGTAGGCACGTGGGCATCAACCTCACGTTGCCTATTATTAAGCCAATCTGTAAATCCTTGCAGGTGGATTATATATTTTTTCTTTATCCCAACATTCTTTCCTGGAAAGTCCTTATCTTTTTTTATAAGTTCATAGATTAAAGATTTTGAAATTCCATAAGTGTAGGCAATTTCTTTCACGGAAACGAAGGCTGGTTTTGTATTAACACTGTCACTGCTTTCAGTTATAGGTTGTGGGACACTTGTGGTAATTTTTACGTTCCTTAAAACAAGTAAGTTATTTGCTTTCATTCAAACCCTCCTGAAAAGGCCTATGGGTATATAAAGGGCAAGTTTTTACAGAGCATGCCATAATCCTTTTCCTTACATCTTCAAATCCCATGCAGTCGTAGCATTTGACCTTTATTGCCTTTCTTGGGGATAGTTTACCGGCCAGGGCCTTAAACACTAAAGAGCGATACTTTTTTGGTATATGATCAAGGTTCATATTATTGCTCCAGAATTTCTTGTTTGAGTTTCTTGAATTTTTTCCACATTTTGGGAGTGGCCTTCTTATAGCGCTTCTCCACATAACTGATAAAGGTCTGGCTACATCCAAACTGCTTAGCTAGCTCCATTTGTGTAATTGCGTACGCAATACGAAACTTTTTAAATGGATGGGTTTTCTTCTTCTGACGCTTTTTAATTAGACTGAATAGTTCATTCATTAAATCTCCTCATGTTGGTTCTTAAGAGGTTTTTAATTAAAATAACTAGGCTTGAAAAGTAGCAGCTTGTGGGAAAGTCACTGCCACTACCTAAAATGTCTGAAAGAAGAAGGTGCGTGGAGAACTATCAGCGTGGTTTTTAAAATTTTCTAACTGACGACCGATCTGTGTATTGTCAGGTGACTTACCAGTAATTGCTTTATGCTTTTTCCTGACTTCTCCTAATGAGAGTTTTTCGACTTTACGGTAATAATAAGTAATAAGCCAATCCATTAAAAATTTTTTAGATGAACCTTTCATTTTCTTTAAATTTTTAATATGAGAAAGTTTAGCCTTATAAATAAGTTCAGGATGGCCTATTTCCCTTTGTTTTTTCATTTCTATGATTTCTTTTTTTACCATCTTTGCAATTGTATCTGGGTCATCATTTAAATTAATCACAAAAGCATAGGAAGGATTGCGTTCAGGATTTGAGAAATGTTCCATTTGAGGGGAGACAAATCCTCGTAGATAACTTTTTGTTTTGTTCCTATATACCTCATCATTTTGAAACTTATGAATATCAAAATATTTGATGAGGGTTTGATGAAAGTAAAAATCAGGTGGTAGTTCTATTTGTTTATAATCAACTGGCTCTGACATTCCCAATCTTAAACAAAATAAATCTTTTTCCATATCATCATCAAGGTTCTTTTTATAACTATTATATTGAAGACGATAGCTTTTGCAGTAACGAACATATTGCCAAATTAAGAGTGCATCTAAACCTGAAATTCTGGAATCAAATTGACCTGCCCTGGTAAGGAACTTTGGGAAATGAGCATAGAGCTTTAAGATGATTTCATCCATAGGGTTATATTTTATTCTCTTTTTAGAATAGGGCAAGCTGATAGGAGCGTAGGTTGCCTAAGAGGTAGGATGATTGTGTTGATCTATAGAGAGATACCTGCCCAGGCCTACCTTTCCAGCTTCTTAATAATTTGATTTAATCCCAATTCCAGGGCCTTAGTAGTAATATCGTTTTTTCTAACTGCTCTGTCTCCCTCTTCAAGGTTTTTATTTGATAACTTCACTGCCTTATCAATAAGAGTTGAGAGGTGCTTCTTTTCAGAAGCACTGATACGGAAAGCAAACATAGGGTAATCACTTGGGCTTTTTTTCTTTTCAGTTTTCATTCCTTAATCTTACTACAATGTAAAAATTATTGTAGCTCAATCTATTGTTAAACAATGATGGCGAGGCGTGTTATTAATTAACTTATGGAAACTAAGATTAAAGCTGTAGCGTATGCCAGGGTTTCAACGCTGCTAGGTCAAGACCCTGAAAATCAACTGGTGAGGATTAGGGAATTTAGTGCTTCCAGAGGATTTGACTTGATATCTGAGTACGTTGATAAGGGAATAAGCGGTTCCACTGAGAAGAGGCCTTCCTTAGATCAACTCATCTTAGATGCCCGTATGGGTAAGTTCAAAGTTTTGGTGGTTTCTGGAATAGATCGCATTGGCCGTAATACCCGTCACCTCCTGAACCTCATCCATGAGCTGTCAGGCTATGGTGTTTCCCTTATCTCTTTAAGGGAAAGCCTAGATTTCACCACTCCCATGGGTCAAGCTGCTCTCACAATTCTTGGCGCAATGGCCCAACTTGAAAAAGAACTTATCAGAGAGAGAATCAGGACAGCCTTAGCCGTTAAGAAGTTATCCGCCCAACAACTTGGAAGAGATTGGAGGTGTGGGCGACCAGAAGCCGCCACTGAGACCTTAAAGGCCCAAATCATCTCTCTCAGCAACTTAGGGCTTTCAATTAGGGCGATAGAAAGAAAACTGGAAGGAAAGATTTCAAGAACTACTATCCAACGGGTTCTGAAAAAGAATGCTGTCTCTAAACCCTAAAAAAATCCTACCCTGTAACCTCTCAAAAGTTAAGGCTGGCCTTCCTGTCTTTTCATCGTCTCAGAACAAGTTGGTTTTGGAACAGGTTTAGGTTCCATATCTGAAAGTATGTCCAACAGGAGAATACATCTCAATGAAGCGTACTTTTTATTAAAATAGTCCAGGTCAGAACCATGAAGAACGTTATGGCGATTTGGATATAATGGGTCAGCAAGTTCTTTGTACTTAGGATAATGTTCAAATATTTGATCAGTTAAAAATTGCACTGCATAAGCTTCAGACATGAATTTTGAAATACCTTCCTCTTCCTTAGAATAAGTTTTTTTCAAAATAGCTTTCCACTTATATGTCTTATCCGTATCTATTTGTAATAGATATTTGCAATACTTTTCGATGTGAATGTAAAAGATTGGGATAGTGAGAATAAATTCCTTATTGGTATGAGCAATTAGGCACCTTTCAAATATTTGCCGTCTCTCCATAAAGAATGGATTATCCATCCATGTATCAAGAAGCTTTGTCACTTCAACTTCTTGACAGAAGGTTTCATCGTAAATATCAAGCATGGATTTGTTTTCAGATTTTATTCTTTCTACTAGCTTGGGGATGTTAGGGATTTCTGAGAAGTAGGGTATAAGGAACACATCATCTTTTTGAAGTTCAACTGCCAGTTCTTCACTTTTTCTGTGCCAGTATTCCAGACCTTCTATCACCTTTTTAATTTCAGGTGCATATACCAGGAACTTGTCCATGATTGGTTTCACAGTTTCAGCAAAATGATAAAATCCTCTCATGGCATGTTTAAAAGCTTGCAAAATCTCATCTGATTTCTTTGAATCGTCCGCCATGTCCACTCCCATGTGAATAATTCAATATAACTGAATAATAGGAAAAAGGCTTCATCCGTATTGGCACGTGGGTGTGGCTTGAAAGGTGATTTTGGAGTTTGATTGGTTATAATATAACCAGGTTTTCAACACGCATTTTTATCAAAGTCTTAAGCTTGATTCTCCTCTGAAAGGACTGTTGAATCCCTGTTTGGTTGTTTTATATACATGAGTGCTTCTTTTAAGCCCTAATAAGTCTCTATTATACGTAATACAGGAAAAACCATCTTCTGGCCCAACCCGTTTACTCCTTCCATCTTTTTTCCAGTGGTTTCAACAATGGCATCAAAAGTCTTAATCCTTAAGACCATTTGTTTCTTGAATGTGCCAACACCATCATTTGCTTTATAAACTTCTTCTTCCCAGTAAGCACCTGTTGAAAGGCAGTTACCAGAATTACATGTTAAAGCGTAATGACCATACCCAGAGTGGATAAATCCTGTGTCTCTTAGTATGAAGTAGGTAAACTGAAAGGATTTTCCATTGTCCTTTGCATTGTTAGTATCATCTGACTGAATGAAGATTCTATAACGTTTTCCGGCCTTAGCTGATAATAAAGACTGGGAAGAGGGAACAGGTGGATACTTTTCATACTTTTTCTCAGCATCTTTTCTCAGCTGTTGCTGCTTTTCAAATTCAGCTACTGAGACTGGTTGGTTTTCCACTTCCACCTTTTCACTAATCTCATCCTTTTGGGTTCTCTTTTCAATTGCCAAGACTTTGTCCTCAAGACTTGCAACCAGTGCATCACGGTTCTGTGAACTAAAAATTCTTTGGGGGTCCAAGTAGAAATAGCGGATATCCTTTGGCATTGAAAATTCATATTTAATGTCTTTAAGGCAGCTTACTAACTTTTGAATTTCATCTTTGGTTGCGGCCATTTCATAGTTAACCAGACAGCTTGTTTCTTTTTCCTTGATACCTTTTAACTCATCCAGGTGCTTCCTGAGATCACTTCCTGGGACTTCAACCTCTTTCCTGCTTAGATTGTAGTGCTTAACGACCTCTTTCTTGCAAATGTCCGTACCATCCACTTCACATGACCAGTTAATCGGTTCACCTTTTGTTTCTGCCTTAAGTATGCGGCTTGCTATCTTAGACAGTTTTGGCGCAATGTCCTGAGCATCATCGGAAAAAAGCCCTGCCAAGCTTAATGAGGGTATTAGAGTAATTAACCAGAGGAGATTCATTCTTCGTCCTTTTTCAGACCTTTGAGCGTTTTAGTAACTGGTTGGCCTTGAGGAGTTTCAATTGTGATCTTGATCCAGCCTGAGTAAATTTTCTGAGTAATAAGCTGGTTGAGGTCTATGGTATTTTTGGCATCTTCACCAAATATGAGGAACTCACTTGTTACAGCAAACACCCTTGCTACGTTTCTGACGGCAATCATAGATTTGGGTTCAACATTGGCGGCCCAACCCTTCAAGGTAGACATTGAGACACCTGATAGCTCACTCAGTTTCTGGAAAGTAAGCTTACGCTCTTTCATTAAGTGAGAGAGAACCTTTCCAATTCTTATTTCATCCATTAGTCCATTTTCGTTCATTTTCACTTCTAATTGAGTAATAGTCGCTTCACCGACCATGGTCTTGTTAGCCGACTGGAAAAGTTAACTTAATTGCACCAATATTGATATTGTGAGCCAGGACTGAAAGGTTCACTGTGAAATTCCTTCAGTTAATGATTAGGGTGTAAAAATTTGGAAAATGAAGGAAATTAAGAATATTTGATTATGGGTATTTTTCATAACCGCTTAAAATCAAAGAATGTATTTATCTACTAAAACTATAAATCTAATGAGAGATAGTCATTATGATCCGGGAGTGGGGAGGTTTCTTTCAGAAGATCCGCATCCGGGAAAACTAGGGTCTCCAATCACTGTCACGAATAAGTATATCTATGCGGTCAACAACCCAATTCGGTATGCTGATCCAGAGGGCAAATTTATCATAGAAGCCATGATTATCGGAGCTATTGTTGGTGGTTTAATGGCTCATTATTCAGGTCAGAATATTTTAGAAGGAATGCTGATTGGAGCTGTTGCAGGTGTGGCTGGAGGATGGGTTGGAGGGGTAGCCTTTTCGGCCGCAGGTGGAGGAATAGCAGGTGGAGTCGTAGGAGCTTTCTCGGGAGTAGTTGTTGGAGGCCTGGCGGGTGGATTTACAGCAGGTCTTATAAATTATGGCGGAGGTGGCTTCTCAGAAAGCTTCAATAGAGGTTTCGGTATCGGGGCTGTTGCAGGCGGAATCACGGGTGGGACTTTAGGATATTTCGGCTCGTGGGGATCAGCTTACGCTACAGCTGAAAATTACGCACTGGGAATTGTTAAAGATCCTATTGGGTATGCGCTTGAAAACCCTAGTAGCACTATTGTTCCCGCGGTCGGTATAATTGGGTCTCTTGCATGTAAAGGGGAGAAAGTTTCTGAACCATTTAGTAACTCTTTCTCCTGCAGCTTGTAAAAGGGAGAATATGTTAAAGTATTTATTAATTTTATTCATAATTGTTCCTGGCTGTGCTTCATTTGTAAAAACATCTGAAGAACCAAAGGGAAATATCTCTTCAGAAAAAAACTTTGAAGGAAGTAATAACATTTCGTTCGATGTTGCTTTCCAAGCTGGAAACACGATCCATTCTTCAAAGGATGCTCACGAAGCTGAGATCGAACTAGCCCGGAAGCTTCGCAGATATCTCGCAAGTAGTCTTGGGAATAGATTGCGTGAAAGTAGTATCGAAGTTGTTTCGACGAATTATTACATTGAAGGGCATGCAAGAAAAATTTGGTGGTGGTGCTCAACTGCTACTTTGGGTATCATTCCTTTTTGGAATAACAGCAAAATCCATTTTAAGGCTAAATTAATTAAAAATGGTAAGACAATTCATGAGGTTTATTTCAAAGACAGTTATCTTGTTGTTCAGCAGACGCTTCTGGTGTTTTTAATGTTTAAGAGTGTGAAAAATGCTCATGAACATGTTGGCAAAATTCAGATTGATCGTTTCGTTGACGAGCTAATCCAGAAACAATTAATTTAACCTCCGATATGATTAGCAAGAGATCATATAAGTTTTTACTATTTTTTCTTATCTCGGAGCCGAGTTTCGAAAGTCATGCCAAAGATTTAATTCCGCTTATCTTATCTTTTCCTGGAGATCGTCATTCCAGGTCAACGTTGGAGATTATTAAATCAAAGTCAAATGCGAGTGATGTTAGACTTACTTTTGACGAGGAAGATCTACGTGATTGCAATCTTCTTAAATCGGTATCTATAAAAAATAATTTAAACTTTTGGAAAAAAAGTGAGTCTTGCGAATTATTAGTTGGAAGCTTGAAGAAGGAGGTGCTCTTTCTTAAAGGTAATACTTTATTTATTCATCCACTTGAATACGATTGTACCAGGAGTGCATTCTCTGGGTATGCCTACCTTTGCAAAAAAAACTAGCGAAGGAATGTCCGGGGCCTCCGCAGAGTATATGCTTGGATTTATAGAAGCAGCGAATGTTGCCACTGGTCAGATGGCATTGATGGGTGGAATATCCTTACTGCCATTAGGAGTATCACAATGAAACTTATAATCCTCACGTTACTTCAAATAGCCATTTGTCATGGAGGCATCAATGAAGATAACTTCGTAAAAATCCAGAAACAAATTCCCGACACCTGGCTAGATTGCTCAGCTGGTACAGACTGCATGGTTGTGCCTTCGCATTGTAGCATTCCACAATCACTTAACAAAAAATTTCAGCAGGAGCTATACAACTTTCTCTACATCAAGAGAAATGAGTTAAAGAAGTGTATTGATCTGGCCCCTCCAAAATGGCCAAATGGGGCTATTTGTGAAAAAGAAAAATGCATTTCAGATTGGGGAAAGAAGGAAATCAAGAGCGTTCCCCAAAAGAAAGCTGTTACCCCTATCCGCAAAATCAAGGGCAAAGAAAAAGGATAATTTCTTATACCTTGCATCCTGTGGAGAAAAGATGAATTACATTTACCTGCTCCCAGTGAAGGTTAAATCTGTGCAGTTGAGTAAAAACATACTTATTAGTTTCATTAGATCTGCTCTGTTAACGGTATTTTTAGTAATAATTTCATGGTTCATATTTGTAGTTATGGGTCCATTAAAATTGTCCAGTTTTCTTGACTTTATTTCGTATATGATTTTCGAAAAATACTATGTGCTAATTTTGTTTGTGCTGGGAGTAGACTTACTTTTTTATATTTACGGAGTAAATGATAATAGATTTTTTAAAAAAAGGGCAACGGTTGGAAATTTTGTATTAATGATATTTGTTTTTTGTACAGTTAGTATAATTTTGATTGCTCTTTTTGTTGGAAGGAATTAAGCAAATTTTAGAAGGTTTGGACTGGAGTCTAAAGCGCATTTTAGCACATATCAAGGTTGGAGGTTTCTAGTATCCAGCGCTGTAAGTTATGAAATCCCACTTTGCCCTTTGGGCCAAGGGGTCTTGTCATTAATTGTATAGTTGCTGCCCCGATATATGGAGGCAGTTTAGATGCATACGATTTTCCTAACCTTACTGGAAGCCCAATCTTCCTGAATTCAAGATGGAGATTCTCATGCAATTGGCGCAAATTTTTTTGAACTTGATTCTGAGGCAATTGTCGTTGATAAATTGAATGGGTCAATCTTTCAATGGCCTCTATTAGACCGCGAAAAATGGAAAACTCTTCGAGATCGTTTACCTTTTTATTCATCTCATTTAGAGATGCAGGATAAAAGTTGTATTGAATAAAATAAGCCTGATACTCCGCACGTAATATATCCATAAAAACTTTGGATTGAGCGCGGGAAAAGTCTGTCTTTGGGTATTGACCTTTGAGTGCTTGATTTAAATGTACGAATTCGTGCTCCATGATCGCCAAAAATTTTTTGCTTTTAAGACTTGCTGATGTTTCGGGGATGATGACAAGAGGTGGTGAATCCAGGCCTAAAATGTTCAATGATGGTGTGGATACAGCATCATATGTTCCAGCAATGTCCCTATACCAATCAGGACAACAAGTCGCAACCAAGTATTTTTTATTAAAGATCTTGGATTTTATGAGTTTGAATTTTTTTAAAGGAACTTCTTCCTTATTAGGATTAAATAAGAGGAGTTGCATTTCATAGTCGTGGATGAAGGATTCAACCTCAAGTGAATACTGGGTAAACTCCCTAATGGATGGGGTTACTGATTTTAAGACTTTGATGTAGCGTTCCGATGGAAATATTGCTGGCATATACCGAATCCCTTTGAGGTATTCTAATCAAAAGCCAGCAATATGTCATCGGGAAGACTTCAATGTTTGGTCGGTGATTCCTTCCCTTTCTTCGGCCTCAAAGTTTGAGGAGGGGGGAGCATGGGCATTCCCCATTTTGAAGCTTGGGACTCTTTTATAAGGTAAAGCTGTGCTAGCTGAACCTTATAAATAAGCTTGGGTAGCTGACCAGTAGATGAGGCCAGAACGGCGAGCGAAATGGCGACTTTAATTACGGCATTCATTTTTTTCCTTCTGTTTACGTTTATTAAAGGCAGGCATGAACCAGTAGGATTTTCCACACCAGCTCAAGCCAGCCAAGCCAGCGCAAAGATGAAAGATCATGAAATTAAATGGAGTAGGATGAAAACAGAAAGAAACTGAAGGGCTTGAATTCACTCGTAATTTGTTGAAATTAAAGATCTTTTTTGATTAGGTCATTACACTTCGGGGAGTTCGGGCATATATCAATTAACCTTTTGAAAATACTCGTTAATAATACTACAAAAACTCTCTATGCCAGCTCATGCCAGCCGAACATCTCTCTGAATGTTAAGAATTCGCCGCATCCTTATACTTTTTCAGTGAAACAACGTTCTTAAAGCTGGCATGTTCCGAGTCATCTTTATGGATGGTATTACGGATATGCTCCATAATCTTCTCCGAAAAGTTCTTTTGGTCGTCTTCGTTACTCTTAGAATAATGGTCTGCCAGTTTTAAATCCTTGTGACCAGTCATGGCCAAAACTGCGTCCAGACCGCCACCGACTTGTCTAGCGAGCTTTGCCATCCCATGTCTTAGGATACCCATCGGGGGTTCACTGGATGGGATTCTGTGACTCGTTCACCTTCTTCTGTGGGCTCATGAACTAACATGGTACTGGAAAAAATGAATTGCCCAACGTTGAGCTTTTGAAGTTCCTCTAAAAAATTCTTTGTCCCGTCCACCGTGATTTGTTGGTATTTGGAACTTTCTTCGACGTCGAACGAATAAAAAGCAGCTAGATGAATCACAGAAGCGATAATTGTTGGATACTTATTTTGTATCTGTTGGAGTGCCAATGTGACATTATTTTTTTAAGAGATGTCCATTTTCACGAAATCAATGCCTGCCATTTCATTTTTAGGCGGCCTAAGATCAAGCGCGATAACTTGAAACCGGGATGAAAGTTTTTTTGCCAGGGCCTGACCGATAAAACCTGAACCGCCCGTAATAAGGACGAGTTCTTTTTTCTTTGTGTTTTCCATTTTCATAACGGTTCTCCAATTGTTCCAAATTAGGATGATTGGGATGTATGAGAATAACAATCTCCAGACGTAAAAATTGAGGTTCTCTTTTGTTTTTAGAAACAAAGATGAAAAGTCATCTACACTGTTTTTTACTGAAGTGCCTCTCGCGCAGAATCAATAGTCACTGACTCCGATATACTCCAGAATTCCTTGGGCCAACGAACAAAGTGAAAGTGATAGCGTACTTGAAGTTTACTGGATTTTTTCACGGAAGGAAGATCATGTTCGGAGCAAGAAAGATGACAGGTGGTGACTGCTTAATTGAAACGCTCATTGAGTGGGGTGTAGATACCATCTTCGGATTACCCGGTGACGGCATCAACGGAATCATGGAGGCCCTGCGCACGCGGCAGGATAAGATCAAGTTCATCCAAGTCCGGCATGAAGAGGCTGCGGCTTTCATGGCCTGTGGGTATGCCAAGTTCACAGGCAAGCTCGGCGTGTGTCTTGCCACTTCTGGCCCCGGCGGCATCCATCTTTTGAATGGACTCTATGATGCAAAATTGGATGGTCAACCCGTGCTCGCCATCACTGGCATGCAGTTCCATGACCTCTTGCAGACTCATTCTCAGCAGGACATAGAACTAGATAAAGTCTTTCAGGACGTAGCAGTCTATAGTGCGCGGGTGATGGGGACCACCCATGTGCGGGCAGTGACTAACCTGGCGTGCAATAAAGCGCTCACATTTCGGGGAGTATCTCACATTACTTTTCCAGTGGATTTTCAGACTGGAGAAATGGACTTTGAACACGACACCTCCAAACGGAATGTCCATGGCCATATCCAACCGGTGGAAAGTGAAGTGCGGATGGGAGCTCCAGAAGAATTTCTAACCGCAGCAGCGCAGCTGATAAAAGATTGTAAGAGGCCCGTCATTCTGGCGGGTCGCGGAGCACTGGGTGCGACAGATGAGCTCATCGCCCTGGCAGATAAAATCGGTGCACCCATCGTCAAGGCCTTGTTGGGTAAAGCAGTGGTGCCAGATGATCATCCTCTCACCACAGGCGGTATTGGGCTTTTAGGCACAAGACCTTCACAAGAGGCCATCGAGAAATGCGATCTCTTGATCTTGGTGGGAACGAGTTTTCCCTACATTGAATTCTATCCCACACCAGGAGATGCCAAGTGCATTCAGATCGAACTAGACCGTTCTCGGATTGGACTTCGCTATCCAGTGGACGTGGCCTTAAACGGAGATTCGCGCACCATCCTTTCTTCCCTCATTCCGAAAGTTTTAAAAAAGGAAAACCGCCATTTCCTGGAAAGTGCTCAGAGGGGAATGGATGATTGGCGAAAGGACATGATTAAGATGGCGACTCGGGAAGAAATGCCCATGAAGCCCCAAGTGGCGGCCTGGGAACTCGGGAAACGCTTACCTGAAAATGCAATTGTCTCTTGCGACTCCGGCACCAATACAACTTGGTGGGCGAGGCACATTCCCGCCAAGCGTGGACAGATGCACACGGTGTCGGGAACTCTTGCGTCCATGGCCTGTGGCATGCCCTATGCTATCGCCGCGGCCGTGGCCTTCCCCGACCGCCTCTCCGTGGCCTTCGTGGGAGACGGCGGCTTCACCATGCTCATGTCGGAGTTCATCACTTGTGTGAAATACCAACTCAATATAAAAATCGTCATCGTGAAAAACAATTCTCTGGGGCTAATTAAGTGGGAGCAGATGGTCTTCCTCGGAAATCCGGAGTTTGCTTGTGACCTCCAGCCCATCGACTTTGCTAAGTTTGCCGAGGCTTGCGGCGCCCGGGGCTATACCATTAACCGGCCAGAGGAGTGCGCGAGTATTTACGATGAGGCCTTAAGTTACAAAGGGCCGGTCTTGATCGAAGCCGTGGTGGATCCTAATGAGCCACCCATGCCAGCAAAAATCACAGTGGCCCAGGCAATGCACTTTGCAGAATCTCTGGCCCGGGGAGAGCCTGACCGCTTGAACATCGCCATCACTGCCTCCAAGGCCGGATTGCGGCAAATGATCTAACCATGACTATCGAACAGGTGGAAGTGAAAGCATTTAAGATCCTCACTCGAACGCCGGAGCAAGATGGAACTCTGAACCGGGCAACTGCACCCAGCCGCCTCTTCCTGCGTAATCCAAGCGCCGGAATTTGCGTTCGGGTGTTGGGTGGGTCAACTATGGGATGATGGGATGAATGGGATGAGTAAAGAGAGAAAGAGGCAGAGGGCCGTGTTGCTGGATGTCGACGGCACGTTGATCGACAGCAATGACGCTCATGCAAATGCCTGGGTGGACGTCTGTCGGGAGTTCGGGTATGAGGTTCCGTTCGAGAAGGTGCGCTGGCTCGTCGGCATGGGCGGCGACAAGGTGCTGCCCGAGCTGACAGGTCTTACCGACGATTCCGCAGACGGCGAGAAGATTCTTAAGCGGCGAGGCGAGATTTTTCGCGAGCAGTATCTACCGCACCTCCATGCATTCGACGGCGCGTACGACCTGCTCGTGCGTTTGCGGGACGATGGCTTTGTCCTCGTAGTGGCGACTTCGGCAAGCGCTGAAGACCTGGAGGCGTTGTTGAAACGGGGCGGTTTCGACGATGTGATCGAGAAGGCCAGCACCAGCGACGACGCCGAGGAATCGAAGCCGGCGCCGGACATCGTGGAAGCGGCGTTGAAGAAAGCAAACGTCGGGGCCGACCGGGCGCTCATGCTCGGAGACACGCCGTACGACATCGAAGCCGCGGTCCGTGCGGGCGTGGCCATCGTTGCCGTTCGGTGCGGTGGATGGCAGGACGATGATCTTCGAGGCGCGATTGCGGTCTTCGATAGTCCGGCCGATATCCTGACACACTACTCTGAATCGCCTTTCGGCAAAAAGTAGTTAATTCGAGGGGGGTGGGGCACACGGACGGTCTTGTTATGTACAAGTCCGCCAACACGTTGGGCATTTTTCGGGGGTACGGCACACGCAATCTGTCTTATCCTTCCCGATAAATATATGGAAATCGAGGGTAACTCTCTTCTCCTAATACCTAGACTAAATAAGAAAACAAATACTGCAATTGATCACTTTTTACTTTCACTGGCCACAGACCAGGCGCATGGATCGATAGGAATTGTTCTTTCAGGAGAAGGCTCCGATGGAGCAGAAGGTCTTAAAATTTTGAAAGAAAAAGGGGGAATAACTCTTGCACAAACACCCGCAACTGCAGCTTCTAAAGCAATGCCCATAACAGCTATCAAAATTGACCATGTCGACTACGTCCTTTCACCTAAAGAGATCGCAGAAAAATCAGGGTCGAAGGAGTGGTGTAAAACCAATATCGCAAAAAGTTCGTTAAATATTCTTATGATCAAAAAAATAGGGAGCACTTAACTTGTACTCCATTCTTCTGAAAAATTTGATTAAAGACTCGCTGTGGTCTCAGGTTTGTTGGTCATTTCTTCAGTTAGGTTTACAATCTTGGTGTCATGGAAACGGTCTGAGACAAATTCCCAGTTTATTATCTGCCAAAAACCTTCAAGATATTTTTCTCTAGAATTCCTATAATCCAGGTAATAGGAATGCTCCCACATATCGCATACTAACAAAGGGATTAGTCCCTTCGTAATCGGATTTTCTGCATCGTTAGTTCCGATGATTTTCAGTTGGCCGTGCTGAGTGTCTTTTACCAGCCAACACCAACCAGTTCCAAAGACTTCCTCGGCAGTTTGATTAAATTTCTCTTTCATCTTTTCCATTGAACCAAAGGTCGAACCAATTTTAGAATTGAGTTCTTCGCTCACGCTGTCATGACGTGCGCTTTGAGAAAGGCAATGCCAAAAAAAAGTGTGGTTCCAAGCTTGAGCGGCATTGTTAAAAAGCTTACCTTCGGTAGAGCAAATGATTTCTTCCAGCGAACGGTAACTTACTGCTTGCTCTGAGAGCAGAGTATTTAATTTTTCCACATAGGCCTTATGATGTTTACCGTGATGAAATTCCAGGGTCTCAGCCGACATGAAAGGTTTAAGTGAGGCCTTATTGAATGGGAGTGGAGGTAAAATAAATTCCATAAAAGTCTCCTAAGGATAAAGTTTACTAAGACAAAGATGCTCGTAACCAAGCTCAAAGTCATGGGCCAAGGTGTTTGTAATAACGGTAGCTAAAACAGTTTCATAAGGTTTTATCTGTTAAATTTCAGGTTGTTAGTAAATCCAGAATTAAAATTTGAACTTAATTTTTGATTCGCCTATTAGCGCAGAACAAAAAAATGAATAGAACGATTAAAGTTCTTGTAAAATCTCATCAATGACCTGTATAACCTGCCCGAGCAAATCTCCCTAATTTTGGTGAAAAGCTTCGCAAGAAGAAGATCATATTAAAGCCCAGTTTAACCCACTGGGCTTTTTTTTTGATTTTTTCCATTAAAGTATAAAATCGCCCCAAGGAACCGTGATTAATAATGATGTCATTCGTAGTGTTCGTTACATGCTTAACATCAGTGAATTCAAACTGGTGGATTTAGTCAAACTAGGTGGCGTGGACGTGACCCAGGCCCAAATGAATGCATTCTTAAAAAAAGAAGATGAACATGGCTTTGAGGAGTGTAGTCAAAATATCATGGCACGCTTCCTTAATGGTCTCATTTATTTCAAACGGGGCAAGGATGAAACCAGGCCACCACTGCCACCTGAACTTCCTACTAACAATCTTTTTAATTCAACTCTGGTCATATTATTAAAATTCTTGCTGTAAACGTATTCTTCATCTTCTGCTAATTGAAATTTTCTCTTAGCTAAAAGGGCCATGGCGAGGTGATAAATGTTAACTGTGAGGAAAAGGATGTTCCATTGGATAGAAATCACCAAGAGGCCGCCAGCCACTTGGTGATTATAAGCAATGAAGCAAACAAGAACTCGAAAAAGCTTTATTTGCACGAAATGCTTTTCTCTCTGTATGCGGTCATGAACTTAAAACCCCACTTACTACACTTAAATTTCAGAGTCAGTTGGCCAAACGTAAAATTGCTAAAAACGACAAGTCTCTCTTTGAACCGAAATACATAGAAGAAATGGATTCGAGAGGTTATTGATCTACCGAATGATTCTTGCGCTTTTTGATTTCACGACAGTTCATTGAGTTCATGGAATTTCACGAGTTGAGCACCCATGGTATCCTTCGGTATCTTTAAGGCCAATAACATTAAGGGGATTTTTACTTTCTGCCATGCCACCAAAATCCGAAAGCCGAAAGACCCAGGAATGCAGTTCCCACGA
>DATLXC010000055.1:0-4459 GCA_035575985.1 Bacteriovoracaceae bacterium | reverse complement strand
GAGAAAAAAGACGAAAAAGAGAACAAGAAATGATGATCATTTAGGGCCGGTCAGTTGGTACCGGAATTAGTGGTCAGTTACTGCCGGAATGGCCGGTCAGTTACTGTCGGAATCGGTGGTCAGTTGGATCGGAATACGCAGTGCTTATCGCGAGATCGGGGTCTTTCTCAACAGACTCCTCCATACGCTTAATCTGACGGTCTATTAATTTGAGGTCAAACTTCTCAGCGACCTGTTTTAGTGGGGCGAGGTTAACTTTCCCCGCAAGAAGACGAGCGTAAATTTCTTTACACCGCTTCAATAGTTCCACTTGCTCGTCTTTTATTCCCCAAGACTCGTAGAGTTCAATCATTGCTTTGATGGTTTCTCCTACGACTTGATCTCCTTCTACCTGCCAAAATGCTCTTGATTTTTTTGCCTTAGATGAACCTTGGCGAAATTTAGGCCCATGGATATCCACATTGAACTCGCCAAAAAAAGTGCCCATTGTAGAGTCTGAAAAATTCAAGACATATCCATCTGACATTTCAAAGAGTCTTTCCAGTTTTGATTTGTCTAATGCTGAAAGCGAGGACATCAAGGACCGTCACTTTCAACTTGGATATTATCCAAATTGAGTTCACCAGTGAGTAACTTCGGCAACAAAGTGTCTCTTAATTTTGCCAACTTTCGGCTTTTAGTTTTTCCTATACTCAACGATGAAAGTAGATCAGATGTGATTTTGTGGGACTTCTGTAAAAAGTCACGGGCCGGGATATGCAGACTTAATTCTGTAACTTTTTTTGCCATCTTAATCCTCGAAGAACTGATAAGCATTACATAGGGACTGGACACATAGAGTCCAAGTTAAATCTCTCACCATTAATGATATAACTGTAAGGAATTATTGTCTGATATGGTAGAGAGTATGTAAAGGCAGAATGGTCTTAAGAATTCTTGAATGGGACCAGGTATGCAAGGCGTCAGGGAGCTGCTTCACCGAATTCTCGCGCGGCCAAGACTAAGGTTCACCAGCCATCTTCATTAAATTTACTTCTCGTTGATTCCCCGGGAATGATCAAGCCGAAAGGTTTTTAGGGAAATGAAGGAATGTCCTTATCGATTCGCCATCCTTGTTCGTGGATGAAGTCGAATCTTTTCTCACCGATCCCGGAGTTGGGTAAAGCGATTTTAGAAACTAATGGCCTCATCAAGGAAGGATGTTATTTCGTTGACCTGCAAAATTCAATTGTTTGGTTCTTAGAAGTCTATGAAATGGATTCGCTGCAGTAAAACTTGGAATCATCTTAACATTATATTGCTGATTCGATTTCCGAATGAAAGAATTGAGCCACTAAAATGCTTAAAAAAAAGCGAACAAAAATTGTTCAAAGAGTTGTATCTCTTGGAATGATGCGCTCTCACTATGAGAGCACTAAATTGGAACACTTTGATGATCAAACTAGAAGATTTAAAAGCAACACTGTACATTCGTGGCTTAGAGGGTTCAGAAGTTGTTCAGATAAAAAATATTGAAGTTGTTGGGCCAGATGCCATAACCATTTTATACAAAAATGCACAGGGTCAGTTTCGTGAGCAAATGCTTCATCGATTAGATGAAGAAAGGCTCGAATTGGTCGAAATAGCATCGAGGCCATGGAGCTTTGCTGCTAATGGCGCTGAATTTAAACTAGGTCTTGAAGCTCAGAGAATTCATCTCGCTCACTTATTTGATCCAATGATGGCCGTACATAGCTCAAACGTAGAGCCTCTTCCTCATCAAATTACCGCTGTATACGAGTCAATGCTCCCTAGGCAGCCATTGAGGTATGTACTTGCTGATGACCCTGGCGCTGGAAAAACTATTATGGCCGGACTTTTAATTAAAGAATTGATCATGAGAGCCGATGCTAAGCGAGTTCTTATTGTTGCACCAGGATCACTTTCTGATCAATGGCAGGACGAGTTATATGAAAAGTTTGGTTTACACTTTCAAATATTCAGCCGGGAGAAGATGGATCAATCTATCCGTGGAAATTACTTTGATGAAGAGAATTTACTTATATGCCGCCTTGACCAACTTTCTAGAAATGAAGACTACCTTGCAAAGTTAGAAGCGACCGAATGGGACTTAATTATTGTAGATGAAGCTCATAAAATGTCCGCCAGCTTTTTTGGTGGCGAACTCAAAGAAACTGATCGATTCAAACTTGGTAAGAAGCTAGGAAATATTACTCGTCATTTTTTGCTTATGACAGCAACTCCACATAACGGTAAAGAAGAAGACTTTCAACTTTTTATGTCACTTGTTGATAGTGACCGTTTTTATGGAAAGTTTCGAGAGGGAACCCATAAAGTAGATGTTAGTGACCTCATGAGAAGAATGGTCAAAGAAGATCTTCTTCGTTTCGATGGAACAAAACTATTTCCAGAACGTCGAGCTTACACGGTTTCCTATGAGCTTTCGCCTCAGGAACAAATTCTTTACGATGAAGTCACGACATATGTTCGTGAAGAGATGGACAGAGCTGAAAAGTTAAAAGCAAAAGATAAAAGACGTGGAGGGACCGTAGGGTTTGCACTTACTTCGTTGCAGAGAAGACTTGCATCAAGTCCTGCAGCAATTTATGAGTCATTGAAGCGTCGTAGAAAGAAATTAGAAAACCGGAAAGCGGAAATAAAAATGGTTAGTGCTGGACAAGTGAGTTCAGACATCTTGAAAAAATATGATCAGGTAGTACCTGAGGATCTTGATGAAGCTTCGGATGAATTAGATTCTGAAGAACTAGAGAATTTTACAGAAGAAGTCATGGATCAAGCTACTGCTTCACTAACAATTGAGGAACTTGAGAAAGAGATAATTAGTCTTAAAGGTCTTGAAGAGTCGGCCCGCAAGGTTGTGCACTCTGGAGAAGATCGTAAGTGGTCTGAGTTATCGAAGCTTCTGCAGAATACTCCAGAAATGCGCAATAAAGGTGGTCTTCAAAGAAAGCTTTTAATATTCACTGAGAGTAAGGATACCTTAAATTATCTTTATGATCAGATTGCTGGAGTTGTTGGGGGTAAAGAGAAAATAGTAACAATTCATGGTGGCACGAGTAGAGAGTTAAGAAAGGCAGCTCAAGCAAATTTCAGAAATGATCCAAGTATTCTTGTGTTATTAGCTACTGATGCTGCAGGCGAAGGTGTAAACCTTCAAAACGCTAATCTCATGGTGAATTACGATTTACCATGGAACCCCAATAGGATTGAACAACGCTTCGGTCGAATCCATCGAATCGGACAAACCGAAGTTTGCCATCTCTGGAACATGGTTGCAAAGAATACCAGAGAGGGTGAAGTGTTTTGCCGCCTATTCGACAAATTGGAAATTCAGCGAAAGGCTCTAGGTGGCCGCGTTTTCGACGTTTTGGGAGAAGCATTCGATGGTGTATCCCTTAAGGATCTTTTGATAGAAGCAATTCGATATGGGGATAGTCCAGAAGTTAAGTTACGACAGAAGCAAGTTATCGAGGGAGCCCTCGATACTCAACATATCCAAAATATTATTAAAAGAAATGCGTTAGTTGAGCAACATATGGGGCTTGATGAGCTTTATAAAGTTAAAGAGGAAATGGATATTGCCGAAGCTCGAAAGCTTCAGCCTTACTTTATTCAATCTTTTTTTGAAGAATCATTTAAAACTCTGAAAGGAGAAATGAAGCCTCGTGAGTCTGGCCGGTGGGAAATTCGAAACGTTCCTGCTCAAATCATAGAACATGATAAGTCAGTTAGTACCTCCAGGGTACCTGTGACGAAAGTTTACGAACGTATTTGTTTTGAAAAGCAATATATACGTGTTGATAATAAACCGATGGCCGAGCTACTCCATCCTGGCCAACCTTTAATGGCTGCAGTCACAAACATTATTTTAGAAAAGCATCGTGGCAAACTTCGTGAAGGAACAGTTCTTGTTGATCCAGCAGATGATTCAACTGAGTCTAAAGTAATTTTCATGCTTGATCACTCGATACGTGAAAGTGCAGGAGAGCAAAGAACAATTTCTCAAAGATTGCAGTTTGTCTCAATAGACAAGGGCCTTCAGCCTGCAAATGCTGGATGGGCACCACACATAGATCTTAGATCCCTTAAGGATGAAGAAAGAGCATTTATCCAGGAAGCTATTAATGCCTCATGGATAAAAGGAGATCTTGAAAGCCATGCGCTCTCTTTCGCATCACAAGAGATTGCCCCCAAGCATTTTAAAGAAGTGAAGGAGAGGCGTGAGCAATACGCTGATAAAATAATGAAAGCGGTACATGAAAGATTAACAAAAGAAATTGCACATTGGGAGAGTCGATATCGGAATTTTTTTGGATAGTTGACCAGCGGACCTGATCACTAAGACGCTTTCTTTATATCAAATTTTTTTTCTTCTTGTAAATAATTTAAAAAAACTTCTTCAATCTTTTTCCAGTTTCTTATTCCTTTTGTCCAGCGA
>DATLXC010000054.1:0-5018 GCA_035575985.1 Bacteriovoracaceae bacterium | reverse complement strand
ACGCTTAACCATCTTCGTTACCTAAATGGTCCAAGACTCGATGCAGGACCTCTTTTTATGGCTATCCTGGCCGGACTTACTCAATCTATGTAGATTTTTGTTCACCAGCAGATTTACAGCAGCTGTGCCCAGCGCACATGCGCTTAAGGTTAACAAGCTAAAATCTTAAACGATAGTTTATTTTATTGCGAATTAAGCGCCCCTAGGATATCTCCCGGAATTACCACGGAGGTATCGATGTCTCAGCTAACAGTGAGAAAGCAATTTTGACAATATTTAGCTTATTGTATTTTTCGCTACCCTTTTCGAGCAACTTGATTGGGGCAGTTGTCATTTTTTCACTTCTGCACGGCTTTCTGTCCCTTTGTCGTACTTCTTATCTATCAAGATGAACGAGGTTATAGATTCCAAATCTAGAGCATCCATCTTGAGTACGTTAAGTCTTATTTCGAGAGTGGGGATGATGGGTGCCTTGGCCTTAATTGGGGGCATGGTGAATCGAGAGGATGCTGGTTCAGTTCTGGACCTCTTCAAAGGTTTTGGAGCACTTTCATTTATTTTAATCGTTTTGCTATTAGTGGGAATGCATTACTCAAAGAGAAAAAATGAGATCAGGGGCATATGAAAATATGCTAACTATTTGCGCTTCAGCAGGATTCAATAAGCTTTATTTCAAAATAAAATATGGTACAGTTGAAGTAATAGTGCTCTCGTAACTTTGTCCGACTACATACATTTACCACCCCTACTTCTTCGGGGCTAGGGTGCGGAGCCACCTTCGGGTGGCTTCAGCGTTTAATAGGACTTTTTAATTAGATGCTACTTTCTCAAAAGCCTTAAATACTCTTTCTGACTCTCATATACCATGCAACTAAGCAGGTTGATGAATGGTTCATCCTTCCCTTTATTCCCTTGATAAGCAGCAGAAATATAATCCGTCCTGTAAACTGGCGGGATAATTGTAATTGAGTACCCCGCTTTCATTAAGAGCAAATTCATTAGTAAACGAGCAGTTCTTCCATTGCCATCCATGAAAGGATGGATCGTTACAAATTTATTATGGATGGTGGCCGCGTAGGCAATGGGATGCAACTGAACCTTAAGGGCCACGAGGTCCTGTGCAAATTCTTTCATCAATTTTTCTATTTGATCGGGATCAGGCAAGGTCACATCCATACCCGAAATGAAAACTTTCTGTGTTCTGTATTTCCCAGCATTGTTCGGGTCAATGTTTTGATAGAAAATTTGATGAATCTTCAAAACATCTCCAAGAGTGAGATTATTATTCTTCATCAGTTCAAAAATAAAATCATAGGCCCGAGCATGTCCTGTGGCCTCTTCAATTTCGCTCAGGGATTTTCCACCGATAGTGAGTCCATCTTCTATAATAACTTTGGTTTCTATCAAAGTGAGCGTATTACCCTCAAGAGCATTGGAAGAATATGTGAGTCCAATCCTAAAATGGTCTTTGAGATGTTTTGCTTGTTCTGTAGTGAAAGGACGATGAGAGTCGATCTCTTTTTTTTGCTCATCACACTTATCAATTTTTATTTCGAACATATGGCCTCATCTGTCTTGGATGAGAAATCATATCTAATAATGAGTGAAATCACACTGAATGGTTCTGAAGCGCAGGGGGCTGCTCCAGCCCCCCGAAACGCAAAACGCACCGACAAGCGGTGCGTTTTTACTTACAATCTTAAGATCTTACCAAAATCAGCCGGGGCTGTTAATGGCGGGAGAGGAAAGCGACAGACCCGAGTGTTTTCATCGTCTAATTTGCCTTCCAAATAGATTAGTACAGGTATTTTAATCGAAAAAATGCTGCTAAGTGTCCCAATACTTCAGGCCAAGGAGAAGTGAGGACGTAATTCAGTAATTTGATCCCACATCTTCTGGGAATAGCGTGGAGACTTACCCCTTTCTTCTTTTAGCTTGGCAATCTGACGAGCGAGGGAGCGGATTTGCTTTTCATACATAACGGATCTCCTGTTGTGGTGTTATTGAACAACGTTACAACAGGTCATCAGACGAAGTTACGCAGGCTTGCCGAAAGGACACGCTACGTTTGATGGAAGCATTTGATGAGCATCTGTTGAAAGAACGTACGGCCGACGACTTGGTGTCAAAAGATGAGATGAGTCAGACCATAAATGAACTTAGGGCAAATGGTCATAATTTGGAAGCTGGCTTTTATCGCTTTTTATATTTCACAGGAATGAGATTTAACGAAGGACTAGGTGTTAGTTTTGCTGATTTGTTCCCAGGGGAAGTGGAGCATGGTCTCTTCAGTAATTTGCTCAAGAAGAACAACATCAAGTCTTACGGCTTCATAGTCCTAGAGAGTCAGCCAGCGGCAGAGAATCGGTCAGCCAGAGATCGTGAAACGGGCAAAGTTCCGCGGAAGCCACTTAAGGGCCGCAAGAAAATTTGTGAGAAAAATTCACGGATTATTCCTATTACTGACCAAGAGGTATGGAACAACCTGGTTTACAGGTGTAAGGATCAGTTTCAGGGATGGAGGGCAGGGATCTATGGGCCAGATCAGAAAGACTATCTTCTATTTGATGGGCTCAACAAGGCCACGGGTATGACTCGCCTGAAACAGGCGCAGGAAAGGGCACATCAGAGGCACAAGACATGGCACTGCCTGAGGCACACCCGAGCAACAACTCTATTTGGGGAAACTGGGGATAGGGAGTTGGCCAAAATGTGGCTCGGGCATGTATCAGATAAGGTCTTCAATAAGTATTCACATTGCTACCAAGAAGCAATTAGGAAGGCGAGAAAGCCTGTGGTGAAAGTTGCTCATGACTTTGAGCAATGGCTTTGTTAGTAGACAGAGATTGTCATGCAGAAGGCCGCGGGTTCGAGTCCCGGATCATACTCAGGTGTAAGCTTTAGAAATTATTAATTATTAAGATAATGTCATCTTTAGATGGCCCAGACTCTCTTACGTGGCCCAATACAGCCGTGGTTATATTTGAGTTAGAAGCTTTCTCTGAACTCAAAATCCTAACCACCAAAGTATTGAAAGGCTCAGTGGGGGCCCTCGCGAAGTACTTGGGGGCAGTATTGGGTCATTAGCGATTCAAACAGGCAAGCGTTCTATCTGAATTCATTGGGTTTTTACAGAATGTTTGAAAAAGTATGAAAATGGTATATAATTGGTATATGGATTTCGAATTTGATCCGGCAAAGAGTCGATCTAATAAAATAAAGCACGGTGTTGATTTCAATGAAGCTCAAGAGCTTTGGCTATCACCTCATTGAGAGTTTCCACTCAAGACTGAAGGAGAAGCGAGGCTGGCGGTGATTGGAACCATTGGCGACATTTTCTGGACGGCTATCATCACAAAACGAGCAGGATTCACTCGTATCATATCAGTAAGGAGATCACGTTATGAAGAAAAACAAGCCTTCGAAAGCCGCTACAAAAAAGAAAATCACGAGTGAAGAACTCGATAAAAAATTCGATCGCGGTGAAAGTATTCTTGAGTACGCTGATTTAGACCTAGGAGTGTTTCGGGTGAATGTTGATTTTCCTGTGTGGACGGTTTCCGCTCTCGATAAGGAAGCCACTCGACTAGGAATTTCTCGCCAAGCACTTATCAAAGTATGGATAACTGAACGCATCGATCAGTCGGACAACTTTAAGCATACGGGAACGTAAAAACAAAACTGCCCAAAATTTAGTATTAGGGGGCCGACAGCGCCCCCTGAAACGCAAAACGCACCGACAAGCGGTGCGTTTTTACTTACAATCTTAAGATCTTACCAAAATCAGCCGGGGCTGAAAATGGCGGGTCAGACGGTCATCACCCGAACTTTTCACTCCCTCTCTGTATCTCATAGATATCATTACACTTCATGCTATAAAACCTCGAATTGAGATTAGTTCACTCCTCTTGGATTATGAGGAAAAAGGCCTTAGTTTGAGGCAGATTGCAGCTAAAAAAGTTCACTCCCGGTCACACATATCCGAGCTACTGAAAGGAGTTGGAGCTAAGATTCGCGCGCCAGGTCTCGGTCATGGGAACCCCTCTCAGCTCCGATTTGGGTACAGGAAAGAAAAGGGGGCAGTGGTAACGCACAGAGGGGAGCAACAGATTATTAATGGGATTAAGGATTTTAGAAGGAAAGGCTTACCTTCCGTCAGATAGCTCAACGTAAAATTCCGTCGAAAAATGGGAAATTGAAATGGCACCCAATGATGGTGAAACGAATCCTAGATAGTTTTCCAGAGGAATAGCCTTGAAACCACTAATGGGTTTTCAAGGCTAGTGAATTTTTTATTCAGTGAAAAATGGGTTACTGACATTTATATGCACTTTTTCTACTTTGACCTTAGCATCTCTTACAATGATATTTTGCGGTGTATAGTTTCCGATAGGGGATTCTACAATGTGACCCACTAAAGATTGGCCGTCGTATATAAACGGAAGATTTAGTTTCTGTGCTTGAAAGAGGAAGTAGGATTTTTTATCCATGGTGTTTAGCTTCTTACGCTCTAAGTAGAATTCTTTTTCTGCGACATCTTGAATAGTGAGACTGCCGGAGAGATCCAATTGATGACTATGATGACCGGTTGCCACTAAGTGACTAAAGAAAGATTCATCATCCGAAATAATGAATCCGTGTTGCATTTCATGGCTGATATGCCCTTGCATTCCCATCATTTTACGGACTCCACCTCCGGATGATAAAATTGTTGGCTCTTTCCTTTTGCAAACATCAGGGTCTTTGTTGACACATTTTGCATAAGAAGAAATGCTTAATGAAAGTGCAGTAGTGATTAAGAATAATAATGTAAAAACGTTTTTCATAGTCTCTCCTTTTAATGAGTAGAGTATGTATAAGTTGAAATTTGTGGATAATTATACCCATCACACTTGAGTTTTCAGGTTCCGAGGATTTGAAAATTATCAGTTAAAAGCGTTTCGAGCTCATCCTTGTACTTCCGGATTCCACGAAAAAAGTTCATGCACGCTGATTCAAATTCTGACAAACGTTCATAG
>DATLXC010000053.1:0-30543 GCA_035575985.1 Bacteriovoracaceae bacterium | reverse complement strand
CTATGAACGTTTGTCAGAATTTGAATCAGCGTGCATGAACTTTTTTCGTGGAATCCGGAAGTACAAGGATGAGCTCGAAACGCTTTTAACTGATAATTTTCAAATCCTCGGAACCTGAAAACTCAAGTGTGATGGGTATAGAAGATTTGCCATCAGTTCTTGAACAATGGAAGAAGCTTATCTCAGAAGAGAGCAGGTTTGTTTGTGAATATAGATACCAGCATCCAGATGGTACGGTCTGTCACGTATTGGCCTCTGCTGTTTTGATAAAGGATTCGACAGGAAAAATGACCGGTATCCTGCGAACTGAACAGAACATGACTGAGTATAAGTTGAAAGAAAGCATCATTATCGAACAGAATGCTATCATCGCGTCAGCATCCAGGATGTCCATGTTAGGAGAAATGGCCGGAGGCATCGCCCATGAAATCAACAATCCGCTGGCCATTATTTCGGGTACCATTCATGTCTTAAGAAAGATGATAACAAAGGGTCAAGCTAACGTTCAAGTCTTAGAAGGCATGTTCGATGATGTCGATTTGACAATCAAACGCATGACTAAGATCATAAACGGATTACGAAACATTTCCAGAGACTCGGACGGAGAAAAATTTACTCCTACTTCAATTGAGGATTGCCTTAATGACGTCTTAGGAGTCTGTTCGGAAAAATTCAATTCTCATGGTATCGAACTGAGGGTAAGTGTTCCAGTCGATATCAGGAATGAAACGATAGATGTCATGCGGATACAATTCTCACAAGTATTGCTAAACCTGCTTATAAACGCTTTTGACGTGGTTAATATGCTTGAAGAGAAATGGATTAAAATTTGCATTCACCTGACAGACTCAACTGCTACTTTTAAAATCATCGATTGTGGACGAGGCATTCCAGTTGAGATTCAGGAAAAGATTTTTCAGCCTTTCTTTACAACTAAGGAAATAGGCAAAGGCACGGGCCTTGGGCTGAGCCTTTCGCGCACTATCATTGAGAAACACGCGGGAACCTTTAAACTGGATAAAGATTGCGAGAATACCAGTTTAGTAATCTGTATCCCCAGGAAACAAAACATCGAGAAAAAAGGACTCCAGGAGTGAAGAGTGCCTCATTTTTTTGGCAGTCCATTTTTGGAGATTCGTTAAATTTAGACAGGCCTCTTCCCGATAAGACGTATTATTTAATGTCCAGTAACATACAGGGTTCAAATGAAAAAATCTCCAACGCCTTTCGATGAACAGGAAAGACTTGCAGAACTGATAAGATATTCAATACTAGATACACCCTCAGAAGAAGCCTTTGATGAAATCACAAAATTAGCTGCAGAACTATGTGGTTGTAAGAGGGCACTGATAAGCCTGGTCGGCCCCAGTAGGGTTTGGTTCAAATCAAAAGTCGGGGTTGATGCCACCGAATGGGCCCGGGACATTTCATACTGCGGACACGCCATCATGAGTGATGATATCTTTGTCATTGAAGATTCAGGGCTAGATGAAAGATTCAGTGATAATCCCATGTTCCATGGACAGCCCAATATCCGATTTTATGCGGGGGCGCCTCTTGTTATGCCATCCAGGAAATGCTTAGGCACTCTTTGTATTATCGATAGCGAGAAAAAAGTGCTTAGTGATAGTCAAAAAAAGATCCTAAAGTCATTGGCAAAGCACGTCGTGGATATTCTTGAACTGAGATATAAGAATATCGAACTATCAAAAATAGAATACAGTCAAAAATTAAAACTCGAAACGGCCATTAATGATTTAGTGGAATCCAAGAAAAACCTCCTGATGGCCAATCAATATCTGGATCTGGCCCTGGAGGGTACGAACTTAGGAGTTTGGGACTGGCACCTCACTACCAATCAAGTGGTATTTGATAAAAGATGGGCATCTATGCTGGGGTTGAAAGTTGAGGACCTCACTCATGAGATAAAAACCTGGGAGACATTGGTACATCCGGAAGATCTGGCCAAATGTTATGAAGATGTTAAGGCTTACCTGGATGGCAAAACAGCATCTTACGAAAATGTTCATCGCTTAAAGCATACTGATGGACACTGGGTGTATGTCCTTGATCGAGGAAAATTCTCGGCTTGGGATAATGAGGGGAAACCCATCCGTTTTACGGGCACACATTTTGATCTGACCATGCAGAAAACACTGGAGCAGGAGTTATTGGAGGCCCAGTCCATAGCCAAAACTGGAAGTTGGCATTTTAACCTTGCGACACAGGAACAGACCTGGTCGAAAGAACATTATAAAATATTTGAAATCGAGGAATCGCAACCCAAGGCCAAACTCTTCCAACTTTACAAAGACCGAATTCATCCGGATGACCTCCCGGGAATCGAAATCAATTTTAAAAAGACGTTGAAAGATGGTGAAAACTTTATTTTCAACCATCGTTTGGTCTTTGATAATGGAGCTCGTATCAAACATGTCCAAGACATAGGAAAACTCAACAGGGACTCTGGGGGCCTTCCAGTTTCTCTAAGTGGGACCTGTCGTGACCGTACACTGGAAGTTGTTAATGAGCAAAAGCTCCAGGAAGAGAGAACAAAGGCCCTTCATAATGCCAAACTCTCTTCGATTGGACAGCTAGCCGCTGGCGTAGGTCATGAAATCAATAACCCTTTGGCCATCATCTCGGGACAGATTTTTATGGCCGAGAAATTGTTAAGTAATAATGCATTCCATGATCCACAAATAGTGGAATATTTTAAGGATGCAACTCTGGCCATCAGCAGGATAGCTAATATTGTAAAAGGTCTCAGGACTTTTGCTCGCTCAGACGATAATCAGATTAGTGAGTTTGATCCTTTTGATGTGGTTGAAGAAACCATAGGAATGCTTAAGGAAATATATAAGCGGGAAGAAGTAGCATTGACCTGCAACATAAGGAAAACACCAATTTTCATTAAGGGCAATAGAGGACGCATCCAACAGGTCCTAATTAATCTTATCAATAATGCTAAAGATGCTTCAGTAGGTGTCTTAGACCGCAAGATTAATGTCAATCTTTTCTACGAAAAGGGATTTCTCAAATTCATGGTAAGTGATAATGGGCGAGGAATTTCAGAAGAAATCAGGGGGAAAATATTTGAGCCATTTTTCACCACAAAAGGAGTGAACGAAGGTACCGGTATTGGCCTTTCCCTCGTGAATACAATTGTAAAAGAGCATGAGGGGAAAATTGAGGTTGAGACGGAAGTAGACAAGGGTTCGTGTTTTACTGTTTATCTTCCAGTCAATTCGATCGCTTCAGTAGCTCCATCGATGGAATGGAACATGCCGGTTTCAAACCCGGATCAAGTAAAAGACTCTATCAAAGGAGAGTTCAACATTCTTGTGGTTGATGATGAAGAAATGTTGCGCAAGATTTTGAAATCGATTCTATCTATGAAAGGCTATAATGTGACTGTTGCAGAAGATGCGCATGAAGCCTTGAGAATTCTCAATGAAAAAACTTTTGACCTCGTCATTTCCGATATCAAGATGCCAGCAATGGACGGATTTCAGTTCTTGAATGCACTCAGAAGCAAAAAACTTTTCGTACAGCCCAGGTTTCTTTTTATTTCTGGAGGTGTCGAGATGAGTCCTGCCCAGGAGGAAATCATTGAGCAGGAAACGGATGGTTTCCTGAACAAGCCGTTTGATTTTGATATGATCGACAAACGGCTTGCTGAAATATTTTCTGTAAAGATAGTGAAGTCTTCTTGTTGAGAGGGCAACAAGGATGGTCTGGTTTTTAGTTTTTAGAGAGGCGGGTTCATTACTTCTCCACATTGTAACGTTTTGCTTGATATTCCTTCCGGAATAAACTAACTTGTTAATTAATCTTAATTAAACCAACGCAAGACTTCATTAGGAAAACTATATAATAATCTAGTCTCAAATCTTAGCGAATGAATAATGATGACCCTAGCTCAAAAAATACTCCTTGCTACTGGAGACTCCGATTGGGGTGTAGAGACACGCATAAAACTTTCCACATTCGGATTCGACTGTAGCTTAGTACGGGAAGGAAAAGAGTGTCAGCTCTCAGTCTATAAAGACAAATATTCTACAGTTCTTCTCGATCCGGACCTGAAAAATCACTCCGGCATCGAGGTCTTGAAGTTTCTGAAACTAAATCACCCGTCAGTGAGAGTGGTCCTGATCTTTTCCGATAAAAAACGGTCCGAAGAGTATCACGAGCTGCAGAAAAATCTTGCTCGCGTAGGTGTTTTGAAAGCTTTGGTGCGCCCCTTCAACATAAAAGATATTGTGGATTACCTGAACGAGTTGACTCCGTCTCAAGAGTGGAAAAAAGTAACCCCTCAGAATGAAAACCTAGCAGAAGAAACCGTTGAAAAAATATTCGATAAAGACTGTACCCGCGTCGATATTGCGAGTTTTCTCAGTGGAAACCTGGCGATCTTCGACTACTACATCCGTCTCAAGGAGAATCACTTCGTCAAAATCGTGAGACGTGGTGAAAACATCGACACTGCGAGGATCCTTCGGTACTCGAAAGAAGGCGTCCAGCATCTTTATTTCTTCACCCGGGAAAGAAGAAACTACATAAATTACATGAACGAGATCATGGGGACCACGCTTCGAAAGTCAGAAGTGAACAACGTTGCAGTCGTATCGCAGATCAAGAATGTCTCTGATAAATTCATGGAAGAAATACACTCCAGGGGACTCAGGCCTGATCTGGCCGACGAGAGCAAGGCAATGAGTGAGAACATGTACCTGCTTGTAAAGCGTACCGATGGCCTGAGAGAGATCATGGGTGAATTCGAATCCGGATACCCAGAGAAGTTCTCACATTCCTTTCTCGTCTCGTTTTTTTCCACCATCATCGCAAAGAATCTTGAATGGGTTGGCAGCCGCACCATGGAGTCCATTACTCTGGGAGCACTTCTTCACGATATCGGGCTGATGAAACTGCCATTTTCTCTTCAGAACTGTGACCCCTTAACTCTCGTAGGAAAAGACCTTGATACTTATAAAGACCACTGCCGGCTCGGTGCCAACATGTTAAGTCTTGTGCCGGAGATGAGTCAACAGGTGGTTCAAATTGTATATCAGCATCATGAGAGGACCCATGGCGGTGGATATCCCAATAGACTCACAAGCGTAAAAATCTATCCCCTTGCCAAGATCGTGGCCCTCGCTGATGAATTCGCCGACTTTATCGTCGCGAAAAAAGTTTCGCCCCTTGAAGGCATTAAGCTCTTCTTAGGAGACCGGGAAAAGCTTGTGAGCTTCGATTCCGTGATCATCCGAGCTCTGGTGAGCGGTTTCATAAAAGAAGGACAGCGTTGAAAACAATCCTTTATCACGGAGCAGATCACGATTTTTTCAACCAGCTGCTAGAGGCGGCCAAGATGATTCCGCATTGCCAGGCCTACATGCAGGGCCCTGAGAAAGGTGTACTCCTTGAGCGAACTTTTGAACTCCGGCCCCAGATAATCATCGTCGACACTGCATTCGTGGCTTACCTATCAGAAGAGCTCAGACAGATCAAAATGCTTAGTGGATACAAGTCAACGGTCTTTGTCGGGTATTGTAAGGATGCATTAGAGGCAAAGGAAGGGGAGACACTGCTGGTCTCGGGCATGCATTTGTACCACATGAAAGATGCTGATTTCGAAACGTTCATCCGCGACTGTTTTGATATGGCCTTTTCTGATGAAAGCAAGAGATATGATTTTGCGCGGGCCATGGGTCTGGAAATTCCGCTCGACATAAGTTTCCTCTCGAGTCTGACCTCCGTATGCTCTGACTCTTTTTGTCTCGAGACTGATCTCGACATCAGTGAAGAAATATTCGTCCAGGTTCCCATGTCTGCGGATGAAACACTGGTCAGCGTAAGAGTAAAGGATAAACTGGAAGGCAGATTCACGGCACCGTTCACAAAAAGCTATCATATGAACTTCACCTTCCCGGGCCCCTGGGACGAGGTCACTGAAAATTCTCTTTCTCCTGAGAGAGTGGAGACGTGGATCGGACTCAGGAAAGACAAATTTGATCCACGCTCTCAAAAGATCGCTATCTTTTCTCGTGATGAGAAGCTCATTCGGGGGCTCAGCATGAGCTCAGGTTCGTGCTGGTACCAGGTCTACTCTTCCTCTGAGGATGTCAGGTCATCGCTACTTTTTTCCCTGCCGGGAATTGTCTTTTTTGATCTTCAAAACGATGACGGAGTCAATCTTGAAGCTCTGGAAGAGATCCTGAGAGTGCTGCAGGAAATGACCACCCCTCCAATGGTAACTGTTTTCGGTTCCAAGTCAGAATCGGCCCCCTTGAAAAAGTTGTTCGGTTACGAGTTTCTTATTTCCTATTCCGGTAAGCTTGAACTGCAGATGTTCCAGGCAATGGAAAAAAAATTCCTGGAGAAATATAAACAAGATAACGAAGAATATTTTTTGGCACCGGCAGATCCCGAAAAGGTCATAAAAATCAGAAAAAAAGTCATCCTTACCTCCATTACCGAGCGAGATCTGACATTTATAATGGAAGATAGTATTCCTTATTTCAGCGTGGCCTGTATTGATCTTCCCTGTCCGGCGTATGTGACGATCGTGCCTGCGGAGGGACAGCTCCCGCCAAGTAAACAGGGTACGCACTATCGAGGAATTATCCATGGACTGGATGACGAGAAATTGACCAGATTACGAAAGATTGTAAACCAAATGATTTACCATCCCCTTAAAGAATTAACTGTGGAAAATACCAGGGTCATGTTGAAGCATGACTATGTCCCGAAGAACATACCGATAGAAACTCCGGCAGAAAATTTACGGGCAAGTGTTACCAACGAAACTGCAGACGACCGCTTTACACTTAACCGAAATATCCGTGGAAAATCTAAACTTTGAGAGGAAAACATGAAAAACCTTCTGGTCATTGACGACGAAGAATTGCTTTTGAATAACATGAAGATAATGCTCTCTTCTTATGCTTCTTCCATCTTCACGGCAAAAAACGGGAAGGAAGGCCTGAGCGTTCTCGATGCGCAAGAAATCCACTGTGTGATTTGTGACATCACCATGCCCGTGATGAATGGTGTCGAATTCATCAAAGAAGTCCGTGCAAGAAACAACGAAGTCCCTATCATTTTCTATTCCGCGTACGGCAGTCACAGCATGATGATGGAGGTCTCCAAGTACGGCGCCTTCGACTTTCTGAGGAAGCCTGATTTTGAGGATCTTGAAAACGTGGTGACTCGGGGACTTGCGGAAGGTTTTAACCGCAGACATGGCAAAGAGCGAGTGCCAGGAGATTTTATTTCTGAGTACCAGGAGCTCCTGGAAAAAATTAAAAATCATAAAGAGTAGGAGTACTTTTTGAATACCACCAAGCATTTGGCATATTTTGGATCTGATCCAGAATTTAAGAATACCCTGTCCGACTATGTGGTCAATTGTGGAGCAGGTGAATGCAGGTGTGAAGTCTCAGGATATAGCAAAGGTAACCTCATCGATCTGGTTACATTTCATCCTCCACATGTGGTCTTTATAGACTTCCAACTTATTGACTGTAAAAAAGATCTCTTGAATGAAGTAATGTACATCAAGCGTAATTTTGCCTACAGAAGCATTCTTTTTGTTGCCATTTTTCCTGATAAATCTTCCATGGAACAGAATAAATATGCAATGACAGCAGGTTTTTCTCTCTTTTTTATAAAAGGGACAGAAATTAAAAGCCTCCTCAGGGATGCTTTCTATATTGCATTTAATGCTGCCTCTGATTTTCCTGCATTTTCACGCGCCAGGAAAATAGATAAAAATATTAATGCCGGATTTTGCTCTTCATTGTTCTCTATAGGAAAAAATGAGTTCCTTTTAGAGTCAGACCTCGATGTTCCAACGAAAATGTTGAATTTTGAATTATCTGTTTTTCCGGAACTTTCTGCCAGAACGTTCACCATTAAGAGTAAAAGCAATTACATTTCAAATTATCCCATGACAACTTCTTACGAGCTTGAATTACCCATTGCAAGCATATGGAACAGGGAGTCTGATTTTCTTCTCCACAAGAACACGCTGGACTCCTGGAAGGACATCAACCGTGAGCTGCTGGTTCCTCTGCCAGTCTATATTAAAATCTTTAACAGGAACCAAAAACTGGCCTGGGAAGTTTTCGAATTTTATGATGCATCAAATTTTCAGCTTAGTTTCTCTTCAAATGTACAATCGAGTGAGTTGGCGCATGAATTGGCCAGTAAAAAGCCTCCCCTGATTTTCTTTGAGATTGATAGTGGAAGTGAAGAAGGAAGTTTTGAATCCTTAATGTCCCTTTCGACCATTGTCTCATCTGTCATGGATGAGCTCCCACTCATCGTTTGCAGCAATAACCCTTCCACGACCCAGGCTACGCAAAAGCTGTTGAACTATAGCAAGATCATATGCTTCGCCCAGCCTTTGAGTGGGCAAATCTTTTCCTTACTCACCAAGAGTTTTCTGGAGAAAAGAAAGAAAGTTGATCTCTCCAACTACATCTTCAACGTAGACTCTAAGGTCAGGCCTTTAAACCTTGAATTTGAAGTCGGGATAATGAGTCTCACAGAACATGAGATAACATTCGATTGTTCAGTGCCATTGCCTATGTTTAGTCTCGTGCAATTCAATCTCCCGGTGGGATTTACAGCTACGATTGTTCCGCCTTTGTATGAAGTCACCAGTCGTGAAAATAGCTATCACTACATGGGATTCATCACTGGTATCGATGAAGCAAGTCTTACTGTCTTGAGGAAATTCATAAATCAAATCATCTATTGCCCTCTTGATGACTATTCAGATGCTTCAATTGCAGGTCTTGTCAAAAGCATGAATGCAGTAAAAAAAGAAGAAGAAATCATTATAATTGCCCCTGTGAAGATTCTTGATTTTCCGGTCAAGAAAGAGTCCGGGGTAAATATTAATCCGATCAGATTTTCCGGAAAATCGAAATTATAAAGGAAGGATCATGGCTAAAGGTAACTTACTTATTGTCGATGACGAAGTGCTCTTGCTAAACATTCTCACCCGTAATCTTGAGGATTGTGCCGACAAGATATATACGGCCGTAGACGGCATAGATGCACTGGCAATTTTGGAGAAAGAACAAGTCCATTGTGTCATCTGCGATATCAATATGCCCCGCATGAATGGTTTGGCATTGATTAAAAAAATAAGGGCCGATAATAATCAAATCCCCTTCATTTTTTTTACCGGACATGGAAATGGCGAATTGATGCTTGAAGTATCCAAATATGGTGCCTACGACTTCTTTAATAAGCCGGACTACGAAGGGTTAGAAGAAGCAATCCTAAGAGGACTGAGCGATGGGTTTAAAGAGCCTTTAAAGAGGGGGTCACAGGAGGAATTTTTGAGTGAGTACCATAAAATGTTGAATACATTAAAATAAAAACTCTAGCTTGAAAGAGTCATTGAGAAAAAAATCAATAAGGTAAAAAATCTTGAATACAGCATTCAGTAAGTTTGTGGGCCCTATGGAACAATTAATGGAGCACAGCTCTGATTCAACATGGATGCTAGAGGTCTCAGATTTTCAGCTCAAATACTGCAACCGCCTGCCAACTGAGAAGCTCCTGGGTTATCCACTTGAAGCTTATATTGAGAACGCGGCATTCTGGTTGTCGGTGGTTTATCCTGATGATCAACATCTGGCCGAGAAGGCCACTCAGGATTGCTTGATATATGGTTCGTCAGAGTGCACCTACAGGATGAGGCATCTTGACGGTAGCTTGCTGTGGATACATGTGAGCCAAAGGCTCATCAAAGATGAAGCAGGGAATCCCGCACTGATTATTGGCAGGTCTATCGATGTGACTGAATCTCATCAACCGCACCATAAGGTCTCCCAGCTTTACGATCGGTTTGAGAATTTTTTCACGCTTTCATTAGATCTTTTATGCACGGCCAATAAAGACGGTTACTTTGTTGAGTTAAACCCTGCTTTCCTTAAATGTCTGGGTTACACCTCTGAAGAGATTTTAAGTAAGCCTTTCATGGAATTGGTTCACCCGGATGATGTCCAGAATACACTTAAGGAGTTTCAATTAGTAACTTCAGGAATCCTCATAAAAGATTTTGAAAACCGTTATCGTTGTAAAAATGGCTCCTATAAAGTCATTCGTTGGCGCGGGGTAATGTCAAAGAAAGATGGCCTGGTTTACAGTGTTTGCAGTGACGTCACAGAAGAGAGACAAAATATAGCTGCACTTGAAAGAACTAATGTATTGCTTGAGACCACTCAATCCATCTCCCACGTCGGCGGTTGGGAAATTGACCTTATAAGCGGTACCCTTTATTGGACTAAAGAAACTTACTACATCCACGAGCTTGACCCTAAAAGCTTCAAACCCAATCTTGAAGAAGCGATCAATTTCTATAGTCCGGAAAGTATTCCAATCATTTCGGAAGCCGTAAAGAATGCCATAGAGAAAGGCGAAAACTTTGACCTTGAGCTGGAAATTTTCACCTCCAGTAAAAAACGAGTTCCTGTAAGGGCCGTAGGAAAACCGCAAACAGAAAACAATGTCGTAGTTCGATTAGCCGGAATTTTTCACGACCTGACGGAATTTAAAAAACTCGAGGCCCTGTTGGTTGAGCAAAAGAAAATACTGGTCGCCTCAGCAAAGATGTCTTCTCTGGGAGAGATGGCTTCGGGTATTGCTCATGAGATCAATAATTCACTTGCCATTATCAACGGCAGCTTATTGATCTTGAATAAAATGTTGCATCAAA
This sequence comes from Bacteriovoracaceae bacterium, assembly GCA_035575985.1. Taxonomy (GTDB): domain Bacteria; phylum Bdellovibrionota; class Bacteriovoracia; order Bacteriovoracales; family Bacteriovoracaceae; genus Peredibacter. Next base: position 19,805 of record DATLXC010000053.1, on the reverse strand, counting down.
CCCCTTTAGACAAGAAACTCTTCTCTGAGCAGCTTGGGGCCATTCAGCTCACCTCGAACCAGATCGTTAAGATTATAAAAGGATTGCAACTCTTCTCCCGCAACTCTGAAAAAGATAACTTCTTAGTTACCAGTATTGAACATGTCTTAGAAGAAACCTTGGTTTTTTGCCAGCAAAGGTTTACCACTTTAGGATTGGATTTTATCATCAATATCGACGAAGTTAAGGGCCTGAAAGTCCTGGGCAGGCCTACTCAGCTTTCACAGGTTCTGCTTAATCTTCTTAACAACGCTTCAGATGCCATAACAGGGTTGAAAGAAAAATGGATTGACCTTAAGGCGGTGACTCTAAACGATCGTATCATCATATACATCACCGACTCCGGCAAAGGAATTGAACCCAGCATTGTCGAAAAGATCATGCATCCTTTTTTTACTACCAAGGATGCTGGCACAGGTACCGGGCTTGGTTTAAGTATATCTAAGGGCATTATGGAATCCCACAATGGGAGCCTCTATTATGACGATAAATATCCTCACACCCGTTTTGTTATAGAGATTCCGATACAATTGTCGAGAGAGCATGCTTAGGGAACAATGAGCGTGCCTTTCATCCAATTTTTTAAGGCCGTAAATGTTGCTTTTGCCATGAATAAGGCATCATCAGTGCAATCATCGGGAAGTTCATTTAATACAAGCTTGAAATCTTCCCACTTCTCACGCACCAGTGGGCCGTAGGGGTGGTGAAAGCATATTGAACGGACTTCGGGGAATATACCTTTGGCCAGTAACCGTTGATGAATTACCTGTCCTCCAAGAGTTGATCCTTCCAGGACATACAACATCCCCAAGGCTTGTGCCAAGTTCTCAGGTTTAGGGGCATCCCGGTAGTCATTAGGCTTAGCCCAATCCCTGTTATTATTCCGAAAATACGATCTTTTTGGCTAAAATAGCTTGCGATTGGCACTAGATAGCATAAAAAAGTGAGCCACCAAAAAAGAGCGAGATCGGTAGGAGTGAAAAGGGAGATCGATATATCGAGCCTCTTGTCGTCCTTTTGGTGAATTTGAATTTCCATCACCAAAGGATAACTAAATCCTTCTGGATCATCAATCAGTACATGATAAATTGGGGAGCCAATAAGCTCCCCAATTGCTAATTACATTTAGGCAGTGGGTGCCCAATTAAAATGCTCTTTAAAGATCTTACCAGTCACTTCAAGGATCTCTGGAACTGAAGGATGGTCCTTCATGCTCTCGACCTTGAAGATTTCCTCATTAATGAGGTGGTGATGAGTTTCACAATGATTCTTAAACTCTTCCTTCGCCTGGCCTGGTCCCAACAAAAGGATGGACTTGCTGTCCTTAAGAGCGGTGGCCACTTCATGGTAAAAAGATTTTGTGTGCTCTTTAGAGTTGCCTTCTTTTGCTGTGGTTTGGTGATTGTTTAATAATGCTCTTGGATGGGCGCCTTCTGCGTCGTAATCAAAGATGTGTGCTGTTGAATGGTCTATCCAGACCGCTGTTTTTTCCATTGAGAGACTCCTTGTTAGACCTCACGCTATAGCCATTGCGAGGAAAAAGCTGGTAAAGATTTGTGTAGATTATGTGTAGAAAGCGTCGAGTCGGCCTCAGACTCAAAAATGTGAGCATTGATGGACATCAAACTCTAGGGCGTGATACTGGTCATGCAACGCAATCATTTTTTAAAGGAGATGTTATGAGTAAATTAATTATGGCCTTTTTGTCTTTGGCATTTATGGGCATTTCAGCTCCATCACATGCTCAGCGATCATCATTTCAACGAAGCTGCCATGATGTTTACATTAGTAGCAATGGACAATATCTTCAGGCAAACTGCGCAAGTCGTCGTGGGCAATATTTCCAAACGGATATTCAAGTTGTTTCGATTCACAATTCAAATGGACATCTTATCAATGAACAAGACTGTAGGGCCTCTTCATTTCAACGTACTTGTAGAGACTTCCAAATGAACGGTGATGTACTCTCGGCTACATGTCGCAGTGAACGTGGTGATGCTGTTTATAGTAGTGTTGCTCTTTCTGGCATTGATAACAGAAATGGCCAGTTAGTCATGCCAAAGTGTGGAATCAACTAAATCTTATAAGCCAAAAGGTATGCAGTACCTTTTGGCTGCCTTTTGGCTTATGCCTTGGCACTACCTAATTTACGATATCGTCACTGCCATCGAGATCCTTATCACCATTATCCTTACCAAATTTAGCTTCCAAAGCGATACCCATTTTAAAACAGGTATAAAGATCGGGGGCCGTAGGGTGAATGGCTGGACAAGGATTCACAGCAGGGAAACGGGAAGCAGAAGTTATGATTGTATCAGCGTTGATACCTGATAAATCAATCTTTTTGAACACATCTGCTATCCTGATAACCGCCAGTAAATCATTACTTTCTTCAGGTACTACCGCATTTGGTCCGCTGATTTGGAAATCAGTTGTATCATCTGCCGCATAAATAAAATTGTAGGCATTGACGATGCCATTAAAATAAATACTCTTTCCAGATAAAGCTGCAGGAGCATATGACGGTACATTATTCTCTTTATGTAACAGCATTTTTACTCTTCTTAGTCCACTTTCCGGTAGGCTAACTTCACCAAAAGAAACCGGAGCGTCGCTCAACAAGTCGATAAAAAACGGCCCCTGATAATGTGCAGAATAATTATTGCCTTCACCCGAAGTTTCTGATTCTTGTGAACTGAATTGTATTTTCTTTAAAACGATCCAGGCCTCGTTCAAATTTATAACTGCACCATTTAAATCCTCTAATGGCGCCGGCGAAAGTGCCACCGCTGTAGGAATGAGCCATGAGAAAGGATTGAGGAAATTAGTTTGAGCAACGGCGTTTTGACCGGATCCAGTCAATGCGAAATTGGTGACCACTGAGGAAGATTTATTTTCTTTGCTACAGCTGATGAGTGTGGTGGCCATGAGGAGGGATACAATCGACAGTTTCATACGAATCCTTTGTATGTTTTAGGCAGTCATGTTCATTCTAAATCCATTAAGGAAAATGGAGTGTTTAGACATTATGATCATATGTGTTATTTCTTGCACATTGTTCTATATTATGAGGATCCTATGGGAGATGAGGGCGCTCAAGCGTATAACATGGGGCTTTTCCTAATCGCTGCGTTTTATATTAAAATTGGACTTATGGAACCTGAATTAAATCAGCCAAAGAAATTCATCATCAGACCCGAAATGTATGACAATCTATTCGAAAATTTTTTGGATATGATCTCAGTTAAAGGCTTCGATGGTTATTTCAAAAAAGTTAACAGGCGATTTTGTGAAGTATTAGGTTACAGCAAAGAAGAGTTGATGAGGATCTCCCTCTTTGAGCTTATTCATCCAGATGATAAAGAGAATCTCAAGAAAGAAATAAAGCGCTTGGAAGATGGTGTTCCTACAACTAATTTTGACAACCGGTTACTTGCCAAAGATCAGAGCTATAAATGGCTGGAGTGGACCTGTGTTCCCATCCCGGGAGAAAATGTAGCTTTTGCTATGGCTCGCGATGTAACCGCTAAACGAGAGAGTCAGGAAGAGTTTTTAGAAACCATTCTGGATAATATACCTGACATGATATTTGTCAAAGAGGCCAGTGAACTCAAATTTGTAAGGTTCAACAAGGCCGGTGAAGATCTGCTGGGTTATTCCAGGCTCGACCTGGTGGGAAAAAATGATTACGACTTTTTCTCAAAGGAAAAAGCTGATTACTTCACTAACGAAGACCGCAAAGTTCTTGCTGGTAAAATAGTGATAGAGATCCCGGAAGAAACAATTGAAACCAGATTCAAAGGTAAGAGGGTGCTTCATACGAAAAAAATTCCAATCTTTAATTCCAATGGCCATCCCAAATATTTAATAGGTATTTCTGAAGATATTACTGACAAAAAAGAAGCCGTGCTGTCAGAGCAAAAGATGTTCCAGGAGCAGGTGGCGCGAAAAGAACTTGAAAAATCACTTAGGGATCGCGATGAGTTCATTTCTATCACCTCCCACGAATTAAAGTCTCCTTTGTCTGCACTCAAATTACAGGCCCAGATGTTTCAGCATAAAATCAAAAATGGAATCCCTGAAGCCTACATTCCAGAGAAAATCGACCGGCTGGTCGAGTTGACAGAAAGTCAGGTGCTACGAATGGATCGATTGGTAAACGATATGCTGGATGTTTCCAGGATCAGAAGCGGAAAATTGGCCATGACCAAGTCCGAGGTGAACTTAATTGAAGTTGTAAACGAAGTTCTGCATAAGATGCACACTGATTTTGAAAAACATGGAATTAAACAACCTGTCTTCACATATAAGGAAGGTGGGGTTCTTTGTCATTGTGATCGCATGCGGTTGGAACAAGTGTTACAAAACTTACTTACCAATGCTATTCGCTACGGGAGTAACAGACCGATTGAGCTAAGCGTGACCTCCGATGCAGTGGAAGCTTTGATAAAGGTAAAAGACTACGGTATTGGGATATCGCCTGACCATATGGATATGATATTCAATCGATTTGAAAGGGCCGTTCCTCGAAACGAAGTAAGTGGCCTTGGTTTAGGATTATTTATCAGCAAGCAGATCATAGAAGCGCATGGTGGAAGGATTTGGGTAGAAAGCGAGCAAGGAAAAGGTTCAGTTTTCAATGTGGGATTACCACTGTCACCAAAACTTGTTCCCTGACTAATTACAACGGAAATATATGCCCCGTAATTGATATTTTTTCTGCAGGGGGAGAAGATGAAAGTAGGAACATCTCTCTCAAGGAATCACTGTGCATTTTTCCAGATTAGTTACGTCCATTCTCGCAGGCCATCTAGTACTTAGCATTCCACAGGCCTGGGCAGGCATTCACAGCTGCCTGCTTGATGGCGGTGGCGGTCCGACTGCAGCCACCGGCCCTAAAGATACCCGTCTTTGCGGCGTTGAGAAGATCATCGCCGGAATGCGGTCTACTTATCCTTCTAAAGTCGAAGAGACCATTATGTCAGGTGACGGTTCGGCCCCCGGCGAGGATTGTCGTGGGTACTCCGCGATTAAGACAAAAAACGGCTGGGAACACGAGAGAGCTGGTACTGTTAATGGGGCCGAAAAGCTAGTTGCATATAACTCGGATATCAAGCCTCTTCCGGGCAACAAAGGAACAGGCACAATCAAGGATGCCTCGTCCTTTCACGATGAGTGCATTAACCCAAAAAAGGTGAAGACTACGGATGCTTGTGTTTTCTGGTCCGTAAATCACGGGGAAAACCAAACTCGGGCCGGCGGCAAGCCTTCATCCAAAATTCTTTATTACACTCCGGTGACCCACACCGTGAACGCAAAGCCGGGACTCTCGACTTCGGAGTTCCGTTCGAAACTGGATCAGCGAAAATGTGGGGCCCAGCGATTCATCCTCAATAACTGCTTCAGCGGTGGGATGCATGAGACGATTTACGCCGACGATGGCCGGGTGATAAAGAATCGTTGTGGCGCTTCTGCAAATCCGAGCTGGAGTGTTGCACGTACGGGCACTGTACCAGGGGAGGGGATCAAGGAAGCCGGCAAGACCAGTTACCGCCAAAATATGGAGTACCCATTCGCAAACGGAGTCACTGAAGCGCTCGCCAACAAGAAGTGCCTGAACGCATCTACCAACTGCAGTCCATCACTGGACGATGCCGTTTTCTTTGCACAGCTCAATCCACAGCTGTCAGACTTGCCCACGAGTAGCTCCGACCATTTCCTGGAAGGCCATTTCGCGGAAAAGACCGGCCTTCTTCGTGATCAGATGGTACAATTGAAACTCCGCGCACAGCATGGAGAAGAAAACTTCGGTTGCATTGAGAACAACTCCCTAAGCCAATTCTGGTCCACCTCAGGCGCAGCTGAGATTAAGGACGTCGTGGACGCTGCTGGACCGAAAGCAGTCAAAAACCCTTCGGAGCTTTTCGACCCTTCTGGCAGTAAACCACCGTCTCTTAGCTGGGTGACGGAAGATAATGCCATGAAAGCTAAAAATGTCTCAGAACAAGACCGGGAATTTGCCAAGTCCGACCTCACGCGGATGTACCAGCAAGTGATGAAATATGAAGACTGGATGTGTGGGGAATTCTGGAAAGACACTTGCGGAAAACTCACTGGGATCGAGCGCAATAAGTTTGCTCGTCAGAAATGGAAGGAAGAATACGGAAACATGACTACTGAGCTCGGCAAGCAGATCCTTGATCTCAGCAAGCGCAAGGCCGATCCCAAGACCTCAAATTCGGAATTAGACAGCATAATGGCCCAGAAAACAGCGCTGGAGGCGAAGTTGGGCGAGCTTATGGATAAGAACCACGGATATAATCGTTACGAGAACCTTCGAAACAAATTAGGCAACGCCATGGAGCTTTATAAAACCGCTCCGGCAGAAAAGATCGCCGACTATCTGACCTTGCGCAAGTGCGAGCGAGCGCCATTTTACTCGGCCGGGAGTGAAGTAAAAAATGAAGTTTAAGTATATAGTGATGACCTGGGCCACTCTGGCCATGTTCGGTCCGATTAAAAGCGAAGCTGGCATCGATTTTACCTGCGGAAAGTACCGGATGCCCGCTATGCTACATATGAAGGATACCGGATATACAGAAGAGAACGGCAAGCTGGTTCAAAAGATCTTTGGGCCTCGCCTCGTAGTCCTTGAAGGCTCCCTTTCCGAGGTCTCCTTCGCCGCTCACATCGATTTGGCAATCTTGCGTAACAAAGGTGTGGATCCGGAAACGTTGCTTGTTCCAGGCGTGTTTGAGGTGGATCTTTCGAAGGGTCCACAACAAGACAGCCTCGAGGCAAAGATCCTGGCATTTCACCCTTTGGAGACCTCGGCGCAACTGACCAATGCCGGAGAGGTCAAGTCGCTGGTCCTAAGGATCTGCCCTCGATAGTTAAAGTTTTGTCATTTGAAGTAATTGTTCCTTAGTGAGCTCAGGGTGGTAAGGATTCTCTACCAAACTTGACCGAGGTACACTTTTATTGGAATTTTTGCCATAAATATAACGATCAAAATCTGCATCCAGCTCCAGGCCTGAGGCCAGGATTAATTCCTTCTGAAACAATTGAGTGGTTACCGAAGTGTATTTATACTTCTGAAAATAATCTTTCAGGAAACCTTTAAAGCTCAGTCCCTTTTCATCCATACGAAACGCTATCCATGAGAGGAAAGCTGATCCTTCAGTATAGGCCATGCGATCAGTCTTGCGGCTCCAAAGAGAGTGGCCTCCAAGTTGAGTCGATGAGAAATCCAGCTTTTCGATCAGAGGGTACTTATCATCTCTCCAGCGCGCGATTGCCTCATCCATCCAACCGGCGTTACCGTTGGCAGGCATAAGAGCGCGGGCATGATAGGAGTGGAAGAGTTCATGGCCCAGGGCCTTGAGGCTTGTTGCAGTGGCACCTGAGTGCTCCATTCCGCCCGAAGGGGCGTTACCGTAGATGACGAGCTGGTTATGAGGGAATGGGCCATAATCATCTTCTAACTCCTGCAATATTGTCTTGGTAGCATCTACAAATTCCTGAATATTATAAGTCGTATAGATATCAACTGGAATCAGGCGGCCATCCATAGAGGGGAAATAAAATTGTACATTGGTAGCTGAATTTTCTGCAGGAAAAAGATGGAAATAAACAGATGAGGCGGTATAGAAATCTGGAAATTGAATTTCGAAATTATTTTCAGCAATCTTTCTCACCTTACCATTGGCCTTAATAACATGGCCCAAGCTATGACCAGGAATTCTGACCAGAAAATGCATCCTGTATTGATCGAATTCTAAATTGGTAGGTAAATACTGTTCAAGGTAACGGCGATCATTTAAGTCTGACATCCAAAACCCGGAGTACACACCGGTATCAAATATAACATTGGTAGTAAGCGTGTGCTTGATTCTTAACTCGTGAATCCCGGGAGTAACTTTCTCCTGAAGGACTCTCACGATTGATTCCAGATCTGGATCCATGACTCCAGTCGTAGGAATTTGTTTTCCATTCAAAGTTACTGCCGAAGGCTCCGCGACCAGATCAAAAATAGGATAACCATGTTCTAGAGACGAAAATCTAATGACAGTATCGACATCCACTTTTTTATTGATCGAATCATAAGTCAGTTGATAGTTGGCGGTTATGAAATCCACATAGACGGCTTTGCCATCGAGATACGCAAAGCTGGGGGGAGCTTGATTTAGCGCGGCCAAGACAAAGCTTGGAAGAGAAAGACTCGCTACCGCAACAAGAAACATTAGGAATTTCATGATGAACCTCATGTAAAGGAAGAAGATGGCGTATAAATAGCACAAGTTCACAGTACTAAAAGGGCATTTGTTACGAGTTGGAAAATGTTAGATAAAGATTACTCACTAGGGCCACCTTTGTCCGTGACATACCGCTAAAGGGGAATCAGTTTAATTTATGCTTTAGTTATCCATGAAACTGGTTGATATTATAGACCGAAAAAGTCACTTTTGTTTAGAAAATCAAATAAAAACTTGTGATTAGAGATTTCCTTCTTCATTATATTTTTTATGAAAGCAATTTATGTAAATCGATATGAAAAACAACGCAAACACCGAAAATGGCCATATGTGGGGATCTTGCTTTTAGCTTCCCTTCTGATTATAGCAAGAGTCGCTGCTCCGGTTATTGCTAAAAATTTGATCAATCAAAAAGGTGCAGATGGTAAGGGGTACCAATATCGGGTTGCTGATGTAAGCATGAACATTCTTAGAGGAGAGATCAATCTAAGCGACCTAAAAGTGTTTAACCAGGAATCTATGGTTAGTTTTGTGGAAGCACCGCTAGTGAAACTTAATTTTCAATGGGCTGAACTTATTCGAGGAGAGCATATCTTCGAGTTGAAGGTCGATCAGCTAAACCTTATTCTTTCCAAAGCCTTATCTGATGAAATTCAGAGAATTAAGGATCAAAGCACAAATAACACAGGCTCTCGCTTTTACCTGGATAAGATTGTTGTCTTGTTTGAACGTATTTATGTAATAGAAGCAGATGAAACTAATTCCCGCACAATTCTCAGCCTTATGGACTCTAAAGTTAGTGGAAAAGAGTTAGCAATGGGTGAGGTTAATATTAAATCAGAATTTTCATTGGATGGTAAAATTGCTGAAGGCGGGAGTATTGATCTCAAAGGAAAAACTATCCAAAAGAAAAACAGCACTCCCTGGACGATTCAGGGTAAGTTGACAAATATTCTGCCTGATGTGCTGGAAAAGCTCACCGGAAATAAACTTCCAATTGATATAACTAAAACAAATCTTAATGCTAATATCGTGGCCCGCTCACAGGCGGGGCAAATCAAAGGCACCCTCACTCCAGACATCACGGAATTCAATTTAAGAGAAGAAAAGAAGTCACCATGGGGCGATATTGTCGTCAAGATAAAAAAGTATGACCTGGAAAACACGTCTGCCTCAGAGGAAGGAATAAAATTTGATATCCCTTTTATAGTCAGAGACCATCTTAGTTTAAATATTGATGAGACAATTAATAAAGTGAAGTCTCAGGTGAAGAGTAAGACTATTACGTTATAAAAAATTATTCTTTTGAAAATCTCTTCAAGTCACTTTCACTAAAGCAATGCTTAATGGGTCCTCCGAATTCTTTCTCGGTTTCAGCTAAGCTACTGGTCTTCATTAGATACACAAGGGCTTCCTGACATAATTCCGCTGTGTACTTTATCTCAAAATTCTTGCAATTTTCTTCAAAGAGATTCTTGGATTTCGGCATGCCCTTATATCTTTTCATGGAAAGGACGTTACAAGCATCAGCATCATACTTGGTATTGCATCCCACAAGGAGAAACAAGAAAGTTAATTGAATCATGAATCTTTTATTTATTTCTCTAATCAAGTGCATTGGCATTGATCAAGCTTTTGTCCTTGCCCTGACAAAAGGTTTGCTGACTGTTTCTGGGTGGAATTTTTGCCATCATAACGGTGCCGCCGAGCTTTTGGCATATGATGTTACTCTGGTTCTTTCCACCTTCGGCCTCAACTTCCGTCACTACTACGGTTTTTTTTGTGGATGCTTCATAGATTTTTAAGGCATCACAGCTGGCCTTTTTCATGCAGGCAGGAGAGACCCAGGCCTCGCCTTTTTTAAAATAACAAAGCTTATGCTCTATACCTTCGACATTGAAGGTCTGAGAGGTCTTACAATTGGCCATCACTGAGCTTGTTGAAAAGAGGAACATAAGTGTTATTAGTTTTTTCATATTAATTCCTAGAAGGATGTAGTGCCAAAAATATTTTTGCCCAGAATATCTTCTTTGAACCAACAGCCCAGGTATTCCCTGACTATACTTGCATCAGGGCATACGTCCAGATACTTGCCTGTGTTCAGAATACAGGCGCATTCTGTGGCGGTGTCCGCCTTCCATAAGGATCCCCAGGAGTTTCGCAATAAATACTTGCAGGTACCACCCACATTTTTGCGGCCGGTGATGACCACTGAATGGCCACCGCATCCGCTTGGGATGTTCAGGAGTGATCCTCTGTTCACTGAAGGTAAAACTCCATTCAGCTTGAAGTTAGGATCTGTAAACATTTTCGAGCAGATGGAGATTTCCGCTGGTTTGTCCCTGTTGAGTGCATTGTCGACGTTATTCAACATGTGTTCGTCACTGCCGATGTGTTCTTCTTTTGGCTCACCGACCTTCAGATCCTCGTGCTTACAGCCTTCGAAAAGCTTCGAGAGCAAAGCAGTTGCGGGAATGTTGATCATGTCTTTTAACCTTAGCTCTGCCGCCACTGACTCAATCTGGCAGTCAGTGATGTGATAGTCTTTTTTGCTGGCCCGGGCCTTCTTGGCACTTTCAACGGCATTAGCATAAGGATTGAAGCTAAAGGAACTGTAGTTATCATATATGAGTTCGAGGATATGCAGCAATTGGGCGTCGGTGGTACCTTTGGCACAATCGACTTTAAGTTTTTTAAGTCTTTTTTCCACTTCAATCTCTGAACAATATCCTTTCTTTTTAAGGGAGCTAATCACATCAACCGCTTCGCCGGAGTCAAGTCCGTCTGATTTGATAGTTGAGTTCACATATTTTTCAACCCATGCACCGTAGAGGGGATGAATGCCTGTGAAAGGAGCTCCTCCGTTTGCGAGGAGTTCGTAGTTAATTAGCGTGGCCGCAGAATGCCCGTAGCAGCTGCCTGAGCCATCCTGGTCCAGCACCGGCATGTTGGTAAGAGGGGAAGTCATCGCAACGTTCAGGTCTTTTTCAGCGCAGTCTCTGGCGAAGGCGGGAAAAGGGAGAAGGGTGAGCAAGGCGAACAAAAGATGTGCTTTTTTAATCATTATATAATGATAGCTACATCTTACATTTGGGACAAGTACTTATGATATGCTATTTAAGGGCCTGAAGAAATTTGTAAGTATTCATGATGCTTTCAGCATAATTTTCATCGATATTTACATGTACGATACTGAGTTTGCTTACTTTTCCATTTTCAATATGAGGAAAAATAACTTCATGATAAGGACTAGATTCAAGTCTCACTTCCGATGGTCCGGCCATGTGAATGGCTTCACGCACAATCTTGTCCCGATGCACGTCCCAGCTTACCCCCAGAACCTCATTTATTTCATCATCGGACTCATGGGAAGAAATCAAAATTTTCCAGCTCCGGTCGTATCTTTCTAAATGGGTGAAGTACCCTTTTGTTAACTGGTTTTCTTTTTTTACTTCGACTTCTGGAACATAATCAGCTTTCTTAAAGATGGCGATCCTTCCAAAAAGATAAAGTTCAACCCGCTCTATGGCCAGGTCCATTTCTTCGGAATCTATTGCGGTGTAGTTATATTCGAGGAGTTTTTCCTTTATATCCCTGGTAACATTCATGTACCAGTTCAGGTAAAACTTCTTAAATTGAGACTTAGTCTTATTTAGGGTGGCCTTAAATAATTTATTTGCTGCGATTTCGTCATCTACAAGGATTACTGCCTTTTCAGACATATCGATTATCTGTTGAACTTCATCAATATCATTTGTGGCAAAAACTTTTATGAATTTAATTTGTTCAAGTCGGATCTTGAAGTCCATGCTGCCATTACTTTTAGTGGCAAAGAATATGATAACTTTATACGGTGAATTCATTCTTTGTTATCGGTCACAATTATCAATAAAATGAGTCTGACAGTTTTGCTCGGTCGCTGTCCTGATTTTAGGGAAAGTTCTGTTTTCTATGTGGTCTTACCTTGTCATCAAAACGGTTCGTTTCCTTGATTCATATATTGAAACAATGGTCATAAAAAGTGAAATGGCCAAAACGATATAGATAAAATGACCTTGTTCACTTCTTCTAAACATATTTATCAGATTCAATCCTAAGGCGATTATGAAATCGCTGATATAAACGTAATTTCGGTCAGTAGTCGCTTTTAGTTGGGTATTTCGCCTACGCACCGATAGCCGAATGGCTGATAGAAACCATAGATGGCAGCAGGAGCTCCGACGTCATATACATAGGCATATTCATCAATAGGGAACATGCCCATGCCAAAACGTCCCGCCACATATCCCGAACCATCAGTTGCACCGAGGACAGAATTAAAGAAGCCTGCAACGTCCTGTTCCTGAGTGATATGAGTAGCGGTAACAGGCATTGAGCCGAGTAAAGTGTTAGTTGTCTTAGCAAAAAGTCCAAGCATGGGAATCATGGTGGTTCCACCTCGAAATATTCCATAAGTAGGATAGTTATAAGCATAAGTGCCATAAGCATATCCAGAGCCCCATTGTGGTCCATTCACGTTATCGAAACTGAAGTCTTCGAGATGGACATTACCTGTATCCAGTGAACTCGCTCCAAAGGTGCACCCGCCCAATATATGGCAATTAAAAAGTTGATCACTAGTCCACTCATCAAAATTCCCAATCTGATCATGCAGCTCATACCGGGACACGCAATTTCTTGTGGCCCAAGAACCAGTTACCATCCTCATAAACATATTGACTGTTGAAACCTGAGGAGAGGTTTGAGGTACTCCATCTGCGAATTTTGTATTACATGATCCGTTCGTCGGGTGGTCATCACCAGAGGTGTATAAGGCCGTCTGGAAGGTAGAGGGATTATTATGGATTCCTTTCCAGGCCCTTGCTGCCACTAGTTCATGCCTTCTCCAAAGACGTAAGTTCCCTACACCTGCAACACTTCTTTGCTGGCATGAATTGGAGGCGTGTCCTTGAGAAATTGCGATTGGCGGATAGCCTGGCTCATTAGTTGTCATGGACGAGTGCTGGGCCACAGTGGCCGTTCCTTCAACATAACTGCCCCATGAGCCTGCAGCCTTTACGAAGCACCTACCATGGATAATGCCATTACCCCGATCAGCAGCGGCACTGGTAAGGGTTGTGTAGTAGACATTGCCATCGCTGCCAAACCCACCGGCCGGAGCAGTAGATCCCGTATTTCCTGCCATGGCAGAAATCTTACAACCCGTCTCATACCTATCCGCAACGACAGAATATCCAACGTCCCAATAGGCCTTATCATTCCAAGGGATCTGAGGAGCGAAAGCGTGGTTACAAGCTGGATCAGCAATCGAAATCAGCACAGCCTGAAACTGCACTAGAGCGTCCCCAGGCATAGTTACAGCGGTAATTATTGGCCCTGTCAAAGTCAGTAGGCCATGTTTTGCCCATAAGGTTTGTGCAGACTTCACGATTGGCCATCCAGCGATGGACAAGCACCATATTTTTAGGTGGAACATAGACTTTGATGACTTGGTCGAATTCTACTGTTGGAGTGAGTTCACCACCCAGCACCGGATGAACTTTGTAATAGTAAGTGATCTCATTAGTGACGTTGTTGTCAATGAAGGTATTTCCAGAAAGAACGTTACCACCTACCAGTGTGACATTAGTCCAGGGTCCTACCGAAGTTGCTCCCCGATAGATAACATGTGAAGCTGCCGCTCCGCCGGAAGTGAAAGTAAAAGCATCCCAGGCCAGCTTCACAACCGCGTTCTTTTTGACTGTGGCGGTGCTCACAATATGCAAGCTGTCAGTGATAGCAGCGGGCCATGTAGGAGGAGCGGGCGCAATACCGGTTGGAGTATTACCTACCGGTGGCCACTACATCACTCCAGCCATTAAATGAAGCCCCGGTCCCGGCAGGAGTGGTGAATGCGGCCAGATTGGCATTGCCATCAGAAACATCGGAAGCATCAAAAGCGTTGATTCGGTATTCATAACTTACACCAGTTGTCAGTCCTGTAAGCGGATATGTATTAGTCGCAACATTACTAATCGTGGCGAGGGCAGTAGTCGGTCCTGGAGTCACACGATAAATCTTATAATAAGAAGCCGATGGCTGCGCGGTCCAGTTTAATACCGCCCCGGTGGGAGTTACAGATGATGCATCAGAGGCCGGAGTATTGAACCCGTTAAGTAACGACCAGCGCTGATGTTGGTAAAGCGCTACCAGAAATTCCCGTAGTTGGAGGAATATCTTCGATAAGTTTTCCGGCCTTGTCGGAAGACACGCAGCCCGCATGGTAAAGCAAAGAAAATAGTAGTAAGAAGGAGGTTTTCATCCTTTGCTTTATCGACAATGTATTAAAATTTATTAGATATAGAAGGGAGAGTAAAATACATTTATTTGCAAGGGACACTCTTAATCTTCCCATCACCCGTTCCAAGGGGAGAGGCCGCATTGAATTTGCCCACAGCTTTGGCAACTTTGGCCGCAATTGGAATACTTAAGATATTTGGTCCACAAATTGGAAAGGCCGAAACGATATCACCTTTTTTGAAAACACCATGAGTGATCACTCCACCTGCATCGTCTCCGCAAGCTATCTGGATGCAGGTTACTACCCGAACCTTTGTAGGAGGAGCTCCATTTTTTCCAGGAATTTCGACATCAAAGGCTATTGTGTCTGCGCCACTGGCCAGGAGTTCCTTGGCCTTCGGATCAAAGGCGATTTTTTCAGATGTATTAACAGAACTTAGTACATCATCAATTTTTGTCCCATCCGCAAAAACTGCTGTTGAACGATCTGCACGGGCATAGGCCTGAGCATCTTTAATGTCTTTTATCGGCCCGGATGGAAAATGCTGGGTTGAATGATCAATTGAACGACTAGTGACTTGATATTCTGTAGGACATTGTTCACAGATCTCAACCACTTTTGAGCTGAATGATGAAAGCTTACGATCTATCGCCACCACTTCAGCAACTTCCGCAGCGATTGGGGCAGTCGCGGGCGCTGCTACGGATTTCGGTCCAATGTTTCTAGCTTTTGGTCCCTGAATTTGAGGAACATCTGATGGGGCCTTTCGATTTTTGAACCGCTCGATAATTGAGCCTGGGTCACGAACACTTTCAGAAATCTCACCCGGTACGAGAGCACCAAAGACTCCGCCCTGAACCGCACCTTGAAAAGCTGCTTTGAATTTCGGACTGTAGAATTCTTTTTCGTACTGTCCTTTTTCTTCAAATATTTTCTTGCAATCTTTAATAGATGTCGCATAATCGGAATCACAAAACATCGCTCCCAGTGAAATTCTGGCCACAGTCTCGTCATCTGATGCACCAGTCAGACCACCAATTCCGCCACCAACTACTGCACCTCCGATAATTGCTTTGCCTGCAAAGGCCGGAGCACCAGCTCCGCCAGTTGCCACGGTTAAGAGATCTCCACCAATAGCAAGCAGGGCCCCACCTAACTCTTTGACCTCATTATCATTTTTAATGTGATTTAAATAATAACAAGCGATCGGGCCATAATCCATACGATCGCGACAAGAGGCCTCATCAAGCTTACCTCTCACACCAGTACCTAGACGTCCGAATGAAGGTTGCTCACAACCAAAAAAACTGCGAGCGAATGCAGGATTTCCAAGGGCCAATTGAGCGACTTCTTCACGCCTGGCAGGGTTACAAAGTTTGCCCAGGAGATTTTCTATATTCTTGATTTTAGCAACAGACTGGGCACCATTTTTTGACCGTACGTCAGCACTTGCTTCGAGCTCCTCGGCACTTGGTTCCTCATCCTTAGTAGGTTGGCGTATTCCCATTGCTGGTTCGCAAGCACTGCTTATACTTTCTGATGGTTTAGGATTCTTGGCCGCGATGGCGTCAAAAGCAGGAATTTGCTTTCCACCCACTGTAACTGATGCAGAAAGGGCAGGGTGTTTATTATAAAAACTGTTGGCCCTTCCGAAATGCTCCTGGAATTCTCTTAGATCTTCACGGCATTGCTTATCTGTAATTGCTCCGAGTCCCCGGCAACTAGCAAGGCCTTCACCATCGACGATGGTCTGAGCTTCTTTTAAAAGCTGTCTCACACCCGGTAGGTCTGTTAAAAGATTTACCAGCGCTTGACCTGTAAGGGCCGCTGTCTCTGTGGCGAACTCCGCCGCTTGACGGCCTGTATGACTCTCAATCTTCTGAGCTGCTTCTCTGCCCTTAAGTGCAGCTTTGTAGGTCAATTGATCGATATCTTCCTGTCTGATTACCGAACGGTTCATAATAATGGCGTTACCGTTCTTATCAACGAAGCCGAGCTTACGTTCCAGATGATTCAGTCGCGCTTGAGTGGCACTTAGACAACGAGCGGCCAGAACATTGTCGCGATCTTCTTTTTTCTTAATGGCGAGGAATGCTGAATTGTCAGATTGGGGGATGCGCTTACTCATGGCATCTATTCTATCTGCAACCTTACTACAGCCAGTGGCCGGAAGGCGGCCCTTCAGCTGCTGGGCAATCAGTGCAAAATCTTCCGAGGTTCCAGTTGCACCAGTAACGTGGCCATCTAGATGTACAGTCTCAAAATACTTTGCAATGGCATCGTCGGTAACTCGATTGACGATCTCTTTTTCAAGCTCTACTTTGTTGAGCATGTAAATGGATTCACCCACCTCATGCACGACCTTGTTAAGCTCTTGACCTTCCAGAGGAAGAGCTTCCGCACTAAAGTAAAGTTTCCCATCATCACCCTTGCGCCAGTGTTTTGCTGCATCCCAGATGTTATGTGAGGTACCACTATTACAGTTTGCTTGTGGAATATAGGGAGGACATTTGAAACCACTCTTATTGGCCTCAACTGTCCCTTCCGATGTTCCAGATGTTGATTTGCCATTTTCTGAACCGTTAGGATCCCCAGCTTGCGCCTTTCCCGGCGGACCTGAGACGGCATGGGCTGACTCGAATCCAGTTTTAAAATGCTGACCCCAAACTGCGGCACAAGTCTTGGACGTAAATTTGGCCGAGCAAGCGGCAAGTGCTGTTGCCCGGTTTGAGATTACATTCTTTGAATTTTCCAGATTCTTGGTAAGTGTCTTATAAAGCAAAAGTTCTGAATCGGCCTGGTCACTTACGCAAACATCATAAGAATCTGTCAGCGCTGGTTGACCACAATTGGCCTTTACATTGGCAGCAAATTGGGGAGGGAAGAGTTTAAGGTTGAAATTTGCTGCGCGCTTGCCCTCGTCGTAAATTTTTCGACGAAGCTCGGTCAAGACACCAAGACCTTTTTCGCTTGCCACCTGGCGTAGCTTGCCCTGGATACAGGTTATGCCTTTTTCCACTCCATTGCTAAAAGAGGGATTACATTCATTGAATTTTGTACTTGGAAAAGTTCGTACAGCTTCGCCCACATCAGTGCCGGCACTTTCAATACTGTGACCTATAATCGCTTCAACGCAGCCAATATTTGTGCAGGAATTTACTGAGCCTATCAAGGCGTCGAGCTGTTTATCAGATTCTTTTGATTTAGCTTGAACGTGGTAGCTTCTACCTTCAACACCATGAGCTTCTTCTTCGGCCTTCAAAGTGGGCACGAGGATAAGGAATAGAAAAGGGAGGGCCACACGGCCCATCTTTTTAAGTGGTGTTAGAAAATCAAAAAACATAAACAAAAAACTCCAAACGTATTAGGAGTCTTTTCGGCATTTTATCTTTAAAAGTAAGGAGAAAGGCCATAGCTGACGGTACTGCTCAGACTAGCGCAAAGGTGCGATAATAGGTTAGGACGCTTAGGAATTTATCCCTGCGAACGTATAAGAAATTCACAGTTATAGTATCAGGATCATCACGAATCTTTACATCTCTCCTAAATGAAGTTACCAACCTCATCTTTACCAGGAGTCTGCTTGAAAACCTTCCTTCTTTTTGGCCTTATATTCGTCGTCTCAATGAATGCGTTCGCTGACGTCGCAGGTGACGCTTCTCACTTCATGGATCGGGTTAAGGGTCGCTATCAAATTGCCCATGGTTCTGTAAGTGATATCGTGAGTAAAGATTCTAACGGTGAGGTGATTTTTTCTCCAAAGATGGCCAAGTACTATGAGAATACTGTTGTCACCTTATCCTTTAAAGATCGTGCCTACGTTCAAGTCATTGGAGTGAATACTGCACAGGGTTTTAAGACCTTTGGTAATCATGGCCTCTATGCGTTTGATGAAGAGGAGTCAGTCACCGAAACAAGAACTACCAACCACTGGATCGAATATGTTTCGCGCAAAAAGATCACTAAGCGCTCAGTCTCGGCCCATAGGCTTCAATATAAGCAAGTCAACTCTACAAGATCCAGTCGCTTCGAATTTTGGAAGACTAGACCTGCCAAAGAGCTGACTATTACAGAAAACGCCGACGGAAGTCTCGACATGGTTTATGTTAATTTTGAAGATTCAAACACTGCGCTTAAGCTTCACTTGCAAAAGGCTCGTTAACTTATTGCTTGCTTACAGAGGCAACCGATCCTTTGGTTGTTGTGCTTGAACTATCTTTTTGATCCCCACGATCATCGCCGTTAATCTGAATCTGGCTTTCATCCATTTCTCTTTTGCATACAGTTGCCACTTGAACTCTGGCAAAACCATCTTCATCCATAAAGATAAAATCAAGTTCGTCATATTTTCTAATGTGCTCGTGATAATTAAGAATGGTCTTTCCGTTCTGAACCGACTTGGCCAGATAAATTGGCTGAGGTCTTACGTTATAAATTGATCTGGTTTCAGTAGGAGACATAAACATTGGAGTAGATTTAGATGATCTAGTCATGTACATGGTTAAGTGCGGACAAACTCTAACTCCACGATGGAGGATTACATTTTTTGCCTTATATTCTTTTACGATAGATTCTTTAACATCACATAAAGCAATTTCTAATCGCTTGTTTGATTTATCCCATGTGATCTCTACACCTTTACCGTTATTAGCAGCAGCTTTGCCAAGACGTTGTTCAAAGTTTGCCAGCTTATCAAAGGGACGAACTCTTGAGCCTATGCTTTGTTTAACTTCATTTTCTGCATCCTGAGGTGAAAGCTTTGAGACCTTATCAATAAACTTTTCCCATAAATCAATATCTTCAGTGATGAAGCGAGTTTCGCTCATAAAGCGGGAAAGGGTTTTTTCTTCAAGAGCGAGTGCCTCTTTCCTGAATTTTTCAGGCCCCTGAGAGTAATAATTTTTAGCAGCAGCACCCACACTGGCGGTGCAAAGTTCCCCATCTGCCAATGCCTGTAGTGGCAGGCAAAGAAGAGAAAGAAGAGTCAATGCTTGAAACGGCTTCATAGGGGTCCTTTAAAGGTTTCCTTATAGAGAGCAGGCCCGATGCCAAATACACGAATTCAAGTATGCGGGAACCATTGACCTAAGTGTGTTGTTTCTGGGCGATTGTGTCCGGTTAATTTCTGAGCGATTATGTCCTATTGGACATTAGCTGGACTTTCTCAGCTTCGACTTATCCCCGTAATCATTTAGCCTTTTTCGCGCAGAGACCTTGCAGTGAACCTTTCT
>DATLXC010000052.1:0-8528 GCA_035575985.1 Bacteriovoracaceae bacterium | reverse complement strand
AATATCAATCGGCTGGTGAGAAAAACCTGGTGTACAACAAAGGATCCTCGTCGGTTAAAAGATCACCTGGATGTGTTCGTGTATTTTTATAATCAGCACTTGTTAAAAAGGAGCCTAACACCAATATAATAGGGCAGTTTTGGAAGCTTAAGGAGCTTAAACAAAAGCATGGTGCAAAGCTTAAAATAAGGTTCTTTACTGAAGGTCTGCGCGAGACGGTAGACCGCAATAGGGTCACAGCACAATTCCTGGAAGCCCATGGAGTTGAAGTAAGGTATGGATCCACTCATGCAAAAGGCTTTTGTGTTGATGGTCGTTATGTTCTTTTTGGCTCTACAAATCTCACCAATCAGTCGCTCTTGAAAAACAATGAGGCCAATTTACTTATTGATGATAAAAAGATGGCAGATGGTTTTTTGGCCTATTTTGATCACCTCTGGAATGGAGGGGGCCATGGTGAAATTGAACTTCCGGCCCCCTTCCTGGCCGATGGAAGTTTTAAAGATGTCTTAATTTTTTTGATTCAAGGTGCGCAAAAGAAAGTGGAATTTTCGATTTACTTTTTTAACCACCGTGAAATAGAAAATGCCCTTATAGATGCTCATCAAAGAGGGGCGAAAATTACTGGTCTCATTCACCAACATAATGCATTCGCGATGCCTTATATCAGGGCCAATCGAGTCACGGTAAAACGTCTGCGTTCGGCCGGGCTCACTGATCTTCATTTCGGTGATCCTTCAATATTTTCTCACTCAAAATATCTGGTTGTAGACCGCAAAGAAATTGCCTTGGGAACCGGCAACTGGCTGGTTGAAGATGTTGAAATTCATCCCCAGCTTTACATTCATTTAAAGGATGCAGGTCTCGCACGGGCAATGGTCAAACATTTGACCTCACAAATTAAGAGGCTCATAGAGTGATAAATATTCTCTAAATATCAACATTGATAAAATCTAAAGATATGTTTACGCCGTTGTAAATCTATATTCAGTGGACTATAAAATTTCTATGAATCAAGAACGAAACAACATTTTAGTTATCGATGATGATCCAGGCATTCGGCAGATGATGCAAGATGTGTTAGAGATTTATGGTTATAATGTCCTGACTGCCTGTGATGGAGGACAAGGAATTTCCACACTTACTTCCATGAAACATCCCCCCAGCGTAATTGTCCTGGATCTCATGATGCCGGGCCTTAATGGTTGGGACTTTCTTGATTTCCAAAGAAATAATCCTCAATATGCAGATGTCCCGGTAGTAATTTGTTCAGCTTATGGGGAAAGTGCTAAATCAGTAAGAGCGCAAAAAGTACTGGTCAAGCCTGTCAAGCTAGATTCACTTGTGGGGGCCGTCAGGACCTATTGTGTGTGAGTAAATTTCCAACAGTTAAAATTCTGGTAGTGGATGACCGGCCTGCAAACCTGATTGCCATGCAAGCAGCGTTTCAAGGATGCGGTTATATCGTCATCGAATGCCTTTCTGGTCTCGAAGCATTAGAGCATGTGAAAAACCATGACTTTGCCTGCATCCTTCTGGATGTACAGATGCCGATCCTGGATGGTTTTGGTACTGCACGCTTAATAAGAAAAGAACCAAGATCACGCTCAACACCTATCATCTTCGCAACTGCCATCAATCGAACAGAAGAGTATGAAGAGTTTGGTTATGTGGCCGGTGCCGTTGATTTTCTTTTCAAGCCTTTTAATATAAATATCCTAAGGGCCAAAGTTGCAGTTTTTGTAGAGCTGTATCTTCAACATGAGGAAATTAAGCGAAAGAACATCTTGCTTGAAGAGGCCATCTTAAAAGCTAAGGAAAATGAAAAATTAAAGAGGGCCCTGGCTTCCCGGGATGAGTTCCTGATGATGGCAAGTCATGAGTTGAAAACTCCCATAACCCCCCTGACCCTTCAAATGGAAGCTTTTATCCAGATTTTCGAAGAAGGATCGGCCGCTACAATGGATCCGGTACGTCTATTGCGAATGCTTCATACATCACATGGACAGGTTAACCGGCTTTCACGTCTCATAAATGACCTGGTGGATGTATCCAAGCTTTCTACAGGGAAATTTTATCTTGACCTGCAGAAAGTTAACTTACCTGATCTCATCAATAAAGTGATAACTGATTTCAAGGAACAACTTCGTAAGTCAGGTTGTGAGATAAAATTTAATGGAGATGAAGCTGTCATTGGTCTTTGGGATGGCTTCAGAATTGAACAGGTTCTGGTGAATCTCCTAACCAATGCCATGAAATATGGGGCCGGTAAACCAATTGAAATTGAGGCCAAAATTAAGAGGGAAAAAGTTGTGTTTTCCATTAAGGATAATGGCATAGGGATTGAGCCGGAAGCTCACTCACGCATCTTTCAGCGCTTTGAGAGGGCCGTCTCTCCTATGCACTATAGCGGTCTTGGACTCGGTCTTTATATTTCACACCAGATTGTCAGTTATCATAATGGGCGGATCTGGGTCGAGAGTGCGCCTGATGCCGGTGCAAGGTTTTCTGTAGAATTACCCCTGAATTAATAACTCCCTTACTCACTTCATTAACATGTCAGAATTTTTGGAATATCCTGAATGGATTCCAAGGAGGGAATATGAAACACCTGTTAATAAGCACATTGATACTAAGCCTCACTGCAAATGTTTTTGGTGGCACGACTGTCACTCCAACTGAAGGTGGTGCTATTAAAAAGACTACTGAATTCAGGATAGATAAAGAAAAGACTGAAGAGGCAAGAGAGGAAGAACAAGAGAAATTAGATGAAAGAAGAGAGGAACAATTCAAGCAGGAAGAAAAGCAATTAAAAGATGCTCAGAAACAGCAGGAAGAAAGACTTGAAGACATCCAAAAAGAGGAAAAGGAAATACTCAAGGAGAACCAGGAAGACTTGACTGAAAGACAAAAAGAAGAGGAAGCGCAAAAGCAGGTCAAGGAAGTTCGCGGGACTTATAAGGTCAGAACTGAAAAAGTAAAACCAGCGACGCCACAGCAACCGGGTTCTCCAGTTCAATAGTTGGGCAGTTTTATTTTAGCTTGAGTGCGTACTGGGCAAGTCCATTCACAACGGATTGGTAGATATTATGCTCCAGAAGCTTCTCACTGCCAAAAATGGCCTTGAGATGTTCCTTGATAAGCGGAAATTGAGATGTTCCACCTGTTAGGCATACCTCATCCACATCACTGACATCCAGGCCTGATTGTGTGAAAACATCCATCATGGTCTTCATGACTTCTTCCACAGTTGGAGTCACACTCAGGCGATACTCCTCTGCCTTTACTTCCTGTTCCACTAGCATATCGAGGAAACTATAGGAGAAAAGAGATGAGTCAAGGGAGCCCAGGCCGACTTTGACCCTTTCAATTTCATGAAACAGTGGAAATCCGAGCTGACTTTCAACCAAAGTAAAAAGATTCTGCATTCTGCGAGAATCAAGTTCTGAGAGACTGAATTTATTAATGTGCTGGAGAAATTCCCAGGTATCCTTGTCCCGCAGGTGTGTGATGTGGGCCGGCGAGCAGATTTTTTTTAATAGATTGCGCGGGAATCTCAGGATATTAGTTCCACCGGGTAGCTGATACTCAAATTTTGACCCAAAATGAGGTGAAATAAAATCCCTCATCATCATGCCGTCCAGGACATCACCTGCGATGAAAACGCCGGATAAACCCAGGATATCTTCTTTTGAATAAGTGCCCTGATGAAACTTCATCAAGGTGAAGTCCGATGTACCACCACCGAAGTCAGTGATTAAGACTATTTTTTCCTTCTTATCACCTGTCTGGTAATCAAGGCCTGCAGCTATAGGCTCGGGACAGAAAATTGTTTCCTTGTAGCCTGCGAGCTCACTGGCCTTCTGCATACGATCTTGCGCCAACTGGTCATGTTCCTTGTCCAGCGAATATAAAGCAGGTCTTCCCAGGACAATTTTTTCAACTTTCTCACCTGTGAAGGCATTGGCCCGTTTACGCATTTCGCCCAGGAAAACGGACACCATCTCTGAAATGTTAAAATTCTTGTTATGCACTGAAGTGCCAATGTATCCAGGTTCAGGCAGGAATTTTTTAATGGAGCGGAAGAATCGGCCTTCTCCCTCATGGGATACATATTCAGAGATGGCCTCACTGCCAAAGAACCATTGGTCTTTTTGAGGAGTATAAAGCAGGGATCTTAAAACCAATCCGGACTTGGGATCAAGGGGAACGGGAGTGATTTTCCCTTCGGAGGATACATAGGTAAGGAGAGAGTTTGAAGTTCCGAAATCGACTGCGTAATAAGACATTCATCCATTATAAGGATAAATGCGGATTTTCCTAGCTTTCCATGTCCCGATCCGGAGGAAAATATTCTTCAATGATGATGGGGAGCGCGCCAAAGATCAGGGAGGCCACCAAGGGTCCGATAAAGAGTCCCGGAAGCCCAAACATAATTACACCACCAATGACTGCAAGAAGACCAATAAAGGGATGAACATTGGCCTCCCCCAGAGTTCCCAGGAGAGGCCTTAAGATGTTATCTGCGATCCCTGAGAAGGCCGCCACCACCATCATGGCAATACCCGAACCAACACGTGATTCAATAAAGCAAATCAGGCCCAAGACCACGGCAACCGGTGCTGCACCAATAATTGGGATGAAAGAAACTACAAAAGTAATAAAAAAGACCAGAAAGAAGTCACCAACGTTCAAGGCAATGGCCGCAATGGCAATGATGGTGGCCTGAAGTACACCTGTGATGATATTTGAAAAAAAGACTTCCCGGCAGCAACCTTTGCACATGCGGATAAAATCATTTCCATTTTTCTTATTGAAATAAAAATACCTGTCAAAAAGGTACCTGATCTTTTCTGACTCCCTAAGGAAGCAATAGACGGCGAGTATTGTTATAAATCCGACCATGAAAACAGTTGGAAGTTCGGCCACAAAATTACTCAATGTAGTCGAGAGGAAGTGACCGATGTAGAGGATGATACTACTTACCTTTGCCCTCATCATCATGTTGTCGAGTCCATAAATATTTGAAACGTTGTCTATCAGCTTGTAACTGGAAGTTGCGATCCTGGCACTTATCTGCCCAAAGTTAGATTCATGCAAAAGTTCCGAGACAACTCTTGAACCCCTGACAAAAAAAGCAACAACTGGCACGAGACCTACAGCACCCAAAAGGAAACTGAAAAGAAGCAGGGCCGTATTCCTGCTTAGCCCGCGTCTGATAAAAAAATCAACAAAAGGAATGAGCGCCATGGCCAGAATTCCACCAAGGATGATGGAAATCATAAAGGGTAGCATAATGTAGAAGAATAAACCCATCATCAGGAGAGCAAAACTGATCTTAAGAAAATTTTTGACGACAAAGTTTAAAAGAGAGTCATTCATTAAGCATGGGCCTTTAAGGGTAATTTAACGGTGAAGGTTGTCCCGGCCTCTGAACTTTCAACATGCACGGTCCCACTATGTGCCTCTGTAATACCTTTAACAACTGTGAGACCAAGGCCCCACCCGATTTTGGTTACTCCAGTCTGGACTCTTCGATACTGTTGAAAAAGGATGGCAAGGTCTTCTGGTGCGATTGGATTTCCTATATTGAAGACAGAAACTTCAGCATTACCGCCTAGCTTGATTAGCTTAATGACTATGGGAGATTTCGGTTGAGAATATTTAAGGGCATTGTGAACCAGGTTATCTACGACACGTCTTAAGGATTTCCAGCACCAGAAACCAATCAATGAACCACAAGAATCAAGCTTGATCCGGTTACCGTGAAGAAAATTTTCCTCATCGGCAATCTCACTAATGAGAAGATCAAGGTCACAAGGTGCCAGCTGTAAGCTAATCTCTTCTCCTGCTTTCAGGCGACTTACGTCCAGCAGGTCATTGATCATGTAATCCAGCCGGTCCATGGATGAAGAAATCCGGGCCACAATCTTGAGAGAGTTTTCAGAGTCATTAGGAAATTTGAGAAGGAGCTGGGAACTTAGTTTAGCTGCAGTAATAGGTCCCCGCAGATCATGGGCCAGGGTATGTGTGAAAGTTTCCTGGATGTTGCGGAGAGTTTCGCTATACTCGGTAGCGGCATCGTTAACAGCTTGCTCGACAGCGCAAACAATGACTTCTCTTTCGATGGGTGTGAGAATTGCCTCTTCCTCCATCACTTCGCATATAACTTGTCTCAGAATGTGATATTCAAAAATAAGCTGATCCATCGTATAGTTGACACTTCCAGCTCGCTCGCGACCATGCTTTTTACCCACCCGGGTACTTTCTTGCAGTTCCCACTTCACCCTGGTCTCAGTTCTATCGATGGTGGTTGAAAGAGCAGAGGCTATCTGTCCAAGAAATTCAGGTAATGAATCACGCAAGGCCAATGAATCCTGATGAATTGAGGCATTTACTTCTTTAAGGGCCCTGTTTTCCCAGGTCTGCATGATCTTGTTGTTTAAGCGCTTGAGGCGAAGTGATGCTTCATTATCCATAATGAGGACTGTAACAAAACTTTCAGGAGATCGTACATAGCGCTTTAATAGTTGAATGACGCGGTCTGTTGCTAGGGCTTGCTCAGGGCCCACAATTCTTTCCTGTAATAGTTACATTCTGAGTGATACTTCAAACCAATGAAAACCAGTTTTGCGGCTTATATTCCTTCAATCAATGAACCAGTCTTGATTGCTCCAGGTACCCTGGACCTCCGGATTTTTCAGGAGCTTCCATTCCTGTCTTCACTTTATTCACTGCTGAATTCATGGCCAAATACCATCCAGGCCCACTTGCCTGATGTAAGAGATGAGGCCAGTTCAATTGATACCAATCCTAAAGATGCCCAGAAGCTTTTTGAGAACGGCATGGGACTACTTTTTAATGATGTTCAGGCCATTTCACCTCTGCTTAGTGAATATTTGCAGGTCATTCGTCGCGACCTGGGTTTATCTGCGATGACCTATGGCCGTTGTTTGATCTATGCCACACCAGATGGAAAAGGCACTGCTCCTCATTTTGACCAGAATATAAATTTCGTCCTGCAGATTCATGGAACAAAGATCTGGCATATGGCACCCAACCAACATGTTGTGAATCCACTTTCAAGGCATACAATGGGTCAGCCAATTGATCCGGAGTTAATGAGTTATACTGGTGTTCCTATGCCTGACAAAATGCCCGCTGATGCTCTTAGGTTTGAACTTAAACCAGGATCCTTACTCTTTGTCCCGAGGGGATTCTGGCACTCAACGGAAGCAGAAGGGGATGCCCTCGCCTTAAATTTCACATTCTCGGCCCCCAGCTGGCTTGACCTGCTTTCTGCTGCTTTAAGGTCCAGACTTGCCCTGTCGCCTGAATGGCGTGAGACTGCAGTGGTTGAAAACGCTGGGAAGTTTGATTATTTGCTCTCTTCACTCACAGAAGACCTGCCAAACTGGAGAGCTTCTGATATCCTCGCCGCCACAGAATCCCAGGATGAAGGTTTAGAATGAAAAGACAGAATGATAAGACCGCTCCACCTAAAGCGCTTTATAACTGGTACCCAGGCCACATGGCGAGGGCCTTGCGTGAAATTAAGCAGAAATTGAAGATGGTCGATATTGTGCTTGAGATCCGGGATGCCCGCGTTCCACTTAATTCTGGAAACTTCGCCATCAATGAAGGTCTTGGCCAAAAATGCAAGATCATTGTGCTCAACAAGGTCAATCTAGCAGATCCCCACATGGTCAATGTCTGGTCTGAATGGTTTGAAAAACAAGGTGAGCCTTATTTCTTTGTCGATTGCTTTGATAAAGTTGCGCTTAAGAAAGTTATCACTCTTGCCCGCAAGATTGTTGAGAACAACCGCAAGGAATGTAATCCGGATTATATTGAAACTAAGACGAAGTTAAAACTTATGATCGTGGGCCTTCCTAATACGGGCAAATCCACTATCATTAACCAGCTCGCCAATAGAAATGCGACAAAAGTTGCAGATAAACCGGGCCAGACGCAGATCCAACAGTGGATCACTCTTGAAAATGATGTAGAGCTAATGGACACCCCGGGTATTATGCCTCCGCAAATAGAAAGAGAGGAACATGGATTATGGCTTAGTGCTATCCATGCTATCCCTGATGATATTGCCGG
This sequence comes from Bacteriovoracaceae bacterium, assembly GCA_035575985.1. Lineage (GTDB taxonomy): Bacteria > Bdellovibrionota > Bacteriovoracia > Bacteriovoracales > Bacteriovoracaceae > Peredibacter. The sequence continues at coordinate 419 of DATLXC010000052.1, read as the reverse complement.
CGAAGATAATGTAGGGGTTTTTGTGATTAAGCACCTGCTTGAGATTAAATCCCAGGAGTTTCTCGATCGTTATAAGATTGAATCTGCCGACCTGAGTGTAGATGAAGTCCTGGTTAAGATTGCTACTGTACGCGGCTGCCTGAAACAGAAAGGTCTTCCGGATCTGAGTCGCGTTTATAAGCTTGTCCTTGCTGAATTCCGCAAAGGTGATCTTGGTAAGACTTGCTTTGGTATTCCACCTAAGGCCAAGGTTTAAAGCCTCATTCTTATTCTTGAACGTTGATGTAGAGTAAAAGACCGCTGCCCGCTCAATTAAATTGAGCCACATCGGTCCCTTCTCATCCCACCGTACGATCAGATTTCCCGAATACGGCGGTCCGACAGCTTTCTCTTAACAACTCTCGCTAAATTCGAGGGTC
>DATLXC010000051.1:0-34509 GCA_035575985.1 Bacteriovoracaceae bacterium | reverse complement strand
ACCCACATCTTCGGATGTGGGTTTTTATTTAAGCTCATTCATTGCCTCCCACATTATCGCTCCCGACTCTATACGCTGCCATCCCTTCGCTAGACTCATCACCCCGGGCTCCCCATCTCCTTTCCTGCCAATCCAACCTCCTAGTTGAGCGATCCATTTAATGACCGTATCTAATGAGGGTATTTCATCAGGTATTTTGTTGGGGATCTTCTTTGCTTTGATCTTCTTATAATTCAACGTCAACCATGCTGATTTCCATTCGCCTGTCGTCACCACAACATCTGCAGGCAAATCAGGTGCTTCCCGCCTGAGCATTGTTGCCCAGTAAATCCTCCAGGCAATGATGGATTTCAGCGCTATAAATTTAATCAACTTATCCGCATGGCCCAGCCGGCAGTCTTCAACTTTACATGTGGATTTTAAAATCTTAAAAAATATCTCTATTTGCCATCTCTGTTTGTAATAATGAATGATCTCCAGGGCCTCCTTAGGCGTATTAACGCTTAAATTTGTAAGTATTTTCCAATGTAAACCTTGCACTCCACTTGGTGCATTTCTTTCTTTTAACTCAACCACAAAAACAGGCACATCAACCCTGTCTTTACTCTTATGGTTCTTAATCCCACGAGGATTAGGAACTAACATCATTTCACCAAATCGAAGCTCCAACTCAGCAGTTCGAGCCTTAATACCCTGACGGGATGGAATATGAAGCCAAACCCTCCCCATCTCAGTCAGCCCGCTCAGAACCGCATCTAAATTTTTATGCAATCCAGAAGTGTCTTCCACCATTCTTGAATAGCAAGAGCGAACCACAAAATTAACATCTTCTAAGAAAGCTTCTTGAAAAAATTCATAAATATCATTTTCCCTGTCACCCACCATTACTATGTCCTTATCGGGCATCCGCTGCTTAGATCTTCTAAGCGTTTCAATCCAACGAAAGCTTTCTTTCTCTTCAATAGGACGTTTATAGTTTTTATACCCATTCAGTGCCTTGACCGCATTATCTGTCTCCCGTGCCCAGGTAACTTGATCTATGACTCCTAAAGGAACACCTTCAGTATTCACAGCAATCGCTGTGTGAGTGATAAGCCCTTTAACTTCATATCCATGACTACTGCTGTGAGAACTTAACCCTTCAGTTGCCTCATGAGTGTCGTAGTTTATTTTGGAAGTATCCTGGACGATCAGAACTCTGTTATCTGCGTAAGCTCTCTCAAAAGTAGTTTGATAATGGGGCTCAAGAATTAACTCACTTGAGACGGAATCATTATCGAAAAACCGATAAGCACCTTTGATTGCCGCCCAATCTGCGCACGCCTGATTGATGGAAAGAGAGGGCGACACTGAAAGGGCGTTAGTGATCTGAAGTAAACGCTTATGGAGACGTTCATCGCTAAAGGTATGAGAAGAGAACTCTTCTTGAATCCAAGAAGGGAGGGGTGTTTCAGACATAAAAAAACCTCTTTGGGTTGATGGCCCAAAGAGGTTATTTAATTTTTTAAGGGTGGCCTAGGCTTGCTGTGTCACTGTGTACAATAGCAAGACTTTAAGTTCCCCTTTTTTTTAATTAAAATTCGAGAGTGGCCCTAAGGCCTCCACCATGAACATCTGAAACTTCAAGTTCTGTAGCAGTATTAGAGAACGAGTAATAATCCCCGACAAACCAGTATCCATAGTATCCGCTTATAATAACATTTGGATTCCACCGGTAATCAAAGCCTACGTCTACTTCATGTCCTAAATCATCAGCTTGAGTTTCAGTAGCAGCAAAGCGATAGTTTTCTTCATGGTGATAGGCATCTGATCCTGCTTCTGCAGTTTCAAGTGCATTGGCCGTGATGAAAGCACCCTTCCACGTCCATTTATCTGTTTTATAGTTAGCGTAAAGTTTCAGATAACGGCTATTAGTGATAGATGAGTTGAAAATGTTTTCATTCCCTTCAGTAAAGGCATTGTAGCGATAACGGAACATAAGCTCAGCAACCTGATAGTTCGGGTGAAGGTAATTACCTTCAAATTTCCCTGTGCTTCCCTTATCACCGGTCACTTGACCACCATTTAGACCGATATCCCATTTAGGATTCATTTCATAACTGGCTTCGAGAATATATGCATTGGCCGTAATCTTGGCATTTTCCGGAGGAGTCAGACCATAAGCATTTCCATAGTCACCAGTGAGCATTGGAAATTCTGCAGCTATCTTGAACTTATTCCATCTTTTTGAAATATATGGATCGATGATTGTGACTTCAGTCTTGCCTCTGTCTATTGCAGAAGTATGGGAAGTGCTGGAGTTATAGAGAGCATTTTGTCTTTCAGAAAAGCGCTTGGCATAAAGAACGCTTACGACCAGATCACGATTTTTGTTGTCATACTTAGCAACCACACCTGTTTCGCGAACATCAAAGGTCCCTGATGGTGCAGAGGCAGTGCTGGTAGCGGCAGGCTCTTTAAATGATGAAATTTTCGCCCAATAAGGAATGAGGCTGAAATTTGAAATTTTCATTTCTGCTTCTACACCATCATACATTGTAAAAAAACGATCCCAGGCTTCAGTTCCATTATCAAAGATAGAACCCAGTCCATAATGCTTTGAAAAACGTCCGAGTTTCACTAACGCTGCATCAGCATAAAGTTCCATGTACATCTGATTAACGTTCAAGGCACTTCTCTGGGCAGGAGTAACAAAGAAATAAGAATTATTACCAGTGTTGCCAGAAGCATCCTGAGTATTTGTAGCTTCAGATCCAGCAAATCCGCCGCGAATAAATCCAGATGAAAGCTCACCCTTCAAAGTCACACCATCATTAACTATGATTTGTGGATTTAATTTAAAGACATATGTCTGAAAGCTCGCACCACAGTCACCACTTATTCCCTGCGTACCGCTACCGGGAACTTTTGTGACAGTATCTTTTGTCCTGCAGGTATTGCTCAGGAGATGGGTATCAACACCAAAAACTCCATTCCAATCAATAGGCAAGGCCAACGCGGAATTGATGCTCAGAGAAAAAACCAGAACACCAAGGGCCATACGAGACAAGATCACGCTCACAGATACTCCTTATTCCAGGTACACAAAATATATCTTAGAACTATAGGAAATCCCTCGGGATGTGGAAAGACCTGAGGTCATAAAAAAGAGTGCAGAAAGAAATGGATGACTTGCAAAAAAGTAGGGATTAACCTATATTCACTGGACAAAAAGTATCTGTAGGGGTGTCGACAAGTGGTAAGTCAGCAGATTTTGATTCTGCCATACGCAGGTTCGATCCCTGCCACCCCTACCACCTCTTAAGGAGTCCAGATTGAGACGCATTGTCCTTGTCTCGGGTACCTCGAACCCACTTCTATCAAAGAAGATTTCTGAATTTCTGGATATCCCATTAGTTAATCCCCAGTTAAGACGCTTCGCTAACGGTGAGATTTACTGTGAAATAGAGAAGAACGTTCGCGGGGCGGATGTGTTCGTCATTCAAAGTACATGTGGTCCGGTTAATGAAAATCTCATGGAGCTTTTGATTATCATTGATGCACTCAAGCGAGCATCAGCAAATTCAATTACGGCCGTGGTCCCTCATTATGGATATTCCCGTCAGGATCGTAAGAGCTCGCCAAGAACACCAATTACCGCCAAACTTTGTGCCGATATGATGACCGTTGCTGGTGCTACCAGAGTAGTAACAATGGATCTTCACGCAGGTCAGATTCAAGGCTTCTTTAATATTCCTTTTGATAATATTTTTGCTTCACCAGTCTTGCTTGAATACATCAATAAGAATCTAGATCTCGCAAACCTCATTACTGTTTCTCCGGATGCTGGTGGTGTGGAAAGAGTGCGCCATTATGCCAAGAAACTTTCAGCTGACCTCGCCTTGATTGATAAACGTCGGACAGGTCCAAATGTGGCCGAAGCGATGCATGTGATCGGCGATGTTAATGGTAAGGACTGCATTATTATTGATGACATGATTGATACTGCAGGGACATTAGTTCAGGCCGCCAAGGCGCTTAAGAAGCATGGTGCAAAACGTATTTACGCAGCAGCAACACATCCAGTTTTCTCAGATCCAGCCATTCAACGCATAGCTGAATGTTCTGAACTTGAAGCCGTCATTGTTACTGATACTATTCCGCTAAGCGATCTTGGCCGTAAGATTGATAAGATCAAAATTGTTACAACTGCCGAAATTCTGGCCAAAGCTATACACCGAACATTTAATCATGATTCTGTAAGCTCTCTTTTCATCTAGCATGTTTCAATTACTGGTCGGTGTTGGAAATCCAGGTCCCCAATATGCTGAGACTAGACATAATATTGCCTGGCTCCTGCTGGACTCCTTACCAATCTTTGCCAACTCTATCTGGAAATCAAAATTCAAAGGTCATTACGCTGAAGCTTCACATAAAGGCCAAAAACTTTATGCCTTAAAGCCTCAGACATATATGAATGTATCGGGAGAATCAGTTCAACCGATGGCCGCATTTTTTAAGATTGAACCATCACAGATCTTAGTTATTCATGATGAAGTGGACCTGCCTTTTGGACATGTCCATTTTAAGATGGGAGGCGGACTTGCAGGTCATAATGGGTTAAAATCCATAGCGGCTTGCCTAGGAACGGACCAATTTGCTCGTATGCGGGTAGGAATAGGCCGGCCTGTCCATGGATCAGTCTCAGATTGGGTGCTTGGACAGTTTAGTAAGGAAGAAAAGGTGCAATTGCCACTTCTCTTCGAGAAATTGAATGACCCGTTGCTTACGGCCGTGGTAGACGGAGTAAGTAAAGTCGGAACATATAATAAAAAGAATCTTTTAGCTTAATGCGCAGGAGGAAAGTATGGGAATGAATTGTGGAATTGTGGGTCTCCCAAATGTGGGTAAGTCGACAATTTTTTCGGCATTAACGTCAGCACCTGCTGAAGCGGCCAATTATCCTTTTTGTACAATTGAACCAAATATTGGAATTGTTCATGTTCCGGATCTTCGCCTCGAGAAAATTGCTAAGATTGTAGGCCCCGAGAAGCTTATTCCAGCCGTAACAGAATTCGTGGATATTGCGGGCCTTGTAAAAGGTGCTTCTAAAGGTGAAGGACTTGGTAACCAATTCCTTGGTCACATCCGCCAGGTTGGAGCCATTTGTCACGTAGTACGTTGCTTTGATGATGGAGACATTATCCATGTTTCAGGCAAGGTTGATCCTGCTTCAGACATTGAAATTATAAATATTGAACTGGCCCTGGCAGACCTGGAGTCAGTCACAAAGCGTCTTCAGACACTGGATAAATATCTTAAGTCTCAGGATAAAAAAATCCAGGAAAAAGCAAAAATATCAAAGCCGATTCTTGAGCGCCTGGTAAAAACACTTGAAGAAGGATCTCCTGCCAGATCACTTCCGCTAGATGCTGATGAAATAGAAGCTGTTTCTGACCTGCATCTGATTACTATGAAAAAGATGCTTTATGTCTGTAACGTCGATGAAGCAAACATCCTTGAAGAAAACGATTACGTTAAGAAGGTCAGGGAAATAGCTGCCAAAGAAGGTTCTCAGGTCATTACTATCTGCGGAAAGATAGAGTCTGAGATTGCTGACCTTGAAAGCAAGGAAGAAAAAGAAGCATTCTTAAAAGAGATTGGTATTGAAGAATCAGGTCTCGCCAAGATGATTCGTGCCGGTTATGACATGCTCGACATGTACACATACTTCACTGCCGGGGTTAAGGAAGTTCGTGCCTGGACATTCCCCAAGGGGGCCAAGGCTCCTCAGGCAGCTGGTGTGATTCACACTGACTTTGAGCGTGGATTCATCAAGGCAGAAGTTTACCACTGTAATGACCTCTTCACTTTCGGCTCAGAAGCCAAGGTTAAAGAAGCCGGGAAATTCAGGATGGAAGGCAAGGAATATGACGTGAAAGACGGAGACGTCATTCACTTTAAATTTAACGTTTAATTTTTTTAGATTCCTGGCTTTTGAGGCGCTTCGTGCGCCTGGACAGTTGAATGTGTTGCCATCTATGTCAACAATTTTCCCTGCGGGAAAATCGAGCATCCCCCTATCTACGATAGGGGGCTCAGATCAGCCCGGTACCTTTGCAAGAAAATTACCGCAGTCAATCCGAAGGACTTACTAATCTGAACTCAGTAAATTAACGTTTAAAACCAAGATTTACATCGAAGATCTTATTGAGCTCGCCGGAATCGGCGGGCTCTTTTGTTTCAAGCAACAATTTATAGAAGAAAAGATTACGGAAAATCAGCTTCACGTAGTTTCTGGTTTCAAGAAATGGAATCTGCTCAATATTTTTAAGGATCGTCTCGTCTGTGTCCCAATAAAGATTTTTCCATCGCTCGACCCTGGTTTCACCAGCGTTGTATGCCGATAAGACATAAACCAGGTTTCCATCATATCTTTTAATGAGCCCCTTGAAATACTTCGTGCCAACTTCAATGTTGAGCTTGGGATTTTGAAGATTCCTTTCAGACCCGCGCTTCATACGCCTCGCAGTCATGGGCATAAGTTGCATAAGTCCCCGGGCACCGACTGGAGAGCGCGCCAATGGATTAAAGACGGACTCCTGGCGAATTAATGAAAGGACAACCAGAGGATCAAGCGAATCATTTTTCAGCGCACTAGAGAGGTCTTCAAGATAGGGCTTGGGGTAAAGGATTTCGAGCAGGGCACGGCTAAAGTTGACCTCTTTCTTATCCATGACAACATAAAGATATCGGAAGGTCGCAAGGTGATTAGCTTCCTGTATGATCTTGGCATTCATCAGGTGTAGATCTGACTTAACAGCTGACTGCTTGTCTGTCGGGTGCTTCACCACCATGGCAGGAGTGCTATGGTTACGAAGTCTCTTAAGTTCGAGGTTCACCATTTTCTGGTTATCAATTTTAGACCAGGCACGAAGTCTTACCAATGAAGAAATGTGGTCATCGTCAAAGTCCTTGAGTTCAAAAGCCAAAGGTGGATTTAACTGAGCAGTACTTGCAGCGTAAAACCCTACAGCGGCAGAATCGGGCTTTAAGATCATAAGACGCTTGGCGGACATAATAGAATAATAATTCAGTGGATGATGAAGGACGATGTATTCATAAAACATTATCGCTTCGGCTTTCTCATCCTGGGTTTCATGGGCGCGGGCAAGCCAGAACTTGAGCCTTGGATCAGTCGCCAGAGATTTTTCACCAAGAAGCTTGTGGTTCTTGGCTAATTTAAGTGCACCCTTGTAATCATCCACAACAAGGTAGGTCCAAATATAGTAAAAGAGGGAATCTTCCATGACTTCACTGTTGTTTTTCTTGATGATGAACTTAAAAATGTCACGTGACAGATCTACGAATTCAGCGCGAAAGGCAGCCTTCGCAAAATCATTCAAGCGAGTGAGACAGAGTCCAACAGGAAGATGATCATGGTTTAGCTCGAGATAATTTTTCAGGAATCGAAAATGTTCTTTTATCTTGCTCTCTTCAGGTTTTGCATCACCCTTGGGATCAAGGGATCTATATCCAGCTTCAATAAGCTTTCCATATTCTGCATAAAAAACATTCTGATGCTGAAGTGGATTAAAACCTTTGGTCTGGATAAGCTTTGTGATTTGCTCATTGATCTCAATATCCTGAAGGACTTCCTGAGATGGAACGATTTCATGTCGGACACTATATGTAGTAACTTCCTGTGAGATCTTTCTTAGAATTTCCGGACGAGATGCCTGTGACTGAAGGAAAAATGCGAAGTTCTTCTTATTCTTCTTAGTGAGAAAAAATTTCAAGTTCTCCTGAATAAAGGCAGTTGAAGTATCAGAGATTACTTTTTCTTTTTCAATATCCCTGTTAATGGCTTCCAGTGCACGTTCACGACAGAAGTTTCCCGCCATTCGCTCCATGCGTTTTTCAAGGGGAAGTTTTTCTTTCGGAGTTATGTATTCACGGCAGGCAACAATCAGTTCTGTGGAACTTTTTAAGTTTGAGACATTCTTGACTGACTGGAGCCATGGATTGAAAGCGAGGAAGTGTTTGGACTTTCCGACCTCGGCCAGAAGTTTGTTAAGGATATCATTGTTAACATAGCCCTTATCAATCAATTTCATCATGTTGACAATATGTTCAGCTATGACGATTTCGGCACGGGTGATCTGCAATTTTTCCGAGTTGAGCATCGCCTGATGAGACGTAACAACAATTTTAGGTTGCTGGGGGGCGGCCCAGGCAGGAAAAATCAGGAATGTTAAAAGGAGGTAAAATCTCATTGGGATAATTATAGCATCATCGACTGTTTTATCACGTGCTAAAGGGATTTTTTATAGCGCGATTGTATGTCAAGTAACCGACGGGATATCTCGTTCAAGACAGGTTTTTTATCGTCGGGAACAACACTTGACAAGTTTTCAATATAAGTTGCAACCTCATTCAGATACTGGAAATCATTTTCCTGGTTCTGGCTGATAGTCTCGAGGAAAAGTGTGACTTCCTCCGCAACATCCATGAAGTGATCTCCGTTGCGAAATGTGAGAGGTGTAATAGGCTCGCCTTGCCTGATATTAGAGAGATGCTTTTTCAATTTGAATAATGGACCTGCAATCTTGTGAGTCAGGAAAATGAACAGGATGAAAATCACTCCAGTGAAAAGCACCTGGATAATTATCAGAAACCACATGAAGTCATGCTTCGCCCCCGCTATCTTTCCAGACAGCTGGGGTTGGTGTGCCATGATCTCTTTAAAGAAATCCCATAACAAAAGAGGATAAACCATGCTGGATAGAAATACCAAAATACATACCGCCAAGCTGAAACGTAGCTGAAATGACGGATTAATTAAAAAAACCGACCGTTTATAAAATGCCAAAAGCTTTATCCTATCCAAGGTTTATATAGAATCATAAAATGTTATTGAGATTTCTACCAGATAGGAATTTAACTCATTTAACGTACCAACACTGTCAAGTTAGGAAAACCAATGCTCGAAGAGATACAGAAACGACTGAATTTGATAAAAAACCCCGCTACTGGCAAGACCTTTGGTGAAGAGAAGCGATGGCAGCACGTCCAGATGAATGGCCAGAAGCTGGATGCTCAATATAACCGGGATGGCATTTCTCCCTCTGAAAAGCGTGCCATCGAGCAGGAAATCCAAAAGTCCCTGGATGGTATGGTGGGTCTCGATGATATCCTGGTCAAGACTACTTCGACCCAATCTCAGGATGTTTTTAAGGCACTGGATCAAAAGCCCCAGGCTCCTTCAGTTGCCCCTACTCAACCTGCACAAATTAAGACCGGGCACGCCACGATCGGCAATAAAAAACCCGTTCCCAATGTTGGCAAAGTGATCGCTATCGGCTCAGGCAAGGGGGGAGTGGGTAAATCAACCTTTACGGCCAACCTGGCCTTGGCACTTTCAAGACAAGGTCACAAGGTCGGGGTTATTGATGCTGATATTTATGGACCTTCCTTGCCAATGATTTTTGGCAAGCGTGAAGAAAAACCGCGTTCAAACTCAGAACGAAAAATTATTCCGGTCGAAGCTTTTGGGATCAAGTTCATGAGCTTTGGATTTTTTATAAATGAGCAGGATCCCGTCATTTGGCGTGGCCCCATGCTAGGTGGAGTTATCAACCAGTTTCTCTTTGATGTGGACTGGTCTGGAACAGACTATCTTCTAATTGACCTTCCTCCGGGTACTGGAGATATCCAGCTGTCCATGATTCAAAATGCCCATGTTGACGGGGCCATCATCATTTCTACTCCTCAGGATATTGCCCTGCTGGATGCCAAAAAAGGCCTTGAAATGTTCCGGAAGTTAAATCTGCCAATCATTGGAATGGTTGAGAACATGACATCATTTATTTGTACTCATTGTGGAACTGAACACTTTATTTTCGGAGAAGGTGGAGTCACACATGCTGTGCAGGAATTAAGTGTAGATCTTCTGGGGCAGATTCCGCTGGAAATAGAATTAAGAACTGGTTCCGATAAGGGCGAGCCTTATATGTCACAGGATCGTTTCCGTGATAGGCCGGTATGGAAATCTTTTCTCTCGATCAGTGCCAATGTAGAAAAGTTTTTTGTTCCTGAAGGTGCACCCGTTAAACCGGGGTTAATGTCTAAAATATTTGGATTAAACAAGTAGGCCTATGGAACTTAAGATAATGTCGGTGATTGAAGAACAAATAGCTGTGCAGTTTACCGGCAAGGTAAATGTTCTCTCAACATATAATCGGCAGTTTCTGGGTCACTTGCTTTTCAAGGATGGAGAAGTCATCCAGGTGACTTTCCAGAATCATAAAGGCCTTAAGGCTTTTTACCAACTTATTATCCAGGAATATTCACTCCAAAACTTCACCTACATCGTAGAGCCGGAAGTAGTAGACGAGAAAGAAAGGCAAATTCATTATCCTTTTGCAGTTATCAGAAACAAGATGGCCGACGTTTTAAAGCTTTACCGCGAATCAATAAAACTCAGGCCCCCTGATAATGTTAAAATTGTAATTGACGCTGAGTTTCTGCAGGATTCACTTTCTGTTAGCGCCCACGAATTTGATGTGTTGGATACGCTGACTGAATGGAATACCCCGGCCGACATATATCAGCATTGTCCATTACTGGATCATGAGATAACCCATGCGTTAGTCGGACTTCGTAAAAAGGGTGGTCTAAAGATTATTGCTCCTAAGAGCATTCCCAGTTAAAATGACTGCAATTCAATCCGAGGTTTTAATATGAAATCACAAAAGCACAATGAAGGTGAGTTGAAAGAACTCACAGTTAAGATCGAAAAACAAATCGTGGAAGATTTCGCTCTCATGGTTAAGAACACTAATATTCCTCTTGCTGATCTGGTTGTTATTGCTATGAAACGGTTTCGTCACTCGCATTACGACTACATGAAATTAGCCCCTAAAATCGAGTAGTTACAATACTTTCTCAATAAATTTCAGTTTAGTCCGATAAGTTTAGTCAACTTAACCGGGGCTTCTACTGAAAATTGTTATTCTCTTGGTTTTCCCAATATTCTTGTTGGTAGGTAAGGCAAATGCTCAGAGCATACCTATGGGTAACACCAAAGAAGTGATTGAGGATATATCTGGGGCCATTAAAAAAGACACCACGGACTCGAAGATAAAGAAAGCTGCATCCAATAATGAAGATGCTGCAAAAGAAGAAGTCGATTGCCCGCCCGATGAAGTGGTAACTAAAGCTAAATCCCCTATTGATGGTACTGATGCTCAACCTAAAAAGATTGAAGTTTTTTTTAATGTTCAATTAATGGCCGTAGGGAAAAACGGTGAGTCTTCATTCAAGGAAGTAAGTGTTCCCAGGATTAACTTGAGGGACCAGGTGGCAATTTATGCGGCCACAAATAGCATGACACGAGAGCAAGTATTGGCCTTGGGTGAAGAAAAGTTAAGAGACATCATGTTGAACAGTTCCAGCTATCTTACCGGACAGACCAAAATTGATGTTGCTGAGAACTCTTTGCTTGTTGGTAAGTTGGCCGGAATAAAAGATGAAGCTTTGATCTATAAGACTCTTGAAAAAGAAATGAGCAAGGCAAGCTATGCAAAGAAAGTAAATTTCCTGGCAAATTTTTTATCCTATTTATATGAAAACTACGATTATGATGCTGTTGGCACTAGTTCAGGCAAAAATGCCACTGATGCTGAAATGATGGCAGCCATAGATCAATCCATTCGAACTGGTAAGATGGTTCCAGCAGGCATATGTCGACAAATGCACCAGCTGGCGGTTCGTTACGCCCAGGCCATGGGTATCAAGGAAGCATTTGGTATCAGTTTCCGTACACAAGGGGGTGGACACCGAACACTCGTCTTAACCAGCCCGGATGATCCAAATAAGGTAATTCAGTTAAACTACGGGTACAAATCAGAAAATAATGGAGTCACAGGACCAAGTGCCTTAAGTCAGAATCACATTTATCCAGATTCTGGTATCAGATTCAGGGTGTTCAATGGGAAGGATGACCAGGCTATCAGTTTACCTTCAGAGCAAGGTGGCATTCTAAATATAGTCACAGGGGGAAAAGATTCAGATCTAAGTCCAAATTACAAAAGCGATGCTCAAATCCAGCAATTTGGAGTTGGTACTCCATATGGTACAGTCCGCTTTTTTCATGCTGAAACTCCAATCGGTAATCAAAGCTCTGTTACAGGAGCTGCTTACAATACCAAAGTTAGTTATAATGATGTTTTTTACGGAGAATATGGAATCGCTGGATTTTCATCTACTCGTCCCGTGCAGGAAGGAAAATTGAAAAGCGTTGGTGCTTATGGACAGATGACTCAAGGATTTAACTGGCAATTTTACCAGTCCAAAGACTTAAAGCTTTCCACTTTTGGTGAGCTTCACGTACGCGGATCCTTATTTTGTGCTTCTGTTGGAGATGCCAGATGTGGGACAGATGTTGATTTTCAAGCCGATTTGATGGGAGGACTAGTAGCTCGCTACAATACTGGCCCGGTAAAGCATACAACAACCTTACTCTTACAGGTCCAAGGGGATCTCGATTCCAACAGTACCAAACCCAGCGCAAACGTATCAGTTGTAAAAATAAGCCATGATATGGATATAAAAGTTAACTCAAGCATAACTGGTAATCTGGGCGGGACCGTCACCGTCTATCCTTTAGGGACCGGACAATATTGGGTTTTTAATGGCCACACCGGTCTTAACTCTCAAAAGACAGGAACTTATTTCGGCTTAAGTGCAGATGGTAGATTAACGAATGCAACTCCTATTTGGCTCCCAGGAGCAGAGAATTCAGGATCAGTCATCATCAAGCAAAGTATCTTCAAGGATAAGGTTTATGTTGGTGTAGACGGAAAAAAATCTTTCGACGTTGCAGGTAATCATTATGTAGGGCTTTCTTTAGGTGGAAGATTCTAAATCATAAGCAAATTTAAGATACCATTAAGATGTGGCCGGTGCCAAAAGGCACTACTTTACATGATCATTCAGGTTTGTGAGGATGGGATTTATTGACCCCCTTCAGGAGAATTCATGACTGTTTTTAAAATTATGTTATTGGCTTTTTTTGTTCTCATCAATGTAAATGCGAATGCTCAGTACTACCCTCCACAAGACACAATGAGAGCAGTTGATTCTCAGGTTCTTTACCCTGGATCAGCTCTTTTTTCGAGGTACGGAACTTTCGGTCTACATATGCAAGATGACTGTAATCTGGTTGTTTATAGAGGCAGACCACATGTACGTAATGCCGTTTGGAGCTCTAATACTCATAACAAAGGTTATGGATGTTATGCCGAAATGCAAGTGGATGGAAATCTTGTTGTTTATAACCAAAACCATAAAGCTCTATTTGCCACAGGAACTCACCGTTACCCACGTGCGGTTCTAGTTATGCAAGAAGATGGTAACTTAGTTATTTATTCTGATGCTTCAAGAAGAAGAGCTGTTTGGGATTCTTTCTAAATTTATTTTTACAACCTCCGCTAGCGGCGAAGCAATGCTTCCTCGCGCTGCGGAGGTGACCTGACTAGATAATTTACAGTCGCCTGTCTAAATTTTATACAGCTTAAAACCAGCTTCTCACCACTTACCCCCTGACCTTTCTGGCCTACACCTTGCTTTATGAAGGCAAGGGGAAATATATGCATTGGTCACAACAAAGTAAGAAAAGTCTGGGTTTTGTAGCGGCTATCCTGTTTGTAGCAACAGGTACCTACAATGCTATCGTTATTAATGCTGACTCAAGCATTACCTCACAGGACATCCAGTTCGTAAAAAGACTTGATGAAGTTTACGGCGTAGTAACTCCAGGACGAATGCTTGCAGCTTCTAACTGGAAAAAACTAAATACAGAAGAAGTTAATTCTAATCCGATAGTACAAGTTGTTAACCGTCTTTCTGCTGCTCCCGAAATCGCAGCAGCTAAAGAAGCAGAATCCGCTCCGGTAGTAGCAGCTGCAGTACAAGACGAACTGGATTTAAGTTTAACAGAAGTGATCAATCCTAAGAAGTTCCAAAAAGGCCTTCAGGCCGACCAGTTTTCTGGTAATCTTTCGACCAATAATGGCGTAATCGAAAGCCTTTCAGTCTCACTTCCAAATGGCGAAGGCATTTCAGTGTCTTTTACTGAAATGACGGGAAATGTGTTTGAATATGACCTCGATGGAGAAGTATTTAGCGGAATGATGTACCAGGTAGATCAAAACTCTTATATGGTGACCCTAAGCAATGGTCCTTTGGAAGGAACTAGGCTAAGGTTTGCCAAGGGCTCTACTGAGGAAGTCCAGCAAGAGGTTCAACAGGATCTCGAACAAAACCACCAGGTTGAAACTGGTAACTTTGGAACAGAAGCTCCAGCTGTTCAGGCCGAAGCAATATCCCAGGACGACCAGGCGATGCAAGCTGAAGCCCTTCAGGCCCAGACTTATAACATGGAACAACCATTATCATAAAAAGTTAGTTGCCATGCCCCTGTAAATGCAGTTTCTTGTATTCAAGAAATTTACAGGAGAACTTATGTACACAATCTTACTCTCATTTATCCTCATGACATTTGCACACGCTGATACCGGCTATGAAGGCAAAGTTGCGACTTTAACAGTAGAGCTCAAGGGGCTTTCCAGAAATAATGAGACACTCATTGCTGGTGGGAACATTAAGAGTTCAGAATTGGCATCGGGACTTTATTTTGAGCCTAAGAATAAGCTGATAGTTTTGGAAGTGCCAAAGAATTGCATTTCACTAGTAGAACTGGCTTTTGCAGGAAACTTGAATTTTACCATTCATGGCGAGTTAAGTAAGTTTAACGAATTTTATACTTCGTCAAATGATGTTGCGTTTGAAGCGGAGAGTGCGATTCGATGTGAAGTTGTAAAAACCAAATAAGTGCAAAAAAAAGCCGGCTTTTAAACCGGCTTTTTTATTATTTTCCAAGAAGCTTTTTAAATTCCTGAGTCATTATCGGAACAATCTGGAAAAGATCTCCAACTATCCCGTAATCCGCTTTCGTAAAGATAGGAGCATCAGGGTCAGAGTTAATGGCCACGATCACCTTAGAAGTTCTCATACCGGCAAGATGCTGAATGGCTCCCGAAACACCGCAAGCAATATAAAGAGCTGGAGCAACTGTCTTACCAGTCTGTCCAACCTGCATTGAGTGAGGCGCAAATCCAGAATCTACAGCAGCACGTGAAGCACCAACAGTAGCACCAATCACATCCGCCATCTCATTCAGGATTTTAAAGTTATCAGCATTCTTCATCGCCCTACCACCAGTTACGATGATGTTGGCTTCAGTTAAATCCACCTTAGTAGAAGCAGCTTTGATGATTTCCTTGATGGCAGCGCGGATTTCTCCAGCATTGGCATTAACATCAGAAGCAGTTCCTGCACCAGCAGTTGGATTTGCAGTCATACCAAGAGCATTAGGGCGGATAGAGACGAAATGTGGCTTGGGTCCTGTCACTTCAACTTTAGCAAGGCACTTGCCTGCAAAGAGAGGACGAGTTCCTGCGAAATTTCCGCCTTCAAAAACAAAGTTAACTACATCTGAAGCAAGACCAGCATTGAATTTAGTGGCCAGGCGAGGAAGCAAGTCCTTACCAACAGAAGTCGCTCCACCAAAAACATAATCATAGTTTTTAGACTTGATGAATTCTGCCAATGCGTTGGCATAACCTTCAGGAGAGTATTTATCGAGATTAGTCCCCTTGAGCTTGTGCACATTCTGGGCACCGTTCTTAGCAAGAAGAGCAATCTGTTCAGCAGAGACATCACCAAAAACGACAACGTCAGCAGTCTGGCCAGCGAGCTTACCAAGAATTTCAAGAGTGACAGGTTTTACATGACCGTCATGTTGTTCAGCGAATACGAGTACGTTTGCCATAAAAGTTTCCTTTCAAAAAAATTAGAGAACTTTAGCTTCTGTTCTGAGAAGACCAATAACCTGGGCGACAACTTCAGCTTGTTTAGCTGCATCGGTAGCGTCGAATTTTTTCCCAGGTGGCTTTTCAGGAGGAAGGCGGAATTGAGAGTATTTAACCCTGCGGTCAGCATCAGAAACACCAACGTCAGACAGTGAATACTGTGCCATAGGCTTTTTCTTAGCTTTCATGATTCCTGGAAGAGAAGCATATCTTGGAGTATTGAGACCCTTGTTACATGCAAGAATACAAGGAGTGTTCACTTCGTATACTTCGAGTGCTCCACCTTCGATCTCTCGCTTAACTTTTGCAGTTGAGCCTGAAAGCTCAAATCCAACAATCACAGATACTGAAGGAAGATTAAGCATTTCAGCAAGAATCTGTGGAACCTGGAGAGCATCATCATCAATTGCCTGCTTACCTGCAAGAATCAGATCCGGCTTCTTACCTGTCTTATCAATTGCACCCTTAAGGGCCTTTGCAATAGAGAAAGAATCCAGGTTATCAGCGGCTTCAACCAGAACTGCATCATCAGCTCCCATTGCCATTGCTGTACGAAGAGCTTCAGTATCTTTAACTGAACCAACACGAACAACAGTTACATTGGCAGCAGCATTTGATGCTTTTACAAGCAACGCCTGCTCAACAGCGAATTCATCATAAGGATTCATAATCCACTTAATGGATGAGGTTTCAATGAAACTACCGTCACCAGTTGGTACGATTTTAGTTTCTGTGTCTGGAACCTGCTTCACGCACACAAAAATATTCATAAGGACTCCTATATTATTTCAAAAGCTCACGGGCCATAACCAGACGTTGAATCTGAGATGTGCCTTCGTAAATTTGGATGAGTTTAGCGTCCCGCATGAGTTTCTCAACGGGATATTCCTTGCTGTAACCATAGCCGCCGTAAATTTGTACTGCATCTGTCGTGATTTGCATACAAGAGTCAGAGGCAAAGGCCTTGGCGTAAGAGGCGATTTCTGTATTGCGCTGGCCTTGATCACACATCCAGGCAGCCTTGTGCACGAGTAGGCGAGCCGCTTCAACTTTCATTCCCATTTCGGCGATCATAAATTGAACAGCTTGATGCTTTGCTATCGGAACTCCGAACTGAATTCTCTCTTTGGCGTATTGTATCGAAAGATCTAGTGCTCGCTGTGCGCCACCCAAAGCAGATGAAGCAACAAGGGGCCTGGAATGATCAAGGGTAGCCATGGCAATGGCCCAACCTTCACCGGCCTTGCCCAGCATGTTTTCCTTGGGAACTTTTACGTTATTAAAACGCACACCGCGGGTATCGGAAGAACGATGACCCATTTTATCTTCTTTCTTACCGAGCACGACACCTTCTGACTTGGGATCCACAATCAAAGCGGAAATGCCTTTATGTTTCAGGTTCGTACCTATAGTTCCATAAACCACAAAGAGGTCAGCGTAACCTGCGTTTGTTATCCACATCTTTTCACCATTTATAATCCAGTGATCGCCGCCATCCTTAAAACTAGTCTTGATGCCACCTGCATCTGAGCCATTGCCCGGTTCTGTCAGGCAGAAAGATGCAATTTTAAAACTTTCGGTAAATGGAGTCAGGAATTTTTTCTTTTGTTCGTCAGAACCACCGATGACAATCGGAAGCAAGGCCAGGTCATTGGCCATAAACGAAGTATTCATGCCCATGCAACCGTAGGCGAGGGCTTCACTGATAACAACACCATCAACTGAAGTGAAACCTGTTCCACCATACTCTGAAGGGATGCAGGTATTAACCAGCCCTAGTTCCCATGCTTTTTTAAAAATGTCTTTTGGGAACGTACCTTTCTCGTCGAATTCCTGAGCGTGCGGAATCATTTCATTTCGAGCAAACTTAAGGGCAAGTTCCTGGATTTCACGTTGTTCGGTACTTAGGGCGAAGTCCATAATCTCATCCTTGATTAATAGCTATTAACTTATTGGAGATGCATCAATTTTGAAGGTCTGTGGGATTGTAAAACATTTTTCTATCGTTTGAAAGAACGGTAATTCCATAAGAGGACGGACTACAAAACTACGTTCCTGCCATCGGGGATGAGGTACAGTTAAATGCTCTGAGTTGATGGTAGTTATTCCCCAGAAAATAATATCCAGGTCAATTGTTCTCGGACCTCTCCATCCCACCCGTTGTCTTCCCATTGTTGTTTCAATTTCTAGTAGCTTTTGCATGACACTTTCAGGAGAAATTTTCGGTAATTGAAATTCCAAAACCTGATTATAGAAATTGGGCTGCGCCTCATAATCTACAGCTGCTGAGGTGTATATTCTGCTCGCCGCTACGAGTTGATACTCGAGGGACAATTGATCCAGGGCCTTTTTGAGATGAGCAACAGAGTCTCCAAGATTGGAGCCACTAGCAATGATCAATGACATATCTATCTAAACTTCTTGTTGTCCATGAGTGGTTGATTGGTCTTAACATCTGGGTAATTTTCTATAAGCGAAGGGACTACCACATTCTTGGGAGAAGAAGGATCACCCTTCACCCCACATGCACTGATGAGCAATAAAAGTAGCAATGTGATTTTAGAATTCAATAGCAAATCCTGCGTTTATTAAATCTGTACCAATGTCTGCCTTGATAAACCAACCAGGGACAAGCCTTCTTAGTATAGTTACACCAAAAGTTGGACCGGATTCTTTTAATGCTTGTACAGCTTCCAGCTGAGTCTGATTCAACTGATCATTGTCTCCCACTCCAGCGTCAGGACTTACAACAGAGTAAGTCTGAAAACCTACATACGGCATAAAAAAAGTATACAGGGGACCCTTAATATTAAATTTTAGTCGGCCCATTATATGATTTACCAAAGTTGAGCAGCCGTCACAGGGAAAGCTATTCAGCTGAGCACGACCATAGCCACCCTCAAAAAAGTAATTATCTGCGAATTGATATCCCCAGGTAAAACCGAGTTCCTGTGTCCTTATGACTCCTCCATCTTCTTCTACTTCAGCTACGTCGTAGAATCCAGCAAACAATGTGACAAGGTTATCTGGCTTGATATGACGATTTTTATTGTCATCAAAATCTGCCAGCTCATCCTCAAGCACTACGTCACCTGTAAAAAGGTCTTCTTCATTTTTAATCTTTGGAGCAGCTTCTGGAGCAGCTGCCACAGGTGCTGCGCCAAAATTTGAATCATCACCTTTGACCACCTGAACTTCCTGGTCACGACGGAGTTTCCCCCATTGGGCCAAAGAATAGATTTTCAGAATCTTGATTCCAACCTGGCCTTGGTGAGTTTTGGCAACCAATGCACGCGCTGCCAGTTTATTATCCAGGGCAAGAGAACAAAAGTCTCCGGGCCCAAGCTGTTGGTTATTGTTGGTAATAATGAAAATCTTTTTTGAACTCGAAATAACTTTTATTGTTTCGTTAAAGGCACCTTCAGCATTACCAGCTGTCAAACTGGCATCATCAACGAGCGACTGGGCCATAAGTTCAGAAATACCAAAAAGGCAGAGGCAAAGGTAAAGAATGTTACGTTTCAAATGTTTCATTATTTACAAAATTCTAAGCTGTTAACGCAACTACGTAAATCCATCATAAAAATATATAAAATTGATTAATTGAGTCAAGATTTATGGCAGTATTCGTAATAGGCTTTTGACCATGCAAATTCAGGAGACATCAATGTCAGATATGGCCTATCAAAGGTTATCCAGCGTCTCTAACCCCATGTTCGTGGTAGTGGCGGGAAATATTGGTAGTGGAAAGACCACGCTGACAAAAAAACTGTCTGAAAGATTAGGCTGGAAACCTCATTATGAATCTGTTCAGGATAATCCCTATCTTTCAGATTTCTATGCGGACATGAGTCGATGGTCTTTTCCATTGCAGGTTTATTTTCTTAATCATCGTTTTAACACGCATAAGCTTATTGAAGCTTTGCCTGCAAGCTCGGTCCAGGATCGTTCTATTTATGAAGACGCCAATATTTTTGCGCGTGCTCTTCATGAATCAGGGAAGCTGGATGATCGCGACTATAATAACTACCGAACTCTTTATGAATCGATGATTCAATACCTCAATCCACCGACTCTCATGATTTTCCTTCGCCGCTCAGTGCCTAAGCTCATGGAAAGAATTCAGCTGCGCGGGCGCGATTATGAACAATCCATTCCCGTGGACTATCTGACCAGCCTCAATCATTACTATGATGAGTGGTACGGCAATTATAATATGGGTAAGTCTCTTATCGTAGATACGGATGAATTGGATTTCCTGGATAACGAAGAACACTTCAACCGCTTAGTGAAACGTATCTGGGATTCAATTGACCAAAAAGATATGTTTTTCCATTTCTAATCCTTTGCAAAATTTTCCCATCCTTCCGCGTCCTTCAAGGCTATTATAGAATTACAAGTAATGTCATTATCAGGGAGGATTATGAAGCTTACGCCATGGTTGGTATTACTTTGCTTGGGTCTCGTCGGATGTTCCGGCTCCAAGTCAGCACAGAAAGTGGATGAAAGTTCACCACAAATTGAATTATCCGATGCAGATGAGTTCGTAGAGAACCCTTCAGAGGAAGCAGTTCCAGAAGTTGCTATAGATCCAGGAGAGTCAGCAGACCCGACTGACGATCCTATGGTTACAGATACTGATGCACCTGCGGAAGATGAGGCGATAAACATCAATGATGAAATTGCTCCAGGTGCCGCTCCAGTAGCTAAGGCCAGCAGTGATTTTGAGGCAGGAGCTACAAAACAGTATAACGTTGGCAAAAACGAAACACTGATGCTGATTGCTTTCAAGCTTTACGGTGACTACGAAAAATGGAAAAATCTTGCCAATCAGAACCAAAATGTTCTGAAAGGAAGAACGAGCGTTAAAGAAGGGATGGTCTTGACCTATACAGCTCCGGCAGAGGAATTTGTCTGGAACCAAAATGGATCACCTTATCTTATCCGCACTGGCGACACTCTGGGGACTATCTCCAAGAGCGTTTATCAGACGATGTCAAAATGGAAAATGCTTTGGGATAATAACCGCCCATTGATCAAGGATCCAAATAAGATCTACTCTGGTTTTACAATCTATTATGTTGATGGTCAGAAAGTCGCTGCCGAGTTCTAAGCTATTAATTAGTCCTGAAATGAATAAACCCTCGCTTAATGTGGGGGTTTATCATTTGTACCTGCTGCTTTTTCTCATTCTGCCTTCATGCGGAAGTTTCACGCTCCCTTCATTTAATAAATCAAATAAAGGTGACCTTGCAGGTAAGGGCTATTCTGAAATGAGTGCTGATGATTACCGTGATCATCTGGCCTCGCTAAAGCAGCCATTCCTCTCCACACCAGGAATTAAGGTATATCCGATCAATAAAGCCGGATTAAAATATCTCGATGACACAGCCGCAAAAATTATCGGGAATAATGAAATATTTTTCAAACAGTTGAAAGGGAGCAAGGTCACGATACTCGACATTGAAGCTCCTTTGCATTTCTCATTACCCAAGGGTGAGATCTTTTTATCCAAAGGCCTTATAGCCAAGTATATAAAGCATGAAAGTATGCTTGTTAGTATTTTGTCTTATGAACTGGTACGAAGTGAAAAATTACTTTATCCTAAGGAAACCATCATCCCAACAGGGTACCTGCCTCTCGAGAGAATTATTACTCTTAACCGCCTCACCCTCGAAGAGAAGATGGAAGTTCATAAATGGGCCTTTCACCTGACTATCAGGAGCGGGTATGATGGAGAATATTATCTGTCGTGGTTACAAGTACAAAACCGAAATACTGCGGATTTTATTATGCAGGTCGGTGATGCAAATCAGATCAATCGTGAAGAATCTTTGTTCAAAGCATTTCTCATTAAACACTCAGTCGAAGATAATATCATTACTAAAAAGAGTTCATCCAAGAGCTTCTATAGCTTATTGAATGGGATCAGAGACGGAGCAATATGAAACCAGAACAAGCTGAACGTTTTCTAATTGAAGAGCTTTTCACAAAATCCCAGGAACAGGGGATTCTCGAAAATGTGAAGCTTGAAGAAGTCGATAAACTTACCGGAGATGCCTCAACCAGAAGGTACTACCGTTTATTCACCGATAAAGGCTCACAGGTGGTTTGCTTGGATAATCCTTTTGAAGAAAGTCTCGAAAAACATCCATTTTTATCTGTTCAGCAATTTCTTGCGAAGAACAATATCAAGGTTCCCGCAATCCTGGATCATAACCTGCCCAAGGGTTACATGCTCCAGGAAGACCTGGGCAATGAAACTTTTATTATGTACCTGGCCACTCTTACAAATAAAGAGCAGGAGTTTGTGGCCTACAAGACAATTGTTGACCAGCTGCTTGAACTTCACAGGATTCCTCAATCATCAGTGAAGAACCCGAATCTCTTCCAGTTGAAATTTGATTATCAGAAATACATGGATGAGACACGTTTCACGTTTAAGTACTTCCTGAATTTTTTCTCCAAGACCAACGATGAAAATCTCATTAAGGAACTAGAGGACTTATTTGATCCCATTATGAAACGCCTTGCCGAAAGCAAGATGGTCATCACTCATCGGGATTTTCATTCACGCAACATTATGGTGATGGATAAAAAATTTGTTTTCATTGATTTCCAGGATGCCCGCTGGGGAATTCCACAGTATGACCTGGTTTCCCTTCTTGAAGATTGTTACTACGACCTTCATCCTGAAAACAGGCAGACGCTTAAGCGTTACTACTATGACAATCTTGCAGTATCAATTCATGGGCAAAAAACTTATGCTGAGTTTGAGGCCCTTTATCAGGATATGACAATCCAGCGTGTGTTTAAGGCCGTAGGAAGTTTCTGTTACATCTATAATTGGCGCAAGGACGAGCGCTATCTTAAGTATATTGGGTTTGCCATGGAGAAAATCCGGCAAGTCATGATGGATAACCCTCGTTATTCAGATCTTAAGAAGATTCTTTTCCAGCATTACTATGCAAATTAATCACTGCTTAATACTCGCTGCTGGTTTTGGAACCCGTATGGGTACCATCGGTCAGCAATTACCAAAAGTCCTGTGGCCAGTTTTTGAAAAACCCTTGCTCCAGTTGCAGGTGGCCTATGCCCGAAGCCTGGGTATCAGCAATATCTATATCAACCTTCACTATATGGGTGAGCAAATTGAGGCAAGCTGCAAGAACAATCCGGCCTTTGAAGGTGTAACGTTTCTCTGGGAAAAACCTGAGATACTGGACATTGGTGGAGCTATTCATAATCTCGCTTCCCAGCCCCAGGTTAAATACAAAGGCAAGCTTCTCGTCCTGAATGCAGACCAGTTCTTCTATATGGTAAAAGACGATTTATATAAGTTCCTTGAGCCTTTTCAAAAACATTCAGCAGCACTTTTTAGCTATGAAGTTAATACGTCCCAGGGATACAACGCACTTGAGATCGGGGCTGATCGCCTGGTTAAGAAAATTATCCAGAACAAGGATCTTCCTTCAGGCACCCCCGTTGAAACCTATACTGGAATTTCTTTTGTGGACCTGGGCAAGCTTGAAAAAATACCAGGCAAGAGCGCCTTCTTTGATTCTGTTTGTCCTTTCGAGAAGACCCCCATCCCGGCCATCCTGCTTAAGAATGTAGATTACTGGGATTTTGGAACACTAAAGAGATATTGGGAAACCAGTCACCGCTTGCTTAATACTTACCGCACGCGTTCAACTCATCCTTTTATTCGCTTTCTGGTTCAGGAAAAAGCGCTTAAGACCTGGAAGATTAACCTGCAGAATCTTTCTTATAATGCCCGAAGCAGCGAAGTTATCAATCTCAATCAAGATCCGGTGACACAGGACCTGCAGCCAACGATCATCATGGATGGAGCTTGTTCCAGGGATAAAAATCCAATGGTATGGTGGAAGGGTGTCTCGGCCGAAGTTAAGTAACAGTCTCTTTTATGCAATCAACAGGACAGACTTCAATACATAACCCACAGAGTGTGCAGCTCCACTGATCTATAAAATAGTTAAGACCATCACTGACTACCGCATTTTCAGGGCAAACCAGGCGACAACTGTCGCATGATACACAAATTGGGGAGATTTCTAAGTGAACTTGGTTCATAATGGTATTATAGGGCAAAATGAATATGGAACAATTGAAAGTAAAAAAGAAAGATATCATCATTGGTAATGCGGTCATTTACCTGATTTTATCGTTTCTCTTTTTGTATCTTCAGTATGCCTACCGTCATCACTTGTCTCCGTTTTCACTCCTGTATTTCAGGAAGTCTGCCGAGCTTTTCTGGTACATTGCCTTACCTATTGTTGTTTCCATCATGCTTATCTGGAGACATCACTGGCTTTCCCTTGTTGCTTTCTCAATATCTACATTGCTGGTTGGTTTCAAGGTAGTCGAGGGACTCTTCATCGAATTTAACAAGATCATTGTTATCGCACTGTTTTTTTATTCAGTGATATCATACTTTCTTTATCAACTTCTCGCTGACTATTTATCCAAGGCTAGTATTAATCCAAATTATGCACCCAGTGACCTTTTCGAACCTCTTTTACAAAAAATTTCGTGTACACTGCAGATTAATGAGGAAACCCACGTGGCTTTTCTCACTAACTGGGATGAAGAAGGATGCTTTGTTAAGACCAGTGCCCCTATGCAATTACCGGCAAAGATCCAGGTGACTGTACAATTTCACGGCCGAGAATTTATCCAAGTCGGGGAAGTTGTTGCTCAGTCTGTTGATTTGACAGGGATTGGGATAAAATTTAGTGAAACACCCAAGGATCTTAAGATCTTTAATTGGGCCGAATTCATGGAAATCGTCCAGGAACTAGGCTTTCAACCTGAAAGGTTAAGATGAGAAATTGGATTCTACCATTGTTGTTTATGCTTACTTCTTGTCTGAACGAGAGCATTTCTCCTGAAGCCACCTTAAAGGACTTCGTTGAAACCCGTCTCGGCAACACTGTCACCAGACAGTTTGTACTCGATAGAGTGACGGGCAAGATGAAACAAAGTTTTGAGAATATGTCGGATGAGGATTTCGCAAAATTTGCTGACCTCAGAAATGTTAAGCAGAACAGCTTTAAGGTACTTACGAAATCATGCCAGGAGAGTAAGTGTTTCCTTACTTATTCAGTCGGATATAAGTCCACTCTTGAAAAGGGTACTTACAATTCTGATGTTAAAAAAATTGCTGAAATTCATCATGTTGAAGGCAAGTGGCTGATAGCAGATGTGAGCAATATCAAGACCTACCACGAATCAGTCGATCCCATCAATCCAATGGACTAAAGTTCTCCACTCAACTATCCGATAGGTGTCATGGGAGAATCCATGGCCAACGACTTTCTATCGTTCTTAGTTGATGAAACATTGAAGCTGCAAAAAAGCGGCGAGGTAGAACTGTCTTCGCTTGAGCAGAAGCTCAATGATTACAGTCTTAATTTCCTCCGCGGTGAATTTATCCCGCAAACTCAGATGCTACGTTTCGAAACATCTTTTGGTAAATTGGATGTTCCGATTAACTGGTCATTGTTTGATGCTGAAAAGCATACTCTTCTTAATTCAGAAAATGATGTCGACCAATTCTTAACAGTTTTAAAAACTGCCTGGGACCCTTCTTTCGAAAAGGTCCTTGTTACTCATGCTGATGGATTCTGCTATATGGTTGGACTCAAGGCGGGAGAAGACTCTTACTTGCACGATCTCTTAAATCCACAAGAATGGCTAAAAACTACTGGTTAAAACAAGAAAGGCTCCTTTCGGAGCCTTTCTTGTTTTAATTAAAGTGAAGCGTAATACTGTTTCAACATGGAAGCATCTACTTCCAGGTTTGGTGAGTTACAAACTACATAACCGCGACAGTCCTGATCCTTAAGTGCCTTCATGAGGTCTTTCCAATTGAACTTTGATTTCTCAAGGTTCAAATGCTTAAGGTCACCCTTGGAGTTAGAGCTGATACCAGAAATGTGTATATGCATTTCTTTAAGAGCGTTAGGTCCAAGTTCGTTCTTCAAAGTTTCCAACGTTTCGCAGAAACCCTTATAGTCATTTACGCTGCCTGTGCGGGCGTAAAGATGAGAGAAATCCATACATGGCTTACAGCTTGTAACTGACTTCGAAAGACTAATAAGCTCTTCCAGAGAACCGAACTGGGAAGTTTTTCCAGTAAGCTCAGGACGAAGCTCGATTTCGATATCAAGACGAGAAAGGCGCTCTTCAATAACGTTAAGCGATTTTTCTACCAGGTCAAAAACATCATAAGGAGAATCTTTCATGTAGAAAGCAGCGTGGAAAGTCATGGACTCAGCACCACAAAGATCAGAGATCTTTGCAGTCTGGATGATTCTTTCAACTGAAGAATCGATCTTGTCCTGCTCACGTGCATTCAAGTTGATGTAGTATGGACCGTGCGAAGTTAAAGGTATTCCCAGCTCATAAGAAACTTTTCTTAAAGCAGAAGAAACTTCTTCTTTCATACGAACGCCATGCGCGAACTCTAATTGCATGCAATCCAGGTTAAGCTCATGAATGCGCTTAACTCCCTCAACGGGATTGTTTTTCTTTACGGTACTGTTTGGAACACCAGCAGTACCAAATAACAAACGGTCAAAAGCCATATTAAAATTCTCCTAGGGTCAAAAAATACGATTGACCCAGTAATTCGAGTTCTTAATGCAAGTCTGACATCCTAACCCCAAACTAAATGAGGATCGGAGTAACTCTAAATCAACAGATTGTTGATCAGCGCATGCGCTGCGAATGTCCCTCACGTTAACACAAAAGCATTCACATATAAGTGTTTCATCATCCAAAAGTTCCAGGTTGGGTTGATCATCGATCAACTCATCTATTTGGTCCATCTGCTGAAGAAACTCCTCATCGTTATTACCTGCATGTTGCCGAGCGATACAATCATCCTTCTATCGAAAAGAGTTGAGGACTTATAGCCCAAAAAGGCCGTAATAGTCCATCTCTAAGCCTTAAGGGTGTAATAAAGTAATGCAAATAAGATTTGTGAGGTGCTAAAATACCGCTAACACTCTTAAAAAACTTGGTTTTGAAGCTATGCGCGCTACCCTTTTTTTACTCCTTTCTTTCATCATTTTGGGGGCATTCCTATGGATTGCCTTGAGCGGTGCATTGTTGGCGTTGGGTGCCATACTGTGGATCTTAGGTCTGGTTCTGGCCATCGGTTATTCAGATACTGCTATTTTGTTTTTCCTTGGGGCCAGGGAAGTCAGGAGTGGTGATGAATCCTTGTTTTTTGAAGCTGCTGCTCAGGAAGCCTACAAACTGGCAGTTCCCTTGCCACATCTCTATTTTTACAACGGAAGTATTGAGCGAGGCTTTGTTTTGCAGAATAAACGCACCATAAGCCTGGTACTTAGCCGGACCTTTCTGGCCCATGCCAACCCCTCGGAGCTTTCGGCGGTATGTTTTGAGCTTTTGCTTCAGGTCAAAAAAGGTATGGCCCCCAAAAGGACCAAGTCCTTATTTATCCTTGGGGTCGTTTCCTGGATTTTCCATAGTATCGCCAGCGTGATCTGTACTTTGGTTCCAATTAAAGAAGTTAATAAGGCAGTTGTCTGGATCCTTACTTATTTTCTGCATCCCTGGCTTGAGTTTATCTTCCACCTAACAATGGGAAGGAGCTACTTTAAGAAGCTTCAAACCCATATGAATGAATATCCAGAGGAAAACGAGAGACTCAGGCGTGTTGGGCTTAAGCTTCGCAAGCCTTCTGAGATTTACTCCTTACCCTCAAAAAAATTAATGCAGTTCTCTTCCATGTCGAAGAGTAGGGCCTTCCAGAACATCCTGGCGCTCGAATTATTGCCCCATGAATGGGACTTTTTCTTTAACGCTCAGGATATGAATAGTGCTCAAGAAGTTTAAGGGCCTTGAATTCAGCAAGTTCGCTCCCTTACTGGTTACCCTGGCCTTTATTCTTATCTTAATTCAATACTCGTTTCATCCCCTTGAATCCATTTTCTATGACTTCTGGATCAAGGCGGATATTTCATCCAAGGGGTTTCAGAGTCCGGTAGTCCTGATTTCGATGGACGAAGAAAGTGACCAGTTCCTGGGTGAAACCTACCCGTATACCTATGCCTCGCATACCAGGCTTATGAATCGAATTGTTCAGGACAAGCCGATTTTGATTAACTACTTCGTTTCGCTGATGGAGCCTGACTCAGAAGTTGAGGCCCGTTATCAGACTGAGTTTCATGAGGCCATCAAGGGCTTCTCTCCGGCGACGGACAAATTTAAGTTCGGGACAGAGATAGATAACTTAGGAGAGCTCATACCTCCCGAAGCTCTGAGAGATGTTGGTTATTACCTGGGCCAGCTTTATAAAGATCAGTTGGTATTTTCAAAAGATGAAGTAGTACGAAGAGCGATCCTGAATATTTCTGGCGAGGATTCCCTCCATCTCTGGACGGCCAAGCGTTACCGCGAGCTCAAAGGTAGGCCTCCCCTTGATGCCACTGCTTACAAGGGTGCCTATTATAATTCTGAAGCAGATGCTAACTTTGCCTTGTTTAAGTATTCGGGTAATCCACTTCACAGTGAGGCCAAGGTCATACCCTTCCACCGTGTAGTTGTCGGAAATTTTCCGAAAGGCTTCTTCAAAGACAAGATTGTCCTGGTAGGGCCCCAGTATCTTTCAAACTCAGACGACTTTGTCCTGACTCCTTTTGATAAGGATGCTGCCAAGACACCGAAACTAGCTGTACATGCTGAATTGGTGGAAGCCCTAATTTCAGAGAAGACTGTCTACGACGTAAAAGATTTCACGACTCAGGTGGCATCGGTTCTGATTGCCCTTATTCTTTCTTTTATTATTTCCAGGGTGCAGCCGGTGAAAGGACTCATGATCACCATCATCCTGATCCTGGGGATTCTGGTCACGAGTTACCTGGCCTTTGTGACCTTTGGACTTTGGATTAAGCTTTCGCACCTGGTTTTGAGTATCTTTGTGGTTTACTACATCTGGGTTCCTTTCCGTGCAATTGAGGAATACCAGACCCGTTATGCTATTCAGGAAGAAACCAAACTCCTGAAACAAGTTGATAATTTAAAGCAGAATTTCATTTCCCTCATGAGTCATGATTTAAAGACCCCTGTGGCCAAGATTGCGGGTATTGCTGATATTCTCAATATTAAATTCAACAACACTCCCGAACAGGTAGAGCTCATAGACAACATTATGAACTCCACCAAGGAACTCAATAACTTCATCAACTCGATTCTTGACCTGACCAAGATTGAATCACAGAACCTTACGTTGAGGAAAGAATCCAAGGACATTAATAAGATCATTGAGCATATTATCGAGAAGCTTGAGTTCGAGGCGAGCAGCAAGCAAATGATCATCGAAAGTGACCAATCGCCGCTTTATCCCATTCAAGTGGATCCAGTTCTTATGAACCGGGTCATTTCCAATTTGATTGAAAATGCCATTAAGTATGCCGGAAAGGGCAAAACTATCTGGCTTAAGACCTGGGATGACGCTGAATGGGTCTATGTGGAGATTCGGGATAATGGTGTTGGGGTTAAACCTGAGGACTTGGCGCATATTTTTGATAAGTTTTATCGGGTGAAGAATGACTCGACCCATGCGATTAAAGGGTCTGGACTCGGTCTTTATCTGGTAAAATACTTCATAGAACTCCATAATGGAGTTATTACGGCCACCTCTCAACTTGGAGAGGGTACTTCGTTTATAATTAAGCTGAGAAATGAATAGGAGTGATCCATGCATAAAGTCCTAGTTGTTGATGATGATAAAGTTCTCCAGCAGTCCGTAAGGCAAGCTCTGGAATACCACCACTTCGCTGTTGATGTAGCAGACAATGGCAAGGAAGCGGTTAATCGCGTCTATGGCCAGAAGTATGACCTTGTTGTCATGGATGTGAACATGCCGGAAATGGACGGCATTCAGGCACTGGTTGAAATTAAAAAGCATGACCCTTCGGTTATCGTGCTGATCCTCACTGCTTATTCCAACGTAACGGATGCAGTGAAGGCAGTGAAGGAAGGGGCGTATAACTATCTTGAAAAACCGATTAGTGCTGAGAACCTGGTTGCCCTGATTAAGCGAGCGCTTAAGGCGCGTTCGATGGTTGAGACCATCAGCTTTTCTTCCCCGACACTTTCATTGGGCGACACTTCAGGTTCAAACGATAAGTTTGTCGGCGAATCAAATGCGATGAAGAAAGTCTTCGACGTTATTTCAAAACTTGCGAAAGTTAATACTCCTGTTCTGATTCGTGGTGAATCTGGTACCGGTAAGGAATTGGTCGCCAAGGCCATTCACTACAACTCACCAAGAAAAGATGAGAAATTCGTCACCTTGAACTGTGGTGCTGTTTCTGAAAACCTTATCGAGTCAGAACTCTTTGGCCATGAGAAAGGTGCCTTCACAGGTGCTGATGCCAGAAAGATTGGTAAGTTTCAGTTTGCAGAAGGCGGAACACTTTTCCTTGATGAAATTGGCGATATCTCGGCGGGTATGCAGGTAAAACTCTTGCGCGTTCTTCAGGAAAAAACCTTTACGCCTGTTGGATCTAACCGTGAAATCAAGATGGACGTGAGAATTATCGCGGCATCGCATAAGCCTTTTGAAGAGATGATTAAAGATGGAAGTTTCCGTGAGGATTTATTTTATCGCTTAAACGTGCTGCCGGTTTACCTGCCTCCATTACGTGAAAGAAAAACAGATATTCCTCACCTCGTGAACCATTACATCCAGTATTTTAATAATGTTCACAACCTTAAAGTTAAGGGTGCGGCACCGGACGCAATGGATGTATTGAGTAACTATTCATGGCCAGGTAATATTCGTGAGTTGCGTAACATAATTGAGCACTGCTTTATTATGGAAGCCTCAGACATGATTCACTTGCACTCACTTCCTGCGATTGTCTTTAAGGATAAGAAGCAAGTTGAGAATAAAGAAAATGTCCAGGATGAAAGCGTTATCGATCTTCAGGACATTCAGAACTCTGTTCTTGATTCTACAAGCACTGGTACCAAAACCGGTAACGAAGTGCAGTTTTCATTCGGTGCGAAGCTGGGTGAAGGCGGAAAACTTGACTTTGCTATTGCCAAAGACTTGTTTGAGAAGGAATTTATTGTCCAGGCATTAAAGATAAACAAGGGTAAGATCAATCAGACTGCGCTCAATGCAAACATCCCTAAAAAGACGTTGCTGAGAAAGATTGAGAAATACGAGATCCACCCTAAAGATTATTACTAGGAATTAGAATGGCCCGCTTTTGGACACTTTGCCTTTTAATGGCAACACTTATTATTGTCGACCAGCTAAGTAAGGGTGCTATCCAGACCAGCCTTTATTACGGTCAGTCTATTCCTGTATGGGAAGGATTCTTTAGTATCGCTTATGTAAAAAACACCGGTGCGGCCTTTGGCTTTATGGCCAATGGGCCGGCTTGGTTCAGGCAGATTTTCTTTCTGGCATTACCGGTTGTTTTTGTTGGCTGGATTTTTTACATGCTTATCAAGACTCTTAAAGGTCCTTTTTATCTTTCACTTGCATATGCTTTGATTATTGCCGGGGCGGTTGGAAACTTGATCGACAGATTCAGCCTTGGTTACGTGGTGGATTTTCTTCTTTTCTATTGGAAAGATGAGTCCAATCACTTTCCAGCGTTTAACGTAGCCGATAGTTGTATCAGTGTTGCGGCAGGACTTCTCATTATTGATTTCTTCCAACAGCTGAAGTTAAAGCGCGCAGAAAAAAATGCTTCCGATCCTCTACCAAAGTCCTGATCTTACTCTCTATGCTTATCCCCTGATGATGGGGTTAGGATGGGGTGTGGCCTATCAGATCTTCTTTGGATTGTTACCCCAGGACATTCCACGTCGATATGCCTTTCTCCTTTATTGGGGAGTATTTCTCTTTGCTTGGTTTGGTTCTAAGATTCTATTTCTCTTCACGGTTCCTCAAGAGATCACTAAAGACATTTTGATGCAGGCTTCTTTCTGGATGGGAGGTGGATTTGTATTTTACGGTGGCCTCATTGGTGGTGTGCTCTTCCTGGTTCTTTACCGAAGTTTCGGCTTACCACTTAACCTGAAAATCTTCTGGCCCATAGTTCCTGCCTTGGCCATTGGTCATGGAATTGGAAGAATTGGATGTGCACTCGCAGGTTGTTGCTACGGTGACGTAACAGATTGGCTTTGGGGAATTCATCTTCATGGTGCTGACCGACATCCTACTCAATTGTTAGAAGCGGGTAGCCTGTTACTGCTTGGTTTTTATTTGTTGAAATCTCGTCGACCTAAACAGGTCCTCATTTGTCACTATCTCCTGGCTTATGGAATTATCCGTTTGATAATTGAAGCTCTTCGGGGCGATGTGATCAGAGGTCTTTGGGGACCACTTACTCCTTCGCAGTGGATATCAATACTTTTGATATTTGCAGCTGTTATAGTCCATTTTCGTCCAAAAAATCCAGTACTTGCAAATTAACGTATCGTAAGGGTCAAGTTTTATTAGAAAGTTCCGATAGGGAGGGTGACTTAACACAGGAGCCTCCCTTTGGATAACTTTACAAAGCTTGAGACATTACAGCCGCGATTTCTTCGTTACCGAAGTCATTACCGCGTCTATCTCATTTTTTTACTTTCAATAGCCGTATTGCTTTCGGCTCTTTGGGGATTCCGCGCTTTCCTTTATAGTTGGCAGGAAGCTGTTCAGCTTTATCCGGCGGAAATGGGAATTTCACTCTTCTATTATCTCTCTCTTCCACTTTGTTATTTCTTCTGGCTGAAGCCGCGTATCAATCATTCTGTGCAGGTTTTTTCGGACAGGCTGACGATTCACAAAGGTAAGATTTCAGATGAAGTTATGTTTGAAAATATTGAATCAGTCACTGTTGTAGGCTGGTCACTATTTTTTCTTAAGATGAAGAATGGTCATAAGTATTATTTTAATTCGGATCTTGAGCGTGTTGACTATATCTGGGAAGGTTTGCATAAGTTCAGTCCGGAAATGGTTTCTGCAAAAGATTACGAGGCATTTCGCTTAAGTCTTGTTCAACATGACCACCACCAGAAACGCAAAGAATGGTTTTTCCGTCACAAGCTTGTTGATGTTGTGAATTGGTTCATTGTCCCGGCCGCATTCCTGGCCGTAGGTTATTATGTCCAGTCTCGCGAGATTCATATTAATCAACAGAGTCTTTATTTCTTCCGTCTCTTTATGTACGCGCTGCTTATCATGTTGATAACTTCATTTGTTTATACCGTGATGCTTAAGAAACTAATCTTTGACCGTAAGCTGGAAGGTCAGGACGGGGAACAGCCACTTGATAAAATTCGCGACCTGGAATTTGAAGGTGTTGTTATCCAACGTTCGAAAGTTTTCCAGTTGATTACCGCAAGCTTCTTGCTGGCCATGGTTATCAAGGGTGACATTAACTTTTATTCTATTTCCAGGACTCGCGGTGACCTGTCTTACTTTAAGATCCCTACGGGAAAAACAGTCATTGTAGATAATCGATTCAATTGTTTTAGCTGTCGATACCAACTGGCCGATGGTGACATGATCATGTTCGGTAAGGGTATTATCGGGCAAATTCTCGCCAAAGAAGGGGAACCCATAGGAGAAGTTGTGCAAGATACCGTGGGACGTACTATTGCAAGTCTGAATGTGCAGCATGTTCCAAAGGGGCATGTGGCGGTAAAGACTGCGAATGGCAAAGACATTATTTTTATAAAGATAGTGGACCTTATTGGTAAGATACAAAAGTGATGTAAATTTCTGAGTAACCTCCTAGAATGGATAGTGAATATACTTCACTTACTCAGGAGTTCTCGGATGAAAAATTTTGCACAAGCCACGTTACTATTATTAAGTTTTACATTCATCGGGAACGCCACTGCTGGTGTCCTGGTTGAACCAGTCCTTGGTTACCAGATGAGCACTAAGCTGGATCTGGATGGTCCAGGCGGAGAATATTCAGGTGGAAAAGGTCCGGCATTCGGCGGTCGCCTCGGTTATCAAAACCTTGGTTTTCAATTAGGTCTTGATTACCTTCATAGTTCAGCTGACATGGATGACAATGATTTTGACGGCGACTTCATCACGGATGAATGGGCCGCATTTGTTGGCTTTGAATTCCCGGTTATGTTCCGTGTATATGCTGGTTATATCTTTTCTGCGACTGGTGAAGTTGAGCTTAATGGTGGCCAGGATCTTGAGTTTTCAAAAGGAACCGGGACTAAGCTTGGCGTTGGTTTCACAGGTCTTCCTTTCATTGATATAAATGTCGAATACAAAACTGGTGAATTTACAGAAGCTGAATTTGGCCCTATTAGTGGTGATGCTGATACTAAGTATTCATCACTGATGGTGGGAATATCGGCTCCGTTCAATCTTTAAGACAAAGTCATACGATTAAAAAAAAGAAGGCTCCGTAAGGAGCCTTCTTCTCGACTTTGGACATAATTTCTCAATTTTCAGGCAGCAGCTTTGTAGATTTTAGAATAAAAACCGCTCTCTATTCCTAACTTTTCAGCTTTTTTCTTCTCTCTTTCAAGGTCACGCCTCAATTGCGTGACTAAATCAAGG
>DATLXC010000050.1:0-1736 GCA_035575985.1 Bacteriovoracaceae bacterium | reverse complement strand
TGATTCCGAACATTGCTTTATTCGGTTTGCCCTGGTTAAGGATGCCTGGCTTGATATTATTTGCTTTGTATCTTCTGGGTTTTTTCTCCGCACTCATCGTAGCTTTCGTATTTAAGAAAACTCTGCCGCACTCATCGCCTTCCATGCTTTTAATGGAACTACCTCCCTACCGGATTCCTAAGATTAAAAATCTGCTTCTTGTGATGAAGAACAAAGCTATGATTTTTCTTAAAAAAGCCGGAGGGATTATTCTCATCGTTAGTATGGTGATCTGGGTTTTGGTAACATTCCCTCAGCACAACGGCGCTACCAGGATTGAGAGTTCCTACGCCGCGGTTATTGGAAGGGCCTTCGAACCCATGTTCAGGCCTTTGGGTTTTGACTGGAGAATAACTACCGCCTTGATCCCAAGTATCGGTGCCAGAGAGGTTGTAGTGAGTGCACTGTCACTAGTTCTATCGGTAGAAAATGGAAGCGAGGAGGGCATGGAACAAAACATGTCAGCTACTCTGGTATCTCAGTTCGGCTTAGGTACTCTGGTTGCATTGATCATCTGGTTTGTCTTTGCTCCACAATGTATTTCTACTTTCGCCGTGCTAAAAAGAGAGACCAATAGTATCAGGTGGCCTCTAATCATGGGAATCTACACACTGGTGCTTGCTTACTTCTTCGCTTGGCTTGCCCGGATGATATTTAATCTTTGGTATTAACTTTCTTCCAGTCTTTAATCTGCCAGAGAGTAGTTATGACGGCGACTTCTTTGGCATTTACATCTTTGATAATGGTTTTTAATTCCTGAAGATATTTCCCGTCTTGGTCAAGTGATTGTGTAAGTAGCGCTTTATCAATCTGAGAAATAAGACAGCTTCCTTCTAGGTCAGTTCTTCCCTGGTAAGTATATTGAACGTGGAGTTCAGCCAGGATCAGTCGATATCTACTGATGCCAAAAGTCGTCAAGAGCGACATTCCCGCGCAGAATTCTCCTACCGTCGCCATGGCGCAGGCATGAATCCCTCCCAGATGATTGTGGTTCAATTTCTTATTAGGCAGGGAAATGACCACCTTCTCAGCTGAGAGTTCTTTGATCTTGAATCCATGAGGGGCGTTGAAAGGTATTCCAAAAGTGAGAACCTTATTTAAGGTCATCAGATTAAATCTTCCGGGGCGGGCCAGTAGTGCGTCGATGAGTTTAAATGCTAATTTCATTTTTTATCCTGAAATTTCGCAAGCTCAGCCAGGGAAGCCTGCATCTCAATTTTGAACCGATCGACGATTGCAGAAACAGTAGTGATTCTGTCTGTGAATTCAATAGACGATCCCGCGCACCAGACGGATTTGTAGGTCGCAGAGAAAGCCGCTTTCTCTATCATCTTCATGCCTTTATAGTACGTAAGCATCTTAGCATATTTTTTCAATTGCTTATTGTTATTGAGCAATCTTTCAACCAAGTTTTGTTCTATTCCTGATTTCTGCATATATGGAGTGTTGATCACAGTACATCTACTTCCCGAAAGTCTAGTTGTGACGACGATATCCTTCGCTCCAAAGTTCACACAGGCATTCTTATAATCTTCACTCACCCCAGACTCCTTAGATGCTATAAACGGAGATCCGATGGACAAACCATCCGCGCCCAGGGCAAGCATGGAAATGATCCCGCTCCCAGAGCCGACTCCACCTGCAGAGATCACAGGTATTTTACAGATTTTTTTCAACCCCGGGATGAGTACACTTGC
>DATLXC010000049.1:0-9032 GCA_035575985.1 Bacteriovoracaceae bacterium | reverse complement strand
ATAAGTTTGTCGAATATACTCATTTGCTCAAAATATACAAAATGAGTAACAATTGGCCTAGACACATGGCCGTAAGTATTGATTAATTATTTAAAAAATGGCCGACTTTTGATGCGTCGGCCGTGCATCTGGATGAAGTGACGTGGACACTAAGGTACGCAACTTCATCCGATGAAGTGAAGTGGCACCGAAGGTAAGCTTTCATCTGAATGAAGAGACATGACACTAAGGTAAGAAGCTTCATCTGGATGAAGTGAAGTGGCACCGAAGGTAAGCTTTCATCTGAATGAAGAGACATGACACTAAGGTAAGTAGCTTCATCTGGATGAAATGAGGATGGACTTTGGAAAGTTCTACTTCAGCTGGATGAAGTGAAGAGGACAAGAAGATACGCAACTTCATCTTTATGAATAAAGACAATAAGAAGAATAAAAAGGGTGAGCTGCTTCATCTGGATGATGTGGACCGACTTCAACTTGTTGAAGTGAAGAAGGACTTTGGAAATTTCAGCCTGAAGTAATTTTTAAATCTCTAAGGACATCAATATAGCCTGTGGCGATTTTAGAATCTTTCAAAATTCCGTTTGTTTTTAGGATGTGATGAAACTGTGGGAGATGATATGAGGGAACAGTGGGGAGGAAGTGATGTTCAAGATGAAAGTTAACATAGTTTGGGGCCACAAATAAGCGCTCCCACCATGCAGCTAAAGTGGTCCGGGTATTCTTGATTGGATTGAGATCATTAATATCTGGAGTGGCACCATGCTCGGCTGCATTACGCAAGCGACTGAAGGCCATATAAAATGTAAACCATGCCACCCACCAGAGCATATAGGCTGATGGGTTGCCTGATATTTTTAAAGTCGCAAAAAAGATCATATGAAAGAGGAGGGTAGGGTAAAGACCAAGGAAGATATTTTTTAATTGGGTTGAAAATGGGAGGAGGGTGTTCATTTTATTTTGATCGTAGGCAAGTTGATAAGCAACGGTGCCTGCATTCATTTTTATAACTATGGCGAAAATCTTGATGCCGGTGAGGCCAATCATGTCTCTGAAAAATTTTCTTTTTAATGAAGTTCCAGAAACCGGGTAGCCTACGTAGTTTGAGCGGTCGGGGTCTGCTTCTGATCCAGCAGTTCGGTGATGCTCAAGGTGGTAGGTTCGGTAACGGTCGAGGTCGGCCAGGACTGGGGCTGCGCAAAACCAGCGACCGAAGAATTTATTAAAGGACGTAGTATTGAAAAAGGCCTGGTGAGCGCAATCGTGCATAAGGATTGCCAAGCCTAGTTGGCGACCGGCCAATATTGCGGCGGCAGGGATCCAGACCCAGATTTGAGGAAGGAGAATAACACTGGCGAAACAGCTCCCAATTATCAAGTAGTTGAAAGCCAAAATGGAGAATGCCTGGGAGTCTGACTTTTTAAGTAAGCTGTTTAGGATGGGTTTTTCTATTTGGGCGAGGATCTCACTGGGTTTCATGGGAAAATCTTATCAGAAAGGAGTTGGTTGGGAAAACATTCATCCTAATGCTAAGCTTGAGTATGACAATTTTTAGAATAGCACTTGTCTTGATTTTTAGTTTCCCCTTGCTCACCTGGTCTAATGACGGTGGAAAGGACGAAGCAGTCTTTACCAATAACAGTAAGCAGGAAATGTTCTGTTATGGTGATGCAGGTTGCTGTAGGTCCTGGTGAAAGTTGCAGAGGTGATGGTATGGGGGGCAATATAGGCAGTAAGGTTTTTAAGGCACCTAACAAAACCCAATGGGATTGCACCATTGAAGGAACCACTGAAGTTAAGTGCAAGGCAAACAACCTAAAAAGTTCGCTGATCATAGCTGCTGCTTCTGCCAGGCATTTTTTTAAGGGATATCACACCATGAAATGGGATGACTGGAATAACATCATGGGAAATAAATCAGTAAGAAAATGCGATCAAAATTATAAATCAATGTCCAACGAAATCTGGGTTCCCGAAGGTTGCGCAAAATGAAAAAATCAAAAAAAATAATTTTTATTTGTCTGGCACTCTTCATCGGCTTTTTAGGAATTAGCGTTGCCGTCTTCCAGAATAGTGGTGCTGGAAAAGATCATTCTCCATTTTTCGCAAAACCCCAGAATTAATTCTTAATATAAGAGTAGCTTGAATACTTATAGTTTCCGGCGGCGTCGTAGGCCTTGGCACGGACCGGTATGCTGCTTCCATATGGCATGGTGAAGGCACATGTATAAGGAGCTGTGTAGTCAGTGCACTTCACATACCCATTCACAATAAACTTCACGTAAGTGACTTTTACATTATCACTAGCAGTGGCGGCCGCATAAACAGTCTTGTATCGGGCATATCTTGTGCCATTTAATGGACTAGTCAATGTAACTGCCGGGGCTATGGTGTCTGCCGCAGTCACAGTTATATCAGATGATGCTGAAGTCACAGCACCCATATTATCTGTGACAGCTAAACCAACAGTATAAGTTCCAGCTGCAGAATAGGTGTGAGCTACCTCAGACCCAGATGCATAAGTGCCATCTCCAAAACTCCAGGCATAAGATGCTATAGTCCCATCCGCATCAGTGGAACCTGCACCACTAAAATTTCTTGAGAGTAATGTTCCACTGGTTGTGATTTTAGCAACAGGTGTTTGATTCACACCATAGGTAAGAGACACAGTCGCCTGACTCGCATCCACAACGGAAGGAGTCGCGAGACCCGCAGAAGCTGACGAAGTCAAAGCAGACTTGCTTAAGTCAATCAGCTCAAAGCTATTTAAGTAACCAGCATTTCCCGCCGCCGAATCTTTCAATGTCATATAAACTTTATTCGGGCCAGTTGTGGAAATTGGAAGATCACTCACATCAATAATAAAAGTGGCATCATGGGCCATAGTTGTTCCATTAAATGCAAGTGGACCGCCCCTGCTGGTTGTGGCAAATGGCGTGAATGTAGAAGTTTGCGTACTATAAGCAGTCGACGAATGACCAAAATTCATCGCCATCTGACTGCGAACTCCATGCTTAACCGAAACCTTCGCAAGATACCGGGGAGAGTATGCAACTCCCGCCTGGGCCTTAACCGGCTGGTGAAAAACCGTACGAGACTGGATACCAGGCTGTCTTCCTGAACTAGGACCTCCAGGAATAGCAGATACGGTTTTAAGAGCATCATACGCAACCCAGATATAACCACTATGTCCCCAACTGGTACCCCATGAGTTCGCAATTTTTAACACACCCAACTCACCAGCATCCTGGGAATTGTTGTTGTTGATATCAACCCACGCAGTATCATCGTAGCCAACTATCGTCATAGCATGAGACCCGACAGTCCCATTCACAAAGCGCATAACTTGCTGTCCCGCCAGTGGATGACCAGGCTTGATGGTGCTGTATTGCCAGGAATTAATATAAGTTCCGAAAGTGAGGACATAACCGTTATTCAAAAGTTGTTTTACTTGATCAAGCCCGGTGGCCGTATCAATATCATTCACGTATTGAACTGCATTTGCCCGAGAAGAAATGGCCGCCTGCCAGTCATCCGGATTCGTATTCCACGCCTTGTAATTGGAATCTTCAGGCCACTTATCCCAGGTCACACAACCATGTTTTTGTAAGATGTCCATAGCATCAGACCAGTATGAGCCTTCATCAACGCCACTATTGATCATGTTATAGATAAACTTCGGTGAACACTTCTTGCTCGTGTCACTCCAGGTATTATTAGTCCAACCAAGGGCCATGCCATTATTATGCGTTGATTGATAATAACCAATTGCCCAGGCAGCACATGAGTTCCACGCTTGATTTCCAATTGCAGGAAACGAAGGAAGTTTTGAGTTATCTATAGCAGCAGGCATGACCCCAGTCATAATTTCACTGGGCGCATCAGAATCGGCAGAAGTCATCACTTCTTCAAAATCGTTATGATCATCCTGGTCTATATCAGTATCACGGCCCATTGGACGCACTTCATCGGAATCCATTTCGGGTAATCCCTGTCGACGACGTTCATTATTTATACGCTTAAGACCCAGCTCAGTAGGTTTTACATCTTTAATTTTTCTCATTCGCAGGTTTTTCTGCATATGACGTAATTCTTTTGGGCTCAAAGGCTTTAACCCTGTTGGAGCAGCTAACACCTGAAAGCTTAGGAAGAGTGCAGGTACAATAAGTGTTTTAGTCATGGAACTCCTATGAGGTAAGGTCCCATTATGAATTTAATCATAATTATGCAGTTAGTTAAAAAGACATTACTCAGGCATAAAAACGATTAAATGAAGCTGATTGGAATAAAACAATACCTTATACTAATGAAAAAGGGGATTTACATGGAACTATCATACTGGCGTAAATGTGGCAGCTGCCGTAAAGAAATAGGCTTCAACTCTATTTATCAAGTTTGCAGTGTAAGTTCGTGCGGTAAGTTTGCTTTCTGTTCAGTTGATTGCTGGAACCAGCATAATCCCGTGATGAATCACAAAAGTGCATGGGCCGAAGAGCGCCGTTCTCCACGAAAGGAAGATGCAGTGCCTGAGACCGCAGAATCTGTCAGGAGAGTTCTTGTCCAGCCAAAGAGTGGATCCAGTAGTAACCTGCCTTCATCATCAATGGACCAGGAAGTCCTGATAGTGGCCTCAAAACTCAAGCAGTATATAAAAGACAAACACGATATGAACACTTCCGGCAATGTCATGGAAATCCTCTCGCATATTGTCCGAAGAGAGGCCAACAAGGCCGCAGATAAGGCAAGGGCCGATGGCAGGAAAACAGTAATGGATCGAGATTTTGAATAAAGAGCTCAAACGCTATCCAGTTATCAAAAACGATCCCCTTCAGGCCTGGGACAGTGCTGATGAATTAATCCTGCAGGAAATTTCTAAAGAGGATTTAGCAGATAAAAAAATTCTCATCATCAATGATGCATTCGGTGCCCTAAGTTGCGGCCTGACGGACGTTACAAGTTATACCGACTCTTTTGTAAGTGCCAAAGCTATTGCGCTTAATTCCAGAGGAAAAATCACATGCCTTTCAGATCTGAATTCACTCAATGGGCATTATTCCTTTGTCTTAATAAAAATCCCAAAGAACATGTCCTTTTTTGAGGACATCCTTTGTCATCTCACTCAACACTTGCGACCGGGGACAAAAATCATCTGTGGTGCCATGGTCAAGCACTTATCTCCCACAAGCTTCGATCTCTTACAAAAATATATAGGTGATACCACCACCAGCCTGGCGCAGAAGAAGGCACGCCTTGTCTTTGCCAGCTTCCAGAAAGAAAAAGTAATTTCACCTTATCCGCTTAAGCTTAAAATCGAAAGCTTCCCTCATGAGTTTATCAATCACTCTAATCTTTTCAGTCGCGAGAAACTCGATATCGGCAGCCGGTTTTTTCTCGAACATATTCCACATGGCCCATTTAAAGAAATCCTGGATTTGGGATGTGCCAACGGAATAATTGGAATCAAGGCGCGTGAACTTAATCCTTCAGCTAAAATTATTTTCAGTGACGAGTCCTATATGGCCATCCAGAGTGCGCAGGTAAATTATAAGAAATACTTTTCTGATGAGGCACAATATTGCTGGACCAATTGCTATGAGGAAGGAGTTCCTGATTCCCTGGACCTGGTGCTTTGCAATCCACCCTTCCATCAACAAAGTACTATCGGAGATTTCATAGCTTGGCAGATGTTCATGGATTCTTTTTCTGCCTTACGTCCCGGAGGACTCATTCGTGTTATAGGAAATTCGCATTTAGGTTATCAGCATAAGTTAAAGAAGATCTTCGGAAATAGTAAAGTCATCGCGACAAACCAAAAATTCATGATTATTGATTCCCGCAAGTAGGATGCGACGCAGGAATTATTAAGAATAGGCAAAAGGGCTCTGGAAAGTTAGGATATTTTCAAATTTTCCAAGGAGCTCCTATGAACTTTTATACAAAATTAGGCCTCATCACAGATCGCCCGACATGTATGTTCTTCAATTCGAAGCCTCATTTTCTTATCCAGAAAACGGTTGAGAAAAAAGAAGGCCGCTTCACTAAAGATGGTGCCCTTGTAGTCCTTACTGGTAAACACACCGGTCGCTGCGCTCAGGATCGTTACGTCGTTAAGACAAAAAATACAGAAGATAGAATATGGTGGGAAAACGCCATTAACCCGATGACGGTTGAGACTTTCGACAAGCTTCAGAAGAAGATCGTGACTCATTTAAATGAGCAGAAAGAGCTTTTCATCTCTGAGCGATCTGTTGGTGCAGATGCTGTCCATAACATTGGTGTGAGACTTGTCACCGGACATCCTTCTCATTCACTATTTGCCCATAACTTATTCAGGGAAAAACAAAGAGAGCTTGATGATCGTGACTTCACTATACTTCATGCCCCCGGACTGACTATTGATGCAAATGAATTTGGCACTCGTGCCCCGCAAGTTATCGTGACTGACTTTGATCGTAAGATCACTCTCATCGTCGGAACTTTTTATGCAGGAGAAATCAAGAAAGCTATGTTCTCTGTGCTAAACTACGTTCTTCCGGATAATAATGTCCTTCCTATGCATGCAGGAGCAAACCGCCTTGAAAACGGTGAAACCGGAATCTTCTTTGGCCTCTCCGGTACAGGCAAGACCACACTTTCAACTGATGTTGGTACATACCTCATCGGTGATGATGAGCATGGTCTTTCTGATGATGGAGTCTTTAATTTTGAAGGTGGCTGCTACGCCAAGACATATAAGCTGACAGAAGAAACTGAGCCTGAAATCTGGACCGCTTCAAATCGCTTTGGTGCCATGCTGGAAAACGTGGCCCTTAAAGAAGAAACTGGTGAAGTGGATTTCTTCGATAAATCAATTACAGAGAATGGTCGTTCAAGTTACCCGCTTGAATTTATCGCTGAGCTTGAGAAATCAGCACGCGGTGGTGTGGCCAAAAATATTTTCTTCCTTACTGCAGATGCCTTTGGTGTTCTTCCTCCAGTTGCAAAACTAACTACAGACCAGGCGATGTTCTATTTCGTCCTTGGCTATACAGCTAAGCTAGCTGGAACTGAAGTGGGAATAACTGAGCCCAAGGCCGCATTCTCTCCATGCTTTGGAGCTCCGTTCATGCTGAGACATCCAAGAGTGTATGCTGATCTTCTGGGCCACTACCTTGAAAAGCATAAAATCAATGTCTGGCTGATCAATACTGGCTGGACCGGTGGAGCTTATGGAGTCGGGGAGCGCTTCCCACTTAAGGTAACAAGAGAAATTGTCCGCTCTATTCAGAAGGGTGAACTTAACAATACAGACATGACGAAAGACTCCATCTTTGGTTTTGAGCGCCCATCCATGGTACCAAATGTTGAAAGTAAGCTTCTCAACCCTAAGCTAACCTGGAGAGATCCGGCCGCTTACGAGAAAGAAGCCAGGAAATTGGAAGAATCCTTCCGTAAAAATATGGAGAAGTTCGGTAGTTTCATTTCTTAAAAATGACGCTGGCCCTTTGTAAAATTTGCGACTATGTTGTGGCACACTTTTTTAGGAGCCTTCTGATGCGTTGCACATTTTCTCTTTTATCACTCTTTACATTACTGGTGACATCATCAGCTTTTGCCTTTGAAGCAAAAGTTCTTGAAGTTGTTCCTGGTTTCAAGCCATTTGCAAAACTCGACAATGGTGAAGTTCGCTTCCTTGATGGGAAGTCTTTGCTTAAAGTCGGACAGGTTGTAAAAACAGATACTGAAGGTTTCTCGATTGAAACTGTAAGTTATGATCCATCAGTACTTCCGGACCAGACTTTGGCCACTACCATTTTCGAAGAATTCAGGGGCAATACACGCAGAAGATCTCAGTGCTTTAACCGCGCACATATCTGGACTTACGAAGAATACAATAAAAGAGGCACTAAGCTTTTAAAAAACTTCTTGTTCTTCACTAACCGCTATATCAGGAACTACAACTACAAATGGTGGTTCCATGTGGCACCTATGGCCATCGTAAATGATAACGGTGTTCAGAAAGAAATGATTCTGGACTGGGAATTCGCAGAGGCGCCTGAGGAAATTAATCTTTGGGTTACCCATTTCGTAACTTCGGGCAATGCATGTCCTACGGTTCAAAAATATTCTGATTACTCAAACAATCAGGAAGCTCAGGATTGTTACTTCATCAAGACTTCAATGTATTTCTGGGCACCACAGGATATTGAGGCTTTTGAGAAGACTGGAGTTGAGAGAACTGAATTCATAGACTGGGAAATCAAACAGGCCTATAAACAGGCATTTTAATTATAAAAAAAAAGGCCACCCAAAAGGTCT
Organism: Bacteriovoracaceae bacterium; assembly: GCA_035575985.1. Classification (GTDB taxonomy): domain Bacteria; phylum Bdellovibrionota; class Bacteriovoracia; order Bacteriovoracales; family Bacteriovoracaceae; genus Peredibacter. The sequence goes on along the minus strand of DATLXC010000049.1, from coordinate 735 downwards.
TACTATTACCCACATCTGTAAAAGATGTGGGTAATAGTAAGATAGGCCAATAGCGCTCAATTCATTATTCTCTGTCTTTTTCAGAGGATAATTGATGACTCCAAGTAATTGGGCAGTGGAAGAGCTATCCAAAGTTAATTTTGGCGATAAACGCCTGGATAGAAGATTTTTAAAAGTTGCAGGCTCCCAAGCACTTGCTCCTTTATTATCCATAAATGCATCTTCGGCCGATTGGTCTTGTGCTAAAGGCGCCTACCGCTTATTTGACAATCCCAAGGTAACTCACGAGAAAATACTGGATCCTCACATTGAGAACACTGTGCATCGAATATATGGACAAGAATTGGTTGTCATTGCACAGGATACAACTTTTGTAGATTTTTCTAGCCACGAGATGACCACCGGTCTTGGAATAATAAATAAACTAGGCGAGCAAACCAAAGGTGTTCACTTTCATGCCGGACTTGCAATGTCCCATGAGGGAACTCCCTTAGGTCTTCTTTACTCAAACATCTGGACCAGATTGAGGCAGACCAAATTGGGTCATCAACACACAAAGATACCAATTAATAAGAAAGAAAGTTATCGCTGGATTCAGTGCCTCGAGCAAACTAAGGCCCATCTTCCTTCGGGGACCAGGGCATTGGTTGTTGCCGATCGTGAATGTGATATCTATGAATATTTTGAGTGCGCTCAAGATCTTGATTTAGATGTGCTGGTACGCCTCCAGCATAA
>DATLXC010000048.1:0-129375 GCA_035575985.1 Bacteriovoracaceae bacterium | reverse complement strand
CGGCCGGTTAGTTTGCAGGAAGAAAACTTAAACCTATAAATCACTTCATAAATTCCATCTCCTACTAAAACCCTGAATGGACAATTGGGTTTAGGGGACTTGCACCCCATATGTTAAACGCCTGTTGTGGCGTGCTACAATTGAAGCACAGCAATCGAATATTTTGCTCATCCCCCTTCCCGCCCAACGCAAAAGCCTCTCTATGGTCATAATTCAGCCGGTTTTGAGTTCCACACTGAGTGCAGCACTGATCCCTTTTATAGACTTCCCTTTTGACCGATGCCGAAATTTTTACTGCCGCTGGCGAAGGTGATTTAGGATTCTCTGTTTGCTTAAACTTTTCTTTTTCTACTTTGGCGATGGTCGTCCGGGCCATAAATCTGATGAGTTCATCCATGGTGAGATTCTTCCCCAGAAGGCCCTTAAGCTTTAAAACCTCAGCTTGAGTTTCATCTGAAAGAATATAAGAAACCTTGGATTTATCCTGAGATATCCTTTTATTCGACTCTCTGGCAGGTTTCTTTTCTCCCGAAAGTCCAAACAAAGTCTTCTCACAATCCTTCTTACTCTGGTCCTCAATCTGACTCAGGATCTGAATCTTGTCCTCAATCTTATCCACTTTGTTCTCTATAAAAAACCTATTGGCCTGTCCTATATTTGAAAGAGTCAAAGTCCCCTGCTCAATCTTTTCCTCAAGCTCAGGAATGTGTCCAAGTAGCCTGGCCGCCACAATCCTCCTCTGTGCACTAGATTCAGAATATCCCAGGACTTTCACAGCATAGGCAAATAGACTCGGACATTTGTAATCTGAGTAAAGCTTGCGCCGATCAATTTCCTGCAAGTGATGCAGGATCTGGGCAGTGGCCTCTCTTTCCCGTGCCACCAGCTTAACTATATCAATATGAAGTGCAGAATCGGTTAGGTGTTTTAAGTTCATAAAAAATCTCCTGATGAATTTCAGGATTTATATCATAGATCTTGAGAGCGAAATGAGAGGACGTAGATGAGCTTAGAAATGATTTTCGATTTAATTTTAACTGGGGGAGTATTTTTATTATTCATTTAATTTCTGAAAGATTTGAGGCATTGTGAGAGGTGAATTCTAAGAGAGCATACAATCCAAAACATTATTCGAAAACTTAGAAGACTCCAGATAAAACAATATATTTTGAGCTATCAAATTATTTTTCAAAATTGAAATGCTACTAATTCAGTCGCAGGAATCAATCCATACTACCTCCGCCGGCGGAGGTTAAAACTTGATCCTCGCCTCTCGATATCGCAATCCAAAACTATTTTCGCCGGCGAAGGTGAAAGCGTCATCCCTCTCTCAATTGTGGGGAAGGAACTTTAAATTCCAAAAACTACCTCCGCCGGCGAAAGTGAAAGTGTCATCCCTTTCTCAATCTGTGGGGGGTAGGAACTTCAAATCACAAAACTACCTCCACCGGCGGAGGTGAAAGTGTCATCCCTGTCTCAATCAGTGGTGGTAGGAACTTCAAATCACAAAACTACTTCGGCCGACGGAGTTGTAAAGCGTCATCCCTCTCTCAATCAGCGGTGGGTAGGAACTTTGAATCCCAAAACTACCTCCGCCGGCGGAGGAGAAAGAGTTATCCCCCTTCCCCTAAGGCAGTAAGAACTTAAATCCAAACCAACCTCCGCCGGCGGATGTGAAAGCTTCATCCCCACCAATAAAAAAACCCACAACCTTTTACAGTTGTGGGTTTCTTGAGAGGAGAATCTTATTATCAATTAAAAAATTATAACCATACCAGCAAAGATTGACATTGCATTTGCATTGACCAATTCTTCACCCAACTGCTGCAGACGACGCTGGTCTGGAGAGCTGAAAGAGTTCCTTGCACCCTGGGATGAAAGACTGTCGCCAAGACCTGTAGAGTAAGCAGCTTCTATGTTCATGCCTACTGTACTTGTGATCATGATTTCAGAACCTGCCATCAGGGTACCAGCTACGTAGCTAGTCTTGAAGTCTTCGTTTCCGAACTGGCCGTATTGCTGGCTTGAATACTGAGTGTTCTCAGAATACTTAAGGCTACCGCGGTTATAACCAATACCAGCACCAACGTAAGGGCGGAAACGCTCACCGTTTGTGATGAAGAACTTACCGTAGAGGTCTAGTCCCATTGTGCTGAACTGGATTTCGCGACCTTGTCTTCCATAAGCACCATAATAACTCTGGTTCATATATTGAGAGTTGTTTGCGAAATCGTTTGTCTTCAACTGGGCGTAGTTAATACCAAGGCCCAAGCTGAAACGTGAGTTAATGTTTGATTCAAGACGGAGACCGCCGGCCACTGTGGCCTCAAGGCTTTCAACTTTACCGGAGTAGCTAGTACCACCGATATAAGGGATAAGCTTGATTCTCTCAAAGACGCCGCCATTGCCCATTGGTCCAACTTCGCCATTTGAAACTACCGGATAGGCCTGAGTCATCTGGATTTCTTGCTGAACCACTGGTTGTTTATTTCTAGAATACTTGCCTTTATAAGCGTCGCACTCTCTGTCATCAGACTCTTCCATTATACAACGGAGCTTCTTTTGATTTTCTTCGTTCTTCTTGTTAAATTCCTTGATGGCCTCGGCCGACTCAATTTTTGAATCGATGTACTCATCCTGGCTATCAAGCAACTTCTCAGTTTGTTGAGAAAGCTTACCGAGGTCCTTAGACTTCTCTTTGTTAAGCTGTGTGCCGTTTTTTTGCTTTCTGAGCTCCCCGCGGATTTGCTCGAGTTCGCCGTCTGTTACTGGTCTATCTTCATGAAGATATCCATCGACGTTGATTGGATCTGAATTAAGCACTTGCTCTTCAGACTGAGCGTAGGCACTAGCAAAGCTTAAGCTAAGTGCTAACACTAAAAGGTTTCTTGTTTTCATAACTCCTCCTCACAGGAAATATAATTTCCATAAGGATAACCGGATAACGCGTCGCAATGTGCAAAGGTGGTAAAGACTATAGGGCTGTAAACAAATTTGACGGCCTACTTGGCCATAAATATAGGGAAGGATCTGAACCGGCCATCTCCACCTTGACCTTCAAAAGAGGCGGTCAACCCTCCGATTTGTCTGGATAAAAGGCTATTGGGGTTACCCACAAGGAACTCATCTATCTTCTTTTTAAAGGCAATACCTATAGAAGCAGACACCACAAGAAGCATCATATACTCCACAGCGGTCTGGCCTTTTTCACCAAGGAATCTAAATCTCTTGAGTCTCATAAGACTATTATAACCTAATTCCCTTCTACTCCATAGCAGAGGGCCAAAAGTCCCATAGACTTATATTTAAAGGGTCCCCAGTATTCAAATCCGTCTATTACCTGCTCTTTTTCAGTAATTTTTAGGGGTAAACGGCTTAAAATAGGTGCCGGTGCCTTCCGGTCCTCCCGTAACTTCCTTAAATCTAAAGAAACACTCAGTGTGCCTTGAGGTTTGGCCACCTCAGATTCAAAGGGTACCCTCATCTGATCTTTTTCATAGGATTCTATTAATTGACGGTCATAAAACTCGGCCTTAGATCCTGGCAATTCCAGATAAGGAAAATGATACCAGGCCAGATCCTGCTCAAAAGCATAGGCCCTGTAAGGACGTTCAGAACCCAGCACACTAAGATCGGCGAGATAGGTAATAGATGTTGGCGGAAAAGGAGATGTAGTGCGCTTCTGAGGGACAACCTGGGTCTTCCTATAGAAAGGATAGGGAGACGAAATATTAAAAGGCACTTCTACCGGCAGGTGAGAAAAGAAAAGAACACGGTCTCCGGAGATCACTCCTTCAAAGCTCGCGAGCAACAAATTTTCGAACTTGTTTTCATGCAGCTGCCAGTACTGGACCCTGCTCTCCTTATAATCGCCACCTAAAAGAGAAAGCCGGCGCTTTAACTGCGTCGTAAGGAAAAAGTCCTGAAGGCGGAAGATAGGTGAAAGCATGCGGAAAAAATAAAAGGGGATTTCTTCAGGCCCGAGGCGTGTCTTTAATTTCTCTTCACTGGACAGTCCCAGGAGATGCAGCAGTCCCGCATATTTAAGTGAATGAGATTCTGCATACTCCTGGTTAATGAGCTGGCCAAATTTTACGTAGATTGACTTAAGCCAATTGGGGCCAAGTATTTCAAAATTTAGTCCTTTCGGACGCTGGCTCGATTCAAAGCAAAGTGATTCATACCGGACGAGCTCCGCTATGAAGTGCCGATCAAATTCCTTCTCCCCGTCAGCAAAAACAAGATCAAGATCAGACGAAGCTATCAGTTCAGGAAACTTCCGCAGAACCTCTCTTAAATTCTCAAAAGGACTCATGCCCAATTTCAGGCGTCCATCCTGGGTAATAAACTGCACTGAGGCCGGGGCGAGAAATTGGCGAAGATCCGTCAGTTCTGGAACTTCATACTGTTTGCCTAAGCGGATGAGGGCAAGAATCTCAAGTTCCGAAAGAAAGCTGCCGGGATAGCTTTCCGCCTGGAAACGAAAGTCATGAATGAGCAAGGTTGATCTGTTTTTTCTGCGAGATATAAGACCCCTCACAAGGGACATCAAGTTTAATCCAACCAGGATTTCCTGATAACGGTTCTTTAACATGAAATCACATCCTTCCTGTATTTCTCATACTTTTCAAAAACCAAGGACAGGGACTTTTCTCCCGGGACAATATGATCCTTAGTTAACCACTCTAAAAAAGCCTGGGGTGTTTTTACTTCTGTCATGCGCCCGAAACCTCTGGCCACATCATACTCAGTAGAACGGTGATGGGCCTCACCACAAGCGATGGTTTCACTTCCGGCAACCAGGGGCTCAAGTATGGAGTGGACTCCTGCTTCAAAACCACCACCAACATAGGCAAGACCAAAGTCGGCGTAAAGCTCACAAAGCACACCCTTCTTATTCAGAATAAATGTATCACCGCTCTTGACCGTCGAACCATCACTTATTTCAATCACAGAGCGTCCTGTGCGCGTAAGTCCCTCATGCATGGCCTTAAGGATTTCAGGAGTTAATTTATGGGGTACAACCAGGACAAATACATCCTTAGGGAGAAGCTCAAATAAAAAAAGATCACTAGGCCATACATTTCCAATAATGAGGCGTTTGTGCGGAGGAATACTTTCCCAGTTGGCCTTAAGTTCCTGGTATTGGACAAACATCGAAGCAAACTTTGATTCCTTAAGGGCAACTCTTCTTTTGATCTGCTCCATCCGGAAGTCATAGCATGAACCAGGAAACCCAAGCTGCATTCCCAACTCCTGGTCAGGTAGAGAAGCATAGACAATCTTGCTGGACCTGCTCAAAAACTTTTTTTTCATCCATGAGATATTCTTTTGCTTAACCCGTTCTTTTTTAAAGCTCATCCAAAGCATGACGAGTTCATTGTCCGCTTCTCCCGCCCATGACAGGAATTCAGGAAATAAATCATAACGAACCATGATAAGTTTCTTCGAAGTTATCCATGAACTAAAGCAACGCCCATTTCCAAAAGGCGAAAAACGTATCAGCGGATAACGGAGATAACGGATTTGTGATTGATGATTCCGGGCCAGGTTGACTATCGCTTTCTCCACACTGGGTGAGAAGAATACAAGTTCAATCCTCTTGCCTGCTTTCAGGGCATCATCTATCAAGCTCGCGACTTGCTGATACTCGCCTTCACTGGAAAACTCAAAGCAGAGGTCGGCCGTAAGTCCAGTCAGCTTAAAGGATTCACATAACGGTTCAAGGCAATTTTGCTTTTCAAATCTACTTCGCTCTTGATAAGCAGGAATCCAGAACACAAACATACTTACAATCTTAAAGAGCGGATAATAGGCCATCCACAGGAGGAGTTTCATTTACTCTCCAGAATTTTCAGAGATGCATCTGCCACTTCACTCACTGTTATCATTTCCATACAGTAATGCCGGTCACGATAACAAGGACTCTTTCCGGTAGTAGAGCAAGGCTTGCACCAAAGGTCCTTGGAAATGAAAACAGATTTATTTCCATGAGGGGCAAAGCCAAAGCGCGGATCAGTAGGCCCAAAAAGCGTAACACAAGGAATTCCGTAGGCTTCAGTGATGTGATTCATGCCGGAATCATTACCAATGCAAAGAACAGACTTCGACAGGACACTCATCGAATCCGCCAGTGAGGTCTTACCCTGCAGGTTATGCAGGCGCTCCGAGGAGATCTCATTAAAAGCTTCACAAAATTTATCATCAGGGCCTGCCAGCACTATCAGGTGAAGGGAGGTTTTCTCAAGCAAGACTTTCGTCAGCTCAACAAAAGAACCAATGGGCCAGCGTTTATAAAGAAAGGAGGCCGACGGAGCAATGACAATATAAGGCGACGGCAAGGGATACAAAGGCAACGGTGCCAGCGAAGTCATCTCACCATGGGGCCCCTTTCTGTATTCCTGGGCCTTCCACTTTCCCATGGTCCCACCAAAAACAGAATCAAGGTCCTTGATGATGCGCTCAACTTGCGGCTCAAGCCCGAATACTTTTTCATTGATGAGCTTTCGAAACGTAATACTTTTAATCTTGGTAAGGAAAAATCTCTCCCAGCGCCGTTTATCAACTGTCAGTGCCGGAATAGTCCAGAACGAGAGCTTTAAGCGCATTGACCGGAGAGTCGCATGCAGATCCAGGATCAGATCAATGGGAAACTTTTCATCCTGCTCATCAATCTTCGCGATCAGGTCTTTCCATTTCTCACCACTGCGACGATTAAAACCAATAACGTGATTAATTCCCGGATGAGAATCAACGAGCGATACAAATTCCTGGGAGGTAATGAAAGTTAGCCGCAGCTCCTTGCCAAAAAGGGAGCGGAGCCAGTTAACGGTTGCTGTCTGAAGCACCACGTCTCCCATACTGGAGAAGCGGACTAGGAGAATATGCATGGAATAATTATAGACTAGATATCCATGTTTAAGAAAGGTGCATTTTCCCTCTCGTGCCTATTCCAGGACCGCTTGTTGGCCTCTTCCCTGAACTTTTCGTATCTGTCCCATCCTGACTTCCCAAAGAGCTTTTGAAGATCGGCCAACATTCTTTCTTGATTTTGGTCTAATCTTTTCATGTCGGCCGGAGTAGGTTTTACAAAAGGATTATCTAAATCTTCACTTTTATTGATCTCATCCCAGTATCTTTTTCGGATGCTTTGATACCGGGCCACTTGTTCAGGGGTAAAACCAAGTTCATCAGTGAAAAACTCAAGACGCTCATTATTCAGGCGCTCAAATTCCTGCGCGTAATCCTCACTCTCCGGATCCTTCACGGGAGGAGGACATTTCTCTACAACTTTATTTTCCTTGTTTTTAACAATCGTATCACCGTGAGTCTCAATGACTATTCGTTCAAGTGGGGGCTTCGTATCCTGTCTTATGATATAAAAAGCCAGTATCCCGTTAACCACCAGACTAACACTCAAAAGTATTTTAAATATCATTTGTTAAGCAACCTTGCCGCTTCCTTAGCGAAATAAGTCAGAATAATATCTGCCCCTGCCCTTCTGAAACAAGTCAGCGTCTCAAGAATGACCTTATCATTATCTATCCACCCATTCTGGGCCGCGGCCTTGACCATGGCATATTCACCACTCACATTGTAAGCAGCAATCGGAAGTGTCGAGAATTCTTTCAAGCGATAAATGATATCAAGATATGGCAGCCCCGGCTTCACCATCAGGATATCTGCACCTTCAGCTTCATCCAGGGAAGCTTCACGCAAGGCCTCGGTGCCATTGGCCGGATCCATTTGATAAGATTTCTTATCACCCTTCTTAGGAGCTGAATCAAGTGCCTCACGAAACGGTCCATAATAACCGGAAGCGTACTTTGCTGTATAACTCATAATCGATGTATTCTTAAAACCTTCCCCATCAAGGGCCCTTCTTAAAAAGCCAACACGTCCATCCATCATATCAGAAGGACCAATAATATCCACACCAGCACGTGCCTCGCAAATGGCCTGCTTTGCCAGCACTTCAAGTGTCTCATCATTTAAAATTTCACCAGTCTTAGGATCCACCAAGCCGTCATGACCATCTGAAGAATAAGGATCCAGGGCAATGTCTCCCATGACCATCATATCAGGCAGGGCCTCCTTCACCGCGCGAATAGCACGTGCATTGAGTCCGTCAGGATTATAAGATTCAGTGGCACGATCATTTTTATGCTTGTCCTCAATGGCCGGAAACAAGGCCACACACTTTACACCAAGTGAGTGAAGCTCTTTGACTTCGATCAGGAGGTTATCAATAGAGAGACGGGCCTGCCCGGGCATGGATTTAATCTGAATTTTCTGGTCTCTCCCATCCACCACAAAAAGTGGGGCAATAAGATGCTGAGGCGAAAGATAGGATTCCCTCACCATGGATCTGATCACTTCGTTCTGCCTGTTTCTGCGAGGGCGATTGGTAATCACTATTGCACCTTCTGCATGGACTTATAAACCAATGCATACATTTGAATCTGTTTCATCATTGAGGCCAGTCCACTGGACCTGTTCATAGAAAGATGTTCAGTAATTCCGACTTCTTTCAAAAACTCCGGTTTGGTATTTAATATTTCATCGGGAGTGGCGTCGCTATAAACATTTACCAGGAGTCCCACAATGCCTTTCACCAGCATGGCATCGGAATCACCATGAAAGTATACTCTTCCGTCCTTAAATTCCGGATAAAGCCAGACCTGGGACTGACATCCCTTCACTTTGTATTTTTCCTCACGCTTATCTTCCGGATAGGCATCAAGGGTTCGGCCCAAATGGATGAGCTCCTTGTAACGGTCTTCCCAGTCTGAGAACTTCAGGAAACGGTCTTTAATCTGATTTGTGCGTTCAAGCATATCCACGTAACTACCTCGGGTTAGACGGCCCAGTATGCTACTTAGACCTCCAATAGTCAAAAAACTCAAGCTTTTTGGTTTTTAAGCCGAAATATGATTCATGTCAGTACTAGACTTAAAACCTACCTGCGATGAAACCATAGAGAAATTGGGCCTAAGTGCCCATGACCTGTGGAACGTTAAAATTGGCGAAGAGGTCTTTGGCCCCTTTGAAAGCGAATCCTTAAAGCATTACGCTGGAGAAAACCAGGATGTCTTTGAAGATGCCTTCGCTTGCTTACAGGAAGGCCGGGACTGGCAGCCCTTCTTCAGCTACCCAATCTTCCAACGTCGTGGTCCTCAGGTCATGAAAGATCAGCCTCCTAAGGAAGGTCCTTACTGGGTACTCGATCATGGACAAAAAGCAGGACCTTTTAACCAGCATGATATGGATAAACGCATCGAACTGGGATCAATTGGATTAACTGAACTGATCTCAACTGATGATGGACATACATGGGTTAAGCTTTATCAGGTTGAAGGCTTTGATCGTCGTTTTCATTCTTCTTCCGAGCTTCCCTTTTCTCCGCTGGAATCTAACTTCCAGAAGGCGCGACTGGAACTCATAGAGAAAATAGAATCCCAATCCGGTCTCATAAGGACTAGTGAAGAGCTGGCCGAGTTGGCCCATTCATCAGAAGTCATAGGCAAGGTTCTTGCTTTCAAGGCAGAGGATGTTCCTCTTCGTCCGGCAGAAGATACAATGATAAGCTCAAACTTGAAATGGCAGATCCCGGTAGCTGTAGCGGTCATGTTTATGTTAGTAGCTGGAGTTCGTGTCATCGTTACCAGTTCTGCGGGTAGCAAAAAAATGGCCAAAGTTGAAAAGAATAATACAGAATCCCAGAAAATTAATTATGCTCATGTTCCAGGTGGACCTGCGGGCCGACCCAGGATCATGCCTGATGGACCTGGAAATCACCCAGGCAGGCCCTTCACTCCTCCTCAGCCAAACCAGTATGCCCATGAATCACAATATCCAACTCAGATAGTAACTCATCAAAATGATTTCCCTCAGGAAAATCACGAACAGCCTCAAGAACATGAACGTGAACCTGCAAGTATCGAGCATTCACTTGTAGGCACTCCGGATGAGCCGCAAACTCTTGATTCTGCCATGGGTAATCCTCAGCCAGTCGAAGAAGTCTCAGACTTCTAACAGCAATCTGTACACATCAACTTTTCCCATTATATACTTCAGGCCATGAACCGTACTGTTTTCCAACCTCCTATGACACCTGAAAGCCTTTTCCTTTCCCTGGAAGGGATAGAGGGTTCCGGCAAGACCACCCAATTAAAGGCCATCCAGACTTTTCTTGAAGCGAAAGGCATGCGTTGTCTTGTCTTAAGAGAACCGGGAGGAACTGCCTTTGGAGAAAAGCTCAGGGATGCAGTGCTCACGAGTGCTGTACCTTTGAATCCCCTGGCGGAATGTCATCTTTTTCTGGCCTCCCGTGCCCAACTTTTGCAAGAAAAAATACTTCCTTTCTTACTCGAAAAACCAAAGTCAGTAGTCATCCTCGACCGATATATGGATAGCACTCTGGCCTATCAGGGCAAGGCCCGCAGGCTCGGATTTGAAACCGTTCTTTCCTTGCATCAGCACCATCCACTTTGCCTGGTTCCCCATAGGACTTACTTCCTCGATATCAGTCTTGAAACATCGCTGGACAGACAAAAAAAACGCGGCCAATCCAAGGATTATTTTGAATCCCAGGAAGCCGAATTTCATATGAATCTTATTGATGGTTACCGTGAAGTTGCAAAAACTTTTCCTGATCGCGTCTGCACACTAAATGCGGAAGCATCAGAGGCCGAGGTCACAAAAATGATCCTCTCCGACTTGCAAAGGATTCTTCCGTGAAGCTGGATGACATTCTCATGAAGAAGGCAGCAGATCACGAGCTTGGCCATTTTTATTTAGTGGAAGCAAGTGGTTCTGAAACCGGTAATGACGAGGCCCTCCAGAAATTTGTTCATCACTTCATCCGTGATTACTATCAAAAAGTAGAGGGACATAAGCAGTCCATGGTTCATTTGATGGATCATCCGGATGTTTTTTTAATGGGTAACTTAACCACTACCGAAGATCCTGATGACACTTTCTTTTCAGTAGCTGAATCAGAAACACTTAATAGATTTTTTGAATTCAAACCCGTTCAAAGTAAGCGCAAATTTGCTGTGATCACTGAGGCTCATCGTGTCAATGCATTGGTGGCCAACAAGTGGTTGAAGCTGCTGGAAGAACCACAAGGCGAAGCCACAATCTTTTTGCTCAATCCTAGAAGACAGAAGTTGCTAGATACCATTCATTCCAGGGCCATCCATTTGCGGCTCCAAGTCAAAAATAGTGAAAACCAGGATGAAGCATGGCCGGAATTTTTGGATGGACTAAAAGGACTTAGCCTCGCGCAATTTCTTGAGGCCAATTTAAGGGCCGAGCCGGATCTTTCATTCTGGATTAAAGAACTTATAAAATGGGAAGCCGAGCAAACAGATGAATCCATGGCCAAAAATGCGCTCAAGGATTGGTTACAGAAATATCAGGAAATGGATGTTTTTCATCAACCAGCTGCAACAAAATGGACACTTTTTTATTCCTATCTACATCAGTATGTTTTACCTCGCCTAAGTCGTTGACATACCTCACAAATACTTGAAAGATAGGGGCATGACCACACATACCCATGTAGAGGGGGAAGAATCCCACCCTACGGATCTTATAATATCTGAGGAATCCTCAGAAAATGCTGAAGAAGAGCAATCGTCGGAAGAGAAAGAAAGAGACTCCCGATTCAAAGAAGGCCAGATCCTTCGCTTTGTTCGCGTTCGTTTTCCTGGCAACTCCCGCTCATTTTCTTTTTTAATTGGTAAACGACTGATCGAATACGGTCAGAAAGTTGTGGCAATGTCGGACCGCGGAATGGCGGTAGGATATGTTAACTCCTTTCCTTACGATGTGCCCTTTAACAAGAGCATGCTCCCTATCCGAAGCATTTCAAAAGTGGCCAATGAAGAAGACATCATTAGCGACCGCGAAGCTTATAGAAAACAAAAAGATGCAGAGAACATCTGTAATGATCTGATCGAACAACACAAGCTCGACATGCACCTGACCCATGTGGAATTCACTTCCTTTGGAAAAAAAGCTGTCTTTTATTTCATAGCACCTTCACGTGTAGATTTCCGTGACCTCGTCCGTGATCTGGTAGGAAAACTTAAGACACGTATTGAGTTGCGCCAGATTTCTGTTCGTGACCGTTCAGCTTCTGTTGGTGGTATCGGACCATGTGGCCGTGAACTCTGCTGCTCATCATTCCTGACCAAGTATGGAAATGTGGGCATCAAAATGGCCAAGAACCAGGATCTCACACTTAACTTCTCAAAGCTCAATGGTGTTTGTGGGCAGCTTAAGTGTTGTCTTCAATATGAAGATGATGTGTATCGTGAAAAACGTGCAAAACTCCCTAAAGAAAATGACATCATAAGTACTCATAGTGGCGAAATCGGCAAAGTCCTGCGCATTCATTTATTGAGTGAGCAGTTTGATATCCTCACCAACAAGGGTGTTAAGAAGCGATTTGTGGTTGAGTTTTATAAAGATTCCCTGAATCGTGAAGAAGCAAAGTTCCCTACAGAATTTGAATTCGTAACTGATGAAACAAATAAAGTTATCGGAATGGATGAAGTTGCTGCCGATAAGGCACGTGCCTTTGAAGAACAAGTGATTGTTGATAAAGCACAAAGCAAGCTTTACGCAGACTATATTTTTGAAGATCTCTTTGGTGAGAAGTCCCTCGGCATTTCATACCCTGAACTTGAAGAACCAGATTCAGTCAAATCCAAGCGTGTAGTAAAACCTGAAGAAGAAGATGAAATTCGTTATACACCGACTTCTGAAGATGAAATGCCGGATGACGATGATTATGATGATGAAGAGCCGGTAAGAGCTAATCAGAATCAACAGTCACGTCCGGATAATCGTGGAGGACGACCACAGGGTGGAAACCAGCCGCGAAGTAATAACAATAATAATCGTGGTCCTCGTCAGGATGGTCCTCGGGACGATCGGCCTCAGGGCCAGAACCGTCCACCCCAGCAGGGTCAGGGTCAGGGACCGAGCCGAAACAATAATAATGATCGTCGACCTCAGCAAAATAATAATCGTGGTCCGCGTCCGGAAGGTTCTCGAGACGAACGTCCTCGTCAGGATGGTCCTCGGGACGAACGTCCACGCGATACGAGACCAGCTAATCCAAATCAAAACCAGAACAATAATCAAAACCGCAATCGTCCGCCTAACAGGTAGTAGAAATGAAAATTCTGCATACTTCAGACTGGCACTTAGGTAAGCGGCTTTTTAAGCTGGATCGTAGTGCTGAGCACGAGCAATTTCTCAATTGGCTCCTGGCCACCTTGATTGAACAGAAAGTAGATATCCTGCTCATTGCTGGCGATGTTTTTGATACGCCAACTCCCCCACATCAAAGCCTCGAGCTTTTTTATGATTTCCTGCACAGGGTTTCTTCCGAAACGACTACCGATACATACATCATTGCCGGAAACCATGATTCTGGCCTCTTGCTTGAGGCACCATCAAAACTTCTTACTCATCATCGGGTGAAGGTTTGGGGCAAGCTCTCACCAATACCTTCAGACCATTGGACCCAGGTCGTGAAAGGTAAGGAGGCACTTGATTTATGTGCCATCCCATTTTTCCGTTCTCACGAACTCTTGCGTGATGGAGAAGATGATGCGATCAGGGCCCTCAAAAAATATCTGACAAAAAAAAGAACTGCTCCCCAACTTCTTATGCTCCATCACCTGGCCGGAATGTATGAAGCGGCAGGTTCAGAGCATGTGATTTCCTTAAGTGGAGTGGACTCTATCCCAACAGAAATCTTGAATGACTTCGATTACGTGGCATTGGGGCACATCCATAAGCCTCAAAAAATCGGACCGAAATCTTTTTACTCTGGCTCCCCTATTCCCCTTCGTTTCAATGAGACTTTGGGGAAGTCAGTCATTTTGATTGATCAAACAGATTCAAAAATCACTTCTCAAACTTTACCTATTCCCCTGGCCCGACCTCTCATTCAATTGAAGGTTAATGAAACTAACTGGAAAGAAAAAATTGAGGCCCTGCCTACAACGTCATCACTCACCCCGATGGTCGAAATTCAGCTTACTCTATCAGCTCCACGTATGGGACTCATTGAGGAAATTAAGCAATCTCTGGAAAAGAAAGAAATGGAACTTCTTTCCTTCATGCCAACTTACATTGGCGAAGCAGAGACTGAGCGTAACAGCTCAAGGCTTTTTGAACTTAGCACAGTGGAGCTCTTTACAGAGTTCTATGCGCTTAAGTACCCCAATGAACCCCAGGTGCCGGAAGATCTCATGTCAGATTTTACGACACTGCTTGATAAGGTAAAAAATGCGCCTGGTCCGACTCCGGATTAAAAATATCGCGAGCCTTAAGGGTGAGCATACAGTTAATTTTGAGACTATCCAGTCTCATAGTCCGCTCTTTGCCATAACGGGCGAAACAGGTGCTGGTAAGTCCAGTGTGCTGAACGCTATCGGTCTCGCTCTTTACGGACAAATTTATAAGAAAAATGTGACACAGGTTGATGTCGTGACTCTTGGGGAAAAGGATGGCGAAATCCAGCTTATCTTCCAGGTTTCAGGAAAATCATACCTGGCCGACTGGAAGGCTAAAGTCCGCAAGCAAAGCGGAGAATTGCTTAAGCAGCCACTCATCCAGAGACAAGTCTTCCCTATTGACGGGAATGATTTTGAATCAAACCGCCAAGAACCAATTGATTCGGTAGATCGCCTGCTTAACCTGGACTTTGACCAGTTTTGTAAGTGTATCATCTTAAACCAGGGCGAGTTTGCCCGTTTTCTCTCAAGTTCATTTACTGAGAGAAAAGACATCCTTGAGAAACTTTATCCAGGTGAGCTTCTGGATAATTTAGGCAAGGAACTTCGTGGCCAACTTGATACTCTTGATCGTGAAAAAAGCGATCTTGATATCAAACTGGGTGAACTCAAGGGCGAACCCTTAAATGGGGAAAACCTCATCCAGGAAAAAGAACGCTTAAAGCATGAACTCAGTCTATTTGAAAGCTGGTCAAAGACAATCGAAGGGCTCGAGTCATCTTTTGTAAGCCTTGCCAGTCATCACACCAAGTATCATGAGAACAAAAAGAAGTCCGATGCCATACGCAGTGACTTAAAATCAGCAACCACAAGTTTCAATGAAGTTTTAAAGTCACATGAAACCATCCATGAACGCTACCTTAGCTCAAAGAAAAAGCATGAAAAAGAATTCCCAAGACTCCAGGAATTGCTAAAAACTGAAGAGGCCCTCAAGCATTGTGTAGAATTAAAGGTCTCCTCTGAAAAGAAAATTGAAATTCTTAAACGCCAACTTAACACTCTCGAGAAAGGACTTAGCGAGAATAATTCCCGAATCATAAAATGGGAAGACACACACACTTCCTTGGGCCAGGGCCTTAAGTTTCCGGTTCAGGACCTGAAGGCCAACAGGGAAAAGATTGAGGTGATCCTTGATTTATTCACTGAGAGTCTTAATCATAAAAAAGAACAGAAAAACATTGAAGATAAACTGGCAGAGCTTGAACTTCTGGGCAAGGAAGTTAACCAGCAATTTACTTCGGTGGGAATTAAGCTCAAAGAATTCCCGCTGGATCTGAAAGAAGGCCTGGCACTAGCTGAATCAAAGAAAAGTGAACTGGCAAAAAGCACAGAGCTCAGGCAAAAGTCAGAATTACTTGACCAGGAGCTTAAGAAGCAACTTGCCCAGCATAAAAAAGAATTAGCTTTCATTGATGAAAAGCTGAATACATCTCTGTCATCACTTGTGATTTATGAACAGGAATTCACGTCACTGGATACCACCATCAAGTTACAAGAGCTGACTTCTGCCATTGAAATTTGTCTGACCCATGTAACAGATGCAAAGGTTGAAACCTGCCCTGTTTGTACAAGTGTCATTCCCACTGAAAAGTGGGACCAGCTTTTAGGAAATATAAGTAAGGCAGACATTGTCAGGGTCAAGGCACGCTCTTATGAAATCTCCCGCCTCATCATTCAGATCCAGGAAGAAAATAAAATAGCTCAGGCCCAGAAACAAAACCTCGAAGAGGCCATAAGACTTAAGACTAAAGAACTGACCTTGATAGAAATAAGCTTGAAAGGGCCTTTACCATCGCTCATTGAGCTTGAAGAAAAGATTAAGCGACTCCATAAAAACATATGGGACTATGAGAACCTCAAGAATGAAGAGTTGAGGCTTAATACTGACCTCGCCCGTGCCCGTGATCAATATGCAAGGTCAAAACTAATAAGGCAGGAAATTGTAGATAAGTTGTCACTCCTTGAAAATACACTAGAGGAAAAGGTGGCCCAAACGGATCAACTCTTAACCTATCCTCCCACGCAAACTATCATGGATAGTCTTCGCGACAACTTCCGCTTGCTCACCCAATTCATTGCCAGCGAGGCCATAGGTGACAAGCTCAAGCAGGAGCGGTCTTTCATGCATAAGGACCAAACTACGCGTACCCAGGAACACACAGAGGCCATGCAGGACCTTTCCTTATTGATAAATAAGATGGATACCTACCAGGCCAGGCTAACAACAGAACTGGCCGGAAAAAGTGCCCATGAACTTATTGAGACTTCTAATCGTGAAGTAAAAGAACTACATGAGAAAGCAGTTAAATCGGACAAGGATTTAAAGCAACATGAACTGACCCTGAAAGAATATCAAAGCAAGCTCTACGGCCTTGATGAACAGCTCAAAGAATATGACATGCTTTTTGTGAAAGAGCTGCACTCAATCCGTGAAGCATCATCAGTTGCCATGCCTGAGATCAAAATCGAATTAAGTGGGCTGACTTTAAGACTTAAGACTCTTGACCTCGACTTCACAAGTCCATCCGAACTATTTACTCCCATCAAGGACCTGCTTACTCAGGAAAAAGAGACCCTGAAAGAAGAAACAAACAAGCTCCGCGAGACACATGCCAGTGTTAATCAGAGGCTTCAGGACTGGGAAAAACGCCAGGACAAAATCCTGGTCTTTGAGATGACCAGAAGTGATATTCAATTGAAGTTAAATCGCTTACAAAGGCTTTTCGAGGTCCTGGGCAAGGATGAACTAAGGTCATTTGTCCTGTCACTGGTCGAAGAAAACCTCATTATTCAAACCAATGAAGAATTACTTAAGCTCTGCCAGGGTCGCTATGAAATTCTTCATCAATCCCGCGGAAAGCGTGACACCCCTGAATTCTACATCCTGGACAAATTCCGTGAAGGCGGAAAACGAAAAGTTTCCACTTTATCAGGCGGAGAAACATTCATGGTTTCACTTGCCATGGCCCTCGCCCTGGCCGAAATGACCCGCGGACAGGCAGAAATCGATTCATTGTTTATCGATGAAGGCTTTGGAACTTTAGATCAGGAATCCTTAGA
Source organism: Bacteriovoracaceae bacterium (assembly GCA_035575985.1). Classification (GTDB taxonomy): domain Bacteria; phylum Bdellovibrionota; class Bacteriovoracia; order Bacteriovoracales; family Bacteriovoracaceae; genus Peredibacter. Next base: position 111,994 of record DATLXC010000048.1, on the reverse strand, counting down.
AGACGTCCTGGATATGCTAAACCAAATCCAAAACAGAGGCCTCATGGTAGGAATTATCTCCCACATCAAAACTCTTACCGACGCCATCCCAGTAAACCTCCTGCTTTCCAAAAAGCAAGACGGAACATCTACCATCAGCATCCAAGCAAATTAATTCCACCAGCGAAAGTAATCTTCCCAACATAGCTTGCATAAGCCCACTTCATCCAGATGAAGTAAACTATCCTGCCGGCGAAGCCATGCATAAAACCTTTCTAACGAAGTTTGCACATCCCACTTCATCCAGATGAAGTGAAACTTTCCCGTCGGCGAAGCCATTGTTCCCGAAGAAGTTTGCACAAAACCTACTTCATCCAAATGAAGTGAAACTATCCCGCCGGCGAAGCCATGCACAATCCACCTCCACCAGCAAAAGTAATCTTCCCGATGAACTTTGCACAAACTCACTTCATCCAGATGAAGTGAACTATCCCGCCGGCGAAGCCATGCACAATTTAAATAATGAAATGATTTGTAACGATCTTACCTTAATTCAAGGAACAACTGGGTCCAGTTGATAGTCCCCTTAAGATCTTTGTAATAACCAAGCCCTGTATGAGTATATCTGCGCCCTTCAATAACCTGGCGATGAGGAGGTGAATTTAACCATGCCCTGAATACAGCATGAGCATTTTTCTGACCGCGAGCTATGATTTCGCCACACAAGTTTCCGTGACCCATTTTCTCTTTGATTTCCCCACAACGCTGTTTCCAGCCAGTATGGCCGAAAAATTGGCGGCCTCGGGCCATTTGGCGGCTGTGATCAACGGCAACCTTTTCAATATGTGGAGAAGGCTCTACCGGCCTCATCCCGAGCTTGGCCCGGTGATTATTCACGAGTGTGAGGTAAGTATCCATGACGAATGGGTCCTGGGACGCAGACACATCAAAAAGGCCAAAGGCCAGCATAAGTATAAATATTTTTTTCATTTCCCCATAATAAGGATCGAGAAAAAGATGTCAAACCTAAGCGCGTCTTAAGCTTTGCGGGGTCAAATTGGGACCTTATTATAAACGGGGGCTTACACTGTCTTACACCCTATGAATATTCTTCACATTACACATAGTATTAACTTAGATTACCCCCCTGAGTTGTATCATAAAAAAAAAGGGTCCCCATGAGATGTCATAGCTTTGTTTTTGCCTTAGTAATTTCCGGTTCTGCCTTGGCACATGTGCCTCTGGCCCCTCCTCATCTTGACCTTGAAATGACCTCAGAAGAGTATGCTCTTCATCTTACTAAGCTCAAAAAATCGTCAAAAAACACCAACGGCATCCAGGTCGACGATCCGGCCATTACTTCAACGATAAAACTCGGCACACGCCTGAGTGCATGGATTGCGAAAGTAAATCTGGAACGATCTCCTGAGAACGCTATCCGCTTAACTTCTCCTACTACACGAATTGGTATTCCTATCGATAAGCCAAATTCTTATTCACCTTCAATCATTCAGCAAAAAGTTGCGGAAGCCTTTGCAACAATGCCTGAAGAGATGAAAGCGGTTATCCTGGCAACCACTGAACTCCCTTCTACAATTCCTGTTGATGATGCCATCTTCATTACGGCCGGTCGCTTACTTGACCGTCAATACCAAAGTGCTGCCCGTTACAAGTCGCTGGACCAGTGGCGTTCACATTACGTTGCCCGCGCCAAGACTGATGTTCGTGGTTACCATTACCTCACAAGCAATAAGATTACGGCCACAGAGCTTGAAGATGTAAATCAAATCCCTGCTGAGAAAGTCTCAGCTATCAAGGAAGCCCTGACAAAATTATGTTTTAACGCCAATGGAACCACAGTTGCCAAGTGTGCCAGCAATCTTGAAACAGCTTTCAGCAATAACTCAGTAGCTGCTTATTATAATAAGTACATCCAGAATTCTCAGCGTATCTGGAATGACTTCTTTGTTATCCCATCAAATGCAGTAAGGTCTGACCTGACTTGGGAAGGAAATGTTGCAACTGTTCCTTTCAACACTCCAAGCATCGCTAAATTCGTTCCTTACCTTCAGGTTAATATTGAAGATGAGTTCCGTTGGAATGGCTGGGAACTTAAGATGAACTTCGGTTCATTTTCAAATGGTCCCCTGCTTAAATTTGAAGCTGGTGTTGTTCCTCACGTGAACGGCCTAGGCGGAAACGAAATCGTCATGGATTCAAACCAGCCCATCGAAGAATATGAGTCCCAGTGGACTATCCGCCATGAATTTGGCCATGTTCTCGGACTTCCGGACTGCTACCATGAGTTTTACGATACAGGCCTTAACGCTTACGTAAACTACCAGCTCGATATCACAGATCTTATGTGTTCACGTGCCGGTAACATGACTGAAAGAATTTTCAACGAACTTAAACAGGCATATGAAAAATGAAGGCCACACTCCTCTCAGGATTAGTCCTACTTTCTGTCAGTGCCATGGCCCATGAGGACCATGACTGGCGTGAAGATTACATGGCCTATCTTTCAGTGGAGTATACAATTCCTCTCGCACCTATGGGGATGAAGTCCAGGACCAATATCAAGCGCGTGCAAAGCTCACGCCTTGATATGAAGTTTTTCAAGGAAAAGCTTGAAGTCCTGACTGGCGAGAAGCCTTTTACATTCAAAGGCGAGCAAGTCGAAATCACAGAACGCAAGTCACAGAAGCGCCTTGATTGGGCACGCGCCTTTCTGGCCGAGGAATACACAAAACTCGGCTTCACAGTTGCCCAACACCCTTTCGGCAAAGGAACTAACTTCATTGCTGAGAAACCTGGCACCACCAATCCTGGCAGTGTGCTTATCCTTTCCTCACATATAGACTCTGTCGGAAACAAAGGTGCCAACGATAATGGTACAGGCACCATCGGCCTTCTGACCGTTGCCCGCGAGCTCGCCAAATCTCAGTATGGCGCCACTATCCGCATCCTGGGCTTTGACCGTGAGGAAGTTGGTCTCAAGGGCTCTGATGCCTACGTTGCCACTTTGCTTGATAAAGAAAAAATCATTGGTAACATTAACTTCGAAATGATGGGAGTTAACTCCCGTGATGATGGTGCTTTTCACCTGATCGATTGCGGTAGAAAAGAATCTCTTTTTCTTTCTAAGGCCATTAACGCTTCAGTTTCAAGCATGGGTCTCGCCCTCAATGTCGTTAAGACGTGCACTGATCGCTCGGATCACGCCTCGTTCTGGCGCAGGAACATCCCGGCCGTAGTTATCTCTGAGAATTTCTTCGGAGGCGACGCTGATCCTTGTTACCACGCCCGTTGCGACGTGATGGATGAACGGTTGAACTATGGTTATATGGACAAGATACTGTCAGCAGTGCTTGATGCCTCAGAGAAGCTGATTAAATAAATGCCATGCTTCTAGAGTCTTCTGATCATCACATAGGACTTAGTACTATCAATAGTGCTATTTGGATTTTTACCTTTTGAGTTCACACAGGCATACCAGACCTTTAACTGTTGGCCTGCAGTGTATCTTCTTCTTAATCCGTTAAGGTGCGGAAGATTTTCATTTGCCCCACTTACAATTTCAAGCCTTGCCAGCGCCATTGCATTTGAAAAGGGTGCATGGTCTGCATAGATTTCGTACCAACCGGTATGGGGTACTGTATAGAGATTGCTTGTCCCTCCACCTTCAATATTAAAAGTTGGATTAACATAATCTGTATTAAATGCAGGACTCGAAGCACAAGTTAATACCAAATTTGAGGGAAGAATTACGACAAATTTTGATGACTTAGATTCCAGGGCCTCAACAGAATTCTTCAAATTAGTGAAGTTTGTATTTACGTCAGTGGATGAAATGGGAGTTCCAGAAGTAAAACTGTTGATCGTAACAGCGTAGGCCAGAAGGGAACTTGCACCTAACCCTATGGCCACACCCTGAACGAAGCGCATTCAAGATGAAATTTTTGCGATAAACTTTTTCATTATTACTCCCAATTAGATGTATCCCAAACTGCCACATCCCACATATTAGCGGCCTTCATGCCCTTAATTGTTAGGTATGGTTCAACGGCACAGTTGGCCGTATTAACTGTAATACTAACTTTCTCTTCATTCACGCCAAACTTAAAATCCTCAATGCCACCGCATTGATGTGGTCCTTCCCATTGAGAAGCTCCTTCATATCCTACGAGATAGAGGTCCCATTCACCAAAGGGAAGTATGACGCTGTAAGGAGGCTGGAGTTCAAAATATTCAACTGCACCAGTTGAGCTGTTCACGAAGGCCTGGGACCTGTTATGGAAGATTTAAGCCACATGACCCAGCATTACAGTGAAATGACTTCCAAATTTCAGATTGATCAGGACATAGTAAACAGTGTTGTGGCACAGGTACAAAAATGGACTGCAAAAGGAATTAAGACCTATTTCTTCTGGAGCTGTTTTTATGGGCCGGTTTGTGAAGAAGAAAAAAAGATCTTAACTGAAGAGATTAAAAACACCTTGGTCAGGAGATTACAAGGTGCTGGTGCCATATTCCTGAATATACCAGGAACTTATACGACCTTTGACGGTGACCATCTTGGTTCCCTTGAGGCCCTTCGCTTTTCAAAGAACCTCAAAGAAGCCTTAATCAAAAATTAAAATTCAGCATTCTTAGGCGTCCGAGGAAACGGAATCACATCCCTGATATTAGTCATACCAGAAATATACATAACCGCCCTTTCAAACCCAAGCCCGAAGCCTGCATGAGGAACTGACCCATATTTCCTGAGATCCAGGTACCACCAGTAAGTCTTGGTATCCATCTTCATCTCTTCCATACGCTTCACAAGCTTCTCGAGGTTGTCTTCACGCTGGGATCCACCAATAAGCTCACCCACACCGGGAACAAGAACATCCATAGCACGGACAGTTTTACCATCATCATTCTGCTTCATATAGAAGGCCTTGATGTCTTTGGGATAATCAGTCACAATTGTCGGACGTTTAAAGTATTGCTCGGCCAGAAATCTTTCATGTTCTGTCTGAAGATCCATCCCCCAGGTTACAGGGAAATCAAACTTATGAGTCTTCGAAACCTCTGTCAAAATCTCAATGGCCTTAGTATAAGTCACCATTTCAAACGGAGAATTCATCACATGCTCAAGAGTCTTTAAATTATCCGGAGCATAACGGGTTGAAAGAAACTCCAGCTCCTCTCCACACTGATCCAGAGAGCGACGGATAAGATGCTTCACATAATTTGTAGCAAGCTTTGCATTATCCTCTAATGTAAAAAACGAGGCCTCTGGCTCGACCATCCAGAACTCTGAAAGATGTCGGGCCGTATTTGAATTCTCTGAACGGAAAGTTGGACCGAAGGTATAGACACGACCAAGACCACCTACAGCAAAAGTCTCTGCTTCAAGCTGGCCTGAAACCGAAAGGAAAGTCTCACGTCCGAAATAATCCTGCTTAAAATCAATCTGTCCCTTATCTGTCCTGGGAAGTTTATCCAGCGGCAGAGTCGATATCCTGAACATCTCTCCTGCACCTTCAGCATCGGAAGCAGTGATGATAGGCGTATGCAGATAGGTAAAGCTGTCATTGCTGAAAAACTCATGTGTTGCCTGGGCAAGTACATGCCTCAAGCGGAAAACAGCAGAAAATGTATTGGTACGTGAGCGAAGGTGGGCAATTTCCCTTAAGTACTCAAGGGACGTTTCTTTCTTCTGAAGCGGATAGTCCTCAGAGTTCGCACAATATATATGCACAGATTTCGCCTGCATCTCAATTGGCTGCTTTCCGTTGGAAGCAACAACAAGACCCTGGATTTCAACCGATGACCCCATCGTCAGCTTAGACACTTCTTCATAATTAGGAAGACTCATATCAACGATAATCTGCAAATCTTTGATGGTTGTTCCGTCATTTAAGACCATGAAAGAAAATTTCTTGGCCTGGCGAAGTGACTTGATCCATCCCTTTACAGTGATAGTCTGGTCAACGGGTTTAACTTCAAAGACTTTTTTAATTAAAAGATATTCGCTCATCTTAACCCCCAAAAACTTTCGTCTTGATTTCCTGGGCTTCGTGCCAACGAAGGCGCGGGCCGAATTGTGAAACAACTTTACTTGCTGCCATTGAGGCAAGCTTCCCGGAAGAAGCATAAGTATGTCCATGGGTAATCCCGTAAAGGAATGCACCCGCACACATATCCCCTGCACCATTGGAATCAATCGCCTTGACTGGATATGGCTCAATATCGATATACGTTTCGCCATCAAAAATCATGGCGCCATTTTCTCCCAGAGTTACGACAAAAGTCCTGGCAACTTTCTTCAATGCTTCACGAGCATCAATCAAATCAGATGTGCCGGTAAACGAAAGGGCCTCAGAGGCATTACAGAAAAGCAGGTCAACACCCTTAGGTCCTATCATTTCATCGAGGCCTGCCTTGAAAAACTTAACCATATTTACATCTGAAAAAGTTATGGCCGTCTTAACACCATTCTTCTCCGCAATTTCACGTGCCAGGATGGCAGCTTCTTTACCTGTTGGCGAGGCCACCAGATAACCTTCCATATATAGATATTCAGAGTCAGCAATTGCAACTGCATCAACTTCAAATTTACTCATGGTTGAAGTGATTCCAAGAAAAGTATTCATGGTTCTTTCTGCGTCAGGAGTAACCAGAACCAGGCATTTGCCGGTGATTCCATGCTCACGCTTGCTATTCTGTAGATTTGAATCAACCTTATTATCCTGCAGGTCCTGGAAATAAAAATTTCCTATAGGATCGTGGGCCACCTTACAGGAATAAAAACCCCTGCCGCCGAATTGAGAATTCGCTATCACAGTATTGGCCGCAGATCCCCCACATTGTTGTTTCAAAGGGACATCACCCAAGGCAGAGAGCAAGTAGTTTTGTCGCTCCTCATCCACCAGGGTCATGAGACCCTTATCAATTTTGTGCTTGGTAAAAAATTCGTCATGGACTTCAAACTCCATGTCGACCAAAGCATTACCAATACCGTAAAGGTTGTATTTTTTTTTCATGCAGACTCCCTGGAATTGAATGCCTACTTTAGGAGATTTGACTCAATAGGGCCATGCTTTTGACCCAAATACACATCATAACGAGTCGCTTTCCCTATGTACTGAAGAGGATTTCCCGGAATGACCGTTACTGAAAGTCTTGGTCGCTTCACCACCAGGCGTCTGACTTCAAGCGAATGTGCAAAATTAAAAACCTCTCTACTATCGAGATCCTCTCCCACCAAGCCACGGAATATCCGCATCTCTTTGCGTGGAAGTGATTTCTGATTCGCATCTTCGAACATAGGGTCAAAGAAAAGGACATCCACCTCAGGTCTTGATTTTAATATTTCAGAGGCTTCACCTTCGTTGAAAATAAACTTTTGCAGATAGGGATGTTTGGCCTTTACCAGAGCTGAACGAATTAAAAAAGCAATGACAGGATGCCGCTCAATCGCGATGACTTCACACCCCATGCTGAGGAATAAGAGACTATCCCCCAATAGACCGGCGGTAAGATCCATAACCTTCGGACGCACTCCGCCCTTAATTCCAATCGCCCTTGCCAATAACTCCCGGTGCAGCGAACTTTTTTTGAAATACATTATATGTCGCTCAAGCTCCTGATCAATTTCGATACCAATAGGACGTTCACCGGCGAGGTCTGAATGCAATAGGTATTGGCCATCAAACCATTCAAGGGTTAAGTCGACCCCACTCTGTGAACAAAATTTAATTATATTTCCAGAGTCCTCTGGAATGACGGACTTCCCTTCTCTCAAAAACTTGACTGTCATAGATGCAGATATTAACCCAAGCTTTTCAATATGACTATCCGCATTTACCCTCATTATCCTTAACAAATCTTCATTAACTGAATACGATGGAGATGCTCAAAATTAAGTTATATTCCCAAGGATTACCATGAAGAGTTCACATGTTCCTCTTAACTATCATCCCGAGAAACTAAAGCGTGAGCTAAAGCCTTTCTATATTGGTGCTGATGAAAAAGACATTCAGGAAATGCTTAAGACACTTGGACTCAAAACCCTGGATGATCTTTACGGGCACATTCAACAAGATGTGAAAATGACTACCGTGCCTATGAGTAAGCACATGAGTTACGAGGAATTGATCGCCCATGTAAATGATTTATCCCGTAAGAATAAAGTAAAGCTTTCTTTCCTAGGTGATGGATTGCCTCAATATAAAGTAACTGATGTCGTGGGCCCCGTTTGTGATATCCGCGGGCTAACGACAGCTTATACTCCTTACCAGCCGGAAAGATCTCAAGGAACATTGCAGACACTTTGGATTTATCAAAGCCTGCTTTCTCAACTCACAGGACTCGAGGCCATCAATGCCTCACTTTATGATCGCTCCACTTGCCTCTTTGAGGCGATGAACTGCGCACTCAGGCTGGTGAAGGATTCAACGACTGTTGTAGTTGCGAGCACTCTCTACCCGGGGGATCTTGAAGTTCTCGAAACTCATGCCAGGGATACAGAACTTAAAATCGTTCGTGCTCCAGTGAATCCGCAATCTGGTAAGCTCGATATCGACTCATTAAAAAGAATTCTGAATACGACTCCGCAAGTTGCAGCAGTGGCCTTCCCTCAAGTTAATAGTCTTGGTAACATTGAGGCAGCAGATGAAATCGTAGATCTTTGTTCCAATAACAATATCAAATCTATTGCCGTAGTTGATCCTATGCTCCTGGGTAAGGGTGGACTTAAGGCCCCGGCCAAATTCGGTAACAGGACCCAGGGTGCAGATATGGTTGTGGCAGAAGGCCAGCATCTTGCCATAGGACCTAACTTTGGCGGACCCGGATTAGGAATTTTTGGTATCAGATACAATGAACAGGATAAGCTCTCCATACGCTCGACTGCCGGAAGATATGTAGGCAAGACAACAGACTTGAAAGGCCGCGAGTGCAAGGCACTTATTCTTTCAACTCGTGAACAGCATATCCGTCGCGAGAAAGCGACTTCCAACATTTGCTCCAATCAATCCTTTGTAGCTTCACTTGTGGGTGCTTCAATGCTTGCCCGTGGTGATGAAGGATTTGAAGCAACCCTTACAACTGCCAGAAGCCTGGCAGAAAAAGCAGCGTGCGCTTTAAGTCAGTACGAAGGTGTTGAACTCCGTTTCAAGGCCACAGCCTTCTTCAATGAATTCACCGTGAAAATTCCAGTTGCGGCCTCAGATTTTATCCACAAGGCAAGTGCTGCAGGAATTCAAGTCGGTGTGGATGTTTCAAACAGGTTCCCGGAAATCACCGGAGAAAATCTGATCCTCATGAGCTTCACAGATATTCACTCTGAAAAAGATGTTGATACCCTTGAAGATTTTTTTGCCTCAGAATTCAAGAAGACCAAGCAACCAGGAGTCACTCCGAAAATCCCTTCAGTGATGGTTCGCCAGGATGCTCCCGGCATACCAATGCTTACTTCAAGAGACATCATTGAATATTACCAGAGACTGGGTAAGCAGAATCTTTCCCCTGATGACGGCATTTATCCACTTGGTTCTTGTACCATGAAATTTAATCCTTATATCAATGACTATGCGGCCAACCTGCCTGGCTTTACCCAGATGCATCCACAAGCACCCATTGAAGATGTGCAGGGTTCCCTTGAACTTCTTTATGAAATCCAGGAAATGTTCAAGGCCATCACTGGTCTTCCGGGTGTGACAACCCAACCTCTGGCAGGGGCCCAGGGCGAACTCGCGGGACTCAAGATGTTCCAGGCCTATCACCGTGACCGTGGTGAAGGAGACAAGCGAAATGTCATTATCATTCCACGCTCTGCCCACGGAACCAATCCTGCTACGGCAACGATGGCCGGCTATCAGTCGAAGGTTGTAGATGGGCACATTTATGGTATCTACACCGTTGAGGCCCTCTCCAATGGTGAAATGAACTTAGGACAGATCAAGGAATTCCTTAAGACCGAAGGCCATAGAGTTGCCGGTGTCATGGTAACCAATCCAAACACAGCAGGAATTTTTGAAGCACAATTCAAAGAGATGAGTGCACTCATTCATGCTGTTGGTGGTTTAGTATACATGGATGGTGCTAACATGAATGCCATCGCTGGAATTATTGACCTGAACAAGCTCGGTGTGGATGCTGTCCACAATAACCTGCATAAGACATGGACAATTCCCCATGGTGGCGGAGGTCCGGGAGATGCTATTGTTGCTGTATCATCCAGGCTTATGGATTTCCTTCCCGGAGTCCAGGTGGTTAAGCGCAATGATCGCTTTGAACTTGAACGCACAAAAAAGTCAGTTGGCTCTTTCCACCGTCACTACGGAAATTTTGCCCATAAGATCCGCGCCTATACTTACATCAAGGCGCTGGGAAGTGATGGTGTCCGCAAAATGAGCCAGGTGGCAGTTCTTTCAGCACGCTATCTGCAATTTAAGCTCTCCCCTACTTACCCACTTCTCCCTCTTAATGCTGACGCCTCAGTCAGGATGCATGAATTTATCCTTACCCTGTCGCCAGAGACCTTTAAGAAAATAGAGGCTGCCGGAATACCTAAGACCAGTGCCATTGCCCGTATAGGCAAGCTCTTCCTGGATTTCGGATTCCACGCGCCAACTGTTGCTTTCCCAGAACAGTTCGGCCTGATGCTCGAGCCAACTGAGACCTACTCTAAAAAGGAACTCGATCAATTTGTGGATGTCGTAAAAAATATACTGAAACTTGTAAATGAGCATCCGGAAGTCTTAAAGACAGTTCCGCACTTCACTCCCATTGATCGTGTCGATGAAGTGGCTGCGAACAAGAATCCCATACTCGCAGATAAAATCACGGCCAAGCTACCTGGCATTATTCTTGATCGTGTCGAGTCGGACAAGTTACGAAATTCAACTCCGGGAGATTTGTGCGAACTTATTCTGAAAGCACACAGGGCCACATTAGTCCCCTAAGGTAAATGTAGCTCTGTCAGGCTCAGTGAACCATGGGCAGACCCCAGTCTTCTCTTGGTTGCTTGGGAATTTCTAGTACGAAAGTTGTGTGTCCTGAACCATCCTGATACTTCAGGGTGCCTCCATGTTTTTCAGCAATGCCTCTTGCGAGAGCGAGCCCCAGGCCTGTTCCCTTACCAATGTCTTTAGTTGAATAAAAAGGCTCCATGATATGTGCCGCTACTTCTGCAGGAATTCCGTGTCCGGAATCTTTCACTGAAATTTGTACCTGGTCATCATTTTGCACGGCCGAAAGCTCTATCCATTTATCAGGAAGGAACTCTATGGCATCAAAGGAATTATTAAGTAAATTTAAGATAATCTGTTCCAGCTGTATTTTATTACCCCAGACTGAAAGGTTATCAATTCCGTAAAACCTGAGATTCACACCATGGTTTTTCATACGCTGGCCACAGAATGCAAGCACATCATCAATGAGATCCTGGAGCCTGATGTCAGAGACAGTGCTCCGCTCGTCATGCACAAATTCCCGAACACCTTGGATGGTTCGGTTAATTCTTTCACTGGTGTAGAGAATCTGCTGTAAACCATCAGCAAGTTCTTTTTGCTTTTTAGGATCACGATAAATCCGGAGCAATTGAGTGGTCCTGGCCTGAATAACGGCCAATGGATTATTGATCTCATGGGCGATACCCGCTGCCATCATTCCAAGCTCGGAGTACTTGGAGTTGCCTACTAATTTTTCATTACGGGTCTTCTCGAGGTTCTGAATATCACTCACATATTGTTTCTTGGAAAATTCCATATAGGCGCCCATCGTTGAACCTGCCAGGGCAATCATTATTAATAGATCGGCAAAGAGCCCATATTCAAAAGATGGGCCCATTCCCCAAAAAGGAAAAGTGATGCAGCTTAAAAAGAAAAAAGAACTTATTCCCATCACAGAAGCTTGCAAGGGAGTTGTCGTTTGTTCTGCTGGTTTTTGTCTTAATGTCATAAGCAAAATCGAAAAACCTACCAGCCCTGCACTTAAGGAAAATGGAAGAGTATAAGAAAGGAAAGAGAAACCCATGCTGGAAAGTGCAAAACTAATGGCCCCACCAGTTGCCAGCGCCACATAATGCCAGGGCCGGATAATTTTCACGTCATTCATATCTTCATGGATGAGGGCGAATCCTCGCAAAGGCCATATCCAGCCCAACATAATGAGGGCAAAATATTCAGGATTATTCCGGAAAACATAATAGGCCAGCACATGCACGGCCATGGCCCCCCAGAATTCCATCAAATGAAACCATTGCCTCATCTGGTTTCGCTTGAAGGCAAGATAAGCAAGTGCCCCCATCATGAGGGTGGTAAACAAAGAAATAACAGCAAAAAATTGGAGAGAATTCTTCATAGATAATATTGTAGGCAGCATTTTTCTTACATTGGTGTAAATTAAACCTTAAGAGCGACATAGCTATTTAATATACTTTTCTTACATCATTTGATATCAAGGTTTTACGCGCTTCGACGTACTAATTAAGGAAACTATTAATGAGCATAAAGCCTCGATGTACTTTCGCCATCATCTCCCATCCGGATGCCGGAAAGACCACAATGACTGAAAAGCTCCTTTGGTTTGGTGGTGTCGTTCGTGAGGCCGGCATGGTGAAATCGAAGACGGGTGAGTACGCCAAGTCCGATTGGATGGAGCTTGAAAAGCAACGTGGAATCTCCATTACCTCTTCTGTTATGAGTTTTGAATATAATGATCGCGCCCTTCATCTCCTGGATACTCCGGGACACAAAGATTTTTCTGAGGACACTTACAGGACCCTGACTGCCGTTGAATCCGTGTTGATGATGATCGATTCTGCTAAGGGTGTGGAGTCTCAAACCATCAAGCTGATGGAAGTTTGCCGAATGAGGGACACCCCTATTATCACTTTCATGAACAAGTATGACCGTGATGCCATGGATCCGTTTGAGCTCTTGGATAATATTGAATCCATTCTTAAAATCCAATGTATACCCATGACCTGGCCGATTGGTTCTGGTGTGGATTTCAAGGGTGTCTATGACCTGCGTACCAAAAAAATCATGGGATACAGGGATGCCAAGGATCCATTCTCTCCTAATCTAATAGATGCCACTGACCTTGATGCTCCACATGTAGTGGCCTTCACCGGTCAGGTTCTGCTGGATAAACTCAAAGAAGAATTGGAAATGGTGGCCACTCTTATTCCTCCCTTCGAAATGGATGAATACCTGAGTGGAATTCAGAGTCCCGTCTTTTTTGGATCGGCCTTGCGGAATTTCGGTGTGAAGGAACTCCTGGATATGGTCACTGAGGTTGCACCTACACCTCGTGCCCGTGAAGCAGTCTTGCCTCCCTATGACTCCGGAGCTCCAAAAGTAACGATTGAACCTGATGATCCTGAATTCACAGGTTTTATTTTCAAGATCCAGGCGAACATGGATCCAAAACATCGCGACCGGATTTCTTTCTTGAGAGTGTGTTCCGGTAAGTTTAACCGTAACGATAAAATCTACCACGTCCGAACTGGCAAGGATGTGAAGATTGCAACTCCCCTTATTTTCCAGGCCCGTGATCGAGAAATCGTAGAAGAAGCTTACCCTGGAGACATCATTGGTCTCTATGACACAGGAAAATATGCCATCGGAGACACCTTCTCCATGGGTAAAAAGCAAATTCGCTATACGGGTATCCCAAGCTTTGCACCTGAACTCTTCATGCGTGTGACGGCCAAGGATCCCATGAAGGCAAAGCATCTTGAAAAAGGTCTCGCCCAACTCTCCGAGGAAGGGGCCACTCAGCTCTTCATTCGCCGTCATACTAACGAAAAAATGCTGGGTGCTGTAGGTGCCCTTCAGTTCGAAGTGGTTAAGTACCGCTTAGAAGATGAATATTCAGTGGTTGCTACTTATGAATCTGTTGCATGGGCAGGAGTGAGATGGCTTAAGTTCATTGATAAAAAGCAGGAAGAAAAGTTCACCCAGGATTATTCTTCAGTGATTATGGACGACAGGGAAAAAAGAATTTGTTTTGCTGTACGTACAGAATGGGACTTAAAACTTGCTCAGGAGAAAAATCCTGAGGTTAAGTTCTATAAGAATTCTGATTATATTGATTAAACATTTTTCAATAAGCCACTGCCTATACCCAAAATGATGTTCGAACTAGACCTTGCCAATCCTTCGGATTGACTGCGGTAATTTTCTTGCAAAGGGATGCGCCTCAAAGGCCATGAACAATTACATATCAATGCGGAAGCACAGGCTTAGGCAACACAACAGTAAACCTAGTCCCCTTACCAATCTCACTCTCAACAATCACCTTACCATCATGTGCCTCAACAATCCCTTTCACGATCGAAAGCCCAAGCCCAACACCAGATTGTCTCGTCTTATGTCCTTGCCAATAACGATCAAAAATATGCTTTAAACTCTCATCTTCAATACCTTTACCAGTATCCTCAATTCCAATCAGCACATCAGTATCAGTTTCCCTGAGCCACATAGTGATCTTACCCATCTTAGGAGTGAACTTCAGAGAATTGGAAATAATATTACCAAGGACCTGGATGATCCTGTCCTTATCAACTTCAAAAGAAATTATCTTGGAAGCGAACTCTCTTACAATACTGACATCAACCTGCTTGCCCTGATCCTCAAATGAGACCCAAACTTCATTGAGAATATCATTCAAAGAATGTAACGACTTATTGAGCTTAAACTGTCCGCCTTCAATATTCGAAACATCCAGGAGGTCCCCAATAAGACGATTCATGCGGTTACAAGAATTTGTTATCTTGGCGAGTTTGTCAGGAATGTTATTGTCACTTGATCCTGTTGCAATCTGTTTACTCAAAAGCGACACCTGTAGCAGGATTGCTGCCAGGGGATTGCGTAGATCATGAGAAACAATGGCCAGGGTCTCCTCGCGGGCAAGAGTGGCCTTTAAGGCTATTTTTTCTGCGTGTCTGGTCCTGAGAAGTGAGCGCACTGTGGCCACCAAAACAGCACTCTCAATAGGCTGGGCCAGATACCCATCAGCACCACTATCAAGACCTTCTACTTTATCTTCACTGGTAGTAAAAGTTGCGGAAGTCTGAAGAACAGGAATTCCCTTAAGTTCAGGATTCGCTTTAAAATTGCGGCAAATATCATATCCATTCATGTCAGGCAGTCTGATATCGAGAATGATAAGATCAGGATCCTCAGTAGAGGCCATTTTAATTCCCTTGGCCCCATTTTCTGCGGCCACTACTTCATAGCCGGCCTTTTTAAGTATCAAGTTTACAGCGTACCGGTTGGATTCATCGTCATCAATATGAAGTATTCGGGAAACGTTCTTATTTTGCATCAGGTATACCCAGGATCCTGCTTAGTGTTTTCTTGAATTCAACCATATTATCACCTTGTTTGGCCAAAATCCCGGAAGTAACTTGCTCAAGATAAAGTCTTTCTTCAGTTTCCAGCGGTTTGGATGTATGGAGCAGGATGGGAATTTGCCTGGTGGCCGGTGATTCCATGCAATCACTGATAAATCCCATACCGTCCTTGTTTGGCATAACCAGGTCCAGGATAACCAGGTCCGGGATATAGACCTTCACTATTTTCATCCCTGCGAGTCCATCCTCTGCTAGCCGGACATCCACACCCAACTCATCCAGGATTTTTTTTATCTGATAGCGCATACTCTCATCATCATCGACCACCAGGACTTTAAGCTTCCCACCCCGGCGATGAACAGACCCCGATTTTTTTTTGGCAGGTAAATGATAATCCGTTTCATCGGGCCCATCGTAAGTCAAGGGCACTTTCAGTTTAAATGTTGATCCATTCCCTGGACTGCTTTGTACAGAGAGCTCTCCACCTAGGAGCAAAGACAGTTTTCTTGAAAGAGGAAGGCCTAACCCTGTTCCTTTATTTGCTTCCTGATGACTGTTTTCCACCTGGAAAAATTCCTGAAAAATACTTTCCTGCAGATCAAGGGGAATACCTATTCCCGTGTCCCTCACAATAAATAACATATAACCATCTTCTGCCTGTTTTGCAGTCACGACGATTTTTCCTTCCGGAGTATATTTCAAGGCATTCGAAATAAGATTGCGTAAAATCTGAGTCAGCTTCCCCTCATCTGTTTTCAGGGTGAGATCATCCTCTACATCAAAATGCAATTCGACATTTTCATTTCCACCAATGGGACGCATAAGTCCCCTGAGGGAACCCATGATTTCTGAAACCTTGAAAACTCCTGCCTTGACCGTAATTTTCCCGGCCTCAATCTTGGCAATGTCCAGTAAGTCATTAACGAGGTCTGACAATCCTCTGGCGGCCTTCAAAATAAAGTTCACCTGCTTCTCACGCTCGGCTGCCTTATCCTCCCTGGCCTCCATCAGGAGAATTTGTGAAATACCCAGAATGGAATTAAGGGGAGAACGGAATTCATGAGTCATATCAGAGAGAAAACTTGTCTTGGATTCATTGGCGAGTCTTAGGACTTCAGCTTTTTCATCCAGCTCGGCATAAAGGGCAATCACACTACGGTTAGTATCTTCCAGTTCCTGGTTTGCCTTAAGTAGTTCTTCTTTTTTCTCATTCAAATCTGCCAGGGCCACTAGGATTTCCTGGTTTTGCCGCTGGACTTCTTCAATCAGCTCACCAGAATTGGATCCCATGATCTTTTCATTGATGATCTTAAGTTCACTGCTTGTCAGTACGGTTTGCCTTTGGGGCAGAAACTTCTTCATGGTAACGGTGGTTCCATGACTTGCATCTGTCTCTATTTCAACTTTGTCCATGAGTTTTATGGCACCTACAATACCGAGTCCCATTCCCTGGGGAGAAACATATTTTCCTTCAAGAATTTGATTTAATTCTTTAATTCCAGGTCCGCGATCCTTGATGATGATGACGAATTTGATTTGGTTTTCCTCGATGACCTGAAATTCAACCTTGCCGCCATTGGCATACTCAAAGGCGTTCCTTGCGATTTCAGAAACGGCCGTGGCAATCCTGGTCTGACCCTGCACATCGGCACCCAGGAACTGGGCGATGTCTCGTGCCGTTTTTCTGATCCTCACCACATCGTTTTGATTGCGAATGTCGGTTTTAAGCAAGGATTGAATCATGAACTACCCTTGACCACTAAAACTGTAACGTCATCAGTACTTCTACCGTGGTCCCTATAAAGTACACCTGCGATGATGTATGGATTCATCTGACTTAGCCCAGGGTAATCCTTTAATAACCAATGGTTTGACAGGCCATCACTGCTCATGAAGAAAAGTCCGTTTTCTGCATTCATCGGATAAGGCAAGGTCTGAACTTTTCTTATCTGGGCGCCGATGGTGCCATTATATGAAATGCAACGCTTTACCGACCCGGGATTATGGATAACACCTGAAACATTCCCAATCCCACAAAAATTAAGCACACCTTTTTCAGAATCTATTTCAGCAATTGATATGGCCGCCCCTCGGGTTGAGCGTAAACCAACGTGGAGTCTCTGCATGAGCTCATCCAGGCTAATGTCCTGATTATCCTTGAATATTTGTTGGGCAACCAGCGATGCTTCATGGGCAAACATGCCATGCCCTAGCCCATCTGCAACCATAAAACGCTTATTGTTCGATGCCACACTCCAACCATCACCACAAACCAATTCATCCTTATAAGGAATTGAAACCGCGCCATAATTTACTTTAATTTTTCCGGTCTGTTCATGGAATCCTGCATAGACAGCAGTTCCCTTTCCTACAGCAGTGAAGATATCAAAGAACTGGGCATTTCTTTTAATGGATCCAAGTCCCGTGCCAGCAGTTCCACCTGATGAATAACCATCTGAAAGGCACTGGAGGACATTATCCATCCCCTTTCCCTTATCCAGGGCCACTATATGCAATGTATTTCCGGCACGGGTGACTATAATTTCGCCGGAACCTGCATGCTTAACAATGTTGGTGGCAAGTTCCGTTGAGACTATGGATACTTTGCCTCTCAAGGTTTCACTAAAAACGATATCCCTGGCAATTGCTGTACAATGTCTCCGGACTTCCCCAACATGAGAATGATCCTGAACGATAAATTTCTGCTGTTGCCACATTTATTTCCATTTTGTGATGGTCACTTTTGTACCCACACCTGGTGTCGAAACAATATGAAATTCACTTACAAGTCGCTTGGCACCGGTAAGACCCATCCCCAGACCACCGCCAGACGTCCATCCATCGGTAAGTGCAAGAGAAAGGTTAGCAATGCCCGGGCCATGATCTTCAAAAGTAAGGCGTATCCCTTTTCTGAGACCATCACTTAGCATCTCCATCAACATATCCCCACCCAGGCCGTATACATAGGTATTACGGGCAAGTTCACTGGCCGCAGTAATAAGCTTAGTCTGGTCCAAAATACCTAGCTTAAGTTCTATTGCCCAATCCCTGACGGCCTGCCTGGCGTAAACAATGTCTGCCTGGTTTTTGATAGGCCTGGAATCAGTCTTGATGGTAATAGTCATCGCCAACCATTTCTACTGCAGATTCCTTTTCTACCAATTTCTCAAGAAGCTTGATTCCCCGGTCAACATTCAATGCTGTAATAACACCTTCAAGTGAGAGTCCGAGCTCAACCAGGGTGATGGCAACTGCTGGCCGCATTCCGGTCACAACCGTTTTTGCATCCAGGATGCGTGACATACTGGCGATATTGGCAATCATCCTTCCGATAAAAGAATCAACGATCTCAAGGGCGGAGATATCAATGAGCACACCTTTTGAGACATGCTGGCTGATTCTCGACAACAAATCTTCCTGAAGATTCATAACCAGTCGGTCATGCATGTCTACCTGGATGGTGACTAAAAGAAAGTCACCCATCTTTAAAATAGGAATTCTTTCCATAACCTAAACCTTGTGGCCGGTAGTTTTCACCAGGGCAAAACCTGTTTTCTTTAGGGCCAGATGAAAGGCACTGGCAAGACTTGCCTTGGTAATTACAGTCCCAAGATCCACACCTAAATGAACGATAGTGGCAGCGATCTGAGGCCTGATACCTGAAATAATACATTCAGTACCCATAAGCTTGGCCGCTGTTACTGTTTTTAATAAATGCTGGGCAACCAGTGTATCCACAGTTGGAACTCCCGTAATATCGATGATGGCAATGCTCGCACTGGTTTCAACAATACGTTGAAGCAGGGTTTCCATAACGATCTGAGTACGGTGTGAATCAAGAGTTCCGATCATGGGAAGGGCAATAATTCCTTCGGCCAGTTCAACCACAGGAGTGGAAAGTTCCAGCATGTCCAGCTGCTGACGGTTGATGAGTTCTTCCCGGGCCTTCTGGTGAACTTCAGTGGTGTAAAGACCCAGCTTATCCAGGAGATCACTTAGCTCCCAAACTTCATCCATATTGGCAGCTGTTGCACCACCTTCCTGCCTGACTTTATTCATGAAAGATTTTTTTAAGGAAAATACAAACGTAGCTGTTTCAGAAGGAGTGTATCCTTGCAAACCACGGGAGTGAGAAATTGAAGTCAAAAATTCCCTGGCCAGGGCCCATTCAGGCGCCTGTATATTTTTAAAATTACCACGGGACAAGGCCTCTCCGAAAAGTCTCAGGAATTCTTTGGATTGCTCCCGAAGTTCACTGACTTTAATTAAGTCTGCCCTGATAGACGCTTTTTGTTCAGCTTCCCAGCTAGTGAGAAGATCTGCGCTATGCTTATTGTAGATGTCGAAAAGTTTAGAAGACGCGGCCATTAAAGCTCCTTAATAAAATAAACGCTATTAGGTATATACGCGATTTGTAACAAAATGAGAGTAGTTAAATGAGGAAAGCTTAAGTCTTAAGCTTGCACGAAGTTTGACGCAACCGGAAGTTCGATGACGAAAGTAGTATTGAGTGGATCCGATCCAAGAAAAAGTTTTCCGCGATGATCCCTGACTATTTCATGAGAGATTGAAAGTCCTTTGCTCCTTTGATGACTGGTACATCAGGAAGGAAAAAATCGACATTAATAGTGTTGTCATGAAAAATATTATCAACATGACTTTAATTTGCATTATCATTAAGACATTCTTATTATTTCATAAAAGACAAAAACGCAAAATTAAAAGGGCCAGCAACGCTGACCCTTTTAAAAAATTTATGTTTTCTTGAATTTGCTTAATTTACAGAAGACTTGAACCAACACAGAGGACGAACACCCGTGGTGTGCCCAGTTGAACTGTGACAAGTTCCTTTCACTTCATCTTTTTGAGAAACTTCTTCGCCTATTGTCTTGTCACACAAAGCGCCCTGGAAATATGTATCCAGACGGCACTGGTGGGCAGGATGAGCATCATAGGTCTTCTTAACCACATTGGTGTCTGGGGTTCCGAAATTGCCCTCAGGCTTGCTTCGGAGGACCGCAAAGAGACTTGCCACTGAAGCTCCGGCCATTCCACTTCTGATACAGATGCTACTGTCGTCTTTGTTGCTCCAGGCCTTCCGACAGGCCTTAACGAGTTCTTCAGGAGCATTCAGCTTTGCAACAATGGCAGGATTATTATCGTTAAGGTAGAGCTGACGTAAACACTTTAGCGTTGCGTAGTAATCTGCTTGTCCTTCATTTGATGCCCAACGATTAAAATTGAAAAAGCCTCCAACTTTTGGAGCTCCACCTAGATGGTGACCTATTTCATGACAAAGAACTAACGAAAATCCATCAGCAGTAATGGAAGCGTGACGAGCGAGACCGCCATACATATTCACATTCCAGCTTGAACCCATGCGAGTAGCATTGGCATTTACTGTTCCATCAGTCCACTTACGGGCGATTTTCAGATCGCCACCCATGCTTTTAGCAATGGGAAGATAAATATCTTCAAGCTTAGTTATAACGTTGTTGAATTCTTCTTCCGTGATTCCGCCCAAAGTCTTGGCCCCAACTGGAATATTCAAATCGTTTTCAGGAACGATTCCAGTGCTACCATCTTCAGAACAGGCCATGACTTGTCCACTCAGGGACAAAACGAAGGCCAACATTGTCAAAAATTTCATTTAAACTCCTTAAGATGTGAATCTCTTGGAGAAGATTTAAGTATAACCCAACATATTAAGTCAGCTAATATTGTATTGAAGTAAGAAGTTGCTAGAAAAAGCCGGGACGCTATGTCCCGGCCCTAAAAGAAAAATTATTGAACGCTAGGCTTGAACCAACAAAGAGGGCGAGTTCCTGATTTATGACCTAAAGAGCCATGGCAGGTTCCAGTCACTTCAGAAGAGGCCTGAACGTCTTCGTTCATGGAAACTTCACAAAGAGCACCTTGAAAATATGTGTCAAGACGACACTGAGTTCCAGGATGGTTGTCATCGGTCTTTGCTACAACTTTTGAATCAGGTGTTTCAAACTTTGCAGGACTGCCCGAGCGAAGGTCCGCAAATAATCGCGCCACTGAATCTCCGGCCATACCACCACGTACGCAAATCGAGTAATCCGCACTTGATCCCCAGGCCTTGCTACAAGTTGCAGAAAGTGTCTCAGGAATTGTCATGTTCGCAATGACAGCATTGTTATCCTCATTGTTCCAGACACGGCGTAAGCACTTCAGTGTTGAGAAATAATCTGCTTGACCTTCATTTGAGGCCCACGAACTTGACCATGCACTTGCCTTTCTTGGAGCTCCACCAATGTGGTGACCAATTTCGTGACAAATAACAAGGGCAAATCCATCTTCAGTTATAGTGTCGTGACGAGCGAGTCCTCCGAACATTGAAACTTTCCAGTTCTTACCGGACTGTTGCGCGTAAGCATTCACTGTACCGTCATCCCATTTTCTTTCAACCTGGAGGTTACCACCTTCAGTTGAAACGATAGGAGCGTAAAGGGTCTCCACTTCATCGATAATGTTATTGAATTGTTCTTCAGTAATTCCGCCATATCTTTTGGCGTCCACCGGGATGTTCATGTCGTTCTCAGGAAGAATCCCTTCCTTGCCATCTACCGTACAGGCGAAAATTGGCTGAGAGACAAGTAGAGCGGATAGTAGCATTCCTTGCATAACGTTCTTCATAAGATACTCCTTAATCAAAAGAAAAACTTTCTTAACTCAATACTGACACAAACGCCTTGAGCGTCCATCACCAATGAAAGAAGTAAGTATTTGTTGGTTGGAGCCTAATGATCAAGATATGCTTCAGCAAAACGTGATTGACTCACGTTTTGCCTCTGAAACTTAAAAAATCAGAGCGAAGGCTTGAACCAGCACAATGGACGCAGACCTATCTTATGACCAGTCGAACCATGGCAGAGCCCTGTGACTTCCGAGTCAGTAGCTACATCTTCATTAAAAGATTTTTCACACAGGGCACCCTGGAAATATGTATCAAGGCGACACTGAGTTGCCGGGTGAGAATCACTGGTTCTTGTAACTACTTTTATATCTGGAGTTTCAAACTTAGCAGGCTTTGCCCAGCTAAGAGCAGCGAACAACTGGGCAACAGAATCCCCTGCCATACCGCCACGGATACAAATAGCGCGGTCACTTTTGTCAGTCCAATTCTTGTTACAAGCATCAGTCAAGGCCTTAGGCACTTCGAGCTTGCTTACGATAGCTACGTTATCATCTGACATCCAGACACGACGAAGACATTTTGTAGTGGCAAAATAGTCTGACTGACCTTCGTTAGACGCCCACTCCTCATTGTTATACTTGGGAGCTCCCCCAATGTGGTGGCCAATCTCGTGACAGACAACCAGGGCAAATCCATCTTCAGTAATCGTCTTGTGACGGGCAAGTCCACCAAACATAGAAACTTTCCACTCTGTACCGTACTGTTCAGCATAAGCATTCACAGTTCCATCACTCCAGTTACGAACCACTTCAAGCTCTCCACCAAGGGTGCTAACGATCGGCGAGTACATGGTCTCAACCTTATCGATAACAGCATTGAATTGAACCTCTGTAAGTCCTGCAGCTTCCTTACTATCAACAGCAATAAAAAGATCGTTCTTGGGAACAAATCCTTCCTTACCATCCTGAGTACAAGCTAAAAGAGGTTGAGAGAGTACAATCGCTGTGAGAAGCAATCCTTGCTTTAGATTTTTCATTAATCCTCCATGATTAACTTTAAACATATTCTTAATTAATCCTGACAGATTCTGCGTACGCGTCCAGTGAGAATGTCAGATGTAAGAATATGTTGGTTGGGGCCTGCCGATCGGATGATGTTGTTTCCCAGTGTGATTCAGCGAACGTGATCAAGAACAGTCACGCTTGCAACAGCGCTTCACGAATGTAAGAACAGGCCGCGTCATTCACTTTCTCCGGAGGAAGTTAATTTTCATGACCTCTGCAGGTTCCAGCACTAAATGTGAATGTAAACAGTAAGACAGTTAAAGGGATACACGGATAATGATGGAATTAAAGATGATAATCAGAGGCGTATTAATTCAAATATATGAGGCTGCATTTTTTAACCTAGTTCAAAAGTGAAAATATATTAATCGGATGAAAATAAATTGTTTTCCTCATGAAAAATAGCTTTCATATAAAATATATTACTAACATGCCATACCTGCTTCCAATGCCTACAAGCACATATAGAGCTTAAGATGCTCATGAAAAAAGTTACTCATTCCCGCCGCAACCCTTAATGAAAAGACTACGCCTGATCCAATATAAGAGGTGAAATTTAGCTCACAAAACCTGTGGTATAAATCATCATGGGGGCAATCATGAACTTAAAACATTTAACAGACACAACATTACACAATGACACCATCAAACTGGTGAGGAAAGAAAGGGAAATCACTACCGAGGTACTGCATCACTTGCGTGAGAATGATCGAAGGAAATTATACTCTGACCACAAATGTACAAGTTTGTTTGACTATTGTGTCAGGATTCTGGGTTACTGTGAATCAAGTGCTCAGAGAAGAATTGTGGCCTCTAGACTCCTGCAGGAAATTCCAGAGCTCGAAAAGAAAATAGATGATGGCCTTCTTTCACTCTCAAATATCTCCCAGGTAAATCAGTTCTTTAGGGAGAATGAAGTAATCACCAAAGAAGAAAAAGTGGGTATCCTAAAGGAGGTAGAGGGACTGACAAAAAAGGAATGTGAAAAAAAGCTTATCCAGATTTCAGGCACGGAGAAACCTGCCAGGGAACATACCAAAAGACTTTCAACATCAACCAGTAAAGTAACCATCATATTAACCGATGAAACTTTGGCTGAAGTTGAGAAATTGAAAGCATTGATGGGACGAAATCTCTCTATGGATGAACTCATAAACTTCATGGCAAAAAATGCTATTCAAAAGATAGAAAAAGAAAAATTCAAGCAAACCAACAAAGTAAACTCACGTTCTCCGGAGGAAGTAAAACGCACTCCTAGTGCCAGCATGAAGCGTGATGTCTATAAAAGAGACCAAAAATGCACACAATGTGGAAGTCTTCATCGTCTAAATTATGATCATCGGGAAGCATTTTCATTGGGAGGAAAGACAACAACAGAAAACTTAAGGCTTCTTTGTTTTAACTGTAATCAAAGGTCCCGGATCAGAATGAAGCTATAAAAAAGAATACCACGCCCACAACGTGAGAAAAGACAGCGGCACCCCTACTCCAAGCATGGTTCCTGCGAGCCGCGGGTGCAGGTTGTTTGCTGCAGCTACAATGGATCCTGTAATCATCGGCGCCATGGCCGACTCAAGGACTGCAACCTTGAATACAAGTGAGGGTAAATGCAATGGCCAATAGAGAGCAAAAATAATTAGGGGTGATAAAATCAGCTTAAACCCAAGGCCAATTGAGAGATACTTCAAGTCATGCTTAAGCTCTCCTATCTTCAACTGTAGTCCTACGGAAATGAGGGCCAGAGGTGTGAGGATACTTGCAAGCCTTTCAAGAATATTTTTAAGCTCCCCTTCCGCTTCCCAGCCAAAGAAACCTAAGATAAGGGCCATACTAAATGCCATAAAGGGAGGAAAGAAGGCCACCTTACGCGCGAGGTCCCGCTTTCTCAATTTGCCAGCAGAATAGTGGGCGGCCACCCAGATCCCTATGCTCGAAACAATCAGGAAAGATCCCGGTTGATCCAGGAGCACGGCCAGCTTCAAGGCTTCCTTACCATAGACAGCTTCTATAACAGGAAACCCCACAAAGGCCGTATTACCAAGCCCTGCCGTCAACGTCAGGCATCCAATAACCGAATCACTCCACCCCAACTTCTTACCCAACACATAAAAAAACACAAACGAACAAGCAAATAGTATCCAAGGTGCAAGACACAAGGAGATAAGCCCTATATCAAACTTCAGCAAGGGAATCGTAATTAACGCCAGCGCCGGCAAAGGCACATGCAGGATAAGAGAATTAAGTGTAAGGTGAGCATCCTTAGGCAAGGATTTCACATGCTGGAGCAAAAGCCCCAGCACCAGGCATACCAGGAGCAGTATTAAATTAGTCAAGGCCTTATATTAGTTCCGATTAATGTTATTCAGATCTTCAAAAGCAGTCTTTAAACGCTTAACAAAAGTCTCTTCACCCTTACGAAGCCATGCACGTGGATCGTAATATTTCTTGTTAGGAGCTTCAGGACCTTCAGGATTCCCCAACTGAGTCTGGAGATAGGCCTTTTTCTCTTCGTAGAAATTACGAACACCTTCCCAGAAGGCCCATTGCATATCAGTGTCGATATTCATCTTAATCACGCCATAATCAATGGCCTCACGGATTTCAGACTGAAGCGAACCTGAACCACCGTGAAAAACAAAAGAAACTGGCCTTGCAGCAGTCTTGAATTTGTTCTGCACAAATTCCTGTGAGTTCTTAAGAATAAGTGGTGAAAGCTTCACGTTCCCTGGCTTATAAACCCCATGAACGTTACCAAACGATGCAGCTATCGTGAAATTTGGAGACACTTCACGCAAGGCCGCATAAGCGTAGGAAACATCTTCTGGCTGTGTGTAAAGCTTGGAGTTATCGATGTCGCTGTTATCAACGCCATCCTCTTCACCACCAGTTACACCCAATTCAATTTCAATTCCAGTTTCCATCGCCTTCATGCGACTGAAATAGTTCTTACAAGTCTCAACATTCTCATGCAGTTCTTCTTCTGAAAGATCCAGCATGTGTGAAGAGAAAAGCGGTCTCTTGTGGTCTTTATAATTTACCAGTCCGGCATCAATCAAATGATCAATCCATGGCAGAAGCTTTTTAGCAGCATGGTCAGTGTGGACAATCACAGGAACGCCGTAGTGCTCGGCCATAAGCTGGATGTGCCTTGCTCCCGATATTGCCCCTAAGGCCGCTGCCTTATCGTTTTCGAGCTTAAGTGCTTTTCCTGCATAAAACTGGCCGCCTCCGTTTGAGAACTGGATAATGACCGGAGAATTAACAAGTTTAGCAGTCTCAAGCACGGCATTGACCGAATTAGTTCCGATGACATTGACTGCCGGGATAGCGAACTTATTTTCTTTAGCGTGTTGGTAGAGATCCTGGAGAGCAGAACCAAAAACAAGACCTGGTTTGAATTTCATAGAGAATCCTTTGTTTAAGACTGCAAAATTGTATTAAAATTGGAAGTGATTGAAAAGGAAACAGCATGACAGTGAAAACAGATGATCTTTTAAATTACCTGAATCAGCTTTTGACGCCACAAGTTTTTGAGGATTATGCTCCGAATGGCCTGCAAGTTGAGGGCAAGGAACAACTAAAGCGCCTGGCATTTGCTGTCTCGGCCACCCAGGATTCCTTGAAACAGGCCATTGACTGGAAAGCTGACGCATTGGTTGTGCACCATGGAATTTTTTGGAAGCACCAGGGAGCAAGAACTGTGACTGGTCCCTGGGGAGAGCGAGTCAGGCTCTGCGTGAAAAATGATCTTAATCTCATCGCGTACCACTTACCACTTGATGCCCATGCTGAAGTTGGAAATGCAGTGGCGTTGGGAAATAAAATTGGATTATCAGACTTTCAACCCTTCGCTCTTTATAAGAAACAGCCTATGGGCACCAAAGGTAGCTTTGCAACTCCAGTCTCGGCAAAAGACTTAAAGGAACGTCTCAAGACTCTTCTCAAGCACGATATAATACTCGCCACTCCAGATGAGACAAAACTTATCAAGACCATAGGGATTATTACCGGAGGTGCTAACAATGAATGGGCCCAGGCCTTAAAAGATGGTCTTGATGCCTACCTGACTGGTGAGATCTCAGAATATAACTGGCATGATTCCATCGAAGCTGGCATCCATTATTTCGCCGGAGGTCACCATGCTACAGAAAGATATGGCATCCAGGCCCTCATGGAAAAATGCAAATCCGAATTTAAAGTGGAAGTTCAATTCTTCGACTCCGGTAATCTCGCCTGATGAAGGCCATTGATTTTGTCGTCATAGCTTCCCTTATCCTGATTTTCTTCCTTCTCCTGGGTGATGGAGGAGGAGGAGGCAAAAAAGGAAACAGCGAAGACTCTGCCGGTAAAAGCGAGACAACAGAAAGTTATTTCGATGAAGGCCTGCCTGAAGAATTTTATCCAAAGGAAGTTTCCTCCTATCCCAATGCAGAAAAACTCCTGGAAGATCTTGAATACCGAAGGAAGCGTTTTGAGCACTCTCTGGATGATGAGATAAGGGAGTTTGAGAAAGCCCCGGGCTCTCCTGGAGACAAGAAGGTTGGCATGGGCGAATTAAAGGCCAAGCATCAAAAGGCCAGGGGAGAATTATTACGCCGGCATAATGAACTTTTTTATGGATACCAGGCAGGACGCAAAGAGGAACGGGAAAGAAATAAGGAATTACGCTAGTCAAAAATTCATCATCATTGACCAGCTTAAAAGCTTAAAGAAGCTTACTCGTCACACTTATCTCCAACCAGGTTTCTCACCGGAAGGAATTTGGCCTCAGTCTTTTTCTCACTGAAGTGTTTATCATAAGCATGGTCAGGCTTAATCGCCTTGCTCTCATTGATCTTCACACTATCAATGTCCCCATCCTTATTTACGTTGAAAGTTTCAGAATCTGGATGTTTAGGATTACCTGTTTTCCAGTCAATACTCAAAGGAAGCTTCAGGCTCACAAGGGGCATGATAGGACTCAAGGTCCTGCGGCCTTCCTTATATCTCCAGTAACGATTGTAATCAGGTCCCTTAAGAATAGAACAAAGTTGCTGGATACCACCTGAAGACCTGTAGCCCATCGCTATGTTTTTCTTCTGACCATTACCCCTGAAGTCTGTCACCTTGATTTCAATGCGGCTGGTAGTGCCGTTTTCTTTCAACTTATAAGGATCGGGCAACACCACATTCTCTGCAATAGAGCGGGACAATGCCGACTTGATATTTTGATATTCCCTGTCACGGTTTTTTTGTGAAATTGTTTCAACGTCACTACAAAAAAGTGAACCGCGGGCCTGGTTAAAATTCCCTCCTCCATGTTCATTTGAACAAAAAGTAAGGTAATCATTGCGATCACGCTTAAGGTCTCTAGGTGCGGCCGGCATAAAGCGGCAGATGACCGAACGGAGATAATCTTTCTCTTCTATAGTCAGATTCTTTGCCGTGTTTCCCTGTGGATTATTAATTGCATCAAGCACACGTGTAAGCTTGTCATGCATGACTTCAAAACTTGAATTCAGCTGATCGCGAATCTTGATGACTTGTTTTTGTTGGTCCTCGAGAGTTGAGAAGACCAAAGGCCCGGGCTGAACTGTTTCCAATTTCTTGTTAAAAGCACCATCCATAGAGGCATTGGATAATTCGGCCAGGTATTTTCCTCCGGGAACAAGACCCATGCCTATGAAAGTGCCCTTCATGATCATGCTTTCAGAATTTCTTGGTATTTTAACTTTCTGCTTGGTATCAAGTGCACTCACCATTTCATCTTGCTTGGCATTTGCAGCATCACTAACTTCATCACTGATTTTATTCGGGAGATGTTTGGTGAAGTCCCTGAGGTTTTGTACATAGAGGAAGGCCTTCATGCGTGGATCCATGGTGGTATCGCAAACACCTAGCTTCATGGAAACTTTTGAGAAGTCATCAAAGAATGAAGGAAGAAGACTTCCAGAATCCTTGTCTGTCATGCATATAGGAAAGTCTTCCGGCCCTGCCACAGTGACCTGTGGATGAAGCATTAAGGCCCCAATTAAGAATGTCGCGAACTTCAAGGAGTCCCCCTTTTTAATTACCTGCCTATACTTATCGGAGATATAGGCCAGTTACTTTAGGGGGATAGAGATATGTCTTTGAATTTATTTACTTATAAGGAAGTATTGCTCACCCAAATCATCCATATTATAGGCCATCAATTCAGCTTTCTGCCCATAACCGGCATACAGGTCACAGCGTGCATTTCCACGTATCGCCCCTCCAGTATCCTGAGCTATAAAAAATCGGGAGAAAGGAGCTTTTTCCATTGTACCAGTAGTCGTCATGCCTGTTGCCCTGACGGTTCTTACGAAGTTGATAAGTCCCACTGTTTTAAAGATCCTGATATCAATTGCCAGTGAGCGTCCCTCTGTTAAAGGAATGCTGTTAACTCCTACAGGCTCTTCATCAGATTCCCTGAAGAAAATGTATGAAGGACAGATACCAAAGATCTCTTCTTGCTTATGCGGATTCTCGGCCAGGTACTTTCGTTGATTAGGAATGGATCCAATCTTGATGTACCCTTTTTCGACCATATATTTATAGAGCATCTGAAAGGGCTGACCGTTGCCCGAATCATAACTTAAATATTTTGTTTCATATGATCCATCGGCCGCATGAATTTTGATTCGACCGCCGCCCTGGACGTGAAGCAGATAAAGTTCATAGAACGATTCCTCAACCCATAAGATCTCATATCCCTTGCCTGCAAGGGCCCCATGAAAATCTATCTCTACTCTGGTTGCACGCTTATCAAGCTCATTATCAGGAGTCCGGTAAATGGGTCTGGTAAAGCGGTCAGTCCGTACTCTCGATCCATTAAAATCAGGAGAATAATATGATGTGAATCTTGTCTTATATTTCCCATAACCTTGTTCATCTTTCCCCGGAACCGGACGGAAGAAAGAAAACTTCTTATTCACTTCTTTATTTAAAAAATCGAGACAGGCCTTTTCCGGATTAGACTTGAGACAACTTCTTACCTCGGTAAAGATCTTTTGGAGCAAGAGAAGTGAATCTTTCAGGACTGTCCTTGGATAAACAGTATTCCCAAATTGAATAGTCCCATCTAGTCCCATTTGCTTATAAGACTTAAGCTGGCGCTCAATTGCAGTATCCATATTTTCAAATTGCAGGTCATCTGCAAACACCAGGGACTGGTTAAAAGCTTCGGTTGGTGTGATTTCCTGGGCAGACAACTGGAAAGACAAACAAAGAAAAAGAAAAAAAACTTTCATCAAAACCCCTTAAGCGTTTTTCCCATGAGCAATAAGTCATGCCCTGAAAATGGTCGAATTAGGTGATGACTGTAACCCGCACGATCGTAAAAGAAACGATTCTCTGCATCGGGCGAAGTTACAATGTGTACCCCTGTAATATTCATTTGTTGCAGATGATTTTCAAAATGCTTGATGAGCCTTGAACCTATACCCTGCCCTGTCGAACCTGCACGGCAATTGACATGCAGGTGGGCCGGAAACTCCTTGAACTGATCCCGGAAAACATTTAGATGTGGTTGGCATTCCACCAATTTCAATTCATAGGTACTGGTGCTTCCCAGACAATAACCAAGGACCTTATCACTTACGGCTACAAAAACTTGCTCAGGTTTATTTACTATATAAAAGCCTACGTATTTCCAGAAAAAGGCATCTCTCTCGACATCGTCCTTGAAATCTTTCTTTACAGAATTCTCAAAAAAAATGTCTCTAATTTCTTTGATATAAGTTGGATTATCCAGCTGCTTGATTACAATCTCTGACATAAATTCCAGACCTGATACTTGGCCCTGAGTGGCGGGTCGATATGCTTCACATCTTTTACTGGTTCAAAACGATAAAGATGAATCCAGTCAGGCAGGTAATCCTCAATCATTTTCATGAGTGGCAGCTCTGGATTTTTCTGGAGCAATTGCTTGGTCGTAAAGTACCAGTCAAAGAGCATGGCAAACTCAGGGTGCTCCTTCGCAACTTCAAACTCTCCATGAAAAGTCTCAGGCAGGATTTTCTGAAAGCTCTTTGATTGTTGGGCCCACCGGCCGAGCCTGCGACCAGATTCAGAACTTTGTGAAAAATATTTTTGCCAATTTTCAGAAGAAAGCCCCACCCATTCAAGGGCAACAATCCATGATTCATGCAAGGACGGTGTAACCAGCATCTTTTTTAATTCTTCAAACTTTGGAATGATCTCTTTACCCAGGGGAAGCTTCATTTCAGGATGATAAGCTGACCATTTAACCATCAGGTAATAAAAGCTCAGTGGATCACCGGATTTCACCATCTCTGTCCACAAATAGGCCGCAGAAAAGTCGATAGCCTCCATGCTTTGCAAATGAACTTTGAGCTCCGGGCTTAGCTCCATCTTATACTTACTGGCAAAACGTAAAGCACGAAGGAACCTTACCGGATCCTTTGGAAAATCGGGCCCTGCCGGATGCAGAATCCCTTCTCTCAAATGCCGTACACCATCAAGCGGATCCAGAAACTCAATTTCTTTGGTATGAAACCTTATGCCCATTGTATTTATGGTAAAATCCCGTCTCAGCACAGCTTCACTAAATGGCATCTTAAAATCAAATTCTGCGGAAAAATTCTTATGGCCGGCGCTGGACAGATGCGGTTCAAAGGTTTCTTTACGTGGAGGAGAAAATTCAAGCTGATAATGTTGTAACTCAAGGCGGATAATTTCATAAGGCAGGAAATTGACTTTTCCATGTCGTGATAAACTCTTTCCCAGCTGCTTCCAGATATCCTTATCAAAGGCCATGCTTTGATGAGTAAGTTCAAAATCCCAATCGTGAGCCAGCTTGCCGTGCTTGAAAAAATCACGGACAGCACCACCCACCAGGGTCGGCGTAAAACCAAAACTCTGCAGCTCCTCCATAAGCGAAGGAAAAAATGCAGGCAGGAGTGATACTAATTTTGTCTTATTTAAGCTCAAGGTCCTAAACCTCTTTAGCAACTTCCAATAGGAACTTATAAAGTTCTTTTATCTTTATATTTTGAGCATCGTCGGCATGATAAGCAAAGGCAATTTTATTGTTAAAGATCTCATGTTCTTTCCCAGCGGTCGCAATATTAGGTCTGGCATAGACCCTTTTCAACACGTGAGTCGGCACAACAGCAATTCCCACACCTTCATTTACTGCTTGCAGCATCTGGCCGAAGGAATTCACTATCAAGCGAGGCTTAAGGTTTCTGGGAACCACACCAAACTTCTCACGACACCAGCGGTAAAAATTCGGATCATTTACGTCATAGAAAATCACTGGATAGGAAAGAATATCCTTAAGCTCAGTCTTTGCTGTAATAGGAAAACTTTTAGGAAAAACCAAAGTGGTATATTCACTATGAAGTTCCTTCTTTTCAGCAAATGCGGGGACCATATATTCGGGCAAGATCACGCAATCTATTTCATGCTGATCAAATTTCTTGATGATGTTATCAGGGAAGTCCATGGACAAGCGCACTTCCAGATCGGGATGGCCCCCAAGAAAAGTGAGGATCCGGCTCGAAAGCCAGGTCTTTCCCAATCCATAAAGTGACCCTACATGAAGCTTGCCCTTGATTTCATGGTTCTCCAGATGAATCTGCTCAATGGTCTCTTCTATGCGCTTAAAGTACTGCTTGGCCACTTTGGCCAGCCTCTGTCCTCTTTCGGTCAGGGTAACGGCCTTGCCTTGACGTGTAACGATGGGAAAGCCAACCTTGGCCTCCAGGTTTTTGAGGGCCTGGGACACGGCCGACTGAGTAACATTTAGCTCTTCAGCGGCCTTAGAAATGTTCTCGTTATGGGATAACGCTATAAGAACCTGTAACATGGATGTTTCAATCATTGGGAACCTTCAAGAAAGTGTAACTATTAGCTACGCTAATACCTAAGGTAAGTAAATCTGCCTGTAAAAATTAGCTATTGGGGATACCCCTCCGATCACCTTGTTCGTTTCTGTTCTAGCATCCGCGTTATGAATCAACAAGTACCGGATTACCAAGCTGTCATGCTTAATGAGCTAAGCTATCGCAAGTCCTCTAATCCTGCCTATTCCTTACGTTCTTTTGCCAGAGATCTTGGTCTCTCCCCTTCACGTTTATCAGAAATCTTAACCCGCAAAGGCGACCTGTCTCCTGAAAAAGCAGGTCCTGTGGCAATTATGCTCGGACTTCGAAATAAAGAAGTTAACCTTTTCAGGTAACTCTCCCGCCGGCGAAGCCCTGCGAAACCACTTCATCTGAATGAAGTAACTCTCCCGCCGGCGAAGCCCTGCGAATCCACTTCATCTGGATGAAGTAACTCTTCCGCCGGCGAAGCCCTGCGAAACCACTTCATCTGGATGAAGTAACTCTCCCGCCGGCAAAGCTCTGCGTAATCCACTTCACTTGATGAAGTAACTCCTTGACGGAGAAGCTCTGAATATCTGAATTATTGTTGGAAGGTAACTACCTCGTCGGAAAAGCTCTGCATAATCTGATTTATTGAAGGAAGGTAACTATCTTATCGGCGAAGTTTTGTGCATTCAACTTCCGCCGGCGGAAGTAACTCTCCCGCCGGCGAAACTCTGCGTAAGCTAAAAATGACTATCGGAAAGAAGCTTCAATCGATTTCAAACCAACAACCTGACGAAAAATACGGTGACCTTTAAAGTGAAGTTGATTAATCGCCTGGCCCTCTTCAGTACGAAGAACAAAAGCGGTCCCTTCTTTTACGAAGTTAAGCTTTAACTGCCTGCGCTTTTTTGTGATTCCGTTATAAAGATAATCGATGATAACAACTCCGCCCTTATCAGCGCTGAAGTTTGCGAGTCTAAGCACCACAACATCATGGCCAGATCTCTGGATGGCGACAAGGCCTTCTCTTCCAGTTAAAGTTTCAACCGGGTAAGAGTCATCCCCTGTGATTTTCTGGTTTTCAGTTGAGATAATACGCAGGGAATCTGCTTTTCCATCTACAACTTCCACGAACAACGTCCCCTTAACCGGGTCAATGTCAGCAGTAATCACACAAAGTTTAGCTTCTTCTGCGAACACAGAAAGAGAGAATAAAAGTGCTGTAAAAAAGGTCATTAAAAATTTCATTGATTGCTCCATAAAGATGTAATGCATGTCTTTTTATGGCAAACAGGTCCAAGTGACAGGGGCCATTGTAATAAATACCGCCAAATAAAAAAGTCCGGATTTCCAGGCCCTACAAAGCATTTGATTTTACAAAGAAGCTTACAGCTTCACGGTCATCCGATGAGCTTAAAGTACTGCTTGGCTACTTGCGTCAGCCTTAATTACCAATATTTAGGGGTGAAGCCCGCGCAGTGATCGACTTCCACAGGTAGGTATGGGGAGTGTTGGAAGTCTATCCCTCCAATTTGTAAAAATTAGTCAGCTGACCCCGTTCGTTTCCATGTTAGCATCCGTTGCCTGACTACTAAGTTCGGCTTCCAACCACAGCGAAGAAAGCTAAAAGTTCATATTTCTTCACCATACGAACAGCTCCGAACACTCTTTCAGTACTAAGCTAGAAAGAAATTTGGTTCTGAGATAAGTTCCTCCTACAACAACCCAACAGGAGTAACTTATGAAGTACCTATTACTAACGTCCCTTTTCTCTTTCTCGGCCTTTTCTTCAATCCATATATGGAGTTCATATGAAGAAGTCATTTTTAACAGTAATGGTCCTGATCGTTAGTACTACTGCTTTTGCCAGTGAACTTAAGGATTGCGAAAAGAAAATTGCGGAAATGTTGAATCAAGTTAAAACAACGAGATTAGACTGCATGAAAAAAATGATGCTGGAGTTCTAGCTCCCATTGAGCGAGTGGATCAATATCATATGAGCTTGCATAATAACTGTGGAGTTGAGCTGGTTGAAGAAAATGGTCAGCTGACAGTAACGATGTTTAAACCTTCTAGCCTTGCACCTAAAAAGTTTGAAACGATTATTCTAAATGGAAATGATCCGACTTATACCAATGGGCGTGTGAAGGCTAAAGTTAGCTGTAGTATGGATGAGAACTCGGTTGTTTATATTACTAAAGTGCCAGTGCTTACTGATGGGATGAAAACTCCATATGCGATTGAGAAGCTTACCATTAGGCAAGATGAGAAAGGCCTTAAAGTGACATTGCGTGCCGGGCTTACTCCTATTCATAGTGTTTATAGGAGTATTACGGATTGTATGTTGTAAGGGCAATGCCCGGAAAAAACCTCAGATAGCGGATCTATAATAAAAAAAGGCCAGGATTTTACTCCTGGCCTTTTTTATTTAATTCTTGAATCGGTTACGGTGGAAGTCGATCACTGCGCGGGCCTTACGGCCCTTGCAATATTAGTCTCTTTCAGCAAGCTTCTCTTTACGCTCGGCCATAACTTTCTCTTGAACGTGAGAAGGACATGGCTCGTACTTCGCGAATTCCATAGTATAGCCGGCCTTACCAGCTGTACCTGAACGAAGAACGGTAGCGTATCCGAACATCTCAGAAAGAGGAACGTGAGCGTTGATGATGGCATCACCTGAATCAGTAGTTTCTGATCCCAGGATCACACCACGACGAGAAGAAAGATCTCCGATAACAAAACCCTGGAAGTCTTGTGGAGTTTCAACTTCAACTTTCATGATCGGCTCAAGGATGATCGGGTTAGCATCTTTAATAGCTT
The DNA here is from genome assembly GCA_035575985.1 of Bacteriovoracaceae bacterium. Classification (GTDB taxonomy): domain Bacteria; phylum Bdellovibrionota; class Bacteriovoracia; order Bacteriovoracales; family Bacteriovoracaceae; genus Peredibacter. The sequence goes on along the minus strand of DATLXC010000048.1, from coordinate 76,270 downwards.
GTCTCATTGCCATACGGGCAGCAATTCGGAATGCCATATCTGATGAATCCACGTCATGGTATTGGCCGTCTTGAAGAACTGCTTCAACATCAATCACCGGGAACGCTGCAAGAGGTCCCTTGTTCATAACGTCGTTGAAGCCCTTGTCACATGAAGGGATGAATTCGTTTGGAATTACACCACCCTTAATTTCGTTGGTGAAACGGAAGATTTGATCTTCCTTATCTTTTCTATCAGCTGTAAGAGGCTTGATCTTACCAGCAACTTTAGCGAACTGACCTGAACCACCCGTTTGCTTCTTGTGTGTGTATTCAAACTTAGCTTCGCCGCGAATTGTTTCGCGGTAGTTAACCTGTGGAGCACCAACTTCAACTTCAGCTTTATATTCACGCTTCAAACGCTCAACATAAATTTCAAGGTGAAGCTCTCCCATTCCTGCGATACGTGTCTCACCAGACTCTTCGTCTGTGAAAAGGTGGAATGTAGGATCTTCCTTAATAAAGCGCTGCAGTCCCTTAGACATACGAGCTTGCATTTCCTTATCTTTGGCCTTGATTGAAAGCTCGATAACCGCAACGGCAACGTGCATTCCTTCACAAGAAAGATGCTCGATGTTTCCATCCTCACCAACAAAAGTATCACCGGAAGCACAGTCAACACCAATCATGGCGATGATGTCCCCTGCTGAGGCAGAGTCTATGTTAACCCTGTCATTAGCGTGCATGCGCACGATACGACCGATACGAACTCTCTTCTTAGTACGAGTGTTAATCAGAGTCTCACCTTTAGTAAGTGTACCCTGGTAAATACGAGTATAAGTCAGCTGGCCGAATTGCTCGTCAGTGATCTTGAATGCCATACAAATAAGTGGCATATCCTTGTCTGGCTGAAGGTCAACTTTTTCAGCCTTGATTGAATCAACTGCCTTAGGTCTTTCACAAGTGGCCGGAGAAGGAAGGTATCTAGCAATTGCGTTAAGCAACAACTGAACACCTTTGTTTTTGAAAGCAGATCCTAAGAATACAGGAGTGAAAGAAAGAGCATTTACTCCTTTTCTAACTGCTGCGTGAATCTGATCTATTGTAACTTCCGTACCTTCGAGGATCGCTTCCATCATGTTGTCGTCATATGCTGAAATCACATCCAGCATTTCATCACGTGCAACCTGGCACTTCTCAGCGATATCGCCTGGAATAGCTTCTTCACGAACGATTTCGCCATTATCCCCATCAAAGAAGTAGGCCTTCATTGTGATCAGGTCTACGCAGCCTTTGAAGTTTTCTTCATAACCGATAGGATATTGCATAAGAACAGCGTTATGGTTCAGCTTCTCACGAAGTGACTTAACACCGTTAAAGGCGTTGGCACCCATACGGTCCATCTTGTTAAGGAATGCCAGACGAGGAACGCGGTAACGCTTCATCTGACGGTCAACAGTGATTGACTGAGACTGAACACCAGCAACTGAACAAAGAACCAGGATGGCCCCGTCAAGAACGCGTAGTGAACGCTCAACTTCAACTGTAAAGTCCACGTGGCCCGGAGTATCAATCAAATTTACCTTGATATGTTTTCCATCACCTTCAGAGTGAGTAATACCTTTCTTATCGATACCAACCCATTCAACAGTTGTTGCAGCTGAAGTAATAGTAATACCCTTCTCACGCTCAAGCTCCATGTGGTCCATGGTGGCTCCTGCGCCGCCGCCCTTAACGTCTTCGATCTTGTGAATCTTAGCGCAATAAAAGAGGATGCGTTCTGAAAGAGTGGTCTTACCAGAGTCAATGTGGGCTGAAATCCCGATGTTTCTGGTATTGCTAAGGGCTTTGTCGATCATCTGAACTCCAAAAAAGTTGAAGGTTTGCAATTTAAGTTTTTAAGTCTGCATCATAAGGAGACTTCCCCATATCGTCAATTTCTTTCCCTACCAGATGAGTGCTTTTTGCTTATTGCCAAATGGTGATTTTTAAACGAGAAATGGTGGATGAATGGTAAGAAGGACTTAGATAAATCAACGCTGTACGAAGCTGTCAAAACGCTCGTGGAAAGCCCGTCTAATCATATCCACCTTGATCAGCAGAAACTTTTCACTCTATTCAGCATAGCATTTCAGTACATTCTCTTCAGATCCACCAAGCATCCAGGCCATTACATCATCCGAATCGAAGATTCCCTGCTGGCCGATAAACTGGTCCGTAAGGCCAAAGATGAAACCAGCCGTAAATTTTTAGGCCGTCTTATCATCCCCAGACGCCTCGTTTACGGGAACTCAACTTTCCATCTGGACTATTTTCCACTTGCAACTTGGGGTGTCACGAAAGATCTTCCAAAAGAAAAAATCCAGGGTGCCATTATTGTTAAGAACACCTCACACAATCCTCTCATCGATGAAACTGATTTCCGCCATATTACCCAGGATGAACAGGCGATTGAACTCTTCGGCAAAAACTATTATTTGAGATCCTTGATGGATATTGCACCCAAAACGATTACTATCGCCTTCAATGAAGTTTACGAAGGACTCGACAATGTTCGCTTTGAATTTATCGAGGAAAAAACAGATCGCTATATAGATGGCGTCAGAATTTCTGATGATGTAAATCTCGAAGAAGACTAGGCGTCCGACCAGGGCGGCTAAACCCCGATTTTCTTAGTCGACCCTTCCACATAATCCAGGTCTGTAACTTTCCCATTCCGGTCGAATTCTTTCCAGGGACCATGTCTAAGGTCAGCTTTATATTTACCCTGGGCCTTAATACCCCCACTACCATAGTAAAAAACCCAGTTACCGGCCTTAAGACCGTCGAGGTAGTCACCTTCGGCCAGCACATTCCCAGTTTCATAGTTGTGACGCCAGCTTCCACTGCGCTTACCCTTACTGAAATTTCCTTCGGCGGCAAGTACACCATTCTCAAACATAATCTGACCCAGGCCATCTTTAAAGGTTTTGGAAAAGAACACATCCTGCGCAGGCAATTTCCAGGGAAAGCCTTGAATCAACTCTTGCATCTGCATTTTGCGGGTTACTTTTACGATGTGAAAACGAGCTGAATCTTTTTCCTGTGAACTGACTTCCGTTAAGTAAGAAAGCTCATCTTTAAGCTTGGAAATAAAACGAGGAATACTCGACTCAAGAAGCTTCATGACCTCCGGTGATGGATCATAAATACACTTTGCAAGAATTCCCATCATCTGGTCCTGCGTTTTCAACACGGATTCAATTTCATCGCTGGGCAATTTCAGGAAATCCTCAAAGGTCATGATATTTTTCATTACCCAGCCCATGAAGAGCGGATCCTCGAGAATACCAGCAGTAAAAATAGGGACACGAGTTTGGGATCCGGTAATTTCCATACTCTGGACAAATTCCTTGAACCCTTCAAATTGCTTTTTTTTGATACGATCGAGCATTCCCATAAGCAGTTAGTATAAGCGTGAATCTCAAAGATCCTGAATGTTTATTTGGAACTCTTTAATTTGTTGAAAACTGGCAGGAGACGAGTCTTAAGGTAGTTAAGATCCTCTTGACCAAACTGGAAAGGTAATGAAATCCGTAAACCATTCTTGGCAACATCCATCTTACCAAGTTCAGTCAACACCAAGCTTGGTTTAGCGGCCCCACTGGAACAGGCAGAGCCCGCACTCAACATTAAGCCGTTCAGGTCAAACAGCGCCAGTGCAATGTCGGAAGCCAGGTGATTCAGGTAAAAATAAATAGTATTACTATTCCAGGCATTGGATTTTAAGACTTCACCAATACCCTTTAGCTCACTTTCCATAAATTTCACGAGCTCAGACTTAATACTGATAGTTGCCTCTACATTTACTTTCTCAAGGTCTCCCAATGCAAGGGCAATACTCTTAATTCCCTGGGGATTTTCAGTTCCTCCACGGAGTCCTTGTTGCTGGCCTCCACCCACGAACAAGGGATGAAAAGGCAGGGATTCGCGGATGAATGTAAAACCTATGCCTTTAAGGGCCCCGAACTTATGGGCCGAGAAAGTCCATATATCCCCTTCACTTAATTTTTTCCACTCCAGCACTTTCCCGGGGGCCTGAACCGCATCGATATGAAGGTAGAGTCCAGGAACCTGCTTGAAGACTGTGAGTTTATCCAGGGGAGAAACAAAACCTGTTTCATTATGCACCCACAAGTGGTGATACAAAATGAGCAAGTCCGGATCAGTTTGTTTCTTAAGTCTTAAGCTTTTGAGATTGGATTCATGATCATAGGAAAGATCAGTTTTAAGCTTAAGCTCAAAAAATTCCACATGCTCACCCCAGAAACGGTCCTTAAGAGACGTCACTGCAGGGTGATCAATACTTGAATAACAAATAAGAAGTTTTTTGTGCGCGTTCCGGGCGTCTACTGAAAATGAATAAGCAACACTCATTATCCCTTCAGTGGCACCTGAGTGAAAAAACAGCTTCGTCTCTGTTTCATTCTTATTAAAAGTAGCGAAGATTTTTGCCCGTGATTCGTTAATAGTCTTGCGGGCGGCTTTGCCACTGGAATGCTGGCTGGAAGGATTGCCGAAAATGACATCGCCGCTTTTCAACCAGTCCGAGACTGAAGTTGAAAGCGGCGATGTAGCATTAAAATCTAAGTATAAACTGTCGAGATCCACTTACTGATTCATTTCTCCAACATTCGAACGGATGGCCGAAACGTTAGTGTTAGTAGTAGTAGGTGTCTCTCCAAAAGCTCCAGCACCCTTACGAGAAAGGTCACCGAGAGATGTCGTAGCAAGGTAGTCCTGCATAATCTGTCCAAGGTTTTCGAAATAACCCTTAGTCAGGTTGAACTCTTTTGTATCAACGATGGCGTTGATGTCATTACCTTGCTCGTCCTTCATGATCTCGATACCAGAGCTTGGTACGTTCAAGATGTCACGGGCAGGGTTAATGTTCTCACCGACACAGTCAAGTACATCCTTGATTGATATCTCGTCCATAGATCGGGATAGAACATATCCTCCTCCTGGACCGCGAACTGACTTAACTACTTTACCTGTACGAAGCTTTCTGAAAAGCTGCTCGAGGTAATGTAGGCTGATTGATTGACGGGTAGAGATTTCTTGTAATCTTACTGGGTTTCCATTTGAGTGGAAAGTAAGGTCAAGCATAGCTCTGACTGCGTAACGTCCTTTAGATGTAAGTCTCATTGTCTTCCTCCATAAATCCAAGTTGGTAAGTTTTTCATCGGGTTTCCAAACAATCCTTGTCACCCGCGAGATCTTTCACCTGAATTGCCGCTCATAACAATCCAGACTAAATATCTCCTAAATAGTATGACAGTTTCTATTTTCTCACGTCAACCCTTTAATCTGAATGTTCACTATATTTTTATTGAGGGAGTATAATCTTATGGGAAAACGAAACAATATCATGACATTAAGCCCTCTTTTTCAGGGCCCGCGTGTTAAAATGTCCTTGGGCAAAAAATTCCGACCGAGTTAGTTAGTCTTCGTGGAGTGAGTATAAAACAAAGTTCCTGGACGGCCCTTCCAGGTGATCAGAAGCACCAGGGTTGATGGAAATTTCCATCAGGTAAGGGGTAAAATTCTCGGGTAATTCGCGAAGCAACCGGCGGCAAAACTTCATTCCCCATTCCACAAAAAAGTACTGCTTATTTTCCAGGTATATCGGGAGTTCCAGTTGGAGGATATCTTCGTTCTTTTCTACCCGATAAAAATCAGCATGCAGGAAACTTTTATTCTCTGAAAGGATGGAATAAGTCGGACTAAGAACTTCCTTGTCGCCAACGAAAGACTGAGTGAAAGTGGTTTTTCCCGCTCCCAATTCTCCTTCCAGCACCAGCATCGCCGGAACTCGGGCAAGGTCTTTCAGTTCATAGACGATGTACGGGAGATCCGAGCGATAAACTTTTTTCCACTCACGCAGGATCTTCTTGTTCATTCGTTATCCTTCAGCAGTTCATCAAGTGCCTTGAAGGCCTCCGGAAAAGCCTCAATCAGACTGGTGGCCGTCATGGGACGAACTCCGAGTCTTTCGGCAGAGTACTTACCGGCCCATGTATGGATGAGCACACCCAGGAGAATGGTTCGATTAAGATTCTCATAGATATTATAAAGCGAATCACGCTTCTTCAAATTCGCTTCCTGGCCAATCAGTCCACCCAGGATTCCTGCCAATACATCCCCTACTCCACCAGTGGCCATGCCATCATTTGGTGAAAAGTTAAAATAGGTTTTTCCATTGGGAAAGCCGAGGTAAGTACAAGGGCCTTTCAGGATAACCGGGCAATTGATAACTTCAATCACATCTTTTAAGTGGTGATAAGGAGATTTGACAACTTCTTCATATGGGATTCCTGTGAAGCGTGAAAACTCTCCCAAGTGCGGAGTAAGCAACGTGGGTGCGTTTCTGAGTCTGAAAACTTCAGCGTCTTCCTTGAGTGAAAGCACATTTATGGCATCCGCATCAAGGACAACTGGCCCGCCAAAATTATTAAGGATTTCAAGCACCAGCATGCGTGCACGATTTGAGCGCGCAAGTCCTGGTCCAATGACCACTGAATCATATTTATGCAGGGACTTTATCAGCCTGCCCCATTTTGCCTGGTCAAGCGGCACATAGCCCGTCATGATTTCAGGAATAAGTCTGGAGATGAATTCCTGGTATTGTGGTTCCCAGGTAGCGGCCGTCACCAGTCCCGCCCCAACCTTCAGGGCAGCAGTACTCGTCATCACCAGGGCCCCGGTAAGGCCATGTGAACCGCCGATAATCAGCGTGTGACCGAAAAGTTTCTTATCACCAAATTTATTTCGTGCAGGAGGCAGGTCATTTTTAAGGTTCTGGTCCACCAGAAACTTATCCCCACCCTGTTCTATCAGTTCAACCGGAAGCCCTGAGGGAATGATTTTTACTTCACCCACAAAATAAGGACCGTCACCCTGATAATAACCTAATTTAGGAAGGGCCACTGCTAAAGTCATGTCGGCCCGGATGGCATTACCCTGGATAAGACCGGAGTCACCCTCAACCCCTGTAGGAATATCGAGTGAGATAGAAAAGGCTTTCTCTTGATTAATAAAGTGAATCACATCATAAATAAAATTAGAAAGTGGAAGGCGTACACCTGTACCAAAGATGGCATCGACAATGATCTTAGGTGAATTGTTTTGCTGGAAATACGTTTCAAGACCCACCATTTCATCGATGTATGTCGTGCGGACTCCATAGGCCCGTGCAATAGTCATCTGTTCACGGACTTCAACTGAATGTGAACTTTCATCAAAGAGTAAAAAGGCCCTGGGCTCAAACCCCATGCTGGCCAGATGCCTGGCAATCGCGAGCCCGGTTCCACCATTGTTGCCCTTACCAATAAGAAAAATAATTTCGCCAAAATGAATTTCTTCACCCAGCTTCTCAACTATGGCCTTGGCCGCAAGCAGGGCCACATTTTCAATAATTAATTTTTCTGGAAAATGAAACTTGGTCTGCGCAAGCTTTTCCAGTTCTTTCATTTCTGTCTGGGTGACAATTCTCATATTTGACCTTTCAGAGGGTATCTATTGATGAGGGCCAGCATTTCTTTTATCACATGACCAAGTCCAATAAAGACTGACTCTGCGATAATCCAGTGTCCAATATTATATTCTTCAAAAAGCCCTTCTGCTAATAATGGTTCCAGTGAATCAAAGGTAAGTCCATGCCCGGCATGGTAGCCCCAGCCATGGTCCTTAATAATCTGATGGCCATCACGGTAATGCTGAAGGTGTGCACTAATGTCTTGCTTGTTCAAAAAATCCTTGGCGTATTCACCGGTATGGATTTCAACCGCATCGGCCTTAAGACTTAGGCACTTTTTTAAGACGGCCGTATTAGACTCAACAAAAAGGGAGATCTTAGAATTCGGCAATCCTTTTTTCAAGGCCTCACATGTCTTCTTTAAATTCTCAAAATTGGCCGCACCCAAGACATCCAACCCACCCTCAGTAGTGCGCTCTTCTCTTTTTTCTGGCACGAGGCAGATCCATTCAGGATTCTCATTGATAGCGATCTTGATCATTTCTTCAGTGCAACCCATTTCCAGATTGAGTGGAAGGCCCAATTTACGGCACGCATCGTGAACCATAGGTACATCACGGTCCTGGATATGCCTGCGGTCTTCCCTTAAATGAATAGTTATCTGGTGGGCCCCTGTTGCAAGTGCCACCTCGGCGGCCCTGAAGACTTCAGGATAGTACTCACCACGCTGCTGACGAAGAGTCGCAACGTGATCAATATTCACACCTAATCTTGCAAATTTCATGCTCTAGCCTAAAGCTTTATTAACAACACTTGTGAGCTCTGTGCACAAGCTTGAAACCAGTGCTGTGTCCCTACCCTCAACCATGATACGGGCCAAAGGTTCAGTCCCTGAATAACGCAGCAGTATCCTGCCTTCCTTACCGAGTTTTTCCTCTGCCATCTTCATGGCCTTGGCAATCTCCAGCACTTCGGCAAATGGAACACGCTTCTGCACAACGATGTTTTCCATCATTTGTGGAAAGAGTTCAATCCCCTCCGCCATTTCCGAAAGATCCTTATCATAGAACTTGATACTTTCGATGACTTTTAGTGCTGCAAGAATTCCGTCACCAGTAGTTGAATAGCGCTTGAAAACCAGATGGCCTGAAGGCTCACCACCAAAGAGGGCGCCGGATTGTCGCATATGCTCTACAATATAACGGTCACCAACTTGGGTGCGGATAAAATTAAGTCCCTGCTCTTTTAGATAATATTCTAGTCCGAAATTGCTCATCACAGTTCCCACAACTTCAGCTGTAGGACCGATTTCCTGGCTGTCTTTCAGGAATTTACCACAAATCCCAATAAGCTTATCCCCATGGAGGACTTCACCATTGCGATCAACGATAGTAAGACGATCTCCATCTCCATCCAGGCAAACACCCAGGTCGGCACGATAGAGCTTTACAGTTTCAGCACATTTCCCAGGATGAAGGGCACCACAGGCCTTGTTGATATTTGTTCCGTTAGGAGTATTACCAAGGGCCACAACCTCTGCGCCTAATTCCTCGAAAACGATGGGAGCGAGTTTATAGCCGGCCCCGTTGGCACCATCTACAACAATGCGCAGGCCTTCAAGTGAGTATTGAGGTGAAAGAGCTGCCTTGGTATGAACAATATAGCGTCCAATGACTTCATCCAGACGCTTGGCATTTCCAAGTTGGTCGCCAGTGCGGACAGGAATGATGCCGGGATTGAGAACCATATTTTCAAGCTCAAGCTCGATCTCGTCTGGCAGTTTATGGCCTGTACGGTCAAAAATTTTAATTCCATTGTCTTCATATGAATTATGCGAAGCAGAGATCATGACACCGGCATCGGCCCGCATACTTTGAGTAACGAAGGCCACACCGGGAGTTGGTAAGGGTCCAGTCAAGATGGCCTTACCACCTTGAGAGCAAACACCTGCTGAAAAGGCCTGCTCAAGCATATAACAGGAAAGACGGGTGTCTTTGCCAATGATAATCAATGGCTTTCGGGCGACACTTTTTTGGAAATAACTAGTGACTGCACGACCAAGTACAAAGGCCACTTCTCCTGTCATGGGATATGTGTTTGCCTTCCCGCGGATTCCGTCCGTACCGAATAGCTTTCGACCTGACATATTAACTCACTTGAATGTGGAATTTCTTACTGAAAAAAATATACCATTTTATTGCACATTAACAATAATGCTCTTTGGAGAGATTTCGAGCAGGTGAATGCCTGGCGGGACGATACTCTTAAGGGGAACCTCAATCTTGCCGCGGCTTCCCTCAGGAATATCCGCCCAAACCTGGATAGTGGATGAGATGTTTGATCGGTCTTTAATTTTTGGCGGGACCATAAGCCTAAGGGTTACAGTTTTTGACACTGACCGCACATTTTTGTTTTTAGTTAGAAAACGAATGGGCACTCGTTCCAGAACCATGTTTGCCCCACCGGCCTTAAGCTGGTAAGTCAACTTCAGGTCAAGTCCAGGTTGCATGCTTAAGCGGTCATCTGAAAATTGTATCTGCACCGGAACTTCTGAAAGACCCATTAGTCCATCAAGTTCAATCGGGCGAGTTTGCACTTCTTTTAACTTACTGATGACTGTCCTGGGTCCTGTGATTTCAATTTCGGACGGGTAAACCTCTGCTTTCGTAATACTCATTTGTTCCGGTAATGAACCGGCAAATTGAGGCCTGACAGGGACAATCTTACTGGCCTTCTTTTCAAGCCTGATAGGAATCTTCTTCGGAATTACTTTTTCAACCAGCATTCCGAATGGAAGGTTAAGCTGGGAAGGATTAATATCAATTGCAAAATGTAGATGCTTTCTGTGATGTGGGAGGGTCAGATCAACGATAATCTTATCCTCTTTTTCCAGGACAGTTCTTACAAAGGCCCTAGGCCCCTCGATCATGAAAATCACTTCATGCATCGGTCTGTCAGTAAACATCATGTCGTCAGGCAGAATATATTCAATGACCACAGTCTTTTCAAATTTAACTTTTTCAGAATTGAGTACATAGGCCCAAAGGAAAACTGAAATCAGGATTGAGAGAACCTTAAGTGAATGTTTCTTGAAGCGGAATTTCATTTTCATATGTGCTTACCCACCGGCTCAAGATGACCCTGGCGGTCTATTTCAAGCAAGAACTTCCGTAGGTACTTTCGCAAGAGCTCGTCATTTTCCATATAGTGGAAAACACCGTTGTAGCAAATGTTAATTCTGCCTGTTTCTTCTGAAACTGTGACGACCACCGCATCAGAAATTTCTGTAATACCAAGAGCAGCACGATGGCGTGTTCCGTAATGACGATCGATTTCAACATTCTTTGAAAGCGGCAGAAAACAACCTGCTGCCTGGATCACACCATTATAAATAATAATGGCACCATCATGCAGAGGAGATTTTGTCTGAAAGATAGAATAAATGATGTCTGAATGAATTCGTGAATCAAGCCTAGTTCCACTGGAAGAATAATTTAAAAGACCATGATTTTTTTCAAAGACAATCAAGGCACCAGTACGTTCCCGTGAGAGTGCCGAGCAGGCCGCCACAACTTCCTCGATCTGTTGGTCAAATTTAGAGCGTCCGTTGTTCCCGGTGAAGCGTGTACTACTGATTGAAACCAGGGCAGACCTGATCTGGTCCTGGAATAGCACAATGAGGATAATGAAAAGGTAATCAAAGAAGTTTTGGAGGATCCAGCTCAAGGCATAAAGTTCATAATACTGGCTCACCCAGAAAACAAAAGCGAGTGCGACTATTCCGAACAGCATTTGATAAGCGCGAGTACCCTGAACAATAATGAGGAAGCGATAAATAATAAGAGCGACTGCTACCATATCGAGCAGATCAATGAGCCTAAAATTCGCCAGGAGTATCCCGAACTGTTGCAAAACGTGTACCTCTATTTTTAAGGCTTATCGGAGTGGGTCCAGAAAACATAAGGGATCCCCGGAAGGATCCCTATGATTTTAAAAGAATTTAAAGAGCTTTTAAGCGACTTTTTTAAGCGGTGTTACTTCTGCGGCCGCCTTAGGATTCTTAAGCGCCTCAAGCACTTCATCCGACATGAGAAGCTTCTTACGAAGAGCTTCACGTGAAAGACCCATGCTTATAGCAGCCTTGGACTTATTACCCTTGTGGCGCTTGATTTCGGCCAGGATCATCTCTCTCTCAACCAGGGCCACCCTGTCTTTAAGTGAGATTTCCGAGTTATCAGCATATGGGATATTCTCAAGCAGGCATCCACCCATCTTGCTCATGTCGATGATTGGCGTTGATTTATTGCCCAGGTCTGAAATGACATGTGCCTTAGGATTATAAAGCACTGCCTTCTCGACTGCTCTTTCCAGCTCATCTACGTTTCCAGGCCAGCTATAAGTCATTAATTGCTGCTTGGCGTCATCAGTAAAATCCTTAAGCAAGAGACCCTGCTTACGACATTCCTTACGAAGGCAGTAGCTAAGAAGGTCCTCAATGTCCTGGGGACGTTTTCTCAAAGGCTCAATATTAACTTCAGATGAACAAAGGAAATTATAAAGGTCAGGGTTAAAATCACCCTCTTCTTCAATCAACTGCTTCAGGTTCCTGCTGGTAGTGAACACTGTGCGGATATCAAGAGTGATGTGTGAACCGGCAATCCTGCGTTCCTTAAGAACTTCGAGCAATTTGCTTTGAATGTCCTTAGGCATAAAGCCAATTTCATCAAAGACAACTGTACCGCCGACACATTCTTCCAGCTTGCTCTTAACATCTCCGTTTCCAAAGATCTGAAGCGAAAGTGTATCACGATCAATACCCTTACAAGCTATGACCATATAGGGAGCAAGGCCACGCTTGCCTTCATTGTGAAGAATACGTGTAAAGAGTCTCTTACCAACGCCCGCCTCACCATTGATGACCAGAGGAGAATCAATATCCTTAAGTCTTACAATCGCCTTGCGTACTTCAGAGGTCTGGCCGGAACGGCCAATCCACGTAAACTCCCTGTCATAAGGACTGGAAAAGCGACGGATCAGGGATTTTTCAGAGATTGGATTATAATGGTGAAACACTGACGACAGGATCAATGCGAGGACTTTCATTGTCTTCTCATCTTCAACTGTAAAGCGATCCTCATTGCGTTTATTCAATACTTCAATAACACCAATGATCTTATCTTCACGGTTGCTGATAGGACTGCATATTATAGACCTGGTCTCAAAGCCTGTTACCTTGTCGACTTCCTCAGAGTAACGGACGTTATCGATCTTGGTATCAATGTTAAGTGAAACACCTGTTGTAAATACTGATCCGGCAATGCCTTTTCTGTAGTCGAACTTTAGCAATTCTTTTTCAATACCAAGGGCAGCGACTGCCTCAAGCTCATTTGTCTCAGTATTAATGAGGAAAATAGAAGCGCGCTGGGCGTTCAATATGCGAACAATTTCTTCCAGCATGCTTTCAACAAATTTTTCTTTATTTCCAAACTGGGTAATGTCCTTGAAAAGGGAAAGCAAGAGCGAGAACATCTCGAAGCCTTCTTTTTCAGATGCATAATGCTGGGTCAGTGCCAATTGGGTGAGACTGTCTTTCAAGCGCTCAGGCGGAAGACTCTGAATGTATTGTTCAATGAAACGCTTCATGTTGCCGTAATCTTCTGCCTCAAGTTCAGCACCATAGCTCATCAGGTCGTCATGGTTGGCATTGATATCCTTAAAGGCACGGACAATTGAGGCCCCAAAATCAAAACGCAAACGCTTGAACTGGATAGAGCAACGAAGAGTAGATCCTACCGGCAGTGGATAGTTTGTAAGAAAGCCGAATCCTGTCATGCTGACGTCCATCAGTTTGACCTTATCTACAAAATCCAGTTTGCCGGATTCTGTTTCATGTTCAACTAAGAACATCACATCATCACGAGACTCTACCGGTACACGGAATGACTGGTAGTACTTAAATTCAGAAAAGCTAGTCAGCATGGAAGCTCCCTTTCGCGATAAAATCTACTCATTCATCGGAAGAAGGGCCGGATAACTTTAGCTAAGTGACAATAATACTGGGCATGTTTTAGTCTAATTATTCAATTTTAAAAGGATTCAAGCAGGCATCTCATGACATTTATCCCAAGCACTTTCTCCATTTGCTGGATCCCGGGAACCACATTTAGTTCCAGCACGAAGATTTCATTTTCAATCACCAGGATATCCAAAGCACCATAATGGACAGGCGTCGTTGACCTGATTTGTCGGATGATCCCCTCAAAGCGCGGATCAGTATCAACTCTCCTTGCCTCTCCCTCAAGCTGAAAATTGGCGGCAACTTCACCTCGAGCCTTGAATCTTTCAATAGTCCATGCCAATTTATCACCAATAAAAAAGAACCTGAATTCCCTGGCACCTTCAATACAGGGTTGCAGAATATATTCCCGGTCGCTACTTGATTCATACCAGTCGTAGATTTGCCTGGGTGTCATGGCCTTGATACCCCATCCTCCCTGTCCGCGATGTGGCTTGATAATATATCTCGGAACTGGAAAATTTTGAATGAAGCTCATGATGACGGACACATCTGTTTGCCTGAGATCAAGCCACGGCACCTGTGGGATTCCAATGCGTCCAAAAAGTTCATATTGAGAGAGTTTGCTGCGAAAAATGCTCAAGGCCTCCAGCGGATTTATAATTTCTTTCCTTCTACATCTGGTCTCTAGAAAATCCAGGTCTGCGTTTCCCCCATAGACTCCGGTGGTGCGTACCAGGATAGCGCCAACTGGAAATGCTTCCTCCTGAGATTGCCATGGATCAAGGATGCAAATGGAATCCTCGCCGACTTCTTCAGTCAGCCTTTTTATAAAATAAGTTTCCTTATTTTTGGCAATCACAGTGAATTTATTCATACAGACAGCTTCCCCAAACTTCACTAAAATGAAGATCATGCAATTATCTAAGTTTTTATTGGTGCTTGTCAGCTCTGTTTCCATGTCATGGGGCCAAACCACCCCAGCAGTGGATAAATTCTGTTCAGGCCTTACAAAGAAATTTGAACAATACAAATGGGGTGACCCAAAGTGTAATGACTATAAATGGAATCATGTCCGAAGTTCCAGTCTTGGCACTCCCCTGATCTGGACTGTCTTTGGGGAAGAAAATACGGCGGCCGCAGAAAACACCACTATTGTTATGTGCGGCGTTCATGGAGACGAAATTACTCCTGTGAAGTTTTGCTGGGATCTTTTGGTGGAGCTAAAGCAAAATCATACTTTTAAGGACAAGGTAGTAGTCGTAGCCCCGCTCGTTGCTCCTGATTCATTTCTCAAACTGAAACCTACGCGGACAAATGGCCGTGGTGTTGACGTAAACCGGAACTTCCCTACCTTAGACTGGAAATCAGACGCAGTTAAGCGCTGGAAGCAGGCTCATAATGGTGATAAAAGAAAAAATCCAGGAACACGGCCTGCCTCAGAACAAGAGACAGTTTTCCAGATGAATCTTATCCTACGCTACAAACCCAACAAGGTTATTTCAGTCCACGCACCGCTTACCCTGCTTGATTATGACGGGCCTTCGCTTAAGGCCGAGAATGGCAAATCCGCCAAGATGCTGCTTGAGCAAATGAGCCAGAAGTCATCTGGATACAAAGTTTCGAATTATCCCATTTTCCCCGGTAGTCTCGGGAACTGGGCAGGGAAAGAGAAACATATTCCTACCTATACCCTGGAACTTCCCAATACCAATCACAATGAAACTGATCGCTTCTGGAACCTGTTTAAAGAAGCGATGTTCTACGCCATTGATCACAAGATGAAACCAACTGTTGACTAGGCTTCTTTCTCAATAATTATCGTCTGCGTAGGATAAGCAAACTGCAGATCGTGAGTCTCAAATGCCTCATGAATTGCCAGAAGAATCCTTTGATGAATGTCGGCAAAATCCAGGTACTCAGGATTAGTAACCCAGTAAACTATCTCAAAATCCATTGAAGAGGCCCCGTATCTTGTAAAATGGGCCCGCTCAAAGCGTGTCTTCTCCTGTTTATTGACTATGACTTCGATGAGCGATGGAAGTAGCTTGAGCTTGTCCCGGCCGGCCTTATAGGTCACACCTAATTCAAAAATCACCCGTCTCTCAGTCATACGCTTGTAGTTTCTGATCTTGGAAGATAAAAGGTCCGAGTTCGAAACAATGATTTGTTCTCCTCCCTGGCCCCTGATCCTGGTGGTCTTGAGCCCCACATGTTCTACATGTCCCTGCCATTCTCCAAGATGGATGTAATCCCCAACGATAAAAGGCTTATCAACCACAATTGATAAGGAAGAAAAAAGGTCTCCCAGGATATTCTGGGTTGCAAGGGCAATGGCAATACCACCAACTCCTAGGCCCGCAATGAAGGTTGAAACATTGTAACCGATGTTACTTAGCGCGAATAAAAACACACCGGCCAGGAAGCAAAATTTGATCAGAAGACCCAGAAACCCAAAAGTTGTCTTAACCGACGGATCATTATTTTTCTTTTCCAGCGCAAATTCAAACCAACTACTTATGGCCTTCATTCCCCAGATAATGACCTGGATCGCGAGTAAGATAATAAAAAGCTTATCTGCAACAGGTCCATATTTCTTGGTATCAAAAGGTGAGGCCTGAAATCCGGAATAAACAGCAGTTCCAATCATAAAGAACTGGCGGGTCTTATCTAGGGCCAGAAGTATGACATCATCAATATAAGTTTCTGTATTGGCAGAAATACGCTTGAGACGGATAATCAAGACGTCTTTCACTAACCAAAGCACCAGATAGACTCCAACTGAAATCCCTAGGGGAATGTAGTATCTGGGGTCATTAAGGTACGAAACAATATCAATATTCATTTAAACCTCTTGTGCCTTCGGAGGCTCAGGCAAGATTTTAACCAGGATTGCTGGCAAGATAACCAAAGCTGCACCTATCAGGTAAGCATTAAGCGAACCAAACTTCCAGTACACAAGTGAAGCATAGATGGGACCTATGACTCTTCCCAGTGCCCCTAGTGAGCGGAAAATTCCGAGGCTCTGCCCTTGCATCCCTTTTGGAGTATAAAATGAAACAAGACTTGTGAGACACGGAATGATCATGGCCGATCCCATGGAAAGGAAGAAAAGTCCCAGGTAGAGCATCCACTGTGCCTGTGCAAAGGCCAGAATAACCAGGCCGGGCATGATAGCAATAAGCCCCTGAAAGCTCATTTTTCTCTCCCCCACCTGATGGGCCTTGCGTCTGACATATCCACCCTGGACCATACCAATCACAAAACCTATGAAGATAAACATATAGGCATTGTCCATGGAGGTATAATCAAAGCGCTCAACTGCGAGGAAGGTCAAAGTAAATTCCATTCCCGAGAATGCAGTGATGAAAAAGAAATAGGCAATGTTAGTCGCATTCACTCCCGGAACCGGCAATGGCCTGAAGAGCTTGAGTGGATTTACACTCCTGACCATATGTGGCCCTGTACCCTTCTTAAGAGTCTCAGGGAAAAACTTCCAGATAGTAAAAAAGTTAATAAAGGAAAGTACAGCTGCCAGTAAGGCAGGAGTTGAGAATGGATTAATTCCGAATGCTTCCGACTCTGGCCATACACTTAGCGGATTAAACATTGAGAGAATTCCTCCCATAGCAGGACCAATGACAAAGCCCAGGGCGAAAGCAATTCCAATGGCCGCCATACCTTTTGATCGATTTTTATCATCAGTGATATCACTCACGATTGCCGAGGCAATAGACAAGTTTCCGGACATAAAGCCACCAACTATTCGTGCCACGATTAAAAGTGTGAATGAGCCTGAAAAAATCCAGATAACATAACTTAGAAAAAGCCCAAAAACAGATATAAGCAAGACTGGTCTTCTTCCTATCCTGTCTGAAATTCCACCCCAGAGTGGAGCAGCAAAAAATTGCAGCAATGAATAAAGAGCTCCGAGGAGTCCACCAAAAAGCACAATGGTTGTCATCAGTGGTGCACCATCTGCACCCAACGTTGCTGTCTGGATAGATCCTATAAGATTCATCATCCCGCTTAAAAAATAATTATCAGCATCCACACTTAAGTAGTATTTCGCCATCGCCGGAAACATGGGAAAGATGATGGAGAAACCAACCAGATCCATAAACATAGTGAGGAAAATAAGCTTCAGGATTCTTTTCGATTCCTCCGGGAGCTTTGAGGGAGCATTCTTTTCTTGTTCTTTAATCACTTTAATATACCTTTCTTTAGCATCTATTGAGTAAAAGAGGGCCTGCCTCTCAACTTCCGAACCATTTGTGTATGTATTAATGAATCGGGCATAATCCTCAATCCATTCCGGATCTGCATTCAGGCAGGGAATGTGAAAAAGCTGCCCACCCAAGCTCTTCACCTTATGGCCTAACTCATGGCCAATTTCATCAGTAGTCTCAAGACAATCAACCACAAAGCTTGGGCAGTAAACGCCAATACTTTTTACCCCTGATCTCACTTTTTCAGTAATCGTCTCATCAGTATAGGGGCCAAGCCACACCTCAGAACCAAATCGGGACTGAAAGGTCATTGAGATGGGAATCTGGGTAACAAGTCTTGATTTAATGAGTTCGTAAGTTTCCAGGCAATGCAGAAGATAAAGGTCTTTCTTCTCCAGGACCCTTCGGAGAGGTATGCCATGAAATGAGATAACCAATTCCTGCATATCAGGATTCGCCTTAAGCGATTCATGAATTTTCCGGACCGAGTGATCAATAAAAGCAAGGGAACGATGATAAGAATTAAGCACAGTAAATGTGGGAATATTCACACGGTTTTTAAACTCATGTCCCAAACCATCTATCACAGATCCAATAGTGCTTTCTGCATATTGAGGAAACTGAGGGAGAACAAGCACACGCTGGGCACGGGTATGAACATCTTCTTTTTCCCAGGCATCCAGAACGTCACGAGTTCTGGGATAAGAAAGGACAAAGGCATGGTTGATTTCAATATTTGCATCAAGTTTGGGCCGTAAAGCGTCTGCCACCTTGATGGTATTAGTCACCAGCGGAAAACCTGCAGGTTCAAGAATACGAGAATAGGCCTTGGCCGATTGCTTAGGCCTGAACGGAAGGACAAAAAGGTTCAGGATGATCTTCCATAAAAGCGGATGGGCGTCCACAACCCGGGGATCCCCAAGGAATTCACGCAAGTATGCCCTGACGTCAGAGACTTTAGTGCTTTTTGGGGAACCGAGTTGCCCCAAAATCACTTTGATTTTTTCAGACATAGTACTTCTTAGTTGAAAGAGTTCTTTCTTTTTGTCATATATGACGCTAAATGACTAGAATCAAAGCTAAACAAGGGTTCAACAATGTCCAAAAAATCTATCAAGCAAGGGCGTCAAAACAAGGACCTCGGTTCCGTAACGCTCTTAGGCAATACCAAAACCAATTATCCAGAGACCTATTCTCCTGAAGTGCTCGAGAAGTTCCCCAATAAGAATCCAGATAATGATGCCTGGACCACCTTCATCTGCACTGAATTCACCTCTCTTTGTCCAAAGACCGGCCAGCCGGATTTTGCCAAGATCTTCATCAATTACATTGCTGATAAGGACATGGTTGAATCAAAGTCACTTAAGATCTACCTCTTCAGCTTCCGCAACCATGGTGACTTCCATGAAGACTGCGTTCAGAAAATCTGCAAGGATCTCGTAAAGCTCATGAAGCCGAAATACCTGGAAGTTATGGGTGATTTCACTCCACGTGGTGGCATAGCTATCTTCCCCTACGCTTCCATGAGCAATGGATCCAAGAAATATGATCAACTTAAGGACGTCAGAATGGCCAATTATGCCCCTGGAAAGTATGGGATGGATCTCTCCCGCCTTTATTAGTACAATGCTGTAACGAGGTTCAAATATGATGGGTTTAGGTTTTGGCGAATTACTTTTAGTGCTGATCATCGTCGTTCTATTCTTTGGAGGAAAGAAGCTACCTCAATTGGGGAGTTCTCTTGGTGAGTCTATCAAGAACTTCAAGAAAGGCATGAAAGAAGGAAACGACAAGGATATCGATAAGAAGTCTTAAATAAGTGTCTAAACTCTAAACACTTTTGCTCCTCTTCAAAAAAATACTACAAAGTACCGATAATAAATAAACCTGCTTCGTTTAGAAATTGGGGAAAAAAGTGTTATTAAACTTCAAAAAAATTATTTATCTATTTAGTATACTCACACTTATTAAAAGCCAGGCAAGCTATGCCCGGGTTGAGCTAACTTCTTGTGGAATTTATGACTTTACTGGCAGACTTCATATCGTCAACTCAGATGCATCAGATAAAGATCCAGTAATTAAAACCTATACACTGGTTCTGTATGGGGGATCGCTTTCCGAATTGAAAATTCCGCTTCATGTACCTGAGAACTTAGGCAAGGAACTTCAGGCCTTAAATCTAAACCAATTCAAAGCAAACTTTAGAGTCCAAACCTGGCAGAAAGGTACTTCTCCTGGGGCCAGTGACCTACTCTCATTTAAATCCGGCAATAATCCCGGTGGTCCCGATGAAATTAAACTTATCCAGGCCAGAGGCTGCAAATGAAACCGGTTAAATATCTTGTCCTGATCACTTGCATTTCTTCATTGACCGCAAATGCAAAAGTTAATTCATGCATTTTCGATGGTGGGGGGTCTGTAGATGAACGTGCTTGTGGTTCTGACCGCGCAGTCGAGATCATCCAAAAAAAATACAAAGGTTCAGATGATGTTCAGATTTTGTCAGGTAGTGGCAATAATGCTGACACTTCCTGCATGGCCCCTACACTTAAATGTGATAGTGAAGGAAAAAACTGCGGAGCTCCCTACACTACAAGTAGCTGGGACTCCAAGTCCAAGTCAATGACCAAAACACAGATAAGGGTCCCTAAGACCGGCAAAATCAAAGGTCACCTTTCACCAGGTACAAAAGAATCATTCCAGAATAGCTGCTTGAAGGACTCTGGTCCTAAAGATGTTTGCCATATGTGGTCTATTAACCATGGTGCCCCAGCAGGAGTGGTTGCCTTCAACCCAAATAAGGGCAAAGACGAGTATATTACCAATGATGATATCCGTGCCAAGGCGGATAAGTGCGGAACCTTCCGCTATTTTACCCAAAGTTGTTATGGTTCTCAAATGGGTGCGGTTATCTTTGATGAAAACAAAAAACTCATTCCTGGTCGTTGCGGTATTGGTGCCTCACAAGCAGGAGTGGTGGCCCCGGGAATGTTGGTAGATGACGGTAGTTCGGCATCGGATTTGAAAGTTGTAGGTGGCCAACACGATCTCAAGGCAAAAGTAAAAACTCCCGATGTAAGATATCCTATGCTTGAAATGATGGATAAGGATAAGCATAAAAGCATTGGTGGATTTTATGATCAAAACCGTGACAGCACTACTTTTAATGACAAGTCGAGTAAAGATAAAAATGGCAAGATTCAAGAAGGTGATTCAATAGGTGCCAATACAGATTACTATTTGTCCTCGGACTATTACCTGGACGAAAGATTTGGCAAGAAATTTAAATCGGCCGGAGACACTTCTAGCATTAACTATTTGGTTGAACGAGAGGCCATGCTGGATGAGGCGAAGACCCAGGACCTTGAAGCCAATTCCTTATTCGATCATTGCTCATTTTCTGCTTATTCGACAGGTCATGGTAAGGCAAGTGAGCTTAATGAGGAACTGAATCACGTTCTCGGTATCATGTTGCCCGGTCATAAATTAAGTGATGAAGACAAAAAAGCCGTTGAAGCCGATCTCCGTAATGAATATATGTTATTGGCCGCCTCAATTGAAAAATCCTGTCAGGCCATCAGGCAATCAGATATCGCAATCAAGATACAGTATCAACTGTGGATAGATGCTGCAAAAACTCCTGAAGAAAAGAGAAATCTCCAGGCCAAACTGGAAGAAAAAGTAAAGAACAACGATAAATGTGATTTTAATAAGATTATGACTGACTATAAGTCTCAAAGGAAAAAAGTTGCTGCTGAATATAAGGAAGTTAAAAAGAAGGAAGAAGAAGAAATAAAGAAGCAACTTGATTTTTGTGCTGCCAATAACATGACCCAGATGGACCCTGTTGATCAAAAGCCCAAGTGTATGGACCTCGAATCCTACGACAGAAATCTCAGAGTCTGGTTAAAAACCAACTGTCATATTGCTGGTGGCCCACAAAAGGTTACCATACTTTCTGCCGAGGTATGGACTCCAGACCAGTGTGAAAATCCAAAGGGCCGTGAAAGGATTAAGCTAAGAAACCAACTTAGGGAGCAAGGAATGGCCGTCGCAGCGGCGAAGGGTAACTCTATACAGTTGGAGGCCATGATCGAAGGATTTCTGAACCAGCCAGTGTCATTAGAAATGAGAAGTTATGAGAGTCAACAGATGCGATTTAATCGTATCCTCAACCTCTACAGGAAAGGAAAACCTGAAGATGTTCACGACTACCAGATGCTCAAGCAATGTGAAAATGGTGATATCAACTCTCCAGTAAAAATGAAAGAGCCAGATCCACGATTTGTGTCAGGAAAAAAATAATTATTTAAAGCGATCCAGAACTTTGAGGACGACCGGTCGCTCCTCAAAGTTATCAATTTCTTCAAAGATCATTTCCACCACCTGCTCGTAACTGGCATGGGTGCCTTGCTGGTCCAGAAGCTGAAGGATATACCGGGAGGCCCGGTCAATAAGCTTATTGTTACTTGGCCTCACATAAGTCATCACGTTGCCCTCGTAACGACCTAAAAGGCCCATTATAAGGGTTGAATGGGCATTCAGGAGCATCTTTACTCCGAGGTGATTTAAAAGTGGTTCATCTCCAAGATCATAAATAACTTCATGGGCCATGCACTTAAAGCATGTCTTCCCTTTTATGATATCAATGCTGAAGTTTTCTGTGGCAGTCCGTGAACTTCGATTTTTAAGTCCCTGTCCTGAGATATCAAATCCTAACACTTTTGTGATACCGATGCGCCCATCCAGCTCTTCCCATTCAAGGGCCCTGGGAGATCGGTAAAGAAGTTCACTCCATGCGTGGCCCGAGGTTTCACCATCCGGAAGGAAAAGATAACTTAAGGAATGATGGTTTGAAGCTTCAAGCTTATTCTCAAAACCTTTTAATGAAAAGGTAGGTGATCGTTCGGTTGTGTCAGTCAGTATACTGATGGCCAGTCTTTGATCAGCAAGATAGTTCAGGTGCTTGCCCACCTCATAAAGCTTGGCTTCGGCCAGAGTGAGTGGGGCCATTTCCTTATAACTTACCTGGTTAAGTTTTATAAGAAAGTCTTGGTAAAAATTGCCAAACTGCTTTTGGGTTTCATGTCTATACAAAAGCCCTACTCCAATAGCAAGCATGAGCACTGTTGATGCCTGCATACGAGTTGACCCTGAAATTGCCATTGGTCCAACAGTAAGATTTATTTTTTTTATCCTGGGATTCTGTATGACTTCTTTTGAGCGCTGTATATTCATGAGCAATTCATCAGGATTGCAATACAGGAAATAAGGAGCACGATCAGAGATTACAGTTGCTGCATTAGTAGCACCAATCACAAAAGGAGTTTCTCCTCCCTCCGTCGATGCAATGAGAAGATCATGCTTACCAAAACCAAGATCCTTGAGCTGCCTTTCCCCATAATCAACCCTGTCTTCAAAACTCTCTACGGATTTTATAAGGGCATAGTCTCCACCTGCCATAAAGGAAAAAACATTTTCGGCCGTACTGAATTGCTGGCGGTAAAGAGTCTCAAGCACGAGCGATAACCTGCCGGTGGCCCCACAACCACACATGAAAACTTTATGGCCGGCATCCAGTGTCTCTTTTACTTTTGTAGCGAGTTCCCAGAGAACCTGTTCCTTGCTTTTCATTATATCAAGGGCGTCGTGGTCTACTGCCTGAAGAAGGGTAAGGGCAGCTCCAACATCAGTCTTAACAAGACCTGAGAGATTAAGCGTCTTGGGATGAAAGCCTTCAGTCACTAAATGACCAAGCTTAAATTGCGAAGCAATACTTAAAAATTGAGCGGTTTTTTCCTGGGGAGTCATATGACTATTATGGCCTAAAGGATCACTTCCTGAAAATTCTTTTTAAGCTTTGAACTCAAGGCCTGCAATGATTCTTCCCGTGATTTAGTTATGGCACGTTCCTGTTGCCTGAAAGCTGCAGGTCGCTTCATCGACCATTCCCCTTCACTCTGGACCCCCAGATGCACAAAAGATTTTTTTACGTCCCACAGGAGGGCCTGGGAAACAAAGGCACTGGAAACATCATTTCCAGGCGCAAACAGCAGAGGGGCCACAGCGAGGTAGGAAAAGGCCCAGGGATTAAATGATGAATCTACTTCAGCTAAACCCTGAACTAATAATAATGCATCGGCTCCCTGCTGGGCCGCCATCTTCCGCAACGCTACATAATCACCAGCATCACCGGTTTGAACCAGCTCAAATATCCGAGTAATCCTGGTTCCCTTAAGACCTTCCATGGTGGAAAAGATTTTAGCTTTATCCTCATGATTCCATTTCCAATCCTTATTACCGGCAACTGGTGGTCTGAAGAAAATGGCGACATTGAATTTCTGGGGTAATTTGGCCACGCTATCAACATTTTCATCGAGGGTACCAATACCATCGGTGAAATTCTTTGCCTGCTTTTCAAACAGGTCAAAAATTCTTTCTGGCAAGTTCTTCTTGGTAGCACAACTGGACAAAAGGAGAATAAGCAAAGTGAGGACAAGGGAATGTTGCATAAGCTAACCTCTTCTCTTGGAGAAATTAGCCTATAATGACACAAAGAAGCCCGGGGGTCATGCCGCTATAGCACCATGACTAGAGTAGTTCAGCCGGATTCTTTTCTACTATTTCACTTTTATTTTCTTTTTTCGCTTCAACCACACCTTTCCTCACGATTTCATCATTTTCTGGAATTTTACTTAAGATGGCCGATTGACTGATATGCAGGTTTTTAGCAGGAACTTCATCTGTATAACTAAAAAGGATTTCACTTGAAGTCAGCATGTCATCAACATTTTTCCATGCAAGAACTCCTGTCTTATTTTGCCAAAGCTTGGCAAATGTTATCCATTCCAAAGCGCGTACCTTACGTGCTCCTGCATGATAAGCATCAATGAGTGAATTTTCAAAACTATAACCATAGACCCACTTTCTAAGTACAGTGAACTGGAATAAGGGAGAAGCCGAAAGACCTCTTTGCCCACCTGCCGCCACCGCTGTAAAGTCCTTGATCCACTCTGTGCCGTGCTTAGAATAACAAGCACCAGTATAAACAACTCTTAACTGATTTTTCTTAAGTGACAGTTCTTCAGCATTCAGGTTATCAGGCAATTCCTGGCTTCCTGAATGAACGAAAGCAAAGTAATCGATAACCGGGAATTCTTTTACGACACCTTTCCATTTGTTGGCATCTTTATCATCTCTTGATTCATCCCCTATGACCCATTTAACTTCTGAGTAGCGGGCATAGGCCCATGGTGAAATCAAGGCTGCACCACTGTAATTCACGATGTGATCCAGGGTCTTTTCAAGCCAGCCAAAACTTCTTGCCATTGAAAGTCCACCGTCAATATCGCCATCTATACGTACCACCAGTGCACGCTGTTTTCTTTTTACTGTCTGGTAACTGGCAAGGAATTCTTTTTTATTCTCATCATACAAGACTTTTGAAGGTTCATATTCAAAAGACATCTCTGCCGAAGAATTTGTGAATTCGGCGTCATGGAAAGTCATGATGAAAAGGTCTTTTCCAGGACGGATCTGGCGCATGACCATCATGCCAAAAGTTTGACCCAATTCTTTGCTTTCAAGTTTCACCGGATCGTTAGATCCAAGAAGTGTATTAATATCAGGAAGCTTTAGTGGAATCTCCGGACGGAATTTCTTATTGTTCCTCATGAGGTAAAGCTTAAGAAACGAATTCTCAGGTTTCTTACCATCAATAACTAACTCACCTTTTATGTCCCCAACAGGAAGTATGAGCTTCTCGCCATCCCTTGTCTGGACGATAAGGGGTGCTGAATCTGTCACTTTAATCTTTGTCTCAATTTCGAGCTTACACCCGTAAATGAGGATGGCAAAAATCATGATTAA
This sequence comes from Bacteriovoracaceae bacterium, assembly GCA_035575985.1. Classification (GTDB taxonomy): domain Bacteria; phylum Bdellovibrionota; class Bacteriovoracia; order Bacteriovoracales; family Bacteriovoracaceae; genus Peredibacter. The sequence goes on along the minus strand of DATLXC010000048.1, from coordinate 50,662 downwards.
AAGGTTTTTCACAGATACTCCTGGATCAATTTAAGCTGGTTGTCACTAAGGCCATGATTCGCATCTATCAACATGGCAAAAGCCTTATTAATACATGGAGCATTTCCTTTCCCACATTCAACTAAGATTTTATTTATGTATTCATTTTCAATTTCAGGTTCACTCATGGTTTTCATTACAAGTTCAGTTACGGCCGAAGGCAACTTTGAAAGCTCTACTTCTTCACGCTGGTTCTTAATCCATTCAGGCATTTCAACTTCATATTTTGTAAAAAAACTCGGGGTCATTCCATCTTTTGCCAGGTGAGCAAGTTGCATTGCCGCAACCTTCTCTTCAAGGTTCAGATAATCAGCACGAATTTCCTTAGGGACATGTTTCAAGAAATTCTCTTTACCAACACGGTTAAAAAGTTCACTTAATTCATTCCCATCCAATCCAAGTTTTTCAATCTTCATGGCAAGAGCATTGGCCGCGCCCTGGTACTCTTCTGTTATCTTATCTTTCTGAATTTCTACTTTAAGTGGCGATTTTACTTTTAACGAGTTTGATGAGGTTACCGAGGCTTTTACTAGTAAAGGTGCACTTCTTTTAGTTTCTATTTTTAATGAAGCTTGACCAAGGGATTTCACCTTCACCATTACGGCGCCGAGGATGGCAATTGCTGAAAGAATCAATACTTTATTTTTCATGGATAGGATTATCCAATGAATGCCTGAAGTTGGCGGGATGCTTGTAAAATGTCCCGAGGGTGTCTAAATTCTGTACATGTTTTTAACCCAGTACTGACTAATATTCATAGGTTATGCCTGGCAATCAGGATAGATACGAAGTGTAATGAAAGGCTTTATCTTTCAATTCTACTATCGAACTTAAGATCAGTGCATTTGCGGGAGAATACTGTATGAGAGTTACCCATTGTACCATCGTCATGCTTTCTCTTGATGATAAAAGTTGAAGGTGTTAAATCACCATTAAAAGTTAAGAGTGCAGAATTAAGGTTTCCATCCCATCCTTTCAGGAATCCTTTATCCAATCCTAAATTTGTCACTGCTAAAGAAGGTGATAAGTTGGATCCTAGCCAGACCAGTCTACTGCCGTTGAGACTTGTTGTAATCGAAACATAGCATTCGCTTTCAGGTTTGATTATTGGCCCACGTGGTCCTGGCCACATTGTGTGACGTGGAAGAGTGGGACCGATACTTGCAGAGAAATCCAGTTTACCGTTGAAATATTCAATAATCATCTTAGGAGCAGCGTTTGCTGTAGTAGATAAAAAGAAAAAAACGGCCAACGACAAAATAGATTTCATAAAAATTCCTTTAGTGTAAGACCATTACTACTCCCTCCGATGGGGCCTGGTCTTTAGTAGTGTAAAAACTACTTTATTCTCTTAAGGAAGATGGCCAAATACTCCCAGTTAGCATTTAGCCAGGATTATGTTGAGCCACTTTACATGTGTATTAGAATGGAATTTGGATGATTTTTTTGGCCTATCGGGAGTGAAAGACATAAAAAAAGGGAGCCCCTGCTTGGCTCCCTTCTAAGTGTTTTTACAGTCTTTAAAAAGCCCATCAAAATCAATGATTTCCCTCTGAAAACAAGGTCTTATTCTGATTTTCTCATTTTGGCATTGGCCGTTCTTTTTTGGCGGTTTTTGGCAAAAGTGTAACCAAAGTGCAACTACGGTCATTCACTTTGAAGCTGCTCTACTTCTTTTCTGATTATGGCCCTATTTCTGATTCGCCTTAACTTTTTGGTTAAGCTCTTTGCTTCATGGCGAGTCCCCCAGTGGCCACCACCGTTCTTCGCTCCAGCATGCTCAGTCTTTAATTTTTTAGTCATATTCTATTTCTCAGGAATCACTCCGCCCCAATAATTTTTAGGCAGGTCACAGTCCTTTGAGAAGTAGGCCTTGCATTTGTGACCGGCCTGAAGACGGATAAAAGGGCCAGAAATCAGTTTTGTGGCCTTATTAAAGGGAGCAGGCCATTCTTTCCTATTGTATTTTGACATACTCTCCTCATCGGGATGGTCAATGACAATTCGAACAGTAGCATGGTTCTTCAACAGATCCATATACTCCTTTCGAATTTTGAGACATTCCTTTTTGGGCCACACACGCCGATAATAAGAAAAATAGTATGTATCCCCATCCAATAAATGGAAACCTACTATCGTATTGTCGCCCTCGAGACCACCTGGACAATCAATCAGAAACTGCTTCTTGCTTAGTTCAATATCTAAAAAATACTCTGTACTCTTGTGAATGACCGCCTGAGCTTCACATATCATTGCAACAATAAACACTAGGCTGAGAAAAATTGATCTCATTTCTCCTCCCTCATTTTCTGGAGACGATTGTAGTGCTTACGGATTTTGGCCATGATTTTATCTGCCGTACCACCTTTGCCAATCTGAGGCGCTAAGCCTTTATATTCAATAATCGCCTCTTCCCAAGTTGCTTTCTTTTTAAGTCTTCTTTCCCTATACTTCTTCTTATAATGAAGCCATCTAATTCCTGCAGCGATATTTGTCACAGGATCACGACTTTCATCAACTGTAAGTTCGATGTAATGATCCTTTAATTCCCCTTTAAGATTCTGAAGAATTTTGCGTGTACTCTCTGTGATCTGAATCAATCCGCGGGCCTTTCCGTCTTTACTATTCTGGTCTTTGGGAGTTTCAAAACTGGATTCAGTTGCCATCAGGGCCTTCACCAAATCCGGTGTCAGTGGTTCTTCAGGTTCTAAAACATCATTCCAGAATTTAGTCCATCCAGCGGTCAAAAGATCATACTTATTTCCATTGGGATAACCTAATGAATCCGGAATAGGCATGGCATCTGGATCAGAAGTTAAAGAGTTAAAATGAGTTTCGGACATCAACTTTAATTCATCAGCATGATAAAATTCAGACTTGGATTTCTTGTTTTTACGGCAGTGCCCATCATGGTCAGTCAATTTTCCTGAGCGCAAATGCTTAGGTTGACGTCTTACCCAATGCTCACCAATCGGACACAAACGCCAAGGATGGGATTTAGCTGTTACGTCTGTAGAATCAAAAAATGGGATCTTAAATACTCTTGAAACTGGAACGATCTTGCCAATAACTTCACTCCATCGAATAAGTCTTAAGTCAGCTTCCCCAGTCTTTTTCTGAAGTAGAACTTCTGTCTCCTTAATCTTCTGAGGGGAAATTTTTTTGCGTGTTTTATAAGGAATGATGGCCTCATTATCCGAAACATTTGTTCCTTTTTTTATGAAATAAAAAGAAATCTTATCTTCTTTACCAAAAAGACTTTCTAAAAGTTCACTAATAATTTCTTTTTTGTCTTTCACTGACATATTAATCCCTTTAGACACATTATCCTGTGTCATTCTGGAATCGTAAATCGGTTTTCCCTACCTGGCACCTTTTAGTAAAAGTACAACCAAGTTCTGCAATGAACTAGGCAACACTAATCTCTAAATTAGGATCAAGTCTCTGGGCAAATTCTATAAGCTTATCCACAGTAAAAAGATCAATCTTGTATTTCACAATTTCATTCAATCTCGCCGTGTCCATATTTAGATTTCTCGCAAGCTCGGCCTGAGAAATATTGTGGTCCAATAAATAAACTACAAACTTCTGACAGAGGGCATATTTTAACTTATCGGCTTTAGAAGCGTTCCGAGGTAAAAGACGCGAGGGCTCGATGTTCTCAAGCTTTTCTCTTATTTTTTTAAGATCTTTTTCATTAGGAAATGCCATGGCTATTCTCCTTTACTGTCTCTGAAAGCATTTACAATGCCAATATAAACAGCATCGTTTTCAAGCAACCAGATCAACCTGTAGTATTTTAAGTCCAATTCAATAATGGTCACGAAGTAGCTAAACCCATCTTTGCTATCGACTGGAACCTCAAAGCGGCCATTGAGCAACTTCACAAGGGATAAGATTAACTCATCATTTACATGATCTGAGTGCTTCTCCTCGTAATGTGAATCAATGATAACCTCAGAATAAAATCTTCCATTAACAACGATAGAGTCAATTTTATAGCTTCTTCTCTCCATGGCAGATAGACTACCTTTTATTGCGTAATTGCGCAATAAAAAAACTCTTCACCTATCGCTTCCGAGAAAAGAGTAAGCAATTTAAGCATGAAATTTACATGCAACAACTCGTTGCGTCGGCGCTGTGTTAGGGTGTGCGTACAAAGACGAAGAAATAGTGCCAGCGAGGCACATTAAAAACATTAGCTTCCGATATCAAAAGACCTCTTAAAATCTCGCTTTCAAGATTTCTCCAACTTAACTTCATAGGTGAATATCGTTAAATCCAAGTTGAAGATATGTATGTCGAAGTGTAGATTGCATTAATTTTGTATAACTTTTCCAGGGATGTTTCATGAGAAGAAGTTTTTTTATTGTTTTAACATTGTTCGTGTCCCAATTGGCTTCAGCAGCTAAATTTGATTGTATTTCAGTTCATGAAATTACTTCAGGCGGCATGAAATTGGATAACATAACTTTTGAAGCTACTCCTGAGTATAGTGACATCAAAACGTTAGTTCTGGAAAGATCTGAAGAAAGTTCTGGGGCCAGAGTTGGTAGAATGGAAGTAGAAAATTACCAGTTTGATTGGTCTGCTGCAGAATCAGATGAAGGGAAATATTCTAGACAGTTCAAATTTACTAGCTTGGCCGACAAGACCCACAAAGTGGAACTGGTTGTTAAAATACGTGATTTCTCGACGCTTGCGAAATTTCCAGCATACTTATTTGTTATAAATGAGTCTGGAGTTTCAAATGCTGATGAGATAACTTGCAAGGCTAAGTAATCATTTTTGATTGGGGTTTAGAATTCGCCGTATTATCGCTATCCCAGAAGTTTTGACTCTTTATTTAAGGTTTAAGCATCTGAAACTAGGTAAAAACGCAAACCGCAAAATCAATTGCTAAACAAATCAATCCAAAAAGCTGGCTTCAAAAGCCAGCTTTTTGTTTCAGGTCGGATTTCTCTGTCTTCAAACGCAGATAATCCTCATGCTCCTTTTCAATGTATTCCTCAACCGCCTCTTGCTCTTCTTCATCTTCAAGGTCTTTCACATCTGTATAGGACTGATAGCGAAACATATAGTTTATACTGGATTCATAGACCCACTTTTTGATCTCATGTTTTTGCTGAATGGTAAGATTCTTAACTTGGATGACCGGAAATTCAATCTGAACTTTCTCACCTGATGGCAGGACTTTATAAAGAGGGGCAGGATCGATGACTTCTTTATCTGGTATTGAGCCTTTTCTTCTACGACGAGGAAACTCTGGGTAAAGTTCTTGGAGCTTCTTGTAGGCCCATTCCAATCGTTCTTGATAGGAAGCGACACTTATGCCCAGCTTGTTCGCATTTTCTTCTTGGGTGGGTTTTTCAAGGGTAGTATAAAACCATTCTAACCTTAGGGCGTCGGCCTGAGCGGTGGTGAGCTTGTCCCAGATACGGCCAAATCTTTTCGCCCAGAATGGCATTTTCTTACGAACGATGACCCAGATCTTAGCAATTGTTTCCTGGTGCCTCTTTTCTGTATAACGAGGCCAAATCTTTTTAATTTCCTGGGGAACGTCAATCCGGTGATAAAGGCACGTGGCCACATTTTGGATATCATCATTTTTAAAATCAAAATCACCTCTGGCATATATCACTTGAAAAAATGAGTCCTGTACTTTTCAGGACGACAAGAAAAGAAGGCCGATGCTGAAGAGGCCGCAAATCCTAGAGCATCAGGAAGATAATTCCGCACTCCTTCGTCACTAAATGAAGCTGTCTTAAGCTTACGGTCATTGTCACGCTTATCAGTAAGGAAATCTTTGACTGGGTCAACGATGGAGTTACATCATGAAAACAAAATCAATCAAAAGCAAACCTGGTATCCGAATTAAAGAGAATGGAAAATTTATTGTCTTTAAACTGGCTGCCGGAAAACGAATCACCAAAGAATTTTTTACTTTGTGAGAAGCAGAGGAATGGAAAAATGACAGCAATTCTTTTGACCTCAGGATAAATGGTAAATCCCCTATCACAAATGAAAATGGCATTACCTTTAAAGATGTCTATGTCCAATACCTTGAGGAAGGAATGGTGGAACTAACTGAGTACACGACCTATAAAAAGAAACTCCGAATGTCCCATTTTCTCCCTAACCTCTTTACAGTCAAAATGACAGAAATGAACGCTCGAGTTATTTTGAAGCACCTTCAAGATATGAAACTTCTCGTAGGCCAAGAATCCAGAAGATGTAATTTTGACAAGGAACTAAAGGACCTTTCTTCCATCTTTAATTGGTATGACGAGGAAATTAATCCTTTCTCTAATCCCATCAGGCGCAAGCACTTTAAGGCCGGAAAGATCAAGACCCTGGAAACAAGGAAAAAAGATCTTCCACCTGAGGCCCTGTCTGAAGTGGGGGCCCACATGAGAAAAGATCTTCGTTATCTGATGCTCATCCAGTTCCTACTCGGAGCAAGGATTGGCGAAGCAAGTGCCGTTAATGATCAGACGGTGGATTTCCGCCGAGGAACAATTGATCTCAGCGAGACCATTGTCTGGATGAAAGGAAGGCCCCATCACGTAAAAGGAACAAAGACTAATAATCCCAACAAAAAGGTCATGACCCCTTTAATTCGTGAAATGCTCCTTGAACTCAAAAATGAGCGACCAGCTGGGTGCAAATTCTTTTTTCATCATAAAGGAAAAATGCTTCGCTACCAGATGATTCGCGAGGAACTGAATCAAGCGCTGACTCAATCAGGTTATGAAGACTATTCAGGCACGCACATTCTCCGCCATTCCATGGGTTCTTACTCGAGAAAAGAAGCAGGACTTGATACAGCACAAGCAATGCTCTCTCACTCTTCAGCAAGACAGACAGAAGGCTATGCGAGACTCGATGTGAATGAGAAAGTGACGGGAGTTGTTCTTCGGGCAGAGAAGCTTTTTGGAAAAAGTGTAACCAAATTGCAACCAAAGTGTAACCAAGGGCCAAATGTAGTGAATTTTTAGTCAGTATTATTAACAGTTTAAGACCGTAAGACATAAAAAAAGGGAGCCCCTGCTTGGCTCCCTTCTTTTCGGCATCGTGCCTTTTAGAGTGACATCCTGTCACATCTTACATTCATTATACCTAAAGTTTTTTAGCCACAAAGAGAAATATCAGTAGGAAAGTTTTTCCAAGCGGTTCTTGTTTAAACATTACACTCCCAAACTAACATTTAGCCTGACTATCACTTACTTTGGTGGCATCATTTTATTCAAATCATGGAAACATATAGAGTACCGGAGCGAAAGAGATGGCCAAAAAACTGAAGCGATCGGTGAAACCGAAAAACTCGATGTCAAGCTTCACGTACTATATTCCGGCCCCCCCAAGCCGCAAAAGTGGCTACCGGGAACGGGAATTTGACAAAATCCTAACCGGAATCCTTCAATCAGGCTTTATCATTGAGAGCCTTCAGACCCAATCCGTAGGGAATGAAGATGGGGCAGGCCTGTTTGTCATAGCAGTTCTCAGAGCTCCTACCAGTGCCATCGCTAAGCTTGATTTTGGCCAGGATATACAGGAGAAATTCAAACTCGCCCATAGCCATTCTTCCCCTGATATCGTCTTAGATGATGATGGAGAATTCTCCGATGATCTCTAGAATAGCCCTGTTCCTTTTATTCCTGGGGGGATGTTCTTTATTCATCCAGGAAATTGAAACCCCTCTGGTCAGGAAGACTGATTACCTGAAATTGATACCGGAAGTGCCTAGTTTCTGTCCGATAGAGCAAAAAGTTTCCATCCAGCTTATCGGCTCCAATGGAAATTCCCAGGCCGTTTATATGGACATGATTGCTAAGCTGGGTACTCGCCTTGACCTCTTTGATCATCTCGCTTTGTGGAGCCTGGCCCAGCTATCTATTCGCCCGGATCAATCCACACCCACCTCACGCCTGCAGGTCCTCTTTCACTTGAAAGACAAGACTCATTACTTTGACTTTTTTTCTGAAAGTAATGATGATCAGTACCCCTATCTCTATGGCATAGAGTGGATCTTAAAGAGGTTCAATAAAACACAGCGTCTTGAACACTATGCCAGGCTTTTGAGAGATTCCTTGGGCGAGAAGCTGCGGATTGGTAAGGACTTTGAAAACTTCCTGCTGAAGAACCAGGACAAAATCAAGGCCAATGCAGAACTGGCCCCTTATTTCTTCCGTGGTTCTGAGGTACTTAAGGAAAATGAGACTTCTCCCCCGCTTGATTTCGTTCAGGTTATCAAGCAATACAGGAAAGCTGAAAAGAACCAGAAAATAATTGTAAACACTTCGCTCATCCAGTTCATGACAGAAAAGGGAAATGCAGGTGGATGTAACTATGACTTTAACCTGTATAACAATTCAATCTTCCTGATCGACAAGATCATTCCTGTTGCCAACCTGTTTGGACTTTCCTTCCCTGCTGGATCTTTTATGGCCTCATCATCCCAGAAACTTGAACGTGCGGAAGCCTTTCATGGACTGCCTCTCTTCAAGGGAGAATCAAAAGTCCGAAGCTCTGCTGTATGTGTGATCGAAGAAGGCGATAACAAGATATGGACTTTCTCAAACCAAAGCAGGGATCCGGGCCAGCATCTCTTTCACCTGGTCAGGTACGGTCTTCCCCGCAGCCAGTCCACCCCGGACGTTGACCGCCTTTTACGTCATTCACGACATCTGTTTCTGTCTGACCCCGTAAGGCTTATTATAGAGTCCCAGAGAAGCCGTGAAGACCAGATTGAGAATCTGCTGAAGCTTAACCTTCCTATCTACAATGCTGAGAAATTGGGCAATATCTGGGCCTATACGCACTTCAATGACCAGGGACGATTTATCATAGATGATCGAAATCCAGGATCCTTCGCTTGCCGGTAATAAAGGTTGTAGGACTTGCCTCAGGTCGTGTTACCGAGCTTAACTTTGCGGAGCAAGATATGGGAATTGATTTGCTTACCTGGCTCAGGTCCCGTGGAATAACAATTGCTTCATCATGCGATGGTGAGGGTGTTTGCAAAAAATGTAATATTCAGAATGATTGGTTGACATGTGAGCTCACGCTGAGGGAATTCCTCCAGCGTGAGCCTGAATGTAAAATCGAAGTCAGTTATCTTTAGAGTTCTTTAAAAGTTCCATTTCCGGCAACAAATACTGAGCTTACTTCTGTATTGGCCTTCATGATGGTGTTCACAGTGTACTCCAGGAGTAATGTGGCAGCAGCAATAGGATTTTCACGAGTAGCAAGATTCTGAATTCCACCCAACTTCATAGTTGCTGTGAAGTCATAACCGAAAAGCGTGCTCACAGATTCAGGGATAATCTGAACGGACGTAAGGTAGGCACCTTTTCCGTTATAAGTTCCGCCATAAGCGAAAATTACGCTGTAACGAAACTTAACTACGTCCATTCCGTAAAGGTTTTCATAAAGAACTTCAAATGAACGTTTAACCGGCACTTTCCAATGCTCAGTCGCCATCACATCAACGGGCTCTCCGTTTTCTTTTGGAATAACACTTATAGGAGCGTACTTAGTGGTATTGGTAGGCTTACCCTTGATTACTAACTTATAGATATCTTCACCTAAGGCAACCAGGTCTTTGGCAATGCCAATAACTTGTCCGGCAACTGCAATAGGATTTGGATCTCCTTCTGGAGTAGGCAATCCGTCTACCATGTAATTTTTGCTATACAAGGTGTTCATGACTTCTTGATTCAGTATGTCGCGTGACACTTCGCGAACTTTCATACTGCTTACTGTTAGGTAACGTTCGTCATGGGCATTAGCAGAGCTTACACCCAGGACTGCTAGACACATGACAACAACTGCGAATTTTGAATTCAATACCATAATTCCCCCTACGTTTTGAATCGTTTCGTAGCTTAAGACCATGGTTCGACTAATAAAGTCAAACTTTACTTAATGTGACATTTCATTACATTAACGACGCATGACGCATTTACCTGTTAACCTAATCTTTACAGTCATTTTGCTTGTCAAAGGCAAGGCTCTCTCAGTAAAGTTAAATAACTGAGCAGATTAGTTTAACTTATGTGTACTATTAATTTTTCTAATAAGAGAGCCCACAAATGAAACGAATTATTTGTCTTCTTTTGGTGACCACTTCCCTTACTGCCCAGGCCGCCATTACGCTTGGGGCCTACAACATCAGAAATTTTGACTACGACGAGCGTTCGAGAATCCACACAAACAAGCCTGAACTTCAGAAAATCATTTCTGAAATTAAGGCGGATGTACTAAGTGTTGAAGAGATCGGGAATACTGCAGAGTTTGAAAAATTCGTAACAACAAAGCTCCCTGGATATGACACTGAACTGTCTCGTTGCGGAGGCGCTCACGGCCAGCGTCTAGGTTTTATTTATAATAAAAATACAATTGAGCTGCTTAGCTTCAATGAAGACTTAAGAGTTACGAATCCCGGCGGACCTGAACAGTGTGACGCTGGCTCAAGACCACTGGCCATAGGACTTTTCAAGATCAAAAGCACTGGTCAGAAATTCTACGGAATGACTGCTCACTTTAAATCTGGTGGGCAAGGTGACTCACTTCAAAAACGTCAACTTCAGTACGGACTTCTAAAGACCATCATTACCGAGCTGAGACAAAAAACAGGAATTGAGGATTTCTTCTTTGCCGGAGATATAAACACTACCGATTATACGACTCGCGGAGCTGACTACAAGTTATTCACAAAACTTGTTAAAGACCTGGGAATGATTGACCTGGCCCAAAATCTTGCTTGTTCTGCTTACTGGTGGGGCGGTTCAGATGATGGCATTGAAAGTCCAAGTTTACTGGATCACCTTGTTGTGACTCCAGGATTAGTCAAGATAACCAACGCAAAGGCCCAAGTTGGCGGTCATTGCCAGAAGGTAAACTGCAGGGAAGTTAAGGTTAAGGAACTCGGAGTTAGCTACGAGTCAGTTTCAGATCACTGCCCAATATCAGCTGTTATCCAATAATAAGATTGCACGAGTCCCCTCTCACTTTTAGAATCAGTGAGAGGGGAAATTCAAAATGAAATATCTAAGTATCGATCTTGAGGCCACTGGTTTGAATGAAAATTGTCAAATCATTGAGTTTGCCATGGTTCCTTTTGATACTCAATTCCGCCGCCTGGAAGACTCGCTTGCCCGTTCCGTGTATATTCACTGTCCTTCATTTGAGGATTTAAAACCTTCTCTTGATCCATGGGTACGTGATCATAATGAAAAGATCATAAGAAAGGCCCATACAGAAGGACTCATGCTTTCAGAGTTTAAAGAGTGGCTAAAAACTTATCTAGAAAGTCCTGAAGTACGCCAATATTTTGGAACACAAAAAATTGTCCTGTTCGGTAAATCCATGACCGCCATTGACCTACCCTTCATGACCCGGGACCTGGGGTGGGAATTTATGCGTAAGTATTTTCATCATCGTAACCTCGATCTCTCTGGCATTGGATATGGGCTCATAGATATGGGTTTGCTGCCTCAAGGAATGGATTCTGGTACAAACATGATGAATCATCTTGGGATGGGTGCTGTTGCTCATACTGCGCTGGAGGATGCTAAGAATACGGCTATTATGTATTTGAAGCTGTTGGATAAATACGGGAAGGCAGCGGCGCCTTAAGAAAATTTCGCATAATTCAGATTCCTAAGTTCTCTACAAGTTATTGCCTATACCCAAACTGATGTTCGAACTTGACCTTCCCAATCCTTCGGATTGACTGCGGTAACTATTCCGAAAAAGTACCGTCCGGTACTTTTTCTCCCCTATCGTAGATAGGTGAATGCTCGATTTTCCCTCAGGTAAAATTGTTGCCAGGAGGCAACACATTCACCTGTCCATGCGCAGGATGCGCCTCAATACCACAATTCTAATTATTAGAAAGAAACTGAGCAGGATTCCGAACTTTATTCTTCACCCTAATTTCAAAATGCAAATGCGGCCCCGAAGAACGCCCTGTATTCCCAACATGAGCTATCATATCCCCTTTGGAAACTTTATCACCCTTGCCAACCAGATTCTTATTATTGTGAGCATAAACCGTAAACACATCGTCACCATGAGCGAGCACCAGCATATTGCCGTACCCCCTTATCCCATTATCTGAATAAATAACCACTCCATGATCAACTGCCACTATAGGAGTACCCTTAGGAGCAGGAATATCAACTCCATCATGGTGCTTACTCCCACGAGGCCCGAAATGTGAGGAGACTTTGTAAAAGTTAGGTACAGGCCACATGAATCTACCAGTACCAAGGGTGCCATAATCCTCAATCACGTAAGTATCATTCAGGAGATAAACAATCCCGACCTTACTGGGAATGAAGATCCATTCCTTACCCTGGAAACTATTTTTTGGATTGGCCTGCTTGAGTTCATTAAGTGTAATTCCATAATTCTTGGCGACCTTCTTTAATTCCGAAGAAGTTTCCACGTAAACATACTGACCACTTTTCATGGACGAGCATGAAAACATAAAGAGGACCATGGTGATGTTAAGGACTAAATTCAGCATTTAACTTCCTGATAATTTCATTGAGTCCCGTATAGACCTTGTCGCACCCATCCACCAAGGCATGGGGAGTGACAGAAATATAACCCTCGTGGATCGCATGACAGTCTGAAGCAGGGTTAGGTGCATATCCCTTATAGATACCTGCAATCCAGAAATACTCCCTGTCACGTGCATCCATTCTAGCATGGATCTCTTCTGAATATTGTCGAAACCCTATTTCCGTTAACTTACAGCCCTTGATATCTTTAAGTTCTCTGTTAGGAACATTAATATTCAAGACAGTCATATGGGGGCAGGCCTTATGTAAATTGTGCTCCAGGCACATTCGTATAAAGGCTGCAGCTGTTTCATAACGGTGAGGATCCTGCATGTTTTCAAAGACAAGACTTACGGCAAACGAGGGTACTTTATGAAAGGCAGCTTCGCGAGCGGCAGCGATAGTGCCTGAGTAATATAGATCCTGACCTAAGTTCGCCCCCCTGTTGATTCCAGAGACCACAACATCAGGTTTTTCCGCTTTCATCATGTGCCCGATACCCATCAATACACAGTCTGCCGGAAACCCAGAGCAACCATAAATGTTATTCTCTAAACGCTCAAGACGCAGAGGTTTGTCCAGGCTCAAACTATGACCCGTTGTGGAGCGCTCCTCAAGAGGTGCAATAATTGTTGTGTTATAAAGCGGGCTTATTTCGCGGTACAGGGAACGAATACCAGCAGCATTTACGCCATCGTCATTAGAGAGGAGAATTTTCATTTAGCTTACTCCATAGTTCCATTTTCTTCAGAAGTTCTTGATCTACACGCCTATAGCCTGTCTCGATTTCTGCGGTCAGATCCAGGCTCAGGTTAATTTCATTCAGATGACTCAATTCTTGAGCATCTTCAAAGTTTTCAGCATGAAGGAAAACTTCAAGATTTCGTTGTTCAATGATATCCCAAAGCTCGCCCTGCTCCTGATAGTCTTCTTTCCATTTTAGTGGCAAGAGCACACCTTTAAGCTTCCGAAGGAGCATGATATTTTTCCAGTCTGCTTCTGGATGAAACATCCACAGGAAAGGTACGTTCAGAGAATGATAATAAGTTATATCTTTCTGATCCCTGAATTCCAGCAGGATTTTAAATGGCTCATCCTTCAGTAGATCCAGGAAGGATAAGACTGTGTTCTGTTTATCATTCTGGAATGTCAGGACAATTTCCTCGGCATTGTATTGCTGGAGCAAAGAAAGAAGTTCTTTAAACGGAATAAGATTTGGACTAGTGGCCCTTAGGTCAAAAGCAATTCTTTTAATTCCCAGATTTGTAAGAGTGTTAAGAGTCGCACGGTCGTAACATCCGTGGACAAGGAGATTTCTCATTCCTGAATTATACAAGATCACGGATTACAGGCCTTATAAAAGCCTGCCGGTAACTTGTGCCCACGGATTCCGGATGGAATTGATAAGTTATTACCTTCTCCCCCAGAGTTATCAGGATTTCATCATCCTGGATCAAATTCGTGAGGTATGGGTTGCGAAGGGCCGCCTGTCCCATTACCGCAAGTGAGTTGTACCTTTGGACCCAGACATCGCGGTTAAGGCAGAGCCACTTTTTCCAATCATGATTAAGTTCAAGCTTCAAACGTTGGCCATGCATGGGATGTTTTGATCGCAAGACCTCTTCTCCCAGTAGCCGCCAATAAATCTGGTGACCAAGGCAAATACCGAGTAATGGTTTCTTTTGAGATATCCATTCCCTGATCAAGGGAAACAATCGTTGATAGTCATCCGGATGACCAGGTCCAGGCCCGAGGACCAGTAGTCCTTCATCAGGTAGCGTCTCAAAATCCCGCCAGTTTATTACTGTAGTGGAAATCCCTGCAAGCTGCAGCTCCTGGACAACATTAAAAGTAAAGCTGTCATCAAAATCCAGAAGAAGTGCTTTTTTCATATCCGCTTGACCGCGAAATAATTATTGCGGAGGTCGTGGAAGTTTTCATCGCCAAAATTGAAGATCACATTGAAGAAGAATCGTGAATCAACCAGGGACTCACGATAATTCAGGTTAAGGATCCAGCAATTGTTATGGGGCATGATATCGAGAGAATAAATAGTCCTTACATCCTGGTCAGCTTCAAGATCGATTTCCTTGACCATGGCCAGTCCCAGGATATCAGTGGGCCGGAGCTGACCACCGAATGAGAGTGTGCTGATTTTAGAATCCAGAAAAGAGCTGTGATAAAAATTTGAAAACAAGTTAAGGTAATCAAAGTGGCGGGTACCGGACAGGGAAAAGATGCTCTGTTTTTCGTAATGAAAAAAAGATTCAGAGAGAGCAAATGACCATCTGTTGGCAGAGTAGCCTGTCTGTACCTGGAGCCTTGTGAGTCTTTCACTTGAATCAGTCTCATCCACCATATCCAATAAATAGCCCTGGGATACATTGAAATAACCAATTCGACTATAACCAAAATTGTCTCTTAAATATTTGTCATCATCAAAGAAATTGAAGGCACCGGGAGTTTTCTTGATAAGCGAATTATTCCACTGAAACTCAAGCGTATTCCAAAGGGGAATAGTGGCCCGGGTAATAATTCCTCCTGAAAGATATTCGCGTGACCGAATGGTATCCTGAAAATCAAAGAGCCCTTCCCTTGGTCCCCTGATTTGCGCCAGGAACCTTTCATTTCCGTATTCATTTTCAGAAGAAATGTAATGATGGATGAATTTGAACTCCTGAGCATGCCGGTAACTGTTTTTAACCTGAATAATGTTTTCCCGGGCAAGTTCAGATTCAAATTCCGGAAGATCTCCAATAAGCCTGTTTTCCTTGACCACAGGACTTAAGGGAGTCAATCCCTGTTCCTTGTTATCCCTCAGTTTCTTAAGATCTTTTTCGGGAATATACTTAACAGGAATTTTTTCCTGGTAGGCCAGGCCAAAAATCTTATCCATGGTAAAAGTAAATTCAGTCTGGATTATACTTGCATTCTTTCCGGCATCATCTTCATTTTTTTGCTGGAACATATAATATTGCTGATCAAAGGTGTAACGGGACTTAAGACTGAATGGCCCCACGGTAAATAAGTGCCACATCAAATATGGCTGAAGGTTAAAACGATCTGCATTTCTCAGGAAAACAGAATCATCTTCATCCACCTGACGGAAACGGGAAAAGGAACTATCAACTCCCATGGTGATGTTTTCAAAACCTGGAGTCTTGGATTGTACAAATGTATAAGGGATGGAGGATAAATTTACCCTTGGCATGATCTGGACATAACTACGGTCAAACTCCAGGGGATCATGAAAGAGCTGGTTCCTGAGATAATTTGCTTCCGTTCCTATCGTAAAAAGATCCTGCCGCCATTCTGCATGGCCCCTGAAGCCCAGGTCACTGCTGATAATTCGAGGATCTGTATATTGCGGATGATCCCTGACAATGTCCAGGTCTCGCGCTCCTGTGTAGCGCATATGAGTATTGAAATTGGGACTCCACTGCTGGTGTGTTTCAGTGTCCACAAAATAGCGGAAGAATTCTTCACCACTTTGACCGTGGGTGGATTTTCCCGGTTCATAGATTGTGTCATTCAAGCTTCTTGAATTGAATTCGAACCACGAAAGTTCACTGAACCTTTGGCGGTATTGAAAATCTCCTCCATAACCTCGCTTGGCCCAAAAAGTCGGGCTCACTGTCATGTCCTTGGAATCACCAAGGGCCACGAAAACCGGTTGCTCATAAGAAAGACCTTCGGCTAGACGGCTGGAGATCCTAGGGAACAAAAGTCCTGTCTTTCGCTTGGACATAATGGGAAGGACGATAAAAGGCAGGTAGATAACGTTAACACCCTTTATCTTTGCCAGTCCGTGCTTGATAGTTACGTACTCCTTCATCTTTATCCTGATGACTTTTCCATATACTGACCAGGACTCAGGACAATCCTTACAAGTTGAGAATTCTGCTTCTTTTGCCAGGTACTCGTCTTCAGAAAGTCGAATAAGGTGACTTGCAACGAGATTAAATTCCGTAGTCAGGATCCTGGCATTCCTTATAGTCGCAACACCTGAGGCGAGATTATATTCAAGATGTGAACCGTAGAGAGTCATATCCTTCGTGATAAACCGGACGTTACCCTCAATTTTCATCAACTGGGTATCTTGATCCAGGGATGCAAGCTCCCCATAGATGGTATCTTTCTGGCTGATGATAACTACGTTACCAACTGCCTCAAAATATCGCCCTTGATTTTTACGGTAGGCCTTGTCAGAAAAAACAGAAACTTTATCACCAAGAGAGAATTGAGGAGTGGTATTAACAGCGTAAGATGGACTTAATGTAACCCAGAAAATAATAAGAGCCAGTGACAAGTACCTTGCCACTGTTCGTTCCCTGAACATAGGAATCAATGTCGTCAACAAATTCCAGTCCTTCTTTTCGCACGAGACCTTCCATCATTTCCCTGGAAGCGGCCTTGGGATGCTTAAAGCATGTTACTTTTACGTTCTTAAAACCTGATGCCTTGATCATTT
Organism: Bacteriovoracaceae bacterium; assembly: GCA_035575985.1. Classification (GTDB taxonomy): domain Bacteria; phylum Bdellovibrionota; class Bacteriovoracia; order Bacteriovoracales; family Bacteriovoracaceae; genus Peredibacter. Next base: position 33,580 of record DATLXC010000048.1, on the reverse strand, counting down.
TGAGCATCACGACAAGATCATTGGGCGGCCTTTGGGAAAAAGCTACTATGACAGCATCAAATGAAGGTCTCGAGGAATTATAAATCTCTGAGCTTAAAAATTGAATAAGTTTTCTCATTCCATCGACATTATGTGAGCCAAAAAGCGTCCAAAGGGCCCTGCCGGCGACTACTTCCCCTCTATGCTCAAGGGAATTCTCTTCAGGATTCCAATTTTCATAATTCACAGCTTGACCCGTCAAAGAAAGATATGCTGCGTAAGCCAGAAATTGATTGCGATGTGAGAAATTTTCACCTGGAATTTTTGATTTATCTGCCAGATCAATAAGTCTTGCCCCAATTGCATGGGCCTGGGTCCTGGTTCTTTCACGCAGATAAAACAAGTCAAGAAAACTTATGAGTAATGAACCGGGCCTGAGAACACCTAACTTCTCCTTCAAAATGAGATCATAGCGGTTACCAAGGATTTCCTGGTGATCACGGGAAACAGAAGGAAGAAGGACAACTTCTGCATCAAAGAAATTAACAGCGTCAAGTCTTCCACCCAGGCCCACTTCAAGTAATAAAAACTCAGGAGACTTCTCTGAGGCCCAGGTACAAAAAACAAAGAAAAGGAATTCGTAATAAGATAGTTTAAAAGAATGAGCGAGCGCATATTCATGACACGCTTGTATCAGCGCTTCAAGTTCATCCAGTGAAATCTCCCCTTCTTCACTTCGAAAACGTTCGGTGATTCTCTCAATGTGAGGTGAGGTCCAGGTACAATGTGAATGTTCATGAAGGTACTGGGATAGTCTGAGAGTTGTCTCGCCTTTTCCATTTGTTCCCGCAATTGTCACAATTCTTGAGTCTTTGAATTTATGCTTCAAAGGCATCAAGGCAAGTGCCATCCTTTCGGGGCCGGGTGTGAATTGCTCCTTACCATAATGGGTCAGCAACCACTGAGATAAGTTATCCAACATCTACCTTCAGGGAGAAAACATCTTGATGAAAAAACCTAGTTCTTTCTTGAGATCCTTGCGGTGAATGATCCTGTCAATAAATCCGTGATCCTTCAGGAATTCAGAGCGCTGGAAACCTTCAGGCAGGGTCTGGCGAATAGATTGTTCAATCACCCGCGGGCCTGCAAAACCAATCAGCGCCTTGGGTTCTGTGATATTCACATCACCTTGCATGGAGAAGCTGGCCGCACATCCACCAGTTGTAGGATCAGTCAGTAGGGAAATATAGGGAATGCTATTGGTCTTCAGACGGGCCCTTGAAGCAGAGGTTTTCGCGAGTTGCATGAGGGATAATATCCCCTCCTGCATGCGTGCTCCGCCAGAACATGAAACCACAATCACTGGTATTTTCTTTTCATAACCAATATCCATGGCAAGGGCGATTTTTTCGCCAGTGACGACACCCATGGATCCACCCATGAAACGAAAATCCATGACGGCCATAGCGACGGCCCTTCCATAAATTGTGGCGGTTCCGCAAACGGTAGAATCTTTAAGTCCGGTAGTCTTGACTGCGGCCTGCAAGCGTTGCGAATAAGGCATCTTGTCCTGAAACTGAAGCGGGTTATTTGAAACAAGGTCAGGACTAATTTCTTCAAAACTGTTCTCATCAGTCATCACTACAATTCTTTCATAGGCCGAGATACGATAGTGATAATCGCAAAGAGGACAGACACTTAAGTTCTCTTCCAGCTTTTCTGCCTGGAGAATTTCACCGCATTGATTACACTTTTTCCAAAGGCCCACGGGAGTATTGGAAATGATCTTTTTTACGTTCTTAAGCTTCGGATTTTTGACCTGATGGAACCAGCCCATTTCATCCCCTTCTACTTGTTTTAAAGGGACATTTTAAAACGGGAGGAACCGAAAATGCCAGACTTAGTTGGCTTCAGTGGCCTAAATCTCATGCCCATATCTAAACTATTTTCATTTTAAGTGTTGGAAATCATTGGATGCATTAAGAAGGGACCAAAAGTCTGTCCTTTCAAACCCTTAGCCCGGGTTAACCTAAAGGAAACCAAAGCAGTTTCCGATAAGGCTTATAAGGGTAGGACTATGTTTAAAAAAGCCATTAGCTTCTTGTTAATTACAAATCTTTTATTACCAGGATTGGTGCAGGCCAATCCGTATTTGATGACACATGAGCGCCTCGTTCATCTGACTGAAGAACAGAAAGAGCAGCTTATTATTAAGACCATGGAGTTGATGGTTGAGATGGAAGAGGCCTATGAGAAAGATGTTGCCCTTAATGGTTATGATGAAGAAGTTCATCAAAAATACTCCTCAAAAATGGATCGTTTGTTTGGGTTCTTCATGAGTTCTGCTCACGCTCAAACTCATGTGAAACAGAAGGGTGAAGGTAAGGCCTGGGATAAGTACGCCAACAATTTCACTAATAGCCTGCAAAAAGCTAACGGGGACCAATGCTTTTTTGGTGGTTGGATATCGAAAGTCAAAATCATGGATAAAGACAAGTATGAAGCTGAAAAGAAAGCCAAGCTTGAGAAAGCAAAAGAAGATGAAAAAAAAGAACAGGAATTGGCCCAAAAATCAGATGAGGTGAATCCTAACTCTCCAGAAGAGGCTGTTCCAACATCAGACGCTGAATTAGCAACTGTTGAGGTTGATGCTAAACCCGTGAAGTCAAAACCGGGAAAAGCACAAGTGATTTTTTGCCAACATCCCTCGCAGTTAAGTAAGAATAGCCCAGAAAGAATGGCCTATGAAGAGCACACGGGAGCTTGTAACTCTGGTAATTCTAGTAAGCCACAAATTTCATGTAACCCGGCAATCTTTGGATTTAAGAAAGATGATAAGAAGTCTTTATTCTGTGTTGATTCATCAAACACATCAGCAACACAAAACACCTCTCATCTTTGCATGAAGAAATCGCTTGGTATTGCTCCAGAAGATAAATTTGGTAGTGACACGGATACCCCAGCACAGCGTAAGAAAGCTTTAATGACGGCCCTTACAGATGAAAAAAACAAAAAATATGTTAACTCACTTTATGAATACGTAATGAAATCTTGTATCTGTGGTGGCGATACTAAACACACAAAAAGTGATAAAAAATTAAATCAGGAGTATCTCGCAAAAATTAAGCCACACAGGACATGCTATGGAATGATGGAAATGTTGGGTGATACGTTGGAAGCTTGCGCACCCCCAACAAGCACAATCGACCTGACAATCTTTAAACAGCTCAAAAAGCATGCTTCGGATCCAAGTATACACACGAAAAGTCCAGGAGCTGCCCAATTAATTGATTCTCACTATGCGACTTTCCTTCAGAGTATTAAAACCTCGCCTGCTTACAGGCAGATTTGTAATAATGATTTCGATTATGCCTGTACACCCAAATGTACTGAAGTCGTATCCAAAAATGCTAAACTTGATGATAAACGTGTTTATAGTTGTGATGCTATGATGGTAGCGACTGTAAAACCTGGCAAGCCTGAGAAGGCCCCTAAGAAAATTCAGGCCAAAGAAGGCGAAACAGTTAGTGTGACTTTCAAAGGAAAACCAGTAGCGTGTACAATCCCTGCTGGTCCTGAAAAAGTTAAAGAACCAACCTACGCTTGCGGTGACATCGTTTTAGATTCGGATTGCCCTGAGACACAGGCTACTGACGGGAAAGCTGCAGCTACTCCAACAGCCGCTCCTGAAGCTGCTAAAAATATCGCGTGTAATGCAAAATTGTATGATTCTAATAAGGTCGTACAGGGAGCAGAAACGAAATCCATGGAGCCCCTTGCTAAAGCTCAGGCCAAAGGAGTTCCCGGTACAAGTGTAGACACTACATTCGAAATTAATAAAAAGAAAATCATAGTATCATGTAAGCTTCCAGATGCAGCTTTACCCCCTTCTACTTGTAAGGCAATTACTCTCTCAGGTGAAGACGGTAAAATTACTGCTACCGCTGTACTTGAACTCCAGCCAGGTGATTCAGGTTCAGAATATGATTTCTCTGGAAACCCAACTTCTCGTGATAATGTTGCGGGAACTTCTACTTACCAATACAAAAAAGAAGAAGGTCTTACTGTTTCTGCCAAGGTTTACATCAAAAGGAAGGATAAAATTATTCCTATTGAATGTCCTACAGTAAAAAAAGATCCAATTGCTCCCAAAGAGCCAAAACTAACAGTAACAGCTGGTCTTGAAACCGCTACCAAACAGATTGCTGAAGGCAAAGTTGACGGTGACTTTGAAGACTGGACCATGGTCTGGTTTGCCAAAGGTCCCGGAGCTCCAAAAATGGAAGTAGAAAAAGCTGAAAAGAAACCAGCAACTGAAGGGGTCCATCCGGACAGTACTCCTGAACCTAAGAAGGAAGAGGCCCCTAAAGATGGTAAGGTACCAGATCCTGCAGCGGCCAAAGCTCCGGCGGCCGCAGCATCTAAGAACTTCATGACATCTTTCCCTGCTCAGGAAGAAACTGAAACTACTCAGGATCGTGCCGAAGATGACTATAAAATTTGTGGAAGATTGGAAAAAGCAGGAAAAAAATTACGTGAAAGTTGTATTGTTGTACCAGCGAAAGTTGTTAAGGTAGAGCCTGTTCCGGTCGTAAAGAAAGAGAAACCGCACTTCGCTCCTATTCCAGTTCCTCAACAGGGCCCGCCACCTCCGCCACGAAATTCAAGTTTTGGTGTGAGGGGAACAAACTAAAAATTAAAAGTTTCGCCATCTCGTTCAAGAACTCGGATCCTTGGGTCTCCCAGGGATCTGATTTCCTGGGCAACTAATTCGCGGTAATTAGGTTTCAAGTGGGTCAGGATAATTGTTACGTCCTTAGGCATCTTAAGCAGCTCTTTCTTCATACTATCACTAGTATGATGATCTGAGAGATCGGCCACCCTCTGCAGCTTGTTTGGAAAACTAACTTCCGTAAAAATTGCTTTCAGGTTCTTTATGCCTTTGGCAAATTCCCAGATCCTCTCCGTAGGCCCTGTATCACCCGTGAAAAGCACACAGCTCTTCCCATCATCAATGATATACCCTAAGGCATCATGAGCATGATTCACTCTTACCGGAGTCACCTGGTAATTGCTTATCTTGAAAGGAACTTCAGGCTCCACCGGATGAATTCTCATCGTTGGTTTCTCTTCCGTGGGAAGTTTAGTAAAATCAGGCCAGATAATGTCATTAAGCAGGTGTGCCTTAATCATTTTCTTAACCGTAGCATGGGTATAAACATTGAAGGGTTCAGGACGGAGTCCAAAACAATTGTCACAAATAAAGGCCAGGTCTTTAATATGATCAAGATGAACGTGCGAGATAAGAATATTGTCGATTTTTTTCTGTTCTTCTATACTGATTGTGCCCGCAACTGCACCAGCATCAACCAACAAACTGGCATCAACTAAAAAAGATGTGGTTTCAAAACCAGGGGCCTTACCACCGTGGCCCCCAAGTACTCGTATAATCATATTATTATTGTAAGTTGAATAATTTTATTCCTCAACCTGATCCTTCTGCCGGTTTAAAAGGGAATAAATATCCTTAGTAGGTCGATCAAGGATTAATCCCAGGAGCTTTGATAATTGTTTGGGAGTCGCCCCTTTAGTGATCATCTCCTGGGCCAGTTCCTGAAGTTCACTCCCCATAGCACTTTTGCCCTCAGGCTGGTGAATGAGAACTACGAATTCTCCCTTATAAGTCATATCTGCTTTTAATTGAGGCCAGTCAGAAGCCTTGAATCGCATTACTTGCTCGAACTTCTTTGAAAGTTCACGGACAACCGCGACCTTTAGTCCCGGCATGATAAGGGCCAGCTCATCCAGGGTATCCTCTACCCGCGTTGGAGCTTCAAAGAAGATATGAGTTCCAACAGTCATATCAGAAAAGATTCGTGCTTTTTTGGAAGTTTCCCTGGGTAAAAAACCATGAAAATGAAAGGGAATGGGAGGCAGGCCTGAAAGTTCCAGCGCCATGATGGGAGATGATACACCCGAATAGGATTCTATCTTGACCCCTACGGCAGCGGCCCTTGAAACCAAGGGGTAAGCAGGATCAGAAATTATGGGACTGCCAGCATCTGAAGTGACATGCAGGTCTTCCCTTTCGGCCATTTCAATTAACTTGTCGACCTGACCTGTTTCAGAATGTTCATGAAAGGCCATGACTCTTTTACCTTGAAGGCTGATCCCAAGGTGGCCTAGAAGCTCCTTAAATACCCGAGTGTCTTCCACGGCAAATAAACTACCGTTCTTTAAGGCTTCCATTACTCTGGGAGTTAGGTCCCCTAAGTTTCCAATTGGTGTATTCAAGAGAATGATTTTTCCCACTCTAAACCCCTTTGCGTTTCGATGATAACATAAAGCATGAAACGGCCTTATTTGGCCCAGTAAAAACACTAAGGAGATGTCCCCAATGAGTATGAAGGCCAACGTTCTTCGCGACGCCAATGGAAATATTATCGTTCATATGCAAGGGGATTTGAACTACGATCATAGCTTTCCTTTACGTCAAGAGCTGCAAAGCATTGCAAACTCTAATCCTAATTCGGCCATCACCATCGACCTTGGTGCCATCGACTTTGTCGGTTCTTCAGGAATCTGCCACTTCGTTGAAACCATCAAGTTCCTTAAAGAAAGCCGTAAATGTAACGTGTCTCTCTCCAATGTGAAACCTGAATTTCTCAAGATTTTCAGGCTCTATTCATTGAATGAAGCTGATTACGTAGCGGAATTAATGCAATTTGATAATGACGATACAGAAGGTCTCAATACCAAGTTCGGTAACAGAAACCATACTTTCGAAAACTAAAAATTATATTGAAGCAGATTTAAGTAAAGAGGAGGCATTTGTCCTCCTCTTTTTTGTGAACCAAATTTCGTCTGCATAGTCTGGACGCGCTCAAAGAATCCTTCTTTTGCCCCTTCACTACCTTCAGTCTCACCACCCTCACCTGGTTCATATCCTTCACCATAGATGTCCTTGGATTCAGAATAGGGAGAGGAGCTGTCTTCATATCTTCCAGAACGCTGGTTATGAGAAACCAGAACATAAGTTCCAAAAATTAATCCTGCATACAGGCCAAGTGATGCACCTTGGGCCACCGCACGTGTTGAGTTTCCAAATGCCATTGAAGCGACACCCAGTAAAGCACCTCCCGCAGTTCCATATCCTACTATAGTAAGGAAAGCGCGTGCCTTGGCAGGCATTTGCGCATGGGCGACACCAGGCCTCAAAACGGACAGAGTAAGGAAGAAAACCAAAAACAACGTAACAAATTTTCTCATAGTATAAGGGTAATGAATCTTAGGAATTTTTGCAAAAGATAAACCTACCCGACAGAATCAGTTCTGATAAATTCTTTGACCTTGTTAAATGACTTGCGGTGAATCGGACACGGGCCATGCTCCCTGATCGCCTCACGATGAAATTTTGTGGGATAACCAACATTTGTTTCAAAGCCATACTGAGGCCATTTTAAATGCATCTCACGCATCCATTCGTCTCTTTTTTCCTTCGCAATTATGGAAGCAAGTCCAATTAAGGAAGATTTTACATCACCTTTTATAATGGCAAACTCAGTCCATGGACTTGATTCTTCTTTCCATCGTAACTTTATATGCCCGTCAATCAGCACCGAGGTTTGAGATTTATCCCCTGAAGAAAGAAATAAGGCCGCTTCCTTCATGCCACGCATAGAAGCCTCAAAGATATTTTCAGCATCTATCACATTATGATCCATGTCCCAGGTAACAAAGCTTAACTCCAGGCCTTTCCAGCTGATCATTCCCTTTTCACGATAAGGCAGTGAGGGAATATGAAATTTAGTTTAAGAATCTTTGAATCCTTGACTCCATTGCGTCGTAACGATCGAAGCAGTGTTGTAAGTGAATTCACATCATGAACTAAGAGTCTCACTGCTCCAATAACTACTGGCCCACTTAATGGTGATCGTCCTACTTCATCTACAGCGATAATTTCTTGGGGGAAAGTTTTGAGAATTTTGAGCTCAATCATGTGTTGAATTATGACCTGAATATTTCACTTCAGAGAGATAAGTTTTGTCCTGCACCCAAATAATCCTGCTAAAAAATGTTGAGTGGAATAAAGGCGCTTTTTCTGGAAGAGTTCCATCTGAAGGAGCCCGGTTTCGGAACTTTTCACCTCTGCTATTTCAAGTAACCAACCCGCCCTGTCTTTTGTTAACCGTGCCAGGTCAATCTGTCCGAGGTTTCTCAGGCGAAGTAAATGAGGAGACACAAGAAGTGGAATTCCTTCAGCGTGAAAATTTTGTGAGAATAATAGTTCCTGCTTAAGCCCCGACGTATTCCTTGACCCCTTTAAAGGTCTTCCGGTGTATGGGTGATGGGCCGTGCAACTTGATGGCAGCCCGGTGCTTGACTGTGGGGTATCCGAAGTGAGAGTTAAATCCATATTGAGGGTAGAGTTCATGCATGTCCTTCATGTAGGCATCACGCTTTTCTTTTGCAATGATGCTGGCAAGTCCGATCAGCAGGGATTTGGAATCTCCCTTGATTATCGGAATCTCGGTCCATGGAGACTTTTTAGGCCAGCGCAATTTCATGTGGCCATCAATGAGAACTGTCGTTTGATTTTTTTTCATGTCTGAAAGAAATCCTAATGCCTCTTTCATTCCCCTGAGACTCGCGGCCAGGATATTTTCCTGGTCGATGGTCTGGTGACACATGTCCCATGTTACGTAACTCACTTCCACGCCTTTCAGCAGCACCAAGCCTTTCTGTCGGAAGGGTAAGTTTTGGATTTTAAGTTTTCTTAGGATTTGAAGTCTAAGTTCACTTGATAATTTTTTTGAATCCTTAACTCCCCTTGGCTTAAGGAATTTAAGCAGGCCCTTTAAGGCTTCAGGGTCTTCGATTTTTATACGAACGGCACCAATGACCACCGGCCCACCTAATGGACCACGCCCAACTTCATCAGTGGCGATTATTTCACGGGGAAATTCAGAAATTAATTTAAGTTCGAGCATTATGGTCGAGTTTTACCAGAGGCTTAACTAGAAAGTATATCCAATATTCAACCCGAATAAGACAAAGGTTGGAATACGGTTAAAGCGCTGAATAACTTTTCGGATATCTTTATCGTCTTCCTTGTTAGTGACTGCAGTTAAGATCTGGCTATCAACATCTGTGACAATCAAAGGCACATTGAGCCTTATCCAATCCATCCCCAGCGTAAATCCATTATCCCACTGCCAACGATTACCCATCCCGGTTGTAAGTCCAATTCCCTCAACACCAAAGCTTGAGGTAGTTCTCGTCCCGGAAACATTATTCAGGATATCGCTTCCGACCTGTGCCTCAAAATCATTAAAATAAGGACCAAAGGAAAAATAAAATGAGTTTCCCGGATAGTACTGGGCCATTAATGAAAATCGTTTTTCAGAAATCGCCCCAAGATCTACACCTACAAATGGAACATCCAAAGTCGACCAGGCATACTCACCTTCGAGCGACCACTTTTTGTTGAAGATATGAGTATAAGAAATAGTCTTTTTAGAAGGAATCCATGTTGTAATCAGCTGATATCCCACCATGACCGTTCCATTAGATTCTTTGCGATTTTCTCCTGAAGTTTTTTTTGCATTAGTCGCTTTATTTTCGGCCGCTACTGGCGTCTCTTCTGGCCTTGCAACTTCAGTAGTTGTTGTCTCAGGAGTTATCGGAGCTGCCCCATCAACAGCTTGCTCAAATGGCGAACTCTCAGGTGGCGTCATACCAGGAATAGGCTCCATGGATTCTTCAGTTGGATACGGCCTTGTAATTGGGGCCATCTCCCCCCAGGCCATCCCCGAAATAAAAAATATAAATAAGAATGTTTTCATGATTCTCCGTGCCTGAATCATATAATCAATTTCATAAAAATCCATACCACTACGCAGGCAAGCCTACCCTCCCATCGGCGAAGCTCCGCACAACCACTTCATCCAGATGAAGTAACTCCCTTGTCGGCGAAGCTCTGCAAAACCACTTCATCCAGGTGAAGTAACTTTCTTGTCGGCGAAGCTATGCACAACCGCTTCATCCAGGTGAAGTAACTTTCTTGTCGGCGAAGCTCTGCACAAACCACTTCATCCGGATGAAGTAACTTTCTTGTCGGCGAAGCTCTGCACAATCCACTTCATCCAGATGAAGTAATAAAAAAAAAGCCCCGACGAATCGGGGCTTCTTTTTTTTAAAAAAATCTTTTTAAAAATTAACGAGAATAGTCGATGGCCACGCGAGCAGCTTTACCGGTTCTTGTTCTGAGGTAGTTGTGCTTAGCGCGACGAGACTTACCTTTAGAGATAATAGTCACGCCTTCAACTGCTGGAGAGTGAAAAGGGAAAACACGCTCAACACCAACGCCGTCAGAAATCTTACGAACGCGGAAGTGACCGTTTAATCTTCCTGGGTGTTTCATGGCAATGCATGTTCCCTGGAAAACCTGAGTACGAGTCTTCTCGCCTTCCTTGATTCGAACGGCAACTTCAACTGTGTCACCTGTTCTAAAAGCAGGTAACTTAGTTACGTTTGGGTTCAAGTGCAATGATTCAACAACATCAACTAAATTCATAAAATCCTCTCAGAGAAAGTCTTCCTTACGCGCAACTTTGTGTGCCAGAGGGAAGGAAAAAATTAATGCATACGAATTCGTATGCAGTTTTACAGAGGAACAGAGGCTCGGGCCAGGCGATCACAATAAATTGCGACCGCTGAACGAACAGACAGATGATTATATCCGTCATCTGCTATGCCAAAAATAGGCTCTAGCCGAAAATCGGCCTGTTCAACAACCGGAGCAGTTAATCCCCATCCTGTACCAAATAACAAGAACATAGGGTTACCGTCAAGGCGAATCTTGTGCAGAAGTTCTTTTTCTTTTCCGTCAAAATTTTCAAAGTTTGCACCGGTCACAACAACGCAAGGCTTCTTCCCTTCAATGCGTGTGATTTCCTCAACTGCTTGTTCTATAGAATCAATAACCTGTGCATCGGCCAGGGCATTTTTTCGGTCTGGATTGTAAATCAATCCGGAATCAGCTTCCCAAAAACCCAGGATCTTCTTCACCATCTGCTGTTGATTTTTTATGGGAGTAATCAAGAAATATCGTTTAAATCCAAATGTCCGAGCAGACCGGGCAATGTCGTGAATATCTAAGTTTGTAACAGACGTGGTGATTTCCTGCCCGTCTTTCGAGCGAATCGGGCCATGCACCAGACCAATATAACAGGGAACGGGAAAGCCCATAGAACCATCACTTGTAACTAAGTATAAAAAGGTGTTTTTAAGTACCGTTTTGCAGGACGAAATGTCTAGCGAAAACGCAGAGAATCAGCTAAATCTGGGAATACTAAAACATCCCTTTTTCCAAGTGAAATGTATGGAACCAACAGTGACCTTCAGACCCCATGAACTCTTTCTGATCGCAGGCCCTTGTGCTGTAGAGTCAGAAAATCAGATGCGCCAAATTCTTACTAATGAAAATCGGCCAACACTTATCCGTGGTGGCATTCATAAAATGCGCACCTCTTCAAAATCCTTTCAGGGCATGGGAGATGAGGGTCTTGAGATAGTTAAGAAAATAAAAAAAGACATCCCTTTTGATTTTGTTACTGAAGTTACTGATGCCCGCCAGATTGAAACTTTATTTCCCATGACATCCATCTTCCAGGTGGGTGCCCGCAATATGTATAACTATGAACTTTTAAAAGAGCTTTCACGCTATGGTAAGCCCGTAATACTTAAACGCGCTTTCAGTGCCACCATTTCCGAATGGCTAGGGGCCTCAGAGTACCTCTTTAACCTTGGTGAAAAAAACATCATCCTTTGCGAGCGCGGTGTGCGTTCATTTGATACAAAACTCAGGAACCTGCTGGATCTGGGTTCAGTTATTTATCTTAAGAAAAACACTCCCTTTAAAGTCCTCGTAGATCCTTCTCACAGCATGGGACTCACAGCATATGTTGCAGATGCCGCCTATGCTGCCGTTGCTGCAGGAGCTGACGGTCTCATGGTTGAAGTCCATCCAGAACCGGCATGCGCTCTTTCAGACGGCCAGCAGGCCCTTAACCTCACCCAATTCAATGAGCTGGTAACAAAACTTAAAAAACTCGCTCCCCTCTTCGATAAAGAACTTAGGATGTAAATATGAGTAAAGCAGAATTTGTAAGGGTCATGTTCAATGACATTTCTCATAAGTATGATCTCCTCAATGATGTCCTTTCTGTAGGAACACATCGCTTGTGGAAAAAACAATTTGTTAAGATGATTGCTGATTCACATCCAATGAAGGCACTTGATTGTGCTACTGGTACAGGTGATATTGCCTTTATGCTTAACAAGACTGTTCCAGACGTTACTGGAATTGATTTCTCTGAGAACATGATTGATTTTGCGGGCCAGAGGGCCAAGAAGGCCAATTCCAGGGTTAAATTCAGAGTTGCTGACATTCAGCGCCTGCCTTTTGAGGACCAGAGCTTTGATGCTGCCAGTATCTCTTTTGGCATCAGGAATGTGGAAAACCTTGAACTCGGCCTTAAGGAACTCGGAAGAGTTTCCAAATCACTTTATATCCTGGAATTTGGCCAGCCGAAGAATAAGTTGTTCTCAAAATTATACTTTTGGATGCTCCGTCTTTACGTCCCTCTCTTTGGACTTATCTCAAAACGTGCTGATGCATACGAATATCTTATCGCCTCTTCAGAGAAGTTTCCAAGCGGGGAAAAATTCCTGGAAATCATGGCCCGTAATACTCCTTACAAGAATTTTGGTTACGTACCTGTATTTGGCGGTATTGCTTATATGTACTTTGGTAAAAGTGAGGCCTTATGATCTCTCCAATCTTTGGTGCCAGTGAATGGGATGAAGTTACCGATTATAAATTTGAAGACATTACTTTCCACAAGGCAAAGCACACAGGTGCGGTTCGCATTGCCTTCAATCGTCCTGACCTCCGGAATGCTTTCAGGCCTCGCACTGTCGATGAACTCCTGATGGCCCTTGAATGGTCACACCGACAGAATGATGTGGGAGTCATCCTCCTCACAGGTAATGGACCATCTTCTAAGGACGGAGGCTGGGCCTTCAGTTCCGGTGGAGACCAGAACGTCCGCGGAAAAACAGGTTATGAATACCAGGACTCCATGGCGGGAAATATGCCAATGGCCCATGGCCGACTCCATATTCTTGAAGTTCAACGCATGATCAGATTCATGCCAAAGATTGTCATCGCCGTAGTTCCGGGTTGGGCAGTTGGCGGGGGTCATTCCCTGCATGTCGTTTGTGACATGACTATAGCTTCCAGGGAACACGCAGTTTTCAAGCAAACCGATCCGGATGTAGCAAGCTTTGATGGTGGATTTGGTTCGGCCTATCTTGCACGACAAATCGGCCAGAAACGCGCCCGGGAAATTTTCTTCCTGGGTCTCAATTATTCTGCTCAGGAAGCTTTTGATATGGGTATGGTCAATAAAGTTGTTGATCACAAGGATCTTGAGAAAGTTGCCCTTGAATGGTCAAAGCTTATTTGTGGTAAGTCACCAACTGCCATGAAGATGCTCAAGTTTGGATTCAATCTTATTGACGACGGTCTGGTGGGACAGCAGGTTTATGCTGGTGAAGCAACCAGGCTGGCCTATGCTACAGAAGAAGCACAAGAAGGCCGGGGTGCCTTTCTCGAAAAGCGCAAAGCGGAATTCGAAAATTTTCCCTGGATGTACTGAATGTTGCGGGGCCCAGGCGACCTCGCTTATTGGCTCACTCCAGAGTTCTTTCTTCAAGGTGCGTTCATTACCTGTGCCCAGACAGGTGATATCCTGCTCGGCAAGGGCGGAGAAGTTACTCACACTCAAGACTTAAATTGTGATGCTGCCTTCTACCTTAAAGATTTTTATCAAAGCAGGTATATTTGTTACCGTCCGATAGAGTGGCTAAAAACTTCACGCTCAGATCTCTTGAAGGCCCTCAAAGATAGTGAGCAAGTTCCTCCAATAACAAGCAGTAAAACTTTCGATGACCTTTATGCAAAAGACTTCGAGCTCTTAAAATCCTCCTTCAATGCAAATCTGGAAAAAGTTGTTCTCATTTCGAGAGAAGAATTTCAGCTAAATGATCCTCTTAAGGCCCGGGCAGCGTTTTTTCAGAAGGCCCTCTCCTTCGGCGCAGGTATGCCCTATGGACTTTGGTTTGATGGTTATGGAGTGGTCGGTAGTACCCCAGAACTTCTCTATCACTTAAAAGAAAATAATCTCACGACCTTCGCCCTGGCAGGAACAAATCGCCAGGGTCATGAGCAGGAACTCCTGAACTCAGACAAGGACCGACATGAACACAATCTGGTGATAGATGACATCAAGGAAAAGCTCGCTCCTTTTTGTACGCAGATTGAATCCATGCAGACTGGAATTACAAACTACAAGGAAATGATTCACCTGCGGACTGATATCAAGGCCACACTTAACAAGATCGAAGAGCTGAGTACCCTGACTTCATCTTTATCACCTACTGCTGCCCTTGGGGGCTATCCAAAAGAAAAGGCCCTGCTCTTCCTCCAGGCAACCACATACGGAAAGCTTCATCCTGAAAGATATTTTGGAAGTGCCATGGGTGTGCTTACAAAAGACATAAAACAATTTGTGGTTTCTATCAGGAATATCCAATGGCGAAATGATCTGTTCTTTATAGAAAGTGGCGGCGGAGTCTTGCCTGAGTCAAATCTTGAAAAAGAACTGGACGAAGTAAGGCTTAAACGTGCAACTATTAAGAAGCATTATTTATGAACTTAAGCCTTGAGACGATTCAAAATATTTTCTTTTGTACCGGGGCCCGTAATCAGGAACTCCTCACCCTTTTCAAGTCTCAAACCATTTCCTTTGAGTATGACGAGCGTATGGCAAGCTTCAAGGCCTTAGGCCTTACAAAGATATCCCTAGCTCCTGTCGCCATCTGTACCACGTCAGGAACGGCGGTAGCTGAGTGCATACCGGCCATGCTGGAAGCCTTCTATTCAAAAAACCCATTATTACTCATTAGCGGTGACCGTCCAAAAAAACTTCATGGCACTGGTTCTCCTCAGACTATTGATCATGAGGCACTGACCAGGTCTTGCAGGGGTACTTTCTTAGAGATGACTCTCAGGGAGTTCAGTGATTTCTCTCTGAAAGATCCCGTCTACCCTGTTCACATAAATGTCCTGGTTGACGATACTACTGCTCATGAGGAAAAGAGTCTTTTTCATCAGGAGATCAAAGGTTTCCTGGATTTCCTTAAAGGAAAGAAAAAACCTGTCTTTATCTTCTCCCATGAAGACAAGAGCATGCGACCCCTGATTTCTGAGTTTAAAAAAACTGGCCTTCCTTTCTATGCTGAAACACTTAGTGGAGGAAGAGACTTATCTTATCTGCAAAGTGAAAAACAACTCATTGATTCCATCGCAAGCTACGACTGTGTCGTGAGGATTGGATTCACTCCTCTGTCTAAGCTGTGGCGAATGCTGGAAAAAAAGCCGATGCCAGTATTTAGTTTTGATTCCCGCAGTCTTAGTGGACTTTCATATGGCGAAATCCTCCCATGGACGTCAGAGAAAATCCTCTCAACTCCTGAATGGTGGTCGGCTTTATCGGCCCTGCCTATAAATGAAGATACAGCTGCAGTAGATAACAAACTTATTTCTTTAATAGACAAATATCCACATTCTGAGATTGCCACCTTCAAAAGGCTGCATGATTTAATCGGAAATGAGGATCTGGTTTTTCTCGGGAACTCACTGGTCATCAGGTTCTTTGAGTTAGTTCAGACCAGGAACTTAAGTATCTTTGGAAACCGCGGAGTAAATGGAATCGATGGACAGCTTGCGACAGCAATTGGCATGGCCCTTGGGACTAAAAAAACTGTTTATTGTATCCTGGGTGACATCACCACTTTATACGACCTTTCCTCACTCCGGGAAATGCCTCTTAACTTAAAACTCATTATCATAAACAATCAAGGTGGCCGAATCTTTGATATGCTTAAGCTCGATAAGCGCATCGTAATGGAACATAATATTCGTTTTGCTGAAATTTGCCGGGGCTTTGTTTTAAGTTACGGAACTGAGCTTAGCGACCTTCATCGCGTTCAGGTCCTGGAACTAAATCCCACGCAGGTTGAAACAAATGAATTTCTCAGGGAATGGAATTTATGATTCACGTTTTCCATGGTTTTTTAGGCTCCCCAAATGATTTTGATTTTCTTCCTCACCGGAAGGACATCAAATGCCATGACCTTAGTTCAGACTTAAACATTAACTTGCAACCGGATGACACTCTTATTGGTTACTCAATGGGAGGAAGGTTAGCACTTGACCTGGCGGCAAAAGCCGAATTTAAAATTAAAAGATTAGTCCTGATTAATGCCCATCCTGGATTTTCAACTGAAGACGAAAAAGTTACCAGAAGACAATGGGAAGGATTGATAGAACAAAAACTACTTGATGAAAATTTTATGTCTTACTGGAACTCCTTGCCCATATTCAAGGGAGACTCTCCCTTAAGTGAGATGTCCCCTGAAAAACTTTTAAATTCCCGGAAAATCTTTCAAAAACTCAGGCTTTCTGCTCAGAAAGATTACCTGCCTGAAATCGAAAAACAACTGGATAAGGTTTTCTGGATTATTGGTTTGCAGGACGAAAAGTACTGCGGGCTGGCCGAGAGGGATTTGCTTCCAAGAGGCATTCGCTGCAGGTTTATTGATGGTGGTCATCGCTTATTCCAGCACCCCACAAGTTTACTCCGTGTCTTAAATGAGGAGGGAGTGTTGTGAGGAATTTCATCCTGGCCGCAAGGCCTAAAACTCTCCTGGCCGGAGGTATACCTCCCATAGTCGCCTACACTTACTTTTATGGCCGCACGGGAGAGAACCAGGCGTTCTACCTGACCTTGTGCATTTTAGGTGCCTTGTTTATACAAATCGCCACCAACTTTTTTAATGATGTCATTGATCATGAAAAAGGTGCTGACAAAAAAAGAGTCGGACCCACACGAGTTAGCGCCTCGGGTTTGGTGAAAGTGGAGACTGTCAGAATTTGGGCCTATCTGTGTGTTGGACTTGGGGCCCTTTGTGGCCTTCCCCTGATCCTGCGTGGAGGCTGGCCATTTCTGGTTTTGGGTCTTATCTCGCTTTACCTGACTTATGGTTATACAGGCGGCAAGGTATCACTGGCCTATCGTGGATTGGGTGAGCTTTTTGTCTTCCTGTTTTTTGGGTTATTCTCCGTGATGGGTTCTTACTATCTCTTTGCCCTTCACTTAGACTTTCATGTTTTTATTCTCGCTTCGATTTTTGGATTACTTGCGACGACCTTCATTTGTGTCAATAACCTGAGAGACAGGGAAACTGATCAGGATGTGGGCAAGATGACATTGGCCACGAAGTTATCTCCCAATGCATATAAGGGACTTATCCTGCTTACAATTCTTCTCCCTTACCTCTTATTACATTTTTACCGTGACCTCCCTTATATTCATGTTGTTTTCCTTGCTTTGATTCCTGCCATAAAGCTCTCCTCAATTGTAATGAAGAAACAGGGTCAGGAACTAAACGAAGGACTTAAGTTTTCAGGCATTCATCTCACACTCTTCTCACTCCTGCTTGGACTGACATTTACTTATGCACGTCTACTACCGGGAATATAATCTCTCGCCTCTGAGACCGGCCAATCGTGGAAGCCCTAAAGGGGTAAAGACGGGTGTGCACCTAAAAGTGAAGAAGCGCTTTACGGAGCATTTTGCGGATTACTTTGCCCATGAAAACTTAGGGGACATGCCTGTTGAACTTTTTCTTGAAAAGTTTAAATACCAGGACCATGAATATGAAAAGAAAATTTTTCATTTCTTGTTGGATGAAGAACGTATACGCTCCCGGAAAATCAAGCCTTTTAAAAACCACCAATCATGGCAGGGCAAGGAAGCAATCAATTCTCCAGTCATAAAATATAAGCTTCAAGATTATAAGGATTTTTCATTCATGGCCGCCCTCGAAAAGAAGGTCAGAGTCAGGCTCGATGCAAACGGCCTGTTCAACAAGGATGAAATTCAAACCTTCATTAAACAAATACCCAAAGACCTCTTATCTTTCATCGATTATCTGGAAGATCCAATGGCAGACCTGGACTGGAAGGACCTCTCCCTACCCCTTGCCCGGGATTTTATTAAAGGAGACCCTTATGACTTTCTTATCCATAAGCCAAACTCGAGATTCCTGGGCGAGACAGACAAGAAAGTAATTTTCAGCTCATACATGGGAAGCGACTTAGGGTTATGGCATGCATACTGTGAGCTGCTTGAAAAAGGTAACTTAAAAGAGGCCCACGGAATCATCACTCCTGGTCTGTATCAGGAACAAAACTTTTTCTTTGATACTGGCCATGTTCCTGCCGCCGAATCCATTAAAATACTTTACGATGAATTATCTACTCCTGGATGGAAACTCTTATGTTCAATTTGAACTTTGATACTCCTGAGCTCCAGTTCCCCTGCCATCCTCGCCATGAAGCCCTTGCTGCGAGGATTAAGCTTGAACTTGCAGGCCTAGGCCTTACGGACCATTTCATTGTTTTTTCCTCCGGTACAACAAGTTCAGACTTGAAAGGTTATGCGCTCTCACGAAAAGCACTTTTAATAAATGCCCAGGCAGTAAACGAGCATTTCAAATTAAGTAAAGACGACGTCTGGGGTCTCTCTCTACCTTATTTCCATGTGGGTGGACTTTCAGTTATCGCAAGGGCCCATGTCTTAGGATCAAGACTTGTGGACTTGGGCCTTTGGTCTCCTCTTGAATGGAATCAAAAGCTCCTACAGGAAGGAGTAACCATCACAACTGTTGTTCCCGCACAGGTTTTTGACCTTGTTCAAAATAATCTCCATGCCCCCTCAAATCTTAAGTACCTTGTGGTTGGTGGGGATTTTCTAAGTAGTGAGCTTGCCAAAAAGGCCCAAGACCTGGGCTGGCCCCTCATCAGGACTTTTGGAATGACAGAAGTTTGCTCCCAGCTTGCTTCAAGTTCGACTCCTCATGACCCTGTACTCAAGGTTCTTCCCATTCATCAAGTAAAGATAAACACCGCTAACCAATTACTAGTAAAAGGCGAGTCACTCTTCACCCTGGAATTCAAATTAAGGGAATCACTTGAAGTGACTTATGCATCAGACTTATGTGATGAGGATGGGTTCTATTTAACCAGGGACCTGGCCAGTATCAACGAACAAACTCTTACTCCACTTGGACGAATGGACGATCAAATCAAGGTTGGTGGCAAGCTTCTGAGTATGAACTCCCTGAAAGAAATTTTATACGAATACGCTCTTCGAAAAGATTGTTATGGTAAAGTGGAACTCTCATTGGAAGCAGATGACCGCATGGGAAAGAAGCTCATAGTGATGCATTTACCCAATGTACAAATCCCTGCTGACTTATTCTCCCCGCTTAAGTTCACACTTAAGGAAGTAAATTCTTTTGACCGCACAGACTTAGGCAAGCTTAAGAAATAATCTCTCATTATTTAAGGAGATCCGGCCGATGCTTTTTAGTCAATCGCAACTGTTCGGCTTTCTGCCATTCTACGATCTTTTTATGGTGACCGTTCATCAGGACCTCAGGCACTTCCATACCTTCAAAATCTTGCGGCTTCGTAAATTGTGGGTATTCAATCATCCCATCCTCAAATGAATCAGCTACACTTGAAAGCTTATTACCAAGGATCCCCGGGACAAAACGAACAGCAGAATCAAGAATCGCCATCACAGCAATCTCCCCACCGGTAAGTACGTAATCACCTACTGAGTAAAATTCATCCACGTATTTCTCAAGGAAGCGCTCATCAATCCCTTCATATCGTCCGCAGACAAACACAACATCCTTATCAGGTGCTGAAAGAACACCAGTTCCAAATTCACGAGCGAGCTTATTATCCCATACTCTCCCACGGGGAGATGTATAAACCACATGGAGCTGATCCAGGGACTGATACCCATGTGCCTCTACAATTCCCTTCATGAGCGCATCCCGTAGGATATCCGCACGCATGACCATGCCGGGACCCCCGCCATATGGACTGTCATCTACGGACCTATATTTTGTTGTGGAGAAATCACGAATGTTCACAAACCCAACCTCAAACTTGAATTCTGAAGAATTGCGCTCGCCTCTTAAGGCCTGTCCGGCAATTCCACACTCAAGCAAAGGCTTAAAGTATTCAGGAAAAAGAGTGAGGATCCAGATCTTTTTAATCACTCTGAATACTCTGGCATAATCATCACAATTTTTTTATTTTCGGTATCAATCTCCGGAAAGAAAGCATCTACATAGGGAAGAGAAAGACTCGATCCATCCAGGAGCCTTACTTCAAACAGGTACTGCATTCCATTGTCAGAAAAACTTTCAAGCTTCCCGAGTTCCTCGCCTTCAGGACTTACAACCTGCATACCCACCAGGTCAACGAGGTATACCTCATCGTCGTCAGTCTCAGGAAACTGTTCACGGTCCAGATAGATTTCAAAAGGTATTAAGGTCTCCAGGTGAGTGCGATCACGCATTCCCTTAAACACAACAAGCACCTTGTTTCCAAAGCGGATCTTCTCAAGGGTCCAGGTTTCACCCTTGGTACTCAGTTTGGATTTTTCATTAGTTGGAAAAAGAGTTACCTCCATTCCATCTTCTAAGACACACTCATCAAAATTCAGGTTGAGCAGGCGAATCTCTGCCTCTCCCTTTAGTCCATGAGGATGAGCAACAAAACCCATACGTATTAATTCATCTTTCTTTTTCATCTCTCACCAGAAATAAGAAACCCCAACTCACCTTCGATCAGATAAGTTGGGGCAAATAATATTTTTTAAAGAAACTAAATCTACTCGATAATTTCGAGTACTGATCTCTTGCGAAGCTTGGTAGAGGCCGCATTCAGAATAGTTCGGAGTGCTCTTGCTGTTCTGCCTTGCTTGCCGATCACTTTGCCTAAGTCGGATTTATCCACCTTAAGTTCAAGGACCGTCGTCTGTTCGCCTTCAATCTCATTGATTTCTACACACTCAGGCATGTCGACCAGTGCCTTCGAGACTATTTCCATCAACGTCTTCAGTTCGCTCATAATACCCGCTTGTTGTTTAGCCGTGAGGCCTTTGCAACATTATAGCTTGATATCGTTATTTTTAAGCAAAGTTCTTACTGTATCAGAAAGTTGTGCACCTTTTGATAACCAAGTCTTAATGCCTTCAAGGTTAACGGATAAAAGGCTCTTAGCTGACTTAGGATCATACTGACCTAATTTTTCAAGAAACTGTCCATCACGTGGGCTACGTGAATTTGTAGCTACGATTGTATAAACAGGACGGTTCTTGCGGCCGCCACGGGCCATTCTAATCTTTACCATTTGGGATTCTCCTCTAGAAATTTAGCTTTTTTATAGTTCAGGTGACTGTCAAAGTCAAACACAAGGGGCTTCAACCCCTCAAAAATACTTCTTACCATACGGGCTTTTCTTACTGTCTTTTTTCTCCGGCTGACCAAAGGCAGTAGGATTTTGAGGTGCCTGACGAAAACCCTTCACGGGACCCATGCCCGGAATATTTGGTAATCCGCCACCTTTCATCATGCCCATCATCCCAACCATCATTTGACGCATTTGACCGAAACGCTCAATAAATTGGTTCACATCCTGAACTGTATTTCCCGAACCGCCTGCAATTCGTTTACGTCTTGAAGCATCAATAAGGTCAACGTTTTCACGTTCTTTATTTGTCATGGAGTTAATAATCACTCTCATCTTCTTCATTTCATTTTCTGCGGGGGAAAGATCTCCCATCTGACGGACCATTCCACCCATACCGGGAATCATTTTCAAGATAGATCCGAAAGAGCCAAGACGATTAATAGTTTCCATTTGCTTAACAAAATCGTTGATGGTGAATCTACCTCTCTCAAGGTTTTTCATAATGCCTTCAGCATCATCCTTATTGATTGCTTCTTCAGCTTTCTCAACTAAGGACAGGACATCTCCCATATCAAGAATTCGCTTGGCCAGACGGTCAGGATGGAATGGCTCCAGGTCCTTCATCTTCTCGCCAACTGAAATAAACTTGATCGGCACACCTGTTACATAACGAATGGAAAGTGCGGCACCACCTCGTGCATCTGAATCCATCTTCGAAAGAACAACTCCGGTAAGACCGACACGTTCATGGAAAACTTTCGCAACGTTTACGGCTTCCTGACCGGTCATGGCATCGGCCACGATCAATACTTCAGGATTTTCAAGAGATTTACGAACATCTACCAGTTGGCCCATGAGTTCTTCATCGACCTGTAAGCGACCTGCAGTATCGATAATGACAATTTGTTTCCCAAGGCGTTTGGCTTCGGCCATGGCATTTTTAACTATCTCAACTGGAGTTTGAGTGAGATCAGAATCAAAGTAATCAACACTCAGGTTTTTGGCGTGGGTGATGAGCTGATCTTTAGCGGCCGGACGGAAATTATCCGCAGGTACTAATAAAACTTCTTTCTTATTTTTAGTCCGGAGATAAAGGGCAAGTTTTCCGGCAAATGTTGTCTTACCTGCTCCGTTTAATCCTACAATCAAGATCGCTGATGGATTACCCTTGAGACTTAAGGCTTCCTGCTCGCCGCCCATGAGACGTGCAAGTTCATCGTGCATGATCTTTACGAACTGCTGTCCAGGTTCAACCCCACGGAGAACTTTTTCACCTAAGGCTTCGGCCTTAACTTTCTCAACGAACTCCTTGACCACTTTAAAATTAACGTCCGCTTCAAGCAGGGCGGTCTTAACACCCTTAAGTGTCTCTTCAATATTCTCTTCGGAGATCTTGCTCTTGCCCCGGAGTGACCGGAAGGCATCAGAGAATTTCTCGCTCAGGTTATCAAACATGTTTGTCTCCCTTCAGTTTTAGCTCGACGAGCTTACTACATTCAGACGGATGAGACACTATGAAATCGGCTCCGGCATCTTTCAAAAAGGTGGCATTTGCCTCCCTGTTCCAGACGGCCCCGATACTCAGGACACCAAAGCATTTTCCTCCCAACATATCATTGGATGAATCACCAATCACACAGATCGAGTCCTTTGGGACTGATCCTACCAGCATGAGTAAACCTGCCACACTTGGCTTAGGAGCAGCATCGCTGACAGTGCAAAGGGCCTCAAAATACTGATTAATTCCGTTTTCCGTTAGTATGCGTAGTGTTGAAGTCCGATCCCGGGCGGTCCACACATAAAGCTTATTTTCCTGTGCTAGTTCTACAATTAGCTCTCTTACCCCTGGAAACAGGGGATAATTTCGAGATAAAGAGTCAATTAGGGTGCCGTCACAATCAAATATAATATATTTCATAGTAATTAATTCTAGTTAAAGAGGAGCCTTATTTACAACCAATTATGCATGGATTAAATCTATGTCTACATGAATCAACCAAAACCTTTTAGCCCTGAACTTTGTGAGAAGATGGAGCGTTTTAGAACGTTTGCTCAACCTATTAAGTTAGGCCAAATAAATTTTTCTTCTAAGCTCCTTCTGGCACCGATGGCCGGAATTTGTAATATCCCCTACCGGTTGCTGATGGAAGACCTTGGTGCTGGTGGAACTGTCTCTGAACTCATTTCATGCCACGGTATCAATTATGGAAACCAGCGTACTCTGGAGATGCTGAAAATTCATCCCATGGAGCGGAACGTGGGCATTCAGTTGTTTGGGGAGGATCATGAGTCCATGTCCCGTGCTGCTGAAGTTGCCGAGAGCTATGGGCCAAAGTTTTTGGATATCAATATGGGTTGTCCCGTTGCTAAGGTCGTTACCAAGGGCGGAGGCTCTGCCCTATTAAAGGAAATTTCAAATCTTGCTCCCTTGTTTGAGAAAATGCGCTCTCGCATGAAAATACCATTGTCCATAAAGATCCGGACTGGTTGGGACGCGAACACACTTAATGCTGCTGAGGTTATGAAAATCGCGGCTGAATCTGGAATTGAATGGGTGGCCATTCACGGTCGCACACGTCACCAACAATATACCGGTGTCGCTAACTGGGAATTCATTGAAAATCTTAATGACACTAAAAAACTTCCGCTGATTGGCAATGGAGATCTTCATCATCCATTCGGAGTATCTGAGCGACTTAAAAAAACAAATTGTGACGCCTTGATGATCGCCCGGGGTGCTCTTCGCAATCCCTTTATCTTTATGGAATCCCTTGACCCTTCGTATGCCTCACAAAAGCGTTCCATTTTCCTGGGTAAGGACTATTGGGAAGTTATCCAGCGACTTCACCAGTACATTACAGAAACTTTTCCTGAAGAAAGAACCAGGCTAGTTCAGCTCAGAAAGCTTGTGGTCTGGTTTGCTGCCGGTTTCCCTCATGCTGCAGCTTTCAGGTCCCAGGTCTTCAATTGCCCAGATTTAGAGGACTGTCTCAAGATCTCAGAAGACTACTTCCTGTCCCTTGGAAGTTCCCAGAAATTCATCAATTACGACGAAGTATTCATGAGTTCCGGCCACGGTTGATCCTAATAAATCCGAGCTTTTAAATAAAGTACTAAATGTTTGGGCCTATCTAACCGAAAATAGAGGTATGAAGCTCATAATATTATTTATTTTCTCCACCTTCCCCCTTGTCCATGCTGATGCCCCGTCAGCGGCCTGTAATGACCTGGTTGAAATAACCAAGCATTATGAACATAAACTTCAGTGGCAAAGCCTTATTGATGAAAATGAGAGTGGCGAAAAAAAGCCCGATGGATTCTGCACACCCGATAGTGCCGAAAAGGCAGTTAAAAAAACTCATCCTACGATGACCGAAGGTCAGCTTACAGCAGTTAAGGAATATGGTTGCGACTCACTGGCGGCCATAGAACTAAACATTGCCAAGTTTGAGAATGAACAAAGTCTTTTAATGGGTTTTCATAAGCTAAAAACTGACATCGCAAAAAATAAAGATGATGTGGTCAAACATCAAAAACTAAGTGGTGATCCCAAGAAGGCCAAGCGCGCAGGTCTCAATTTCGTAGATGGATTAAATGCCGCTGAGTCACTCGAAGTATTGCTCGAGTCTGCTGATGGGAACATGCTGAAGGTGCTGAAGTCATTGCCAGGTGGAGACCGTAATAGTGTAGCAAAAGTAAAGACTGCCATTGCTTCAATTTGCAAGAATGACAACAATACCACGACTGGCGTTTGTAAGAAAGATGCCTTCAAGCCGAATGAAACTGCTTTAGCGGCCATTAATGAACTTATCGACGATTCAGACCTAAACAATAAAAAAACGATCCAAAACTGGCGCAATGCTTTTGCGATCAAGCGTGCTGATGGCAAGGACGATGACTATTCTTTCAAGAAAATGTCTGCGGAACTCAGTACCAAAATTGGAGACATTAAATCCGGAAAACTAAGTCTTAACCAAAAGCAGCTTTCTGCGATCAGTAAGCTTCCTGACTTCGCTTCCAAACTCGGCTTCACCGGGATGAAAATTGACAGCAAACCCTTCGAGCTGATGCAGGAATATAAGTTTCACGTACAAGACCTTCAGAAGCGCCAGCAGTTTGAAACGCAAAGTAAGGTCGTCCTCGCCTATGCAAATGTTAAAACTGTAGACGGCTTTATCAAGAATTTGAGTGCTGAGGAAACAGCTGCATGTAATGGTGCCAAGCTCGATTATTCAAAGGCAAAGTTCTGTTCTGATGCTTTCCAAAAGCACATACTTAAGCTTCCCCCGAAAAATAAATCATTGATTGGTGAATTGAATACTGCCGTCAGGATTACTGACAATCATCTCAAGTACCTTGAGGCCACGCATAATAGTTGTCTTATAGAAGTGAATATAGAAAGTCCTGCCTGTATAGAAGCTTTGAAAAATACTGATGGAAGACTTGGTGTTGTATCCTCTGAGATCCTTGTCCTCCATGCCTTAAAAGCAGAAATCCAGAGGCAAAATGCTAACGAATTGAAAATCAGGGACCTTGCCCTTGCTCGTGCCTCGCAACAGGCCGGATGCCTGGATCATCAAAAGTCTAACCTTGAATGTAAGTTGGATGACGTCAAAATCTCCCAGACTGCTGAAGTCCTCTATTCTCATGTCACTGACCTGATGGTGGTGAATAAAGTGACCCTGGACATTGATGATAAGTGGTTATGTGCAGACAAGGAAATGAAGGCATTCAAGAAAGAAGCACTTTGCGCGGTTGGTATACCCAAGCCACCAGTAGTAGCAAAAAAACCAGAAGCAAAAGAATTTCAAGCTCCTATTCATGCTCCATCAGGTGGGCATAGCAGTCCCGCTCGAGACGCCGCCCTGAATGGCATTGGACAGTTGGGTGGGACTATCATCGGTTCCCTCTTTGCAAGGCAGCCGACCGCGCCCGGTTATTATGGTCCTCAATTTAATCCTTATCCATATAACTATGCTCCTTACAACTATGGTTATCCCCTCATGGGTATTTCAGATGAATTACTGTTCAATGCCCGTTATTATAATGGATATGGTGGTTACAGCCCTGCGGCCGGTATATCTCCTTACACGGCCTATCCAACCAGTGGTGCCCGATCTAAGAGTGCATTTTTCACAGGACGATAGGAATGCCCTTTATCTGAGGCTATTTATCTGATCAGGCAGGTCGGACTTTACCATTTTTCAAGAGCTTGCAATTGAATAGAAGATTTTGCCACAACATGGTTACAATAAAGCTAACACCACTAAACCCCGAAAGGGTTACAGGAGATAGCAACTAGCATGGATGTTAGATACCTCGTCCTATTACTTTTACTTTTCCTGGTCTCATGTATGCCTCAGTCGCAGGTGGGCTCAGGCAATTCTGCCAACTCAAGCGGAACACCAACTGGAACAACAACCAGTGCACCAATCCCAGGTCCGGTAACTGCAACTACCTGGAATTTTCTGGCCGTTAATGCAACTTCTATCACCATTAATGTATCCAATCTTGATAATGCCTACCTGGTTGGTACGCCCGTAGAAAAATATTTGAGTGTCACATCTGGAACCCTGCTCCCGAATTTTACCAACATTGAATACTGTGTTGTTACTGATTTCAGTGTCGGCGGAGTCAAATCTCAATTACGAACCAGGTCTGTGCCATTCGCCTATTATGATTATATTAAAAAAAGAGTCGTCAGAAGTTTTCGGGTAGATTTTGATGATGATGTCACAGCTGCATCTACTTGCCTTGGGGTCCTGAAAATCCAGGATTCCGGTGGTAGTTATATAACTGATGGGTCTTTCGCGGGATCTCCAAAATTTAAACCTCGTGATTTATGCCCAAGTTGCACCAGTCCGATATTTTCAACCAGAGTCCGTATTTTCAAGAAAGATACTTCAGGCATATTCGAAGTACCACTTCCAAGTATTAACCTTACGGGACTTAATCTAGTTGTAGATCCAAACTACAACGCTCTTGGATCTGCCGGTGAATGCACTAATACAATTTGTAAGACGAGGGGCTATGATTGTTGCCTGGATAACCAATGTGTGGATGATGGTACTGTCAGGCCATCGGCTTCAACAACTTATAGTGCTCAATTCGCTGCCGCTGAACAGGAAAAAATAACCAACCCTCTGGCCTATTTCAATTATCCCCAGATTTATTATGTTTGTGGATCGAATGTTCTAAATGCCCCGACTTCCTCTACCAATACCAGCCCCATAGTCGGCGTTGATTATGTAGCAGGCTTTGAACAGTTAAAAAAAGATTACAATTGCATTCAACATATCAAGGGCCAGGCAACCGTAACACCATTTCACAATGAAATTCTTTCAAGGGTAGCACCTTATACTGCTGCAACTGATTGTCTTACTTCTAGTTCAGACGCCGCTAATTTAATGTATTTCCAGACAGTGGTTAAGCGCTTGTACACAACCTGTGGATGTGCCAAGACTGCCCTTGCAGACATGATTACTTCATGTCCTGCTTATGATTATACTGTTGTTTTAAAAGATACTCTTAACGTGCCAACCCGAATTGATTGTTTAACACCGGAAAATCCTGTAATCATCCCAACTGTTCAGACAGTCACTTTGAGTGGTCGCTCTGCTCCTCATCGTTTTTTTGAAAGTATTAATGGCCTTGAAAAAAATATCCTGGGTACAGAGAGAACTTATGTATCAAATGGAGTTACGCTGGAACACTTCCAGGAAGGCGATAAGTTCGAATACCTGGATGATGGAAAGATAATTCCTGTTCAACAGGAATTCAGCATGAACGCTGTCCTGGGACCGATGACCGTGAACCTTACTCAGGCCCTTCCTGCAAAGTTAGTTAATGTAGCAGTTGACCAGGTCTACCTGATTTCTACAACAGGTGGTTTTTTCACTCCTTGTCCTACATGTGCGAAGGATTCCTGGTTAGGTTCTTTTACAGCATTCCCAAGTTCGTCTACTGGTACAGGGCTTCAAGCAGTAGGACATACAACTGAAAGAGATACCCTCAGCACAAACTATACCGGTGGAAATTACGAAGATACTATTTTTGGCAGGGCCTGCTGGATTCCACCAACCATGCTTCCTTACTCACACTCTCATTTGACAAACATCCGGGACCAGAGGCTTAACCGCTTGCAAACCCAGGCCACCCTTTACATAAATGGTTATCAGCGCGACTGGTATGGATTTAATAAGGGTGCCCTGATTGGATCATTTGATGGAGTTACCTGGTTTGCCATTGGTAAGGGAAGAATTGTTAAATCATCTTCCCGCAAACTCTTCCTTGCTATCAATGCACCATTCGCTGATCTCTCAACCCCTACTCTCCATACAGTTCAGGTTCAAAATTATGACGGCCTTACCAGGGTTGCCCAGCTGGATTATGATCCTGAATTTGACAAATCTCACCCTTACCAGAATGAAGCTGCTAACTGTCAGCAAAACCACATGTGTGCAACAGATGCTGACTGTATTACGCGCCTTGGATGGGAATATGTTTGTAATGATGTAAAAGACATTAAGACTCAATGGCCGATTTTCGATGCTGACGGAAAGGAACTTTCCGGAAAAGCTGAGATCACCTTAGACCAGATTCTCCAACAGCGAAAGTTTCCGGCCCTTGGTGGAACCAGACGTTGTATATACCGCGGAGCTGGTGCCCCTTGTATCAAGACTCCACAAGTTATAACAAACATCACAACCCGCAAGAACCTTACTTGCGCACCTAACTTCCATTGCGCGCTCGTTACTGCAGGTGCTGCCTTCAATGCGAAGCTTTCCCGTTATGCAGCTCCTCTGGAAGAAATACCAGTTGCAAGAAATCATCTCATCGGCAAGGATGCAAACATCCTGGGTCGTCCACTGGATTATATCCTGGTAACTGAAGGCAAGTCCCTTCCTGGCGGAGTAAGTGCTACCCTGTTAGAAAACGTAGCAAAATATGAACCTCTGGCCAGTGCTGACCTTGGCCTTTGTCAGCCAGGTAAAAAATTAACTTCTATCAATCCATATGAACAGCATAGAGGACCAGATACTCTTAAGCGTACTGACTACATCAGCCAGATCGGTCCCTGTAATTCCGGAAAATTCGATAATGATCGATACACTTCTTGCCCTTCTCTTACCAGTGAAGGCAATTACGAAATTTTTGACGTGGCCAATCTTAAAACGGAAGCACCTTTTCCCCTTTTCGCCCAATGGAAAACTGGTATAGCTACAGATTACAATAAACGGACACGGGCCCAAAACGCCTGCGGACTTGATAGCATAAAAACAGGTACTAGCCTTGCTACGCCCCTGGATACCCTGTCCGCCTTATCCCCATTCGTAACCATCGAAGCAAAGCCATTAACAACCGGCACAGTTAACGATCCAACAATGGCCAGAGATGCTTGCATGAGAAGGGCCGGAGCTGTTTGCCACACTGACCTTGATTGCTCTCCAAATAAGTTTCATGCTAACCAGGTAGACAACTTTGACGTGAATTATTTCGGCGGTACTATTGCTGAACAGAATTACTATAGGGAATACCTCGTTTGTGGACAAGGCCAATCTAAGCCCTTCCCATCAGACTCCCTAAACTTCAAGACTTTCAACATGAGCAAGAACCGCTGTTGTCGTGAAGTTGGTAAGGACCTCACAACTTTTACTGCTAACATTCCATCAGGCTTTGCCGGTACTAGTATTGACCCTGCAACGGCTGGTCTCATCACTCTAGATCCTCCGGGATTAAAACCCAGTCAGGCCAAGCGGTATTCGAGACTGGTCACAGTTGATGATCTTTCTACCGGGGGTTCAAGGCCAATTCTGGATGCCAAGCATGCTCGTTCAGCGGCAGGAGCACTTTTAGGTACTAACAACATTGGAACTCCAAACCAGTGGCGAACATTGAATGAAGCAAATAATGACACTTGCTGTGGTGGTGCCTGGATAAGGAAGTTTAGTGATGGGACCACAGATTGGACCAAGCGAAATCGGTTAGTTATTGATCCTTCAAACTTCAAATGCATAAATTCAAGGACCGTTTTATTAACTGAGCCCAAAACTGTCGCTGAATATTATGGTTTTATTGCTCCAGCAACATATGGAGTAGGTGGGGATCAAGATCTAGCTAATCTTCTTTCCTCTGACTCTTTTAATTATTGTCAGGACTCAACAGGTGCGTCAGGTTCTTGTGCTCTATGGGGATTTGCAAGCTCGGTTGATGTTATCCTTCCAACATCCGCTCCATACCCTACCAAACATGTCACCCCTACCACCCTTGACACCGGAGAGATGACCCTGAACACCGCTGGGCAGATTTTTTCCAGGAATGGAAATCCCAGCTGGTCTCCAATGGCAATTACAGGTAATGAAGATGTGTACTTTATGCCGGAGAGTGCGGATAGCGATCCTAACACTAGAATTAATTATTCAGATACTTCTCCTACAGCACGAAGAAACCTTGCCATTCAAATTCCTAGCTACATACCGAGGAAAGGATTTGACGATGTAATTACAACTATTGCGGTCTTTTTGGCAGAAGGATCCCCCTCAACTAGGCGCTTTCCATGTAAGTATGATGCATCTATTGCAGGGTTTGGAGCGATTCAGAATACTCCAACTAGAAGAGATCTACAAGGCACAGTTATTTGTGAGGGCGACCCCTCTTTTCCAATCGCTCGCTGTTGTTATGACTATGATCCTTCCTCTAGAATCCTGACAATAGTTGGTAACGATGCCTATACCCTACCTGTAACCACTACACCCGCTTTCCCTGGCAGAGAATTTGAAATTAATGGGTATCAATTGGGTGCCTTCATTAGTTTTGGTGCAGCTGGTGGCGGTCCAACTTTAGGCAATAAAAGTGACGGAACACCTTTACCGACTATACCTCGCACCTACCCAGGCAGTGATTCTTACTATCTTAAACGTTTTGCCAAACTTGAACTTTCAGGTATACCACAAATCATGATTGAACCAATCTTTTGCAATGATAACGCTGATCGAATTGTGCCCGGTATTTTTAAGCCAACAATTACGACCAAGGCAATATTCAATCAAGTAGACAACTCATTCCTAAACCCATCTTTTTCCCCTCTTCAATCCACTGAAAGGGCCACTACACACCACGCACTTGAATCAGAGCCAGTATTTTCGGCCAACGACTTTAAATGCTGCACTCCTTTAGGTAAGTTTGTGGATAATGCAGATAAATGCTGTTCAGGCTCAGCCGCTCCTTTTGGTACCAATGGTACGGCATTTACCTGCAATCTTCCGCGTGGAACAAACTTGATGGTTTATTTTAATCGTTTTGTATCAAATGAAGGTGTCGATAAGGATGGTCCTGGCGGTGGTCTCAAAACGGAAACTGACTTTGATGCAAGAACTGGCGAACTTCTGCTTACCACTGCGGTCAATGAAAAAGTTCGTCAACTTGGCAATGCTTTTTGTGCTTCTGGAAGGACGACAACCGGGGGACTCTTTGGTAACTTTCTTCCAGAGCCAATAGCACCGGTGCAAGCATCCATTGCCACGTTCTATCATATGACGGACTCTCCTCGTGACTATCAAGCAGGAACTCCTCCTTTGAATGGAAACAAGGGTTACGGCCCATTTGGTAATGGCTACCGGTGGAACCACCACATTTATTGCGATGATTAGGACCCTATGAAAAAACCTATTAAGACTCCATCCGACACTTCAGTAGAAATGCGTGAACTAGTTATGCCTCATCATACGAACCCTCAAAACACGGTTTTCGGGGGCACAGTCATGAGCTGGATAGACATTGCAGCTGCCATGGTAGCGGCCAGGCATTGTAACCGTCCGGTAGTAACCGCTCACATTAGCGACATCGATTTTATAGCTCCGGTTAAGATGGGCTATCATGTCCTGATCCAGGCCTCCCTTAATTATGTCGGAAAGACTTCTATGATCGTCGGAGTAAGAGTTACTTCAGAAAATCCATATACTGGTGAAAGTCGTGTCACGACCAGGGCCTACCTGACCTTCGTTGCCCTGGACGACTTAGGCCGCCCAATCGCCGTCCCAGAGCTTCGGCCTGAAACAGAAGACGACATAAGACGCTTTGAGAATGCCAAGAAAAGAGTCGCTATGAAAAAAGAAATACGTGAGACTTTAAAAAGCAAGGCATGAAACATTCCCGTTTAGACTTGATCCTGGTCGTGTCATCAATCTTCCAATGGGTGGGCCTTCTCTTGTGGTGTGGTCACTTTGAACAACTCTCCTATATTTCCCACGCAGGCCTTTTCTTTTTGTTCCTCATTCTCTTTTACTTCAATCCCATAGTAGTCACTCATAATTTCCTCCACACACCTTTTTTCAAGATGGCCCCCATCAACCGTGCCTATAGCATCTTCAATTCCATGAACCTTGGACTGCCCCAGATACTTTATAAATATCACCACCTAAATCACCATCGTCACAACAATTCCATGGAAGACCCCTCTTCCACTTATCTTTTTGGCAAGGCCGGAATCCAGGAACACTGGATTTCATATAGCGCCTTCTCACTCTTCAGAGACGGAACAAAACAGGCCTGGATTCAATCAATCCAGAAAAAGGAAGGCCATATCCTCGCCGCCGAAATAATTGCTGTCATCCTTTATTGGTCGGCCCTAATAATAATGAGCTGGAAGTTTTTCTTAATAATTTATCTCCCCATGTTTTATTTTGGCTGGTTCCTCGCCCACATCGAAAACTATTTTGAGCACTATAAGGCCACGGCCCCTTCAAATCGCTTCGGCAACGCCGTAAGCTTCTACCCCAGATGGTACAACCTGATAATGTTCAATGAGGGTTACCATCAGGAACACCACATCTCACCACAAGAACACTGGACAAAACGTCCTTCAACCCAAACCCGCTATGAAACTCAAATGAAAGAATCTGGCGCCTTCAAAGCTTCTAAACCACCTCTCCTTGGTATGTTCGAATAGACCATTCTCAGATATACGAAATTTCATCACTCATATTTGACTTAAAATCACTTCATCCAGATGCACGGCCGACGCATCAAAAGTCGGCCATTTTTTAAATAATTAATCAATACTTACGGCCATGTGTCTAGGCCAATTGTTACTCATTTTGTATATTTTGAGCAAATGAGTATATTCGACAAACTTAT
>DATLXC010000047.1:0-93135 GCA_035575985.1 Bacteriovoracaceae bacterium | reverse complement strand
GATTCCATTTCGCAATGGACACCCTTGCGTTTCACTAACCTTCACCTCTATCAGGTTGGTGGATGGACTTTCACCATCCTAGTTATCTGTCATGCCCGGCGCACATAAAAACCCACATCCGAAGATGTGGGTAATAGGAAGACTTAAAGTTCCCCTTTTTTTATCTATCTTCCGTACATTGAATACATATTATATGCGGGATAAGGCTGACCCCAGAATCCGCCAGGCTGCTGTTGTTGACCGTAGCCACCCATGCCCATAGGCTGCTGACCATATCCGCCCATACCCATAGGCTGCTGTTGCTGACCGGCCCCTGGCCATTGGAAACTATATCCGCCACCTGCTCCACCATAGCCACCGTAACCGGGTTGCATACCAAAGCCATTATAAGCTTGCTGGCCCATGAATGGTTGTTGCTGTTGTTGACCACCCCAACCTAAGAAACCACCAGGCTGTTGTTGGCCATATGGCTGGTACGGGTTTTGTTGCTGTCCGAACATTCCTGCCCAAGGATTTTGTTGCTGTTGTTGAGGCTGTTGCATACCCTGCTGGCCGCCTTGTTGTTGCTGCTGCTGAGGATTGTAATCAAAAGTATAGGCCCCATTGCTGCTTCGACGTTCAGGAAGAGTGGTATCAACTGGTTTAGGAGGAACAGCTGATGCTGGCTTTTCCTCAGGTACTTCATCACCATTTTGAGTAGCTAAGTATCTGCGACCTTCAGCTTCAAGCTTGCCGAATCCTGCAGCCTTGGCATCGTACTCAGCAGCTCTTTCAGTATCAACTTGATTATAATGCTTGAGCAGGGCCTGTAATTCCTGGGCGCGCTCCATTGAATCCTGGATACATTTTTGTGTATTGCGGAAGTACTGGTAACAGTATCCACCTTGTCTCATTCTGCCCATTTCATCCTGGATTTCGGCAGTGAAGTTTGCTGTACGCCTCTGGATGTTAGCTCTCATATCGGAAGCCATGTGCTTGAAATGGTCTTCTTTACCGGTTACTTCACCAGTCCTGATAGCATATGTTTCTTTTTCCTGTTCCAGATCATTGTGGAATTTTTGACGACTCCCATGAACTCGGGAATCAAGGACTTCTGGTGTAAGAACAACAGAACCAGTCTTGCTTCCAAGCTTAGAATACATATCCAGGCTTACTTTCATCGTGTTGAGTTTTTCTGCTTCTTCGAAACGTCCGTCAGAAATTAACTTCTTGGTATGAACGGCCTGGAAGTAAGGCTTTGCATTGTATGTCTTGAGTTCTACCAGGAGTGCTCTCAGAGCTTCTTTTTTCTGTGCAGAATCCGGAGTCCCTTCAAGAGCTCTTAATTCCAGATAGAGCTGGCGAGCTTTTTCAACTTTTGGTTGAACAATGTATTTATCAAAGTCTGCCATGACCTTAAGGTCATCTTCTGTATACTTGCCTTCGTCCATTGCCTTGGCAGATTTTTTAGCTGCTTCCAGTATCAGGTTGTCACGCAAAGACCCAAGTTGAGTAGCATAGTCTTCGTACTTCTCTATGAAGTCTGAAACTTTGTGATATTCATTAATGCTACAACCCTTCAGCTTTAATGCTTCAGCATCTAAACGCTCTCTATCTTCATCTTTTAGTGAGAGAATTTTTTTCATATCAGGATTGATTGCTTCATAGTGATCGCACTTATCAATTGTATCAAACTTCCCGTATTTGGCTTTTACCTGGGCTGAGCTCGGTCCATGAGAAACGAAAAGTACTTTTCCTGAATCCTTGATGTCTGTGAATTTTTCCATTAATGGTGCACTATAAATGGCACTCGCCTTAACTTTGCCTCCATCAATAACACCGGACTTCTGAAGGCATTCTTCGAAACCCTTAAGTGTCGGCTTGAGTGTCAGCTTCTGCCATTCTTTAAAAGCTCCACCTTCAACCTTGGCAACTTTGTATTCACAGCCAGCATCAGAACATTCTCCGCTGGATTTGATCTTAAGTTCTATGGCATAAACTTTACTGCCAGTAATTTCTTGTTCTTTCAGTTTCCATTCAACCATAGAATTACAGTTACTGATCATGTCTGGAGCTGAAATTTGCAGGCTCCCTTTACGAGGATCGTATGACACATCAAGATGTCCATTCTTTGCCTGTAACAATGAAGTTACATAAGAAAGTGGCAATGAAGTCTGGTCGTTTTCTTCACACTTGCCTGATCCAACTGCAGATGATTCGCTTGTGGAGCTAACTTCCTGACCTGGTTTTTTAATTATCGGATTAGCACTTCCTGGGGAAGTTGAATCCGGTTCCAATGCGCTTTGATATTGGTTTAAAGTCCCTAATAAGCTTTGTGCTTGTAAGGGTAGGGCCACTAGAAAAGGCAGAAACCATGCAGTCTTTTTCATAAAGTCCTCGAACGGATGTTGAGTCATCTCAGTTCCTATTCGGTCTAAGACCCTGCAAACTTAAGGGTTTTAGATTAGAGAATAAGGATCTATATCTATCTTATAGGTAATAGAACTCTTGGACTTGTAATTAATCTCGAACGTTTTCAACAAGTTGTGCATCTGACTGAGGTCTTTTGATTTTAATAGAATTGACCAAGTAAATTGGTTGGCCTTTTTTTCAATATGAGCAGGCCGGGGGCCCAGGATAGTTACGTCCTTGAAATGTTGTCTTATTAGTTCTCTCATCAAAATACCGGCATGTTCAGTAACATGGGGGATGAGCTTGTCTTGAAAGCGCGAAGAAAAATGAATCATGGCGAGCCTTTTAAAAGGCGGACAATCACACATGGAGCGTACTTTTAGTTCATCTTCATAGAACCGATGAAATTCATGTCCCTTCACCATCTGAAAGATTGAATTTTCAGGATTGAGTGTCTGGATTAAAACCTTACCGTCTTGTGAATACCGACCTGCCCTCCCGGCCACCTGGGTAAGTGTCTGGTAAACCCTTTCAGAGGACCTGAAGTCTGGAAAATTTAATTGGCTGTCGATTCCAAGGATAAGGACCAACTTTACCTTTTCGAAATTGTGACCTTTGGAAAGCATCTGTGTACCAACCATGAGGTCAACCTCACCTGAATGGAATGCGGCCAGGCGTTCTTCAAGTTGCTTGAAGCTTTTGATTTCATCACGATCAAATCTTTCTATTCGTTTGCCCGGAATTATCCTTTGCAGGACTTCCTGTACTTTCTCGGTTCCAAAACCCTTGTGAGTTAAAGTCATGCAACCACAAGCAGGACATTCATTAGGCATGGGCTCTTTATATTCACAATGATGACATGCCAGGTGATTTTTCTTTTTATAGTAACGAAGACTGATGGAGCAGTTGGGACAACTAAATTGATGGCCACAGGAGCGGCATTGAAGATAACTGGCAAATCCCAGCCTGTTCACGAAAACTAAAACTTGTTCATTTCTTGCAAGGGCTGCCTTGATCGCTTCTACTGACCTGGGAACAAGTGGCCAGATATCATCTTCCTTACCTGACTTATCCCTGGCATCAATTAACTCTACGGCAGGCAGGAAAGCATCACCGGCACGCTCTTTCATTTCAAAAAGTTGTTTATGCTGAGGCTCTTGATGAAAGGCATAATAAGACTCAAGGCTTGGTGTTGCTGATCCCATTATCAGTGGAATCCCCAGTAGCTGGGCTTTTTTAGAGGCCACATCCCTTGCATTATAAGGACAGCGATCATCCTGCTTGAATGATGTATCATGTTCTTCATCTATAATAATGAGGCCAAGGTTCGTAACCGGTATAAAAACAGAACTTCTCACGCCAAGGATCAGGGTTGGGGTATCCATTTTTCTGGCAGACATCCAGATCTGGTATTTTTGGGAATCTGCTAATTCAGAATGATAGGTCAGGATCGGAGCATCCAGATACCGGGCGAAAGTCTGCACGAATTGAGGCGTAAGATTTATTTCAGGCAAAAGAAATAAAACGCTCTTTCCCTGCAGGATGCTTGCCTTGATAAGATCAAGATAAACAATCGTTTTGCCACTTCCGGTAACACCATGAACCAGATAACGCTTAAAACTTCCCAGACCTTCTCGAATAGCGGTAATAGTTGTTTTTTGTACGTGGTTCGGAACAAACTCTAGCTCCTTGCCCTCACCGATTGTGTGAGTTAATGGCCGGGGTCTTTTTAAGTGATGAGGAAGACAGTCAAAGATAAGCTGACCAAGACCATAATGATAGTATTGGGCCATCCACTCATAGAGTTGCAGCTCATCTTCTCCAAGCTGCCAATCAGGAACAATACTTGTGACACTTTTGATTTTATCGAGCGGGGTTGTCTTAAATTCTTCTGAATGAGCTTCATCCACAGAAATTACACAGCCAACTTCACTGCGGCTTTTGCCCAATGGAACCTGGACAACCTGACCACGTTTTAATTCATCTTCGTAGAGATAAAGAAGGCCATTGTTCTTAAGCGGATAGTTTACTGCAATTCGGGCTACTTTCATTAAAGAAGAAACTCAGGCCTTAGCTCAGTACTTTCTTTCCCACGTAATACCTGGTCCCATTTTTTAAGACGGTTGGCGAGATCATCATCTTTTTCGGTATAGTGCCTGAATCCAGTAATGTCGACCTGGAACGTTTCACCATTGGGGTTCTTAACGGTAAGAAACTTAGGCATGAAATGAGTACCATTGGAAAGCCAATAGTCGTGGCAGGTAATTTCAAAATCACCGGCGCCTGTTTTATAAGTAAGCCTGATTGGATGTCTTTTTTCGTATGAAACAACGGCTTCAACTGCGCCTGCATTCACTAGCCAGGCCATCTCGGCATTATTACGAGAGAGTTTTACTTGCTTGTTATCTACATACATAGATTCATTCATGGCCTTTTCAACCTTGGCCCTTTCTGTAGCATCTTCAGGCCGGAGTGGATTCTCTGCATCTTTCTTGCGATCACGATTCGTTGAGATCAGGTAACGCTTATAACTTGCTAGGTACTCAATTTTTTCACGATTAATGAGTTCGTTATTCAGCTTAACTGGAACACCCAGGGACTTGAGATAATTTACAAGATGTTCTCCATCATTCAAAGTCAGGGATTTCATCAGGGCAAAGAAAATTCCCTTCTCTACCTGATCAGCATTTGCTTTGATAGTGAATGGGCTAAAATTAGGATAATAAATCTTATGCTCGAGTGATGAATCATTATAACTGCTGTTTGAATACCTTACCTGGGCAAGTTTTATAGAATCACCGTTTGTAGACGTGATGTATAATTTGAAAAAATCTTCTGCCCTTCTTTCCTTGACCACTGCAGTATCCTGAACCGGAACAGGCTTCTCGCCTCCTGGCTGGACCCTGGAAACTCTTAAGTTCATTGTGATGGTATTGGACGTTACATCTTGGTTTCCACCATGACGAAAAAGAGATTCTACAGTCGGGACATAGGCCATTGCCTGTGCCGACATGATGAAAAGAAGGACAAATTTAATCATAGTGTAATTCCATATTTGTTCAGGCGAAACCTGAGTGCCTTTAAAAAATCTTCACGGAGAGCGGGGTCTTTTAATGAAAAGTCGATTGTGGCATCCATGTAACCTGGCATGCTTCCTGTATCAAACCTTTCTCCTTCAAACTTATAAGCAAAAACATTTCTTTTCTTGCACAAAACATTGATGGCATCAGTAAGCTGATATTCGTTTCCAGCCCCTCTTGGGATTGTTTCCAGTATTGAAAAGATGTCCGGCGTCAGGATATAGCGTCCTGGGGTTGCAAGATTTGTAGGAGCATCTTCTGGCTTTGGTTTCTCTACCATACCGGTCATTCTAAGTGTCTTCGCATCCACAGTTTCACCAGTAACTATTCCATATTTGGAAGTATCGCTTTTAGGCACTTCCATAACTCCAATAACGGGTGAACCATCGTTGGCCAGAGAAACATTCATGAGCTGCTTTATGGCAGGTTCTTTATTTATAACGATGTCATCACCTAAAATAACCGCAAACGGCTCATTACCAATCATGTTTTTAGCCATCAGGACAGCATGGCCCAAGCCCAGTTGTTCTTTCTGGCGCACACTTGTGACACTTACCATCGTTCCGATCTTCCGAATTAATTCCAATTCCTTAATCTTATTATTCCTTTCCAGGTATGTCTCTAATTCAAGATTACGATCAAAGTAGTTCTCGACTGCTTGTTTTCCGGAAGCAGTAACAAATATAATTTGTTCAATGCCGGCTTCTACAGCCTCCTGAACCACATAATGGATCATAGGAATATTAAGTATAGGTATTATTTCTTTAGCGGTCTCTTTGGTGGCCGGGAGAAAACGTGTGCCTTTGCCTGCAATTGGAATAATGGCCCTGGTGATTTTCATAAATGCCCCTTGTTAGAAAGAGAATTTTTCTCTACATTTTGGTTATGAAGAAAGTCTATATTTTAGCGATGTTAATACTCCCGGGCCAGTCGTTGTGGGCCCAAATCAGGGATTTTCAAACGACTCGCTTGAACTCTACGGCAGGTGCCGGAGTTGCGAGTATCCTTTCTACCGAAGCTGCCATACTTAATCCAGCCTCCTCTGCCTTCTTTGATGGTTCAAGTTTCTCTTACCAGACTTATGATACGGCACTCAGGAAAAAGAGCGCCGCGCGTACAGCTGCAGCTGATGACTTCCCGAAGCAGAATCGAACGACTGGTATGTTTGTATCCGATCACTCTGGTCCGGTAAAAGGTGGCGTTGCCTACCTGCAACAGAATGAAAACAATTTTGAGAGAGAACGATATACTGCCCACGGTTCTATGGCCCTCTCTACTAATGCTTCACTTGGATTACGCTATAGTTTCCTGCAGGATCAATTACCCACTCAATACTCGGATCACCATAAAACCCACCATCAAGCATCTATTGGAGGGACTTTTATCATAGATGAAGACACCGTATTAGGATTAGTAGTGATAGATCCAACCCGCACTAATCAGGGTGATGAAAGGGCCATTGCTGGCTTTCAATATGATGTGGCAGACCGCTTTATTGTTATAGGAGATGTGGGCACCCGCTATACCAAGAATGTGAAAGAAAAATATCTTTGGAGAGCAGCCGTACAGATCAATATTTTCAGCGACCTTTTCATACGTGCCGGCAGGTTTTATGACAATGTTACTGAATTCAAGGGCTCTGGATGGGGTGTCAGCTGGATTGGTCCCAGGTTAGGCCTTGAATTCGCCCAGAAAATATCCGACAAATTTGGTGACTCTAATTATGTCTATAAGGACGAAACCCTGGTCGATACCTCCCTTTCTGCCATTTTAAAATTTTAGCCACGGTCCCAAGTAACCGATGAGAGATCATGGGTGAATTTAAATCAAGTGGTAAGATGGAGCGTGAAGAGCGCGAAAAAATGATCATACTTAAGCA
Source organism: Bacteriovoracaceae bacterium (assembly GCA_035575985.1). Classification (GTDB taxonomy): domain Bacteria; phylum Bdellovibrionota; class Bacteriovoracia; order Bacteriovoracales; family Bacteriovoracaceae; genus Peredibacter. Next base: position 85,785 of record DATLXC010000047.1, on the reverse strand, counting down.
TAAGTATGTGAATAGGATTACTACGGTTCGCTTCGGTAAAGAATGCCTCGATGGTCGAGATTATAGTGGTGCGATACGACGTTTTACCGAGTACATGGATGTGATTTGTGAAGTTAAGGGTGCGAAAGACCTATTTCATCTGAAAATATCTCATTTCAATCCGAATAAAGACATTACTGAGATGCTGATGATCAGCGGCCTCTACTTTGAAATGGCAAAAATCTATGATGCTATTCCACAACCTAAGTTTGTTGAAGATACCCAGAAGTGCATTGAACAGTTTGTCCATTTCACTGTTAACCAGCCTTATCAAATTTTGAATTCAGAACTAATAAGAAAGAGTCTTAAGAAGAATCAATTTAGAAACCAAGAAGTTTTCCGGGCTGCGCACCAGCAAATTTTTGTCTCTTCCAAAAAATGCTATATCGTAACGTTTTGTTATGGTGATAATCATCCCGTTACTCAGGAATACCGGTTACTTAAAGACTTGCTCCTTAAATATCGGTGGGGGCAAGAAGTGGTCCGATACTATTATAAATATTCTTCAACCATGGTTCCAGCATGGGAAAATAACAGGCCTATGCAATTAATCGGCTCTTATATCCTCCGTCCACTACTGCTTTTATTTTCAAAGACTCTGCTTCCACTTATACTCAGGAAATGCTGATTCTTTCCAAGTTAATAGTTAAAGAATGGTTCAAAAGTCTTTTGGGAGCGATCTTCGTCCTCTTCCTTCTGATTTCTACAGCTGATCTTATCAACGGATTTCTTCAAGGTAAGGATGCATTGCGGGTGCTGCTTGAATATTCATTGAAAATGCCGGATCTCATGGGAAAGATGTTTCCGATTTGTTGTCTTGTGGGAACTCTCTTTTCACTTAATCGACTAAAGGCCCATTCAGAATTAATTTCAATTCTTGCGGCCGGATATTCTTATACAAAGATTTATTTCCTGATCGGGACTTGTGCCCTTTTTATGGTGGCCCTTCAATTCATCAATCTCGGCTTCCTTGAACCAATGGCCAACAATATAAAGCGCAAGCAGATTGAAAAAAGTCGTATGTCAGAAGGTCGTTACCTGACGAGAAGTTCGCTTGAGGGCGGAAAGTTCTGGTACAAATCTGATAATTATTTTTCCTCATTTGGTTATTTTGATCGCAAGACCAACACTATCCAGAACCTGGAAGTTTATTATTTCTCACCAACTTATACCAATGCACGCATTATCAAGGCGAAGGCTGCAAGCCACATGGGAAGTGGTCGTTGGAAGCTGGAGAATGTTACCGAGCTCTCCAGTTTAAGCGGCTCAACTTTTCCCATTCAGCAGGAAAAGCCGACAGATGAAATTCAGTTAAGTGAAGCACCTGATGACTTGGGTGAATTCGAAGCCGACTTAACAACACTTTCTTTTTTCAAGCTCTACAACTTTGTCACAAGACTTTCAAAAACAGGTATCAATGTCAGTGAGTACCAAATCATCTTGCTGAATAAGCTTTTTCTTAGTTTTATTTGTCTGGTTTTTGCGCTTATGCCTGTCGCAAGTATTTTTAATCCCAACCGCCGCTCAAGTTCATTTGGTAAGAATGTCGTCCTGACTCTTGTGGTAACAGTCCTGTTTTGGGTACTTTACAGTTCCGCTGTCGCATTAGGTAATTCCGGAAAAGTTACACCCCTGATAGCTACTGGAATTGTCCCCTTAATTTTCTTCTCCATCGTTGCCTTCACCTTCTTTAAGAATCGAAAACTCTCAATTTAATTTCATTCTCCTCTGTGCTATAAAAAACCCATGAAGAATGAAAATTATGAGTTAAAGGGAGTAGAGCTCCCGATCTTTAAGTATCCGGAGCCGGTCCTTTCAAAAAAGGCTGCTGAAGTTACCGAATTTACGCCTGCTCTTGAAGAGCTTGTCCAGAATATGCTCTACACCATGTATAATGCCCCCGGGGTTGGACTCGCCGCACCCCAGGTTGGAGAAAGCATTCGTTTGTTTGTGCTGGATGTCGATTACGACCGGGAAACCATAACCAATTCAAGCGGTGAAGAAGAAGAAAGGATGTCTGGTTTTAACCCTCTGATCTTTATTAATCCCGTTATTACCGGAACATCAGGAACTACAACGTTTGAAGAAGGCTGTCTTTCTCTTCCTGGAATCTACGAGGAAGTTAAGCGCTTTCAAACAGTTCATGTGAAATACCAGGACCTCCAGGGCAAAATGCATGAACTCGAAGCGGACGACATGCTTTCAATCTGCATCCAGCATGAAAATGATCACCTTGAAGGAATTGTTTTCATAGAACGTCTGAGCAACTTAAAGAAAAACTTTTATAAGAAGAAACTGGCCAAAGAGAAGGTGCGATGAAAAAGTTTCGAGTTGCCTACTGTGGCACGCCGGACTTTTCAGTACCGACGCTGGACCTTCTCGCCAATCACCCGAACATTGATTTGAAGTATGTAATCTCTATGCCTGATCGTCCTGCCGGTAGAGGAATGGCTTTAAAGTCTCCAGAAGTTATAGAGTATGCCAGGGAAAAGAAAATTCCTTTTTTTCAATGTGAGAACATCAACAAAGAAAGCGAGTTCCTGAAAAAGCTTAAAGCTGAGGATCTTGATTTTGTTGTTGTGCTGGCATTTGCCCAGTTTCTCGGTTCAGAGATGTTATCTATCGCAAAAATCGGATGTTTTAACATACACACCTCTATATTGCCTAAGTATCGTGGGGCCGCTCCAATTCAGTATGCCCTACTAAACGGTGACCAGGAAACGGGAGTGTCGATCCAGAAAATGGTGAAAAAGATGGATGCCGGAGATCTTGTCCATTTTCATACTGTGGCGATTTCCCCATTGGAAACTGGCGGCCAGCTTTATACACGATTAAAATTCCAGGCAGCTCTGGCCATGAATGATCTCATTCAAAAAGTCCTGAATAACCAGCTTGCGTTTGAGGCCCAGGATGAATCTAAAGTCAGTTTTGCTCCGACACTAAAGAAAGAAGATGGATTCCTGGACTTTGCTCACCAAAACCTCGACAAAATCATAAACAGGATCAGGGCGCTTGCCCCATGGCCTGGTACTTATTGTTTCCTGAATGGCAAACGACTTAAAGTCCTTGGTGCTGAAAAATATCATCGCAAAATTCCTGCAGGTACTGCATTAAATGATATGGGTAGCCTGGTGGTTGGATGTGTGGACTTCTCACTTCGCTTAACTGATGTTCAGCTTGAAGGAAAAAAGCCGTGCGGTGATCGAGAGCTTTTAAATGGCATTAAATCCGATTTGACCCTGACACCTAAGGAATATTAAATGTCTATCATTGTCTCCCCAAGCCTCTTATCTGCAGACTTTTTGGAGCTAAAAAAAGACCTTGAACGATTAAATGCCATTGATAACTTATGGCTTCACCTCGATATCATGGATGCTCATTTTGTTCCTAACCTGACTTTTGGTGAACCTGTACTCAACAAATTAAAGACGGCAACAAAGCATAAGCTCGATGCTCACTTTATGGTTACAGATCCGGACTTCTTTGCTGACAGCTTTAAGGATCTGGGTATCCACAACTTTACTTTTCATTGGGAAGCCATCGTTCATCATGACCGCCTCATTCAAAAACTAAAAACAATGTATCCATCAGTGGGTATCTCACTTAATCCATCAACTCCTGTCTCTGTGATTCCAAAGTATCTCCTTGGAAAATTAGACCTGGTATTACTCATGAGTGTAAATCCTGGTTTCGGTGGCCAGAAGTTCATACCAGAAATCGTAGATAAGGTAATTGAGCTCGATAAGCTTCGCCATGAAAACAACTTCAAATTCCAGATCCAGGTTGATGGCGGAGTGACGGACCAGAATGCTGGTTACCTCATTCAGGCCGGTGCCAATAACTTAGTGGCAGGTTCTTATATTTTCTCAGCTCCTGAAAAAGACTATCTCTCGCGGGTTAATAAAATTCGCTAAGGCAAAAATGAAAAAATTTCAATTAACTGGTACTAATTTAACCATTGAAGACCTTGCTTTTATTTCAAAGGCAAAGCCAGGCCAGGTAGAATTAAAAATTCATCCGGATTCACTTGAGAAAATGAAACGCTCAAGGGAATTGGTGCTTGATATCGTAAAAAAGGGAAAACCTGTTTACGGCATCAATACAGGTTTTGGTGCACTGGCATCAAAACAAATTGCGACCAAAGACCTGGAGCAACTCCAATACAATCTTATTCGGTCCCATTGCACAGGCGTTGGTAAGCCCTTCAACAGGGAAGTAACCAGGGCCATCATGCTTTCAAGGGCCAACTGTCTTATTCAGGGATACTCAGGTATTACACCAGAGACCATTGCCTTGTTGCTGGAGTTTATTAACCTTGGCATCAATCCAGTAATTCCTGAAAAGGGCTCAGTTGGAGCATCTGGCGATCTTGCTCCCCTTTCTCATGTGGCACTTGCCCTTATTGGCGAAGGCGATGTTGAGTACGACGGAAAAATCTTACGCTCAGATTTTGTCCTTCACAGCCTTGGAAAAGAACCAGCGAAGCTTGGACCCAAAGATGGACTGGCATTAATCAACGGAACATCGGTAATGCTGGCACTTGGATGCCTTGCCATAGTTGAAGCCAAGAAAATTGTTAAATATGCGGACATTATTTCTTGTCTTACACTGGATGCTGTACGAGGTACTGCTGCAGCTTTCGACGAAAGGATTTCCCGCCTGAAGCCTCAGCCCGGCCAGGTAGATGTTTCGAATAATCTCTTGAAAATTATTAAGGGGTCGGAAATTGTTGTATCCCATAAGGATGACGGAAAAGTTCAGGATCCTTATTCACTCCGTTGTATTCCGCAGGTTCACGGCGCTTGCAGACAAACCGTCCGTCATGCTGAAGAAGTCCTCATCATTGAACTAAATTCTGTAACAGATAATCCTTTGGTATTCGTTGAAACGGGGGATGTTGTCTCAGGTGGAAATTTCCATGGCGAGGCTTTAGCTCTTTGTATGGACTATCTTGCAATGGGATTAGCGGAAATCTGCAACATTGCCGAGAGACGCGTTGAGAAAATGATGAATCCGCATTTTTCTGACTTGCCGGCATTTCTTACAAAAAACTCAGGCCTTAACTCCGGTCTCATGATTGCACATGTGACCATGGCAGCCCTGGCCTCTGAAAATAAATATCTTTGCCACCCAGCTTCAGTAGATTCGATCCCGACGTCTACAGACAAGGAAGACCATGTATCAATGGGTGTAACATCTGGCCGGAAATTGCATGAAGTGATCAGCAATGTTCAGCATGGACTTGCAATCGAGCTTCTTTGTAATACTCAGGGGCTTGAATTCCTCCGGCCTATGCGCACTTCAGTTGCTCTTGAAAAAGTAATAACTTTGGTCCGAAAGCATGTCCTTCCAATTGAAGATGACCGCGTTTTCCACAAAGATATTGAAAACCTCACCAGGCTCATTCAGACCGAAGAGCTGTTACATGAAGTAGAGTCCGTCATCGGACCTTTAGCCTAACAGGAGTCATATGAACTACATACCTCTTCCTCCCACTGGAGACAAACTTACATGCAAGGGCTGGCATCAGGAAGCGGCTCTTCGTTGCCTTTTGAATAACCTGCATCCTGATGTGGCCGAAGACCGGGATGAGCTGATTGTCTACGGCGGTAATGGCCAGGCAGCAAGAAATCATAAGGCACTGGATGATTTAATAACGTCGCTTAAGAATCTTGAAAATGATGAAACACTTATCGTCCAGTCTGGTAAGCCTGTAGCAGTTTTCCCAAGTAATCCCCAGGGTCCACGGGTTCTGATTGCAAACTCAAACCTTGTGCCGAAATGGGCCACATGGGATCACTTTAACAAGCTTAAGGATGAAGGACTCATGATGTATGGCCAGATGACGGCCGGATCATGGATCTATATCGGAACCCAGGGGATTCTCCAGGGTACGTATGAAACTTTCATGGCGGCAGCTCGTAAACATTACGGCGAACATGCAACACTGAAAGGTAAACTGGTATTGACTGCTGGAATTGGCGGAATGGGTGGAGCCCAACCACTTGCTGTGAAAATGGCTGACGGTGTTTGTCTTTGTTGTGACGTAGACAAGTCCAGGATTGAAAAAAGACTTAAGTCTAAATATCTTGATATCCTCGCACATGATTTTGATGAAGCTATTAAACTCGCTCTGGAGGCAAAAAATAACGGCATTGCACTTTCAGTCGGAGTCGTTGGTAATGCAGTGGACTTCTTTGAATATGTCCTGGACAAGGGAATCCTTCCGGACTTAGTGACTGATCAGACATCAGCACATGATCCATTAAATGGTTATGTTCCCGGAGGAATGTCCCTTTCTGAAGCATCTGAACTAAGAAAATCAAATCCTGAAAAATACACAGAGTACTCCTATGCAACGATGGGACATCATGTTCGTGTTATGATTGCTTTCAAAAAGAAAGGTTCTCATGTGTTTGACTACGGAAATAATTTAAGGGCCGGTGCCGAGAAGGCTGGAGTTAAGGATGCATTTTCATTCCCTGGATTTGTCCCTGCCTACATCCGACCTCTTTTCTGTGAAGGCTCAGGCCCATTCCGATGGATTGCCCTGTCAGGAGATCCACACGATATAAAAGTTACCGATGATGCATTAAAACAACTCTTTCCTGAAAACACATCAATGATCAACTGGCTCAACAAGGCCGGAGAAATGATTCAGTTTCAAGGCTTGCCCGCACGAATTTGCTGGCTCAAGTATGGTGATCGCGAAAAAGCTGCCCTGCTTTTTAATAAGTTAGTACGTGAGAAAAAAGTAAAGGCTCCCATCGTAATTGGTCGCGATCACCTGGATTGCGGGTCTGTCGCAAGTCCTAACCGCGAAACTGAAGCGATGAAAGATGGATCTGATGCAGTTTCTGACTGGCCTCTTTTAAATGCCATGATAAACATCAACAATGGTGCCAGCTGGATTTCTCTCCACCACGGTGGAGGTGTAGGCATGGGCTACTCACAACACTCGGGAATGGTAATAGTATGTGATGGAACACCCGAAATGGACGTTCGCTTATCACGTGTATTGAATTCTGATTCTGGTATGGGAATTGTCCGCCATGCAGATGCTGGTTATGACATAGCCCTGGATATTGCAAAAAATAAAAATACTAAAATAAAATTTCCATCATTATGAAAATTTATAAGCACTTAAATCAAATTGTGACCATGGAGCTAGCTGCTCAGAAAGATGGCAGGAGGCTTACACCTTCCGATCTTTCTGTCATAACTGATGGTGCTGTAGTGATCAGCAATGATGTGATCGAATGGGTGGGGCCAACTGGCAAGATACCAGCTAAGTATAAAGATGTTCAGGAATACAATCTCAAGGGTATGGTGTTAACACCGGAGCTCATAGATTCACATACTCACGTGGTGTTTGGTGGAGACCGTGCCCAGGAATACGCAGATCGGCTAAATGGAATAAGCTACGAAGAAATTGCCAAGAGAGGCGGAGGTATTCTTTTTACAATGAACCAGACTAATTCAGCAACAGATGATGAACTTTTTGAGGTTGCATGTGAACGCATTAATCGAATTCATTCTTATGGCGTAGGTACAATTGAAATAAAGTCCGGTTATGGTCTTAATTTTGAAAAAGAATATGAAGTTGCCTTGTTAATTGACCGTTTGAAAAAGCACTTTCACCCACGGATTCAGATTTTTAATACCTATCTCGCGGCCCATGATGTACCTCGTACATTTAAATCTTCTAATGAATATTTAAATTCGGTAGTTATCCCCCTGCTTGAGAAACTTGCCCCCCTTAAAATCCTGGATGCTGTGGATATCTTTCATGAGAAGAATTATTTTAGTGATAATGATGTGAAGGCTTTGTTTGCGAAAGCTGAAGAGCTGGGAATTCCGCGCAAGATGCATGCAGATGAACTTAACGATAATGGCGGAGCTGCTCTTGGAGTGAGTTTTGATTCCCTGAGTGTAGATCACCTGCTAAAGATTTCAGATAGCGGCATCGAGAAGCTGGCAGCTGCCCCAACCGTCGCCACTCTTTTACCAGGAACAGCTTTTTTCCTGGGAAAACCCCTGGCTCCGGCCAGAAAGATGCTTGATGCGGGTGTTAAAGTTGCGATTGCATCAGACTACAATCCTGGATCCTGTCACTGCGATAATGTTTTAATGATTGCATGCATTTCAGCTGCGCAGTTAAAACTTAATCAAGCCGAATTATGGGCCGGTATCACACTTAATGCAGCTCACGCCCTTGGTGAATACAACCAGGGAGTTATAAGGCCAGGAATGAAGGCGCGCTTCACACTTTTCAAGGCAGAAAGCGTTTCGCATATTAGCTATTTATGGGGAAGAAACTGTGCAGTCGATTTACCTTAAGCGAATTTACCTTGTTATCGCCATTGTTGCTTTTTTTATGTGCTGGTCACAAAACATTGCTTACTTTCACTTGGGACCAATTCAAGCCACATGGCAGTTCATCCAGGATACTATGGTAAATCCAGCGTCCCGTTCGATCACTTTTGATATCATTTTCTTCTTTATGGCAGCAGCTGTTTTTATGTGGGTAGAAGGAAGAAGACTTAAAGTTCCTTATCTCTGGGTCTATTTCACGTTTGGATTGCTCATTGCGATTAGTGTAACTTTTCCTCTTTTTTTAATTGCGAGACAAAAGAGCCTGGACCTTAATTCTTCAATGCAGAGTCTATAAAGGCCAAAAAATCCGAATCCATAAAATCATGAATCTTCTTATTCACATATATGACTTTGCCCTTATGAAAGACTATCGAAACCGGATAAGAATTGATCATGAACTTATTCCCAATACTGCTTTGAGAGTCTTCCACTGAACCAAAATTGAGCTTATATTTATCTTCGATTTTTTTGATCTTCTCTGCCGAATCTTCTTCATCCCCATTTATCCCAACCACTTTCACATGGGCGGCATATTTGTCCTGAAATTTCACCAAACTAGGAAACTCACGTAGGCAAGGCTGGCACCATGATGCCCAGAAATTGAGGATAATAATAGGGCTTGTCTGATTTCTTAAATCCACTATTTGCTTCTTAGTTGTTGTTAAAACAAGACTTTGGAAGTTGGTTTCGTAGACTGAGTGTTTTTGTTTATCTTGCTCAACGTTTTCTGCATTAAGATGAAAAGTGTCCCATAGGATTTGTGTGGAAAGAAACCCACTAAAGGCCATAATAAAGAGAAGAATAGGGATATGTTTTTTCATGCAGGGCGCCTCGTAAGAGGCCAATCATATCTCACTTTTAAAGGTTTATGAAGCTACGGAAACTCTTACCATTGAATTTTTTAAAGAAAGCAGGGCAAAAAGGCCAGGCGGTAGTAGAATTTGTTCTTTTATTGGTAGTAATGTCTAGTATCACTTATATGTTCGTCGCTTTAATGAATAAAAATTTATCGACTTATTGGTCACATGCGGCGAATTTGATTATCAACGATGCTCCGGGGGTGAAGACAGTAAACCTGGGCAACTAAGGAAGGGTTTATGGGTTTTCTGCTCGCAATTGATCAAGGTACAACAGGTACTACCTCTCTTATCCTCGACTCCAAAACATTAAAAATTCTCGATAAAGAAAAACAGGATTATACACAGATCTATCCTAAACCTGGTTTGGTTGAACATAACCTGGAAGAAATCTGGACTTCAGTAACTCAATCGGTGACTGCCGTAATCAAGCGCCAGGGAATTGATCCAAAGAAAATTGAAGCAATTGGAATCACCAATCAACGCGAGACAACTTGTGCCTATTCCAAGTCGGGCAAGCCTCTTCATAATGCCATCGTCTGGCAGGATCGCCGGACAGCTGAATATTGTGAGAAAAATACAACCCGATATCAGGAAGTCTGTCGAAAGAAGACAGGCCTTCCGCTAGATCCTTATTTCTCAGGATCAAAGATGCGATGGTTTCTTGATAACGTTCCAGCAGTCAAAGCAGCTGCTGATAAAAAAGACCTGTGCCTGACTACTGTTGATTCTTTTCTTCTTCACAGGCTCAGCTCCGGTAAAATTTTTGCAACTGAAGTTTCAAACGCCTCCCGTACAATGCTCATGAATCTTCAAACTTTTGACTGGGACTCGTCTCTACTTGAGTTCTTCGGGATTTCCAGGGAATACCTACCTGAGATCAAGGAATCATTTACAGATTTTGGAAAAACTAACGGATGCGGATTTTTGCCTGATGGTATTCCAATTCTTTCAATTCTTGGAGACCAACAAGCAGCACTCTTCGGCCAGGCTTGCGTAAAAGTCGGGGATATTAAGTGTACCTATGGAACAGGAGCATTCCTCTTGCTCAATACAGGTGACAAGATCATTCATTCTCAAACAGGCCTGCTAACAACTGCTGCTCACTCCTTCAGGGGAAAAAAGGCTTACGCCTTAGAAGGCTCTGCCTACATTGCTGGTGCAGCGGTTCAATGGCTGCGTGATAACCTTAAATGCATCAAGGCTGCACCTGAGGTTGAAGAACTTGCAAGGCAGGTAACCGATCTTTCACAGATGGAACATGTCCTGTTTCTCCCCTTCTTTACCGGTATCGGAACACCTTACTGGAATTCGCATGCCAAGGCTGCACTTGTAGGGCTTACACGTGATACCCACAACGGTCATATTGCCCGCGCTTGCCTCGAAGGAATTGCCCTTTCAGTTAATGATTCGGTTGCCAGCTTCAAGAAAGACTTCGCCCATTTAAATGATATCAGGGTGGATGGTGGTGCTGCAGCCAATGGACTCTTAATGCAGCTTCAGTCAAATTTTTCACAGAAAAAAATTCTTCGGCCTGCCTGCATTGATACAACTGCCTTTGGTGTAGCTGTCGGATGTCTTGTGGCCAAGGGTGAAGTTGATATTACCGACATGGATAAGTACTGGAAGCTTGAGAAAGAATTTTCTCCGGAATCTGAACCTTATTATGCAAAAAAGCGCACGCTCTGGACTGGTACGATAGAGCGTATGTTCACCTAAAGCAGGTGAATATCGCCTTTGCCTGGAATTACTTTTCCAATGACCCAGGCTTTTTCGTCCATTTGTTTTAGAGCTGCAAGACATTCATCTGGCTTATCCGTCGCTATAACCATTCCAATTCCCATGTTAAAGGTATGAGACAGTTCCTCTCTGCTGAGTCCTGTTCTTTGCATTACTTCAGTCATGGCCCATGGAATATCCTTAGGCAGATAACTTAACTCATAATCAAAAGATTCATTTATCCTTGGGATATTAAGCATTCCAGATCCCGTAATATTAGCAATTCCCTTAATGTTTTTACCCAATACTTTGGTTAAATGCTCAAAAGTCTTCACGTATATTTTAGTTGGAGTCAGGCATTCCTTCATCAGCTTTTCTTTCATCACGGTATCTGTAACTGAATCAATTACTTTTCGAACGAGCGAATAACCATTGGAGTGGAAACCACTTGATGCAATACCAACCAAGGTGTCACCTGATTTTACGAGTGATCCATCAAGCAAGTCTTTCTTGTAAACTTCTCCTACCGAGAAACCAGCAAGATCGTAGTCACCAGTTGCATACATCCCGGGCATTTCTGCTGTTTCTCCGCCAATTAGCGCAAGCTTACCCTGAATACAACCTTCAACAATTCCTTCAAGTACTTTTTCGGCTACTCCGAGTTCAAGCTTTCCAGTCGCAAAGTAATCCAGAAAGAACATCGGCTTGGCCCCCGTGCAGATGAGATCATTCACACACATGGCCACGAGATCAATTCCGATCGTATGATGTATATTTACATCTATTGCAAGCTTGAGCTTTGTCCCGACACCATCTGTAGAAGCTGCGAGAAAACGATCTTCATCCATCTTATAGAGTGCTGCGAATCCACCTACACCACTCATGGTGCGTGAGTCATATGTCTTTCCAACCATGCGCTTAATTTTTTCAACAAACTTGTCCGCAAGGTCGACGTCGACCCCGCTTTGCTTATAATCCATACTCATTAACTTCTCCTAATGTCTAAAATGTCTCTCGCCTGTGAAAAGCATCGCCATCCCAAGTTCATCAGCTTTCTGGATAACTTCCTCATCCCTGATACTTCCACCCGGCTGGACTACAAACTTAATGCCATATTTGTCTGCAGCCTCGATTGAATCGGCAAATGGAAAGAATGCATCTGATACAAGTATCATATTTTTAAAATCCATCTCTTTCTGGCTGGCCCGATGTCCGGCAAGAAGGTGGAGAGAATCCAGACGATTTGGTTGTCCCATACCCGCACCAAGCAAGGCACTTACACCATTATATTCACCAACCAATGCAATACCATTACTCTTCAAGTGCTTGCATGCCATAACCCCAAAGTTAATCAGCTTCTGTTGTGATTCTTCAAATTTCTTTTTTGTCTTGGTTTGGCAATGGCTGATATCAGTCAGGCCCTCATCCTCATCCTGGTAAAGAACTCCGCCATGAAAAGAGCGCATTGTTTTTTCATTACTCTTGAGAGTGCGAAGTGGAAGCTCGAGTAACCTCAAGTTCTTTTTCTTGCTTAGGATGCTCTTAGCTTCTTCGGAGAATTCAGGGGCCATAATTATTTCTACAAAACGGTCCTGGAAAAACGTGGCAATATCAGTAGTAACTTCAAATCCCATGGCAACAATTCCGCCGAAAGCACTAACCTCATCTCCCTTCCATGCTTCTGAAAGAGTCTTAAGCTGTCCACTACCATGGGCAAGGCCACAAGGGTTCCCATGCTTGATAACCGCAGCTGTATAGCCAGCATTAAAGACACCTTGTACATCAGAGGTCACCTTCCAGGCCGCATCGGCATCCAGAAGGTTATTATAGGAAAGCTCCTTGCCCTGTAAAATCTTACAATCGCCAAGCCCTTTGGTGTCTGCATTCTTCCAGCCATACCATGTAGCTTTCTGATGAGGATTTTCTCCATAACGAAGTTCCTGCTTTTTCTTAAGGGCCAGGAACTTATCGTCACGGCCAGTGCTGAAGCGTGATCCTAATTCTTCGGCAATCGCAATATCATAACGTGCAATACGATCAAAAGCCTCACAAGCAAGCTGACGCCTGAACTCAAGGGTAGTGCCCTTATTAGTACGTAAATGTTGGGTAAAAGTTTCGTATTGAGCAGGATCAGTAAGTACTGTGACAGAAGCGTAGTTCTTGGCAGCGGCCCTGATCATCAAAGGCCCGCCAATATCAATTTCTTCAACCAGTTCATCTTCAGCAGAATTCTTTCCAACGTGGTCTTCAAAGTTATAAAGGTTGCAAACGACAAGGTCTATTCCGGGAATTTGAAGCTGGCTGGCCTCTGTTTCATCCTGGGCATGACCACGTCGATAAAGAAGACCTGATGCGACCTGAAAACTGATGGACTTCATGCGTCCGCCGAAAGCTTCCGGATTCCCTGTTATTTGCTCAATATTAATAACCGGAAGGCCTGCTGCAGTGAGGGCCTTCGCAGTTCCACCGGTAGATATAATTTTAATACCAGCAGTTACCAAGGTCTGGGCCAATGGAATGAGTTCTGATTTGTCTGTGACACTAAGAAGGGCGTATCGAGGGTTAACAATCATAGATGCTCCTGAACGTGATCAATGGCGTTTTTAAAAAGTTGTAATGGTGTAGTTGGGTCGCAGGTAACATGTTCCGGATAAAGCCAGCTTTCAAGCGCCGCTTCCGGGTGTGGCATAAGTCCAAGTACCTGCCCTGTCTTATCGGTCAGGCCTGCAATTTTGGCATAAGAGCCGTTTATATCTTCCGTATAGAAAAGGGCTATTTGTGAATTTTCACTGAGCTCATTATAATGGGTGGCCTGGTCTTCATCAGTTCCAGCAAAAATTATCCTGCCTTCACCATGCCTGGCCGGCAAGGCCATCGTTTGAATATTCTTTGTCCAGACACATTTAGATGGAGGAGCTACGCAATTCACCCAGCGATCCTGGAATTTAAAGCTTTCGTTATGAAAGAGCGTCATAGTCCTTGGTCCATTGTGATTTTCAAAAATTCCGAGCTTCATAAGTACTTGAAAGCCATTACAGACACCAAGGATAAGACCTTTCTTATTTATAAAATCCGTAAGTTCTTCATTCACTGAATACTTGAGATCAAGGGCCATGATTTGTCCAGAATGAAGTTCGTCTCCATAAGAGAATCCGCCGGGTATCACCAGGATATGATAATCGTGAATGAGTTTCGGTTGGGCCTGCCATTCATGCACAAACTTTATTTCAGCTGTAGCTCCCAGTCTCCTGAAGGCTTCCGCGGATTCATTCTCACAATTAATACCTTCACCTGCCAGAACCATTACTTTGACATTTTTCATAAGTTACCACCACGGTAAGCATTCAAGGCATCTGTAACAGTCATTTCCTCGCCCGCAAATTTCACACAGGAGTCCTTTCGAACAGTGCCTATTAGCCTTGCATCTTTTAGTTCAGCTTTGATTCTTGCCTGGTCAGATTTTAGCGCAGCAAAAACAATCATCCCCATACCTTCTCCAAAAAGCTGAGACTCATCCTTTAGGTCAAGATCAAACCCCAGACCTGAGTGCATGGCCATTTCCAGAAAGGCCACAACTGCTCCGCCTTCGCTTACGTCATGGGCCCCACGAATAAGATTTTTCTTTATGCACTGATGATAGGCCCTATATCTTTCAATTAACTTTTCAGGTGCCACAGAGGACCATGGTTTTTTATAGCCTTCTACCAAAGTTGATAAAGTATAAGGATTAAGCTCTTCGGTCCCACCAAGGATCCAAAGATCCTGCCCATCACCATAGCTCGTCTTAACTACAGTTTTAATGTCATCAATGTGACCCATACACGTGACCAACAATGTAGGAAGAACGCTGATTTTAGTTTCTTTGCCTTGAAATTTAACGATGGCATCATTTTTCATGCTGTCTTTGCCACTTACGAATGGCATTCCAAGTACGGTTGCCATTTCATACAGGCCTTCATTACATCGTACCAATTCTGCAAGCTTATGAGCATAATCAGGATTACGGGGGCCTGGCAGTGGATCAGGCCAGCAAAAATTATCGATTAAAACCATTCTTTCCGGGTCTGCCCCAGTCACTACAGCATTCCGTACGGCTTCATCTATTGAATACATGGCCATCATTTTTGTATCCTGCAATGACACCTGAGGTGCGAGGCCTGAGGAAATAACAATTCCATTATGCTCTCCACCACCATGAGGCTTCATGGCAATAACGCCAGCATCACTTGGAGCACCCTTGGGAGAAAACGGCTTAAGCACAGTGGCAGCTTTTACCTCATGGTCATATTGTCTTACCCATTTCTCATGAGAACGAATATTGGGTGAGGCAAGGAGCTTTAATGCCTTTTCTTTCAAGCTCGCAGCCTTTAACTTTTGGGGTTCATCCTTCCAGTTCGAACGTCGATGATTCGGATCCCACTGAGACTTTAATTGCATTGGTGGAAGATCTTCATGTAAGAAATTAAGCGGAAGTTCGCCTACCTTCTTTTCATTATAATAAACTGTAAGGTTCCCATCATTTGTAAATTCACCAAGTGCCGTAGCTTCAACCTTGAAATCATGGGCGAGTTTTGAAAATGCTGCCCACTTATCTTTTGGAACAGCACAAGTCATGCGCTCCTGACTTTCTGAAATCATTAGTTCAAATGGTGCAAGGCCCGCGTATTTAACCGGAGCAAGGGCCAGGTCGATTCTCGCCCCTCCCGTTAACTGGCACATTTCACCTACAGATGAGCTCAACCCGCCTGCACCGTTATCTGTAATTGAAGAATAAAGCCCCAGATCACGGGCCCGAATAATAAAATCAGTCATCCGCTTTTGTGTAAGCGGATCTCCAATCTGAACAACAGTGCTAGGTGTCCCTTCCTTTAACTCTTCAGAACTAAAAGTGGCACCATGGATCCCATCTTTTCCAATCCGTCCACCCACCATAACTACCAGGTCTTGTGGCTTCTGGTTTTTTTCATGGGATTCAATTCCATTTATTGAATGTGGAAGTACTCCCACTGTTCCGCAGTATACTAAAGGCTTTCCTGCGTATGAAAGATGATAATGAAAAGCTCCATTTACAGTTGGAATACCGGATTTATTCCCGCCGTCCTGAACACCCTTGTGCACACCTTCTAAAAGCCTGCGAGGACCATGCAACTCTGAGGGCCATAGTCCATCAGCATCTGCGCCTTCTGGTGGCAAACAGAAGACATCTGTATTCGCAATAGGCAAGGCACCTGTGCCACAGCCAAGGATATCCCTGTTCACCCCAAGGATGCCTGTTAGTGATCCACCGTAAGGATCAAGTGCCGAAGGTGAATTATGTGTTTCCACCTTGATACATACATCTAGCTTTTTATCCCAACGGACAATACCTGCATTATCTGTGAAGACTGACCGGGTCCAGTCAATCTTTCGATCATTAACAATTTTTGTAGTTGCACCCTTAATGAAGGTCTTGAATATTGATTTGATCTTTCTTGTACCCTCGTGATCGGTATGCTCAATGTCTGCAGCAAAAATCTTGTGCTTACAATGTTCACTCCATGTCTGGGCAATGACTTCCATCTCAACATCTGTAGGTGATCGCTTTGAGCTGCGATAAAACTGACGGATAAAATGCAATTCCTCAATATTCAGTGCCCAGAGATTTTCTTTGCTCAACCCCATCAAGGCGTCGTCACTAACTTCCAGGTCATAAGTCTTAATTTCCTGGCTACTTAACTTCACTTCAAATTTTGGGTTGGTCTTGAATCTTTGGGGTTTATTGAATTGTTTCGAATCCTGAACCAAAACTTGATGCAGCCACGGATTGGCCAGCTTAAGGTATGCTTCTTTACTTAAGTCGGATACTGTCTTGTTTTTTTGAAAATAGATATTTCCTGAATGCACACTAACTTCACTTCCCCTAAGTATAGGATGCTTGATCAGGGCCATGCCTGCAGAAGTGGCAGTGTTATCTG
Source organism: Bacteriovoracaceae bacterium (assembly GCA_035575985.1). Taxonomy (GTDB): domain Bacteria; phylum Bdellovibrionota; class Bacteriovoracia; order Bacteriovoracales; family Bacteriovoracaceae; genus Peredibacter. The sequence goes on along the minus strand of DATLXC010000047.1, from coordinate 68,840 downwards.
TTACACCAGGAAGAAAGGCAACTTCCACTGAAGCTAAACCTTTAAGGTTAAGAGAGCTAAGGTGGTCAGTCAGAGTGTTGTCTTGATGCAAGAAAGCTTTTTCAACAACCGGATCAATGAGTACTTCTGAGGTTAGCTTCAGGAGTTGTGCACAAGGACCTTTTGTTTCTATCCAAAAAGCCCTTCCCACAACGATTTCAGGATTCTGGATGAGGGCCAGCTTGACCGGATATATTTCTACTCTCTGTAATCGTTTTTGAAACAATACAGTCTGGATGACCTTGCAAAAATTCTTATGCTCAAGTTCAAGCCCTCGGGCAGTAAAAGTTTCAAGCGTATCATTATCCTTACGTTCAAAATGATGCTGCTCTATGATTTCACCTGTATCCACACCCTCGTCAACGTAGTGAATAGTTACACCAGATGACTTAACACCATCTTTAAAGGCTCTTTCGTAAGAATTAAGACCGGGATAAGCAGGTAAGATTGATGGATGAATATTTATAATTGAATTTACCGGAAAACTTGCAATGAAGTTACTGGAAAGAAGCCTGCGGAATCCTGCCAGGACAACAAGGTCAAAATTAAGATCGTGTAACGTTTTTAATATTTTATCTTCATGGGATTTTTGATCTTTGGTTTTTTCTATGATGATAGTTTTTATACCCAGCTTTTGTGCCTTGGCCATAACTCCCGCTCCGGGAACATCACATATGACCGCACTAACCTTAAAAGGTGCATCCAGCGATGCTTTAATTATCTCTTCCGCATTGCTGCCGTTACCAGAAGCCATGATGACAATTTTTTTCATAGAAATTTCTCTCCAATATCTTTTCTGTAATGCGCCCCCGCGAAATGAATTTTCGCGACTTCACCATATGTATGGGCCCTTACTTCTCTTAAGCTCTTGCCTACGCAGGTGATGCCACAAATCCGGCCGCCATTTGTAAACAACCCCTTCTCATCCCTTGAAACTGCGGCCGGAAAGAACAAGCTATCAGACGATAATTTACCAACAGAAATCAGATCACCCTTTTGCAAAGGTTCTCCATTAACACCGGGATAACCCTTGGCAGTCATTACGACATGCAGGGCATGCAAGTCAGAAGGGGCTTCTACATAATCTATGGATTTTAAATTTCCCTTTGCCGAAGCAATCAGGAGAGGAACTATATCACCTTGCATTCGTGGAAGGAGGGATTGGGTTTCCGGATCTCCAAGACGGACGTTGAACTCAAGCACAGAGAATCCCTTGGGAGATTTCATAAGGCCTGCAAAAAGAAAACCCTTGAAGGGATGACCACGCAGTTTCATAACTTTCATTAATGGAGAAAAGACATGATGCTTTACCCAGTCTTCATCTTTCCTGGTTAGAAAAGGTGCTGGCGAAACTGTGCCCATGCCACCAGTGTTTGGTCCCTGGTCACCATCGTTTATGCGTTTATAATCTGTAGCGGATCCAAGATAAACAAAGTTTTCTCCGTCACATAAGGCGAAGGCCGAGGCTTCATGTCCTTGTATCATTTCTTCTATAACAATCTTCTCAACGGCATAGCCCAGGTACTTACCAGAAAAGAAATCAGTCAAAGCCTCTGTCGCTTCTTTCTTATTACCAGCAACTACGACACCCTTGCCTTGTGCCAGGGCATCCACCTTGATTACCATCTCTTCTACAGGCCAGTTTTCAATAACCTTAAGGCCATCTTGCAATGTCGTAACTGTTTTATGTCTTGCTGTGGGGATGTCACCGGCATTCAGTATTTCCTTGCAGAACTCTTTTGAAGACTCGAGCTTTGAAGCTGCGAGACTCGGACCGACCACCAGAACTTTGTGCTGTTCAAAAAAATCTACAATTCCCTCTGCGAGACAAGCCTCAGGACCTACGACTACAAGATCAAAATTGTGTTCAAGAAAGACAGAAGACTCTTTAACGTTCAGTAGTGAGACCTTTGGAGAAATTTCGACCATTCCACCATTTCCGGGACAAATAACTATTTGCTTTACCAACGGAGATTGTGCCATTTTCCAGGCAAGTGCGGCTTCTCTTCCTCCGGATCCCAGCAAAAGTACTTTCATGACTTAAGCTCCAGCCATTTATTCAATGCATGCTCATTTGCGAAAGGCTTACTTCCCTTGAGGAACTGTGCAAGTTCATTTGTAAAAGACATGTAAAGGGATTCTGCCTTGAATTTAATAGACTCAGGTAAATGCTCAGGTGCGCTTACCATATTTTGCCTGAAGTTGGCTTCATGGGCCTTGGTTTTTTCAAGTTCCAGATACCAATCCGATTTTTTATAATACTGCCTGAGGAATTCTTTTGAAAGAAACTGTCCCTTTGTTTCCAGGCGTAGCTCATCCAGACCGATAGTATCGACCAACATGAAATTTCTTTCTCCACTTTTACATGAAGTGTAGGCCCATTCTGTTTTGCCATCCCACAACTCAAGATTTATTTCCTTGAAGAGGTCTGCCAGGATTATTGCCACTTTCGTATTTAATTCAATTAACTTTTTAAATTCATCGCTTGTTAGGCCGGCCAGTTCCTGAGCTTCGCTATGTGTGAGATATCTGTCCCCTTTCTCAAGCTTGGTTGAGAAATCTATAATTGGTTTTTCAAAACGAATACCTTCATGCAAAGGACCTAAATTCCATTGCTTTAAAAGTGCAGGGTCTTGCTGCGCTCTTTTTAAGAGAGAACTACCTTTGCTGATTCCAAATCGGAACATGACTTCCAGGGGAACCAGACCCTCGGTAGGACGTGTCTTATAAAAATCGTAGCCATATTTTCCATTACCAATTTCAAGTGGCCTGACTACCGGGATGTTCTTCACTTTCATGAAATTAGTTGGAGCAAACGCCTTTGTTTCATGTCCGTCTTTATCCGTAAGAGCGATAAAGTGATGATCAATCCCGTTTTTACTCATGACATCGAAAAACAATGCTCCCATAAGTGCCAGGGCCTCACCCTTTTTTTCAAGATGGTCTGGCATCTCACCCCAGTCAAAGACTGAATAGCGATCAGAAAACTCGAAAAGGTTTTCATGGCCTATCTTATAAACATTCTTAACTGAGCCTTGGTACGTAAGTTCTGGTTTCATGCATTCCTTCTTTGGATCTCAAAGCGGCTCGCTGCCGCAGTAATGTCCACTGGATATTTCCCGGTAAGGCAACCAGTACAGAGATTTTCCTGGTTTAGCGCATCTTTTAATCCATCAATGTCCTGATAGATAACTCCATCGGCCTTGAGATAATCGGCCATATCTTTTTCTTCACGATTAGCTGCTATCAATTCATCCTTAAGTGGAAAATCGATTCCGAAGTAACAAGGATTTGTAATGGGAGGACAAGTACTTACAAAATAAACTTCCTTCGCACCGGCCTCTCTGACGGTTTCAATAAGCTTGCGTGAAGTTGTGCCACGAACAATACTGTCATCTACCAGAAGAACTCTTTTTCCCTTGATCGCAGAACTTACGGCCATCAGCTTCAACTGAACTGCCCGCTTGCGACTTTCCTGATCCTGCAAAATAAAGCTTCTTTGAATGTATCTGTTTTTAATCAGGAGTTCACGGTAAGGAAGACCTACTTCCTCACTTAAGGTTATGGCGGCAATCCTTCCTGATTCAGGAACCGGAACCACAACATCCGCTTGCATCTTGCCTGAATCTATCAGGCGCTTTATTTTTTGCCCAAGCTTCTTACCCAGGTCCAGGCGTGCCTGATAAACAGCGGTGCCATCCATAACTGTTTCAGGAGTTGCAAAATAAACCCATTCAAACATGCATGTAGACTTCGGCTTTATTGGTTCCTTAAGTGAACTATGAAGTTCTCCCTGGGAATTGACAGTTACCAATTCTCCAGGATGAAGATCGCGAATAATTTCATAGCCCAGGAAACTAAGCACATTGCTTTCTGAGGCAAAAATGAAAGCATCTTTTCCTGATTCTGTTTTTTTCTTGCCCATGATTAATGGCCTGATTCCATGAGGATCTCGCATGGCAAACATATGACCATTGGCCCAGATACCCACTACCGCATAACCCCCTTGGGCTTCATCAAAAACTTTCTTTGCAGCTGAATGTAATTTTGCCAACGGCTCATCTTCTTTAGACTCAACCAATTGTGAAGATATTAAATTAAGCAACATTTCCGCATCATTCTTAGTAAGCATCAGGCGGTGATGTTTTTCACGAAGCATCTCTGAGAGTTCATCCAGGTTTACAACGTTTCCATTATGAACAAGTCCAAGCCCATGTGGATAATTTACAAGCATTGGTTGAAGGTCACGCATGCCATCCACACCTTTGCCGGCCAATGTCGCATACCTTGTATGCCCGATGGCCATATCACCTTCAAGACCCTCAAGTCTCTTGGCATCAAAGACCTGACTTACCAGACCCTTATCTTTGTAAATATGAAATTGTTTTTGGTCACTTTCATAACTCAGGATTCCGGCCGCGTCTTGCCCTCGGTGTTGAAGCAAGAGCATGGCCTGACAAACTTCAAGTGCCGCATTCTTAGATCCTTGAATACCTACGATTCCACACATAAAATTACCTTTCTTGGTTTTATTGCAGTCTAGAGAGAAGTACTATGAATTGACAATTAAATTCACCGGTGTTTTATTAGCAATGCTTATGGATTGTATTAGGTGGCCTAATGAGTTTCGCTCTGAACAATAATTTTGTGCTCGGCATTTACGGTGATGGTCAACTAGCCAGACTGCTTGCTTTAGAGGCCCGCAAAAGTGGAATAAAGATTGTTATCTATTCACTCGATGTAACCAATTCTCCATGTCAGGATGTTGCAGATTCTTTCATTCAGGCTAAAGGCTGGAATGATTACGAAGCTTTTCAGAAATTTACCGAATCAATTGATGTTTTGGCCCTGGAAAATGAGTTTGTTCCTGCGAGTTTTTTATTTGAAGCTGAGGAAACCGGTATACCTTGCTATCCCAATGCTAAAAGCTATGACTCGATAGACGATAAACTCAAGCAAGTTACTCTCGCAGAAAAACTGGGTGTCCAGATTCCCAAATCTATTTCTCTCCCTATCGCGGACTCTTTAACTCAGGCCCAGACTCCTGTAATGCTCAAGGCTTTACGTGGTGGATACGATGGGTATGGAAATTTTCTTTTTGATAATCTGGAAAAGAGCAAGGCAGCCTTTAATTTTCTCGAAAAAGCTGGACCATGCCTGGCCCAGGAATTAATTCACTTTGATAAAGAAGTTGCCGTTATGGTGGTGCGGGCCCCTGGTCAAGCTGCACAGGCCTTTCCAGTGGTTGAAACTATTCAGGAAAATAATATCTGCCATTGCACGCTCACACCTGCCCGACTTACGGAAGAACTACTTTTAAAAGTCCAAAAAAATGCCTGCCATTTAATTGAAGGTATCGATGGTATTGGAATTTTTGGAGTTGAATTTTTCATTCGAGGTAACGAAGTCATCTTTAATGAAATTGCACCACGACCTCATAATTCTGGTCATCAATCTATGGAGGCTTGCAATATCTCCCAATTTGAAGCGTTAGTATTGCTTGCTGCAAAACGTCCTGTACCGAACCCTTCTTTAAAGATACCTTCTGCAGGCATGCTTAATCTTCTGGGAACGCACAGTGGTCCGGCCCATTTTAATGGCCAGGGCTTCCGGTCCGCTCCTGATGGATTTCTTCACCTTTACGGTAAGAAAGAGTCAAGGCCAGGACGCAAGATGGGTCACTACACTCTTCTAGGAAATAATCCTGATGCAATTTTAAAAGAACTAAATGAACTTAAGACAAGGTATCAAATATGAGTAATCAAGCTATCGTCGGAATCATCATGGGATCAGAATCTGACTGGCCCACGATGAAAGATGCGGAAACAACTCTCGCGCGCTTTGATGTAAAAATTGAAGTTGAAGTGGTCTCAGCACACAGAACTCCTGAAAGAATGGTTGAGTACGCCCAAACAGCTGCCAAGCGTGGCATTAAAGTTATTATTGCTGGTGCAGGAGGCTCTGCTCATCTTCCCGGAATGGTTGCCGCCATGACTACAGTGCCTGTTATAGGCGTGCCGGTTGAAACACAGGCCCTCAAGGGACTTGATAGTCTTCTCTCAATTGTACAAATGCCCAAAGGTGTTCCAGTAGCAACCATGGCGATTGGCAACAGTATGAACGCTGCCCTTCTCGCAGTAAGAATACTGGCCACTTCAGATAAAAAACTTGAAGCTGCCATTGCTGAAGACATGAAGCAAATGGAAGACAAAGTAAAAACGATGAATGAAAACCTAAAAGGAAGATCCAAGTGATTGCCCGATACAATGTTCCTGAAATAGCAGCTATATGGACTGAAGAAAACCGATTCCAAAAGTTCCTGCAAGTGGAAATTGCCCTACTACAAGTACTGGAAGATCAAAAAAAAATACCAGAGGGCACAACAAGGGCCTTCAATGGCGTTAAGATTAAACCAGAGCGCATAAATGAAATAGAAGCCATCACCCGCCACGATGTTATTGCATTTTGCAGCAGCATCACAGAACAGGTCGAACCAAAGCACGCACGCTTCTTCCATTTTGGTGTTACATCATCGGATATCCTGGATACTGCCCTCTCCCTTCAGATAAAAGACTCACTGGAACTTATTACAGCTGATCTTAAGACAATCATCGATGCTCTCAAGGTTAAGGTCGATGAAACTAAAGACCTTCTTTGCATGGGAAGATCGCATGGAATGTACGCCGAACCAATGGTGTTCGCCCAAAAGTTCCTTTCCTTTGAACAGGAGCTTGTCCGAAGACTTGCAGACTATAAAGCTGCAATCGAAACTGAAATCACAGGACAAATTTCTGGAGCTGTTGGTAATTACACTATCCTTGATGCACAAATTGAAACCAAGACTCTTGGAAAACTGGGCCTTAAGCCTGAAACTGTTTCAACTCAGGTCATTCCTCGAGACAGAGTTGCCAAGATAATTGGTATTGGTGCCATGACAGCAGCGGCACTTGAAAGAATGGCAGTAGAATTCAGGTTACTTCATCATTCAGACGTAGCAGAAATTTATGAGGGATTCAAAAAGGGCCAAAAGGGCTCATCCACCATGCCTCATAAGAAAAATCCAATCAGTTCTGAAAATATCAGCGGTCTTTCCCGGGTGATCCGTTCACACTATGAAGTTGCGTTGCAGGATACCATCCTCTGGCACGAAAGAGATATTTCTCATTCGAGTGCAGAGCGCCTGATACTTCCCGATCACTTTGGTCTTCTATCTTACGCTATTAAGAGAATGGCAGACACTGTCACTAATCTTGTTATTAATCGTGAGAAGGTTGAAGCGAAGGTTGCTGATAACTTTTCTTCCCTTTCAAGCTTCCTCTTGCATGAAATGATCTTACTTAATCCAACATCCCGCGAAGAATTGTATGCTCTGGTGCAGGAAGCATCTTTTAATTCTAAAACAATTGATCAGTTCTTTGGAGTGCTCCAGTCCAAAAGCCAGGAAAATGGACTGAAGATGCCGGCAGGAGTAACACCTCTTACATTAAAAACCCATTATTTCTCAAGGTTCGCTGAAGTGCTAAGACGCTCAAGGTAGTTGTACACTTTAATTAGTTTTTAACTAATTGGAGTTTTTGAGCATGAAACAATTCATACTTTGGATAAGTCTTTTGATCGTGCCGAATCTTGCATTCTGCTTTGGAGTGGATTTGCATGCCCACCTTTTCATGGAACAAGGTGTGAACATTATTTATAATGGCGGCTTTTTTCTTCCCCACATAAAAGCCAAAAAATGGAATCATGCCAAAAGATCCCAGGTTAATGAAAACCTGATGAAGCAAACTGAACTTTCTATTGTTGTGGTTTCTCTTTACGCGGCTCCAATCATTGCCGGTGAATCTGTCTTCAATTCAATCTTAAAACAAATCAAGATGGCCGAAATTTTCGTTGAGAGAAATCCCAACGGGGTAATTACCCACTCCTCAACCGATGCTCAAAGTGCAATCAATCAAGGTAAAAAGATCCTCGTTTTTTCAATTGAAGGCGGTGACCGAAATATTAACACACTTGAGCAACTTAAAATCCTGCACTCTCGTGGAGTCCGAATCATTACCCTCCTGCATTTAACTGGAGACAAAATTGGCGGCCCAACATTAGCAGGACGGATGGAAGCATTATTCAGCACTCCATCTTCATTATTCTGCTATGGCCGCGATTCCGAATGGAGTTAAGACAAATTGCCACGGTCTTATAGCTCATGGTGAAGAAGTGGCAAATATGCTCATTGACGCCGGGATATGGATCGATCTTTCTCACTCTTCAGACAAGGCACTGGCAAGTTTGATTCCCAAGCATTATGAGCGAAAGATTCCCTTACTCGTTACTCATGGAACATTACGTTCAAAGTTAAAACTTGAAAGAGGCATTACAACTGGCATGTTAAAACATTTTACGGCTTTGGGCGGAATGTTTGGGTTCCCAGGAAGCTTCTTAAAAAAACATATAATGTACGTGGATTACCTTCAGTCGACAAATTAAGTGAATAGTAGATTTTTTAACTCACTGGCCTTGGTTATGCCCGTCAAGGTTAGTTTATACTTTCCCTTGAGGTCATCAGCTGCTCTTTTGCTGGTGATAACCCTTTTGTAATTCATCTGCGCAACTTCTTTTAGTCTCAACTCCATCATTGGAACTGATCTCACTTCTCCGGTAAGTCCAACTTCACCAAGGAATAAAGTGTCATCTGGAATGGGTTTCGCATAATAAGAGCTTAGAAGGGAAGCAATTACTGAAAGATCATTCTCTCTCGTGGACAGCTTCATTCCGCCTACAACGTTAACATAGATATCATTGTATGAAAGTGGGATGCCCAGATATTTATCAATCACGGCCACCAGAAGAGCTACACGGTTTGAATCAAGTCCTTGAGTTGTGCGTCTTCCGACAGCGAATTTATTTTCAACTACCAATGCCTGGATTTCCACAAAAAGGGAACGGCTCCCTTCCAGAATACACGTCAAAGATCTTCCGAATGAACCAGGAAGTGATTGTTCGAGAAAGTATTGTGATGGATTGGTAATTTCCCTCAATCCTTTTTCCTGCATCTCAAAAATACCTACTTCGTTTGTGTTACCGAAACGATTCTTCATCACCCTAAGCATTCGATATTGCCCTAACTGATCACCTTCAAAATAAATGACAGTATCAACCATATGCTCAAGAATCTTAGGCCCTGCTATCTGTCCTTCTTTGGTAACGTGGCCCACCAGGAAACATGTAAGGTCATTGGCCTTAGCGAAATTCATCAATTCATATGTAACTTCACGAATTTGTGAAAGTGTTCCTGCGGCCGAATCAACCTGGTTTGAATATGTGGTCTGAATAGAATCCAATACCAGAAACTTCGGATTTAATTCCCTGACTTGTTCCAGGACTTTCTGCCAGCTCGTTTCGTTATAAATATAAAAATTGGGGTTATCAACACCCAATCGTTTCATACGTTGAGCCACCTGTGACTCAGATTCTTCACCCGAGACATACAAAATCTTTTCGCCTCCGTAGTTATTAACAAGCTTTCCGCAAACTTCCATCAGTAAGGTCGATTTACCAATCCCTGGCTCGCCCCCAATAAGGGTTAATGAACCAAGTGTAACCCCACCGCCCATCACCCGGTCGAATTCGCTGAGACCTGTAGTGTAACGAACAAATGTTTCGTGTTCTATCTCATTAATGGTCCTGGGTTTAGATTCCCGTCCAGAAATGGACTTTGGTGCAGCCTTAGAAGGCTTAATGCTTTCTTCTTCAGAAAAGGAATTCCACTGCTGGCAATCAGGACATTTCCCCAGCCATTTAGCGGACTGGTAGCCACACTCCTGACAGGTGAAAACGGTTTTGATTTTTGCCATTTGTTTATCCTTGTAACATCTTATTCAGGTCATCTTCGCTTATAACAGGTATTCCAAGAGTCTTGGCCTTTACGAACTTACTTGAACTGCTTTCGGTCTCATTGGTAAGCAGAAAAGTCGTATTTTTAGAAACTGAACCGACCATTACACCGCCATTCTGCTTGATTAATTTTTCAACCTGGGCGCGAGATGTACTGAGTTCGCCGGTTATACAAAATTTAAATCCAGTAAGTGGTCCTTCACCGGTACTGATTTCATCTGCCTTCACATGTATACCAAGAGCCAGAAGCTCTTCAATCAAGGGAGCTTTCTTTTTCATTGAGCTCAGGAAGTCTGTTGAGGATTTTTCGGCGAATCCTTCGATATTCATCATCTTCTCTAGCGTAAGTGACATGATTTTTTCAATGGTGTTGTAACCCTGGGCGATTATCTTTTCACTTTTGGCAACGGATACACCTTCAACGCCAATCGCCGAAATAAATTGGGAAAGTCGCTGGACCTTTGTTTTCTGGATATTTTCAAACATCTTTGTAGCGAGCTTATCTTTTACTTTCTCAAGTAGTAAGAAATCCTCAACTTTTAAGCGGTAAAGATCTGGAATATGCTCGACCAGACCTTTTAGGATCATTTCTTCCAGTCGCTTGTCTGATACATCATCCACGCCAGATTTATGGATGTAATTCAGGATCTCTTCCTTCACCTTTGAAGCACAGGTATCATTGGGACAATACAACCAGATATCATCAATCTTTAATTCTGTTGAACAGCTTGGGCAGTTTTCAGGGAAACTAAATTTACCTTTAGATTTTTCTACAACACCTAAAAATTTTGGTATCACTTCTCCCGAACGGATTATTTCAATCGTATCACCGGACTTGAGTTCAAAATTTCTAACCATTCCAAAATTATGCAGCGTAACCCTGCCGATCATAGCTCCCGAAAGCTCAACAGGCTCGACCAGTGCCACAGGAGTAAGGCGCCCATTGCGGGAAACTCCCCATTCAATTTCATTGATCTTTGTAGTCTTAGTATCACCTGCAAACTTAAAGGCAATTTTATATCTTGGGTGGTGTGAGGTTTCGCCCAGTTCCGCATGCAAACGGAGATCATCGTAAATCAGGACCAGGCCATCTATAAGATAGTCGCCACTAGCGATAAAATCTTTTGCTTCTTTAATACTTTGTTCAAGGTCTTTTGAATTTTTATGAATTTGATAGTCTGGAGTAATAAAACCATTTTTCATCAACTCATCAAGCTTCTCGTGTTCATAACTGAATTTCTGATCTGAGATAAGATCAAAAGCCTTGAAATTCAGGAACCGGGCCAGCTGTACATTCTCTTTTCGCCCTAAAAGACCCGCTACAATATTTCTTTGCGAAGTGGGAGCATCAAGGCCCAAATTTTTCATTTCCCCGGAAAGATGAATAAACTGTGGTTCAACACAATATATTTCTCCCCTGACTTCAAAGTTACCCTTGAAGGGAACTGATTTCGGAATATCTGTTATGAACATAGCCTTTTTTCTGATGTTTTCACCAAACTGACCATCACCCCTGGTTTTGGCCTGGACCAGATGACCATTTTCATAAATCAGTGAACAGCTTGATCCATCTATCTTGAAGAGACTCACAACGGTTTCTTTTCCAATCCATTTCATCAGGTCGGCTTCACTATATGTCTTATCAAGAGAGAGCATTTTGCGTTGGTGAGGGAGCTTAGTCGTTGCTTCTTCCTGCTTAAAACCAACCAGCTGCAAAACAGGGTTTTTTGCATCCAGTTTTTTTAATTCATTTTCCAGCTGATCATACTTTTCATCAGAAATTTCTGCATGACCGGTATAATATTTTTCTTTATGGTAAATGATTAATTTTTCAAGTTCTTGAATTCGAGTAACGTTCATATCAAGTCCAAATAACGGTTTAGAAATTAAAGGACGCGCCTAGCTTAAACATGTTGTCCTTGTAGGATACTTCTTTATATATCCGGTCAAACTTGGCCTTACGAGACACGGATTCAATGCTTCCATCAAGTGTGATCCGTTGGGTGTAATGATATTTAATCCCCATCTCTAACTCCATAACTGTAACATTTTTCGCGGTCCCATAGAGCCCATCGTCATCTGCAAACGAGGGAAAAGGAAGGAATTCTGCCTGGACAAAAAACCTGAATTCGCGGTTTATGGGGATGTTGGCAGCTGTTCCTACTGTCAGTCCAGAAAACGTATGACTACCAAAGCCATCAGGGGTAGAAGTTTCAAGATCGTATGTATGATTGGTATATCCACCAAACAAATCAATTTGTGGTCCATAGAAAAACCCGATTGGAAGGTACTTATAACCACCACTTAACTTAAATGTACCCATGGTTGCATTTACAGCATCTTTAACCGGCGCTCCTTGAGTCTTTTTAAGACTTCCAATGGCCCTCACAACTTCAAAGGCCGCGAAATACTGCCTTGTTATCCATGCTTCCACTCTTGCATCAATTCCGAAATAATTACCACCCATCCTTTGAGATCCATTGAGTGTTGATGTATCGATGCTTGAATTGCTGGCAAACATTGACATGGAAAAGATGCCTAATTCCCCCGGATGATCATCCACCTTAGCTTCAATTAATTCCTCTATGCCACCTTGTGGTTTTTCTTCCAGCCTGACCCAGTCACCAGCGGCAAGCTTTTTGTCTTGCTTGTAAACCTTTACCATCCCCAATGCCTGGTTATCTGAAATGCTGAATACAGATCCTTCGGCAAGGATTTCAGTATTCCAGTCTACAATCTTGTTCAGAAGAGGATGTACTTTCTTGGCAACTAATCTTTTTACAACAAATTTCTGGCCGACAGTTATAGGATACCCCTTGCCGACATCAAGTGTGATTTGATCACCAAGTATTCCGTTCACCTTGGCATCATAGGGAATCATTTTTGCGTAGAGATTAAGCCAGTTATTAACTGTGGATGAAATAATATCAATGTCGTCAGTATCAAGAACGATTTTTTCAGAAAAATAAATGTCTTCACCGTTCTCACCATAAACTTCAGTCTGGACTTCCACTCCAGAGACTTCATTTATAATTCCAATACGGATGAGAGATCCCACCTTGAGCTTATCAGCAACAGCAGAAAGCACAGGCTTCGATTTAAGATGTTGTGGAAGGTTTTCACGATACTTACTGAAAACACTTATGAGCCCAGAGTTTGAAACGTAAGTGCACCAGTTGCTGCGTTTTAATTTTTTTTCAATTTCTTCAAAAACTTTAAAACCAATGGCCCCACCCACACTGTCTGTAATTGGCAACAGTGTACAGCGACGCATTGAAGACTGTCCCCATGCTGGGAACGTCAACAGAACAACAAAAACCAGAAGAATTTTCATCATACTGGAAGTTCAGGTAGGTCTGGCGGAGAATCCTTGGTAACAGGGGCGCTTTCAGGACCCTTGTTTTCATAGAGTTCTACCAACATTTTAAGTTCATTATTTTCCTCGCGAAGCTTTTGGAGCCTCGATCGGAGGTATTCAGCTTCCAGGCGAATTTTAAGAATTTCCTCGTCCTCGCGCACCTTTACCCGATCACTCGAGGGAACGTAAATAAAGTACTTTCCGTTTTCCTCTTTGTGTTTGAGAATATTGTTCTTGATATGCCTTCTGATGGTGGAGATGGAAACGTCTTTGTATCGTGAATAGTCAGCGATGGATAACCATACCCCTTCCGTGGCATTCATTTCGTCCTCCTTGGATTTCCTTTATCATAGAGAATCCGGTGAAGATGTGCAAAATCAAAAATTTACAAAAGTTGATTAATGAAGTCCGTTGATTTAAATGAATTAAAGAATAAGAAAATTGCCCTGGTTTTATCGGGAGGCGTCGTTAAAGCAGCTGCATGGCACCTTGGTGTGACGCTAGCGCTCGAAGAATTGGGTTTTTGCTTAAAAAGTAATAAGAACTCTACTCCCGGACAGGATCTTAACCAGAGAAGCCTCGAAATTGGCACCTATGTGGGCTCCAGTGCAGGTGCAATGATCTGCGTCTACTTAGCTTCCGGATTCACTCCCCAGGACGTTATACAGGCAACCTTGGGCATCAAGGGCTCAAGGGTGAGAGGAATTACTTACAAAGACATGTTTAATATCAAGCGATCTGAGATTCGAGCACCAAAGGGAGACTTGTATCATCCCCTTGAGGGCCTTCCGATGCTTTTAAAGAACTTTCTTAAACCAGTTATCTCGTTACCTGGATTCTTCACTACTGAAGGTGTCCGGCACTACCTTTTAAACAATGTTATTGAAAGTGACCGTTTCGAGGATTATATCCCTGACCTCTTTATTGTAGCGACTCAACTAGATCATTCCAGAAAGGTTATTTTCTCTAAATATAATTATCCAAATCCGAGTCACGACAGTACTTCTGTTTATTATACAGGAACGAATATTTCACATGCTGCTGCTGCCAGTATGAGTGTTCCTCCTTTTTATTGCCCTTATCCTATCCGGAATAAACACACTAATGGGGTTGATTACTACATTGACGGTGAAATTCGGGAAACCCTTTCAACCCATGTCGCTGAAGATAATGGATGTGATGTCATTATCAGTTCATGGACCCACACTCCTTATCACTTCCATGATGAAGTCGGATCTCTGGTGAATTACGGCCTTGCTCCAATTGCCATCCAGTCCATTTATCTTTTGATTCAAAAAAAGATCGTCTCTTCCCGTGCTGAACGAGCAAAGGCAATTGATATCCTCGACACCGTTAACGATTATATGAAAATGCAGAAATTTACCCAGACTCACAGACGTGAACTCATGGCTATTTTAGAGAGAAAACTAAACGTAAATCCCAAGGTAAAGCTAATAGATATCTACCCGGACCATCATGATTATAAGCTTTTCTTCGCAAATTCTTTTTCACTGAATACTAAAATCTCTACTCACGCCGTTGAATCTGGATATAAGCGCACAATGCAGATCCTGGGACAGAAATGATCCTTAAGTATGTCCTCTTATCGTTAGCAACATTGATTTTTATCACGTCCTCAGATCCTTACTATGGAACTCTGCTTACATTTAAGCCCCTGCCTAAGGAAACGTCCGGAGATGTGAGGGAAGTCCCTTGGCGCAGGACAGATGCTTTTGATTATTACCTGGAAGACCGGGGTGACCGGGTTTCGGATTCTTTTGCTATCACAACCTACTATGAACCGAATGTACGATTTTGGTTTTTCATCTACACCCAGTTTTCATCAAATCAAGTTGTCTTTCATGACAAAAATAACCTGTCATTGATCTACCGGGTCCTCGACTTTTCCTCACTTCAGGCAAAAAAACTGCCAAAGAATACGCTCTATATTCTCCAGCAAAAGATCACACAAGAAAAAATTGATCTTATGAGGGAGGACCTTTGGTTCGTGGTGAAAAACCCTTTCTCCCTTGAACAAAGGGCCAAGAATTTTTACGAGTCAATCAAACGTGCAGGGGTCACGATTCCTACACAAAAAGAAAAAAGAATAAAGTTTTTTACTTCATTGGCAGAGAACGTTCGCTCACAGACCGGTCAGAAAAACTTTATTCGTGACGGAGTTACACGCTCTCAACCTTACCAGAAGTTCTTGCGCAAATATTTCAAGGCCCAGAACCTGCCTTCCGAATTACTTGCCATCCCCTTTCTTGAATCAAGCTTTAATCCTGATGCTCAGTCAAAAGTGAATGCCCTCGGTGCCTGGCAGTTCATGCCACTTATCGCCAGTTACTTCGTGCCGAAGCGTACAGACTCAATTGATTATCGTTCAAATGTTGGAGTTGCCTCTATTTCGGCAGCTTTTCTAATGACAGAGAATTTTAAGATTTTAAAAACCTGGGATCTTGCAGTCACTGCCTATAACTCTGGAACCAAGCACCTGTTAAAAACCAGACGAGAGCTTGCCACCAGTAAAATTGACCTTGAAGAAGTCATCAAGCACAGCGACTCCGGACACTTTGGTTTTGCCTCAAAGAATTTTTACAGCGAGTTCCTGGCCCTTGCCCATACCCTTGCCTATCGAGAAGAAATTTTTCGCTCCCTCCACCAGCATGAACGGAATGATGTCGATGAAGACCTTGTTTTCTATCTTTCAAAATGCTCACTCAGGCTGGATAAAGTATTGAATAAGGAGCAACTGGACAATGTGGACTTTCATAACCATCAACTTCGAAACACCAGCGATTCTCTTCCCAAAGGTGTCATCATCACTTCTAAATCGGAGCTTCCAAAAGCAAAGTTCTTAAAGCTGAGCTTCGATCAAATAGTACATGCCAAGCCAATTCATTGGGATAGATTTTTAAAGAATCAAAGTTGCTCAACAAGATAAGAATTTGGAGAGCAATAGCTGCTTAAGTACTGAACAGTGCCGTCTACATAAGTAACCTTGAGGTTAATCTTACCATCCTGGCCATATCCTTCTGCACCCTGGTTGTCTCCTACGATGATAACCTTGCGTGTTTTTTCACTTATTGAATCATAAAACTTACCATCAGAATCCAGCATCTGGGTGAATGTCTCAAGAGCATTATCGACTGATTCAGAACCAACATCTACTCTTTCAACCTTGCGAGAGAGGTTAACCTGTACCAGACAACGATTCCCAAGTTTAGCACCCTCAAGACGAGAGAGAACAAAGCGCATGAAGTTTTCTGAAGGAACGATGACCTTAGTTACATCACGTACACCGATGAACACTGGCTCAGACTGATGGCTGATTTCCAGGTAACGACGGTTTGCAAGTAAGTGACGATCAAAGTCTACCTTGTAGTTATGGTCACTGATCTTCTTTGATTCAATGTCTGTCGCAAATTTCTTAACTTGCTCAGATCCGATAATAAGCGGGGACTTTTCGCGGGCAAGTAAGTCTTCTTCAAATAGTGTGACCGTTTCATTGGCCACAGACTCGTAGAGATTTGCTTCGAAAGTTAATTCGCGCTCATGGATGTGTACAACTTTAGAAATTGTCTGAGACTTAAAGTTCTTATAGCTCAAGAGTGCGTTTCCGGCCTTGACTCCAACAAAAAGCTGGTAGCGGTGATCGTTATCTTTTGTCACCTTCATATCACCATTTAAAAGGATAACTTTCCCAAATGGAACATCCAGTGTAGCAAGCTCAGTTTCATCATCCAGCTCAACCAACACAGCACCAACCGAGCCCTTCTTTTCAAAAGGAGCAATAAGGTCGTTGAATTTGTTTTCTTCAATCAATGGAAGAGACAATTCAGTAACACCATTTTCAAGGATCAGATCAGTATGAGTAGGAGCATAACCGCGCTTAAGTAAGAATACAGAGCGGGTCATGGCAGGCTGAGCGAGAGTTTCTTTAAGAGTAATCACTCCTGAACCAAAGTCTTCAACAGCAAGTGATAAATCATCATGGAAGCGAATTTCAAATCCATTCAGGTCAAAGTTCTTCTTCAAGTTTGTACCGGCAGCATGAACAATTACTTCTGAAGCATAACCTTTCGACTTCGGAGTTTGTTTAGCTTTCTGTGTCTGCTTATCTTCTGCTTGAAAGCCAGATGCATCTATTACCTTGTCTTTTGTCTTGATTTCAGAAGAGGCCGATGAAGCAGAGGTTGAAGGAGATGACTTATTAACTGTTGAAACTTCCCAGGTAGTTGCAGCAGGAGTTGCAGCATTCTGAGCAACCGGAACCTGATTAGTCACATTGGTTACTGTTGGCATCTTGTTTTCAACAATTGCCTTGTTGGCTGATGAGTAGTCAAATGCGATCAGATCATCTACGGCCACTTCTTCATTTGGATTAGTCACGGCCAGGTTATCCACGGCTCCACTTACTTTATCCACGGCCTGAGTGTTGTTATCCACGGCCTCTACTTCAGCAACTACTTCTTCAGTTGGAACAATGTTCTCTGTTGAAGCAGCTTGAGTAGTCGAAGTTGATTCAACTTCTATTTGTGTAAATTCTTTTGTTGTTGATGGAGTCTTTGTTACTGCAACTGCAGAAGCGGCAACTGCTGCTGCTTCCGTAGCGGCGACTGCAGCAGCTGCTGGAGTCACTTCTTCTGAGTAATCAAGAAATGTCGGCTCATCATTTAATACATCTTTTACAATTTCTGATCTCGCCATCTTTGTTGAAACTTCGTCAGCTTGGTTTGTTACCGGAACAACCACTTCTGCTTTCGCAACCATTTCTACAATGGCTTCCGGAGCTGCCTTATAAAGAGCTAATAGATTAGATGGGAGTTCGTTAGTAGCAGTTAACTTCTCAAGTACAACAGCTTCGTGGAAAGGAAGAGAAGCAGAGTTTACCTTATAGATGACTGGAGAGGTAATTTTTGCCTTTTGAGTAGCTACGATTACAGGCTTAACTGGGAATTTAATGTCGTTAAAAGCAATCTTAGGAGCATTTACTTGCATCATTTCTGCAGTTTTTAAGCTGCCACCTTTAAGCATTGAGAAGTAATCTAAAGAAAGAGAGAAATCTTCGGTTCCAGCAGTGAAAAAGCGTACAGCTACTGTCCCTACCGTAAGGTAAGAAAAGAGTGTGAAAAGAGCAAAAATACGCGTGAAAAACAATGTCATATAGAACTAATTTTAATTGATTTGATGATTAAATACTCTGGTCAAAATATTCCGCATGCCGATTTTGCGTAATCATTCCTGCAACTTAGACAAAGAACCTTGAATAGTCATGGATACGCAGGGGCAGAGTGGTCCTATAGGTCCACTCTTTTATATATTTTGTCTCCAGGGCCGATAAATATATGACCCGCCGCGTACAAAAAGAAAAACCTGGAAGTGGATTCTGATAAATTAAAAATAAAAAACCCCGGCAAGCGGGGTTTTTCTAAAAATCATTTTAAATTTGCAAGTCTCAGCCGCATCTCAGCTCTTTCAAGCTTACGCCTGAATTTAATCCTATCAACATCGTTCAAAGATTCTTTCCCCGCTAAACGATCTACTGCCTTAGCTTTGGCCGATTTAGCGCGTTCAATATCAATGTCTTCAATGCGTTCAGAAGTAAATGAAAGTATGGTTACTGTATCTTTCAGTACCCGACAAAGACCGGCCGTCACTGAAAAATGTCGTACACCCAGCGGGGTTTTAGCAGTCAGGATTCCAGTCGCAAGCTCAGTCAAAATATGAGTGTGCTCAGGGAGAATGTTAATCTCCCCTCGAACTGTTGGAATCGTGATGTCATTACACTCAAGATCTTTAACTATCACACCCTTAGGTGTGAAAAGATTGAGTTTAAAGGCTGCTGCCATAATTACTTCCCTTCAGAGAGCTTTTTAGCTTTTTCGAATACGTCCGCTAAGCCACCAACGAGGTAGAAAGCCTGCTCTGGAAGGTGATCAACTTCACCTGAAAGAACAGCTTTGAAGCCCTTAATTGTGTCTTCAATTTTAACGAACTGACCTGGAATACCGGTAAACTGTTGAGCAACGAAGAATGGCTGAGAAAGGAATCTCTGGATTCTGCGTGCGCGACCAACCAGCTTCTTGTCATCTTCAGACAGCTCATCCATACCAAGAATGGCAATAATGTCCTGAAGCTCTTTATATTTTTGAAGCACTGACTGAACCTGTCGGGCAGTATTGTAGTGATCATCACCAACGATATCTGGAGTAAGAATCGTTGAAGAGGAAGAAAGAGGATCCACAGCAGGGTAAATTCCAAGCTCAGCGATTGAACGTGAAAGCTCTGTTGTTGCATCCAAGTGAGCAAACGTCGTAGCAGGAGCTGGATCGGTATAGTCATCCGCAGGAACGTAAACGGCCTGAATAGATGTAATCGATCCATCATTGGTAGATGTAATACGCTCTTGCATGGCCCCCATTTCAGTAGAAAGTGTAGGCTGGTAACCCACGGCCGAAGGAATACGACCGAGAAGTGCCGAAACTTCAGATCCCGCTTGGGTAAAGCGGAAAATGTTATCTACGAAGAAGAGAACGTCTTGCTTCTCTTCATCGCGGAAATATTCTGCGAGTGAAAGACCAGTCAAGGCAACACGAGCACGTGCTCCGGGTGGCTCGTTCATCTGGCCGTAACAGAGTGCAGTTTTTTCAAGAACCCCTGACTCTTTCATTTCGTGCCAAAGATCGTTACCCTCACGAGTACGCTCTCCCACACCAGCGAAAACCGAGAAGCCTCCGTGTTGAGTAGCAATGTTGTTAATTAGTTCCATAATAAGAACTGTCTTACCCACACCAGCACCGCCGAAGAGACCAATCTTTCCACCCTTAAGGTAAGGGGCAAGAAGGTCAATAACCTTAATACCAGTAAAGAATGCTTCTTTCTTGGTAGACTGGTTAGCGAACTTCGGAGCTTCACGGTGAATCGGATAGCTCTTCTTGTTATTAAGCGGGCCCATTTCATCAACTGGCTCGCCGATAACGTTAATAATACGTCCAAGACATTCACGACCTACTGGTGCCTGGATAGGCGCGCCAGTGTCACGAACAGGAAGTCCTCTTGAAAGACCTTCTGTTGCATCCATAGCGATACAACGAACCATGTTGTTACCAAGGTGAGAAGCCACTTCTACTGTGAGGTTTTCATTTCCACCAGTAAGAGTCTTGTTCGTGATCTTGAGAGCGTTGTAAAGCGCTGGAAGCTTGCCATTGGCAAACTCAACGTCGATTACAGGTCCCAAC
Organism: Bacteriovoracaceae bacterium; assembly: GCA_035575985.1. Lineage (GTDB taxonomy): Bacteria > Bdellovibrionota > Bacteriovoracia > Bacteriovoracales > Bacteriovoracaceae > Peredibacter. Next base: position 48,314 of record DATLXC010000047.1, on the reverse strand, counting down.
ACTTGTCGAATGATACCTGAGTTTTCCATTTAAATGCTCCTTAACCGTTCAGAGATTCAGCACCGGAAACAACTTCGATCAACTCGGTTGTAATTCTGGCCTGTCTCATCTTATTCATTTTTAACGATAATTTTTTAATAACTTCTTTACTGTTTTTTGAAGCATTTTCCATCGCATTCATTCGAGAGCCATGCTCAGAGGCAATCGCATCAAGCACACAGGTATAAACTGTAGTGAGATATACTTCCGGCACCAAAGTGTCGAGGATTTCATCAGCTCCTGGCTCATATTTGAAGTCATAAGGGTATTTCGACTTGATACGCTCGATTTCTGTTTCAGAAACCTGCATAGGAAGAAGTTGTCTTACCTTTGAATCAAATGCGATCGCAGACACAAACGAATTGTAAGCAACGTATACCTTGCCTACTTCGCCACTAATAAACATGGCCCCCAACTCATCTGCTACTTTCCTAACTTCTTCGTAAGTTGGTTCATTCTTAGTGAATGTGAATGTCTTTCCGGAATTGACTTCTTTCTGAAGCAGGTCCCTTACTTTCTTTCCAATCCACACGAACTTAAGATCTTCATCGCCTCTTTCTTCAAGGGTGAAACGCTTGATAGTCTTGGCCAGTTGCGAATTGTATCCACCACAAAGGCCCTTATCAGACGAGATCACCAAAACGATTGCCTGTTTATTTTCAGGGTTCGTTGTGAAGTAAGTATTTTTGTATTCAAGTGAAAGGGCAGAAACCGTCTTAACAGTTTCTTCCAACTCAGTTGAATACGGACGAAGACCTAAGATTCGGCTTTGGGCCTTACCCAGCTTTGCGGCTGAGACAAGCTTCATGGCCTTAGTGATCTTAAAAGTACCCTTGGTACTCTTGATCTTTTTCTTTAGCTCTTTAATATTTGCCATGGCAATTAATCCTTAAAATTAAACCTTATAGCTCGCAACGAATGTCTTAATAAGATCTACAATCTTAGATTCTTGTTCAGCACTCATTTGCTTCTCTTTTCTCATGCCGTTCATAAGATCTGCGTGGCGAGAATTGAGGTGAGCAAGCATATCTGTTTCAACCTGACGGATTTTATTAACAGGAACAGAGTCAAAGTAGCCCTTAGTAGCAGCAAAGATTGAAACTGACTGATCAATAACATCCATAGGTGAATACTGGGCCTGCTTAAGAAGTTCAACTAAGCGAGCACCACGATTAAGCTGGCGTTGAGTAGCATCATCAAGGTCAGAACCGAACTGAGCAAATGCTGCAAGCTCGCGATACTGAGCAAGGTCAAGACGAAGAGTACCGGCAACTTTCTTCATTGCTTTAATCTGGGCAGCACCACCAACTCGTGAAACCGAAAGACCCACGTTAACCGCAGGACGGATACCAGAGTTGAAAAGGTCTGACTCTAGGTAGATCTGACCGTCTGTAATCGAAATAACGTTTGTAGGAATGTATGCCGAAACGTCGCCTTCCTGAGTTTCAATGATCGGAAGAGCAGTAAGAGATCCTGCACCCAATTCATCGTTAACTTTACAAGCACGCTCGAGGAGACGTGAGTGAATATAGAAAACGTCTCCCGGGAATGCTTCACGTCCTGGAGGACGACGAAGAAGAAGAGAAAGCTGACGGTAAGCCTGTGACTGCTTAGTCAAATCGTCGTAAACAATCAATGCATGCTTACCAATGTCACGGTAGTACTCACCCATTGTACAGCCTGTGTACGGGGCAAGATACTGAAGTGGAGCAGAGTGAGAAGCAGTTGCTGAGACGATGATTGTATATTCAAGAGAACCTGCTTCAAGAAGCTTCTGGTAAACCTGACGAACAGTTGATTGCTTCTGGCCGATAGCCACGTAAACGCAAACAACGCCCTTACCTTTCTGATTAATGATGGTGTCAACAGCAACTGCTGTCTTACCAGTCTTACGGTCACCAATGATAAGCTCGCGCTGACCACGGCCGATTGGAATCATGGCATCGATTGCCTTGATACCTGTCTGCATTGGCTCGTGAACTGACTTACGGGCAATAATTCCCGGAGCCTTGATCTCGATGTTCCTGAACTCTTTAGAGTTGATTTCGCCCTGACCATCGATCGGCTCACCGATTGCGTTTACAACGCGACCAAGGAGAGCGTCTCCAACTGGAACAGATACGATTTTCTCTGTACGCTTAACAGTTGAGCCTTCTTTAATCTTGGCGTCGTCACCAAGAACAACGATACCAACGTTATTGGCCTCAAGACTGAGAACCATACCTTTAACTCCACCGTCGAACTCTACGAGCTCTCCAGCGAGAACGTTTTTTAATCCAAATACTCGTGCAACTCCGTCACCAATGGTGAGGACTGTGCCGATTTCGTTCATAAGCAGGCGTGACTCAAAGTTAGCAATGCGCTCTTTGATAATTCCTGTGATTTCTTCAGGTCTAATTGATGTACTCATCTAAGATCCCTTCCCTTGTTGGGTTTATTTATCGCTTAATACTGATTGTTTAAATTGTTCAAGTTGATTGTCCAGAGATGCATCCAGCTGTAGGTCTTCCACTACAACCTTATAGCCAGCAGTCACATTTGTATTAGTGACGTACTTAAGTTCCGGAGTTCGGCCCAGCTTCTCTTTCAGAAAAGCTTCAATCTTGGCCTTAAATGCAGGATCGATTTCTGTTCCGTTACCTTCAATTGTGCCTTTGATAAAGCCCTTGCGGTCATCATCCATGACAATAATTTCCTTGAAGATCAAAGGAAGAATGTTAATTCGGTTTTCATCGATCAGGAAAGATACTACCTGAGTCGTAAGTGGTGAAAGATTAAGTTTGGTTGCCACTTGGTTGAAAACAGCTTTCTTCTCCTCAAGTGTAAACACCTGGAGGAAGAGGACATTTTCAAGTTCATTTGAGCCATTGATAACTTCAGTGAAACGAGTCAGCTCGTCAGCAATCTGTACTTTAGCTTCATCACCTAATTCAAGAATAGATTTTGCATAAACTTTTGCAACAGCTTGTTCTCTCATTATTATAATCCTTTAAGCAGCTTTGCTGAAGCCTTGCTTTGATATTCTTTGTTTGTCTTAATTGTCTGCTTGGCCTGGCTGATTACCTGGTCGAGCAATTGTGCGTTCAATTCATCCATCATCGCTTTCTTGTCGGCCTGGATCTTTGAATTGGCGTCAGTCTTTAACTTATGTGTTTTCTCTTCAGTCTCTTTAGAAAGGTTTTTTTCAAAATAAAGAACATCAGTTTCAGACTGGGCATTGATCTGCTTAACTTCTTGCTGAAGATTGGCCAGCTTACGCTTTTCATTCTCCATCATCATCTGTGCTTCTTTAGTCTTAAGGCTTGCACGCTCGAGTGTATTTGATACTTCATCGGCTTGTTTATCAAAGTAGCTCTTGAGGGGACCTTTTAATTTCCAGATAAGAAGTCCCGCCAAAATGGCTACATTCACGGCAGGAGCTATAAGATCAGCTGCTGAACCATGGTGTGCACCATCGCCGCTGCTCCATGCTTTAGTTGCAATTCCAAGGGCCATAAAAGTGTAAGCTGTCCAAAAACGCATAGACTTCCTTATTGAAGAATTTTCTGAACCAGAGACTGTGCCAGAGTACTTGTTTCTGAAAGATACATTTCTTTACTCTGTTCAACTTCCTTGCGGTTGTCGTTTCTTGTCTGATCTACGAACTGATTAACTTCACGTTCAGTTTGCTTATACTGGTCAATGTACTTATTTGAAATCTTGTATTTCTTATCAGTAGCGATTTTCAAAGCTTCACTTTGTGCCAGGCCGAGCTTTTCTTTATATTCAGCCTGCATCTTAGTAACGTTTTCAATTGTTTCATCAGCAGAGTTTTCAAGCTTCACAGTTTTCTCTTCGCGCGTTTCAAGCACTTCCTGAAGTCTTCCAAGAAATAAGAATTGCGCCAACATGAAAACTACGAAAATAATAATAAACTGCGGTAACAATGAGTTATTCACGCCCAACTGCGTGAAGATAGCCTGGACCGTTTCCATGGTTTAACCTTCGAGTGAATCAATTTAAATTTGCTGTAATTTTTTTAAGCTTGTGCTGGGAATCCGTCAAGAGAATTAGGGCTACTTTTTGTCTTTCATCTTTGTTATGCCATGGAAAATAACGCCCTCTTCAACTATTAGACTCGGGCTTGTTACGGTTCCTTCGAATCTAGCGGGGCGTCTAATTTCCACGCGGGAAGAAGCTTTAACAGTCCCTTTTACTGAACCAGAAATGATTACAATATTGGCATTAATATCAGCGTTAATTACTGCACCCTCAGAAATAATGAGCGTGTCATTGGAAAAAATACTCCCATTTACGTAACCTGCGATGCGCACAGTTCCGCTAAATGAGAGGTTTCCCTCAAATTTGCAACCTTCTTCAATGATGGCGCAAATATCGTTTTTCTTGGCCAAGTAAACTCCGTCTTTATTTCATCAGATAAGCAAATATATCATTAAATTCGGCTTCATTGCCAAATTTGATCACTATTTCCCCGCCACCATTGGATTTTGATTTCACATCAAAATGGTAGCCTGTCTTAGATTCGAGTTTATTTCTTAACTGGCCGTACTGCTCGGCAATAAACTTATTGCTATCCGGCTTTTTTGAACTCTTCTTTGATTTTTTTGCAATTTCTTCCAGTTCTCTCACAGATAAGTTCTTAGTGATGACTTCATTAGCAAGACGTCTGATTGTCTCATCATCGCTTAATGAAACTAAAACTTTCGCATGCCCGAATGAAAGTTGCTCTTTTTGTAATGCAACAATGATTTCTTTCGGAAGCTTCAACACACGCAGAAAATTAGCTATGGTGGAACGCTCTTTTCCGATTTTCTTTGCTACTTCTTCCTGGGTTAATTCAAACTCATTCATCAATTGAAAGTAAGCGAGGGCTTCTTCCACGCAGTTTAAATCTGCACGCTGTACGTTTTCAATGATCGACATCACCAGAACATCTTTTTTAGTCGCACGCTTAACAACAACCGGGATTTTTGTTAAACCGGCCAGCTTAGATGCGCGGTAACGGCGTTCACCAGCTATGATTTCAAATACCCCATCTTTTTCGACAACTAAAATAGGTTGAATCACACCGTTTTCCTTGATGGATTCAGCTAATTCCAACAAGTCTTTTTCCTTAAAGATCTTTCTTGGCTGACCTTTGTTGGCAACTATCTTGTCTACATCAACCAATAGAGGCTGAGTTTCGAATTTGATTTCTCTTTTTTGTGGTTCTATAGGGGCGGCAGGAGCTGCCGGTGCATCGTTAAAGCCTGCAGGTGCTCCACCAAGAAGAGCTGCCATGCCTTTACCAAGTTGCGGTTTTGATTTTTGCATAATTATTGATCCTTGGAATTGACTTGATAGTCTTCAAATTTAGGAATCTGTGGGTTCACAACTTGTGGGATCTTGGCCTGAGGAGTTTCTGGTCTCTTCTCAGATTTCAAAATGATCTCTCTAGCGAGTGAAAGATAAGCTTCACTTCCCTTCGAGGTAATATCATAAAGAATGATTGGCTTACCAAAGCTTGTGCACTCGGAAAGCTTTACGTTTCTAGGGATGATTGACTTGAGGATATCGTCCTTGAAGTGGGCACTAAGATCATTCGCAACTAACTTACAAAGATTGTTTCGTGAATCGTACATGGTAAGCAAAATGCCTTCCAGGCTGAGTTTCGGGTTAAGCGAAGCACGAATAAGGCGAACAGTGTTCAGAAGCTGTGAGAGGCCTTCCATCGCCAGGTATTCAGTCTGCATTGGAACCAAATAACTCTGTGCCGCCGTAAAGGCGTTTACAGTGAGCAAATTGAGGGAGGGAGCACAGTCTATGATGATGTAGTCATATTTGTGCTGAATCGCCTCCAGGGCCGTTTTAAGCTTGTTCTCGCGGGCAAACATATGCACCAGTTCAAGCTCGGCTCCAACCAGGTCATTGTTGGAGGGACAAATGTCCAATAGGGGCAACTCTGTTTTATAAATACAGCTCTCAAAGTTCTCTTCATTTATGAGAGCGTGATAAATATTAGCTTTTGAGTAAGTTTCTTTTTCAATACCAAGACAAGCAGAAGCGTTACCTTGAGGGTCCAAATCTATCAACAAAGTACTGCGCTCTGCGGCAGCAAGACATGCACTTAAGTTGACTGATGTTGTCGTCTTTCCAACCCCGCCTTTCTGATTTGCAATCGCAATTATTTTAGCCATTTAGTCCTCGCGGAAAAAGGTTGAGAAGGGTCTATTTTTAAATAAATTCAGATAGTTTGACAAGCGTTTTAACTGTTCCACGTGGAACATTTTGTGCTTTAAATGAAACCAAAAATCTTTGTTCAGTACAAGGCACCTTTATCTCTTGAATCTCTTGCAGCTTCCACTGAGAAACAAGTTTTTCTAAAGATTTTCCTTCGAGTTCCATGAAGTTTGGACCCTTATAGAAAAACACAGATAGATCTTTATTTGTTCTATGAATAATAGGAAGGAAATCTTTTACAGTACCGACGGCCTTGAAAGTAATTGTGGCAGGCCGATCAAAAAGAAAATCTTCTAATCGAGAATGAACCAAAGTCACATTAGTAAGCCCAAGCTCTTCAGCAATTAATCGAACAGCATCCGCTTTCTTTCTACGAGTTTCCACACCTACGAACTTTATGTCCGGAAGTAATTTCGCCAAGGGGAGTATAGGAAATCCTCCTCCAAAGCCCACATCGACTACTACCCCTGTTCTTTGGACTTCGCTCTTAAAAAGCTCTGATTGGAGATAAGGATTGATCGAATCCAAGATCTGTTTGTTGTAAAAATCATCTGGCTCAAGGATCTTCGTTAAATTTAGGCCCGCAAGCTTTGTATTGAGAACATGTAGGTAACGAATAGAGAAATCTAACATTATAAGGCCCTCGCTGCTACGACTGCCAGAGTAGCGGGACGAATCCCCTCTATAAGCTTCAATTGCCCGAAAGTTTCTGGTTTTATCCTGGCAATTCGCTGGCGACACTCAAAAGAGATGTTGCTGGAAGTGCAAATGTCTTCCCATTTAAGCTTCATTCCATCCATCTTCTTCAATTTCTCGTGTTGTCCTTCGGAGCGCTTGATATAACCATCATATTTCTTAGAAATAGCCACTGTACGGATCAAATCACCTGCGATGACCATGCCGTGACTACTTAAAATCCTTTCCAGGCTTAAAATTGGGTTTAACCAGCCCTGACGGAGGACTTCCGTGATAGTCATACGCCGATTAAGCCTCTGAAGATCCCCTTCTCCCGAGAATTCAGTCATTAATGGGGAGTTTTCAGAGATCATGGCTTCATCACAGTAGTCAAAGAGCACTTTGTACTCCTGCAAGAATTCTCGTTGGTATTGATCAAGGGGTGTATTTAATAAGAACTGCGATCGATAAGGGAACATTCTCATTAATGAGTTGTCTTCCCTGATAAAAAGTCGATTTTCGGAGCGTGCAGTGAACAGTCTATAGGGTTCATCCCTCGTATTTGAGGTTAAATCCTCTATCATGACCCCAATGTAGCTTTCATGCCTACTCAAAACAAGCGGATCAAGCCCAAGCAGCTTAAGTGCTGCGTTCGCTCCGGCCATAAAACCCTGTCCGGCAGCTTCTTCGTAACCTGATGTTCCATTTACCTGGCCTGCAAAGTATAAATTTTCAATATGATTGTGCTCTAAGGTCATTTTGAGAGTGGTTGTATCTACAACATCGTATTCTACTGCATATCCATAGACCAAAATCTCGGCATTTTCTAAGCCTTCGATGCTTTTAACGTATTCTTTTTGCACTTCCTTAGGCAAAGAAGAGGAAATCCCTGAAGGATACATCGTATCTAGCTCTAAACCTTCTGGCTCAATGAACACATGGTGTACGTTTTTATCTGGATATCTGTAGGCTTTATCCTCTATGGAAGGACAATATCTGGCACCCACGCCTTTAATTTGCCCATTAAACATGGGACTTTTCTCTTTGTTTGCCCTGATAATTTCCATCGTATCGTTATTAGTTCGAGCAAGATAACAAGAAACTTGGCGAACACATCTTTCAAATGGATCATTCATGCAGTGAAAGTTGCGAACTGACGAATCAGATGGCTGTTCTTCTAGTTTTGAGTAATTTATCGTGTTTTTATCCAATCTTGGAGGCGTTCCGGTCTTAAAACGCTGTGGACGGGTTAAAACGGCCGTAAATAGGTCCTCAAGCCCGGCAGACGGAACGCAGCCTACCCTACCCCCAAAAGTTTGCTCAGGGCCCGTATGAAGCTTTCCATTGAGAAAAGTGCCTACTGTAATGATGATTTTCTTGGTCCTATAGGACCGAACATCCGTTGTTACAGTAAATCCTTCATCCCCATTTGAGATGCCCGTAACCTTTTCTCTAATCACTGTAATGCTGGGAATCTTTAAGATTAATTGTTCTGCGGCTTCAGAATATAAATCTTTATCAATCTGAACTCGAGTTGATTGTACTGCGAATCCTTTCGAATCATTTAAAACACGGTATTGAATTCCTGCCTTGTCTGCGAGAATTCCCATCACACCACCAAGCGCATCCAGCTCTCGAACTACTTGTCCTTTTCCAACTCCACCGACCGAAGGATTACAAGGAGCAGATCCTAAACCAATTCCCGGCAAGGTAATGATCGCAACTTTCAGTTGAAATTGTGAGGCAATATGAGCTGCTTCAACACCTGCATGTCCACCGCCAACGACAATAATGTCGAACATTTTTAGCCTCATTTGTTCCACGTGGAACAATTTATTTCCCTATGCAAAAGCTAGAAAAAATAGAATTCAGGATCTGATCTGGTGAAATTATACCTATGAGTTCAGAAATGCAATGTCCCAAAGAATTTAATTCTGCAGACAAAATAGCAATATCTTTCTCGTAAGTGGCTGTATTCTGGTAACTTTCAAGACTATTTTTGGCTTTTAATATTAAAGACTTATGCCTTTCCAATAAAATTGGTTTATCAGAAACCGCGGCTAAGTATTTATTGTTTACCATCTCGAATACCTTACCTTCCCACTTTTTATCAGTTCCAAGAAGATTAATTGCCCCCATAGGACCAAGTTTTGGAAAGAGTGAAACCAACTTTTCTCGAGCTTCTTTAAAGCCGGGACAATCCGCATGGGTGAATAAAATGAGATCAAAAGGATGGTTTAGTAATTCAGCAAAACCTTCTACTAACTGAAGTGGGTTAATAAGAAGAATGGAAAAAAAGCTCTCGTTTAACTTTTTCTTGGTACGGCGGATACCTTCAGCTTCAACTTCGTCAGATGAATCCCGAAGTCCCGCAGTGTCTACCAGGCGATATTTAACATTTTCAATAACGAGACTTTCAGAAAGATAGTCCCTGGTGGTTCCCGCAATCGGAGAAACTATAGCCCTGTCGTGAGCCAGGAGAATATTGAATAAGGAACTTTTCCCTGAATTAGGAAGGCCAGCAAGTGTGATCTCAGGCTGGACCAGATGGTGGTCCATGGGCTGAACTCTTCTGACTAAGGTATTAAACTTAGCGGCAAAAAGCTCCAGGGAGGTGTTAAAATGCTTTTCGGCTGCTTCCTCGCCCATATCCTCAAGAAAATCAATCGAAAGCTCCAGGGCAGCCTTATGGCGCATAAAGAGTTCGTAAATTTCCTGGTAAATTTGTTGGAGATCGCCGTTTAAAAGTGAAAGGCCTTGGTCCAGGGCATATCCAGTATTGGCGTTTAAAAATAAATCCAGGCCTTCAACCTGAGAAAGTATCAATTTCTTGTTTTTGAGGGCGCGATAAGTGAATTCACCCGGGGCGGCCAGCCTGCACCCTCCCCTATTTATAAAAAGCTCCATAATCCGTTCTACATTGAGGGTATTACCATGAACTGAGAGTTCAAGGATGTTTTCACCATTATAGCTACGGGGACCTTCGAAAAATGTAAGGCAAATATCATCGAGGTGAACAGAATCTGAGAGGAGACTGGTGTAATAGACCCGTCTCGACTCAATTTTGGAAAGTTTCAGGCGGAAAAAAGGTTGAAAGGCGGAAATATCCTTAAATCCAGAGATCCGGAGAACCGCCATGGCCGCATGAGCATGATTACCAGTGCTGCAAGCTATGACGGGATCGTCCGAATAGAGAAACTTCACGCAACAACAACAGGTTTAGGACTCGACTTAGCATTGAAGACAATCAACTGCTGAAGAATACCAAAGATGGTTGAAACGAAGATATACAGTGAAAGTCCAGAAGGAAGGTCCTTCATGATGAAGCCGAACACCAGTGGCATGAACATCATAACTTTCTTCTGAACTGGATCAGAGATTGTATTGGGAGTAAGCTTCTGCTGAAGAAACATCGCTCCCGTCATGAGTACAGGAAGAACGTAGTAGGGATCCTTGTTACTAAGGTCATGCAACCAAAGTATGAATGGTGCATCTACTAATTCCACTGCTGAATAAAGTACTTTATAGAAGGCAAAAAAGACCGGCATCTGCAAGAGAAGTGGCAGGCATCCCCCAATAGGATTTGCACCGGATTTCTTGAAAAGCTCCATGCTCTCTTTCTGCATTCTCTGTGGATCTTCCTTGTATTTCTCGCGGATTTTTGTAAGTTCCGGCTGCACCAATTGCAGCTTTTTCATACTCACAAATGACTTATATTGAAGCGGAAAAGTAATGATTCTTATGAGCATCGTAAGCAAGATGATTGATACGCCGTAGTTAGGGAACCAGGTATAAAAGAATTGTAGTCCCTTGAGAATCCATTCAGCAAAAAAACCCCAGATACCAAAATCAACCGCATGCTTCAGGTGATTTCCGAGTGAAGAGAGGTAATTATATTCTTTCTTAACGTAGATGAGATTATAGTTAAGCGACTTAGCTGCCTTGCTTGGATATAGGGAAAAAGTACCATCAACATTGTTCTTGAAAAGCAGGTTTGGTTCTTTCTCGAAATACAATCCAAACAGGTGATAGTTAAAATCAATACCGGCCCACTTAATGGCCTTGTCTCCGGTCTCTTCGGAACCTACTGAAAGATGCTCAAGTTCATTGGTGTAATACGAGAAAACACGCTCCTGACCATTCTCAAGTTTCAGCTCCTTACTCTTAAATGTAAGGCGGTATCTGAAATCTTTGGGAGACGTGAGATTAAAATTAGCGACACCCTTATCATCCACCCCAGTGGTGAGAGTGATATCGTTTTCAGCATTGTAAAACTTGTTCGCTGTCTCAGTCTTGGCAAAGCTTAGAGTCTTAAACCCCTGACCTAGGTCAAATTCCACTTTTAATGGTCTATCAGATCCGGCTATATTTTCAAATTTGAAAGCTGCTTGAGGGTTAGAAAAATGTTCTACCGCCAATGAATTTGTGAATTTTACTGCCACGTTTGAGCCAGTTAGCTCATAGGTCTCAGCTGCTACTGGTTCTATAGGACCAGCCGCTTGGGGTCCTGCCGGGGTTGATTGTGGTCCTGTAGGGGCAGTATTTGTTTGAACCGCTGGTTCTATAGGACCACCAGCTGGTTTTGGGGGGGCAAAGTAGTATTGCCAGCCGAAAAGAATGAGACCGGATAAAACTACGGCCAATAAAGCATTTCTTTGTTCAGAACCCATGAAATCTCCAATAAATATTACGTCACGGCACGAGGTCTACCCCGCCCGGATGATATGGATGACATTTGCAAATTCGCCGAGATGAATACCATAAAGCTTTAGGTAAGGAAAACTTCTTAAAGCATTCTTTAGAATATTGTGAACAGCTCGGATAAAAGCGACAGTTGGCCCCTAACAGAGGAGAAAGGAAGATCTGGTAGATTCGAATAAGCAGGATAAAAAGGCGATTCATAGCATTTTTGCAAGTCTCTGAAAGGCATTCAGTAACTGCTCCTCGCTATCTGGGGTCTTAATAATCACAACCAGCATATCCTTGGGGATCAATTTAAGATTCTCATGCAACCTGTAAGCCTCTTTTAAAAGACGCTTGTATCGGTTGCGGTCGTGAGACTTACCAATTTTGCGGGAAATGCTGAATCCTATCCTGGAGTGGCTGACCGGAAGACGCGAAGGCTTATGAAAACAGACCAACGGATGAACAAAGCTACGAGAGCTTTGTTCACGAAGGTATTCGAAGTCTTTTTTGTTAGTAAGCTTGAGAGATTTCGGAAAGCCAAAGGAGGCTAATGAACTCATCTAAAAATTACTTAGTTCCTGTCGTAACAGATAACAGCTTGCGGCCTTTAGCACGACGACGAGCAATTACTTTCTTGCCGCCTACAGTCTCCATTCTTGCCAGGAATCCATGACCACGGAGACGCTTAAGCTTCTTCGGTTGCCATGTTCTTTTTTGCATACTCATATAAAACGCCCTTCTATATTTACGGTGCTATTTTTAGGAAGCCACTTTATTACAGTAATTTCCTATTTGGGTCAATAATTTTTGTAAACCAAAGCGTTAGAGTAAGTTCTTGTTAGAGGTACTGGATTGCTTAAAAAAGGCAGTAATGCTAATTCTGTCCAACTTTAAAAAACACCTCAATCAAATTTGTATAATAATGACACAAAAGTTTCTCAATCACTTCTTCAAACTCGATGGCTTAAGCCAGAACGGTACCCCAGAAGTTAGCCCTGTCATAATAGAAAAAGCCCTAAGCGAACTCAATAATGAGAGTTCCCCAATGACCAGGGACTCCTCTGAATTTAATTCTGAAGAATTGAAATCTATTACAGAAGAACTGCTGGAACATATCAAAGAAATGATCAATTCCAATAAGTTTCAAGCTTACTTCGCAAACACTTTCACTATTTCAGCCATCAATAACGGGACAGTTGATTTTGTCGTTACCACTAGTTTTATCAAGAAAATGGTAGAAACCCATTACCTTGACACGGTTGGTCGGTCACTCTCAAAAATTCTGGGAAAAGACTACGAAGTCCGAATACAGGTTTTGGGTTCAGGACCTATAAGTACTACAAGCTTGAGTTCTAATAACGAGAACATTCTTAAAAGTAGCTATAAAAATAAAAAACCAGACAGTGTGAAAAACAGCACGTTTTTCATGGAAGATCTGGAGCCCACTAAGGACGATAAGCTCAATGCCATTGAATCTAAAGTTATGGAGCATCAGAGTCCAGTCACTTCGGGTCAGATCGATCCTATAAAGACCTTTAATAATTTCATTATTGGACCTTCAAATAATATTGCCCACGCTTTTTCCATGGCCGTAGCGAAAGATCCAGGAAAGGCTTATCCCGCACTCTATATTTACGGGAACTCTGGACTTGGTAAGACTCACTTAATCCACGCCATTGCCAACTACATACAGAATCGAAATCCCAGCACCCGTATTTGCATGACATCGGCTAATCGATTTATGAATGAGATGGTTGAATCCATTAAGTCTAATAAGTCTTATGATTTCAGGCGAAAATATACAGAGAACACAGACCTACTTGTGATCGATGACATTCATGAGCTGAAAAATAAAACGACGACTCAGGAAATGTTCTTCCACATCTTCAATGAGCTGATTGAGCGTGGTAAGCAGCTGGTTTTTACATCAGACAAGATCCCAAAGGAAATTGACGGCCTCGAGGATAGAATCCGGACTCGTCTTTCATCGGCCTTGCCGGTAGAGATTCAGCAGCCTGATCTCGAAACACGCATAGCAATCCTAAAGAAAAAAGCCATTGAAAAAGACATGTATCTAAGTGACGACGTAGTTAACCTGATCGCAAAATGCGTGAAGAGCAACATACGCGAGCTTGAGGGTTGCCTGGTAAAGCTAGGTGCCGTTTCATCCGTATTGAAGGTGGATATTGACCTTGAAGTAGCAAAAGAGCATTTAAAACTGAATGAAGAGCTTGAGAATCAAAAGAATGTAACCATTGAGAGCATTTCAAAAAATGTTGCCAATTATTATAAAATTCCCATTGGAGATCTGCGCGGAAAGGCCAAGACTAAAGAAGTAGCGCTCGCCCGCCAGGTATCAATGTATCTTGTTAGTAAAATGCTGCGCCCTACCCTGAAAGAAAATGGTCATTATTTTTCTGGAAGAGATCATTCAACTGTCTTGCATGCGATTAAAACTATCACTGATAGAATTAAAATCGACACTCACTTAGCCCAGCAGTTGCTTGAAATCGAAAAGCAACTCTAGAACTTATCCACATTCATCAACACTCTTAAAAAGTTCTCCACGAATTAACGCTTTCCACGTTTATAGAAATGTTGAAGGATGAATAGTCGGCCTTCAAATGAATAATCAGATGAACATATCAACATCCCAAAGTGTTGATGAGTGTTGATCAACACGTTATCCATCCACAATGTGGACAAATTTGTGGATAAAAAAGGCCAACGCTTAAAGACTTAAATAATCCAAGTTGGGCCTTTTTAGTGGATACCGCGTAACTATAATATTTATGTGGATGGACTGTTAACTTATCAACTTTTTAATAAAGATATACGAAGGAACTGGCCGAGAATTTTACAAGCACTGTTAATTAAAAGATCAGGAACAAAGCTTAAGTGATGAATATTAAAGACGACGCCAAAATCCATCAACACTGTCCCAGCTATCATCATAAGATCTTAATATAAATATATATAAAGAGAGGGATAAAGAAATTTAAAGCTCTCAGGCAAGACTTGATTAACCGTGTAGCAAAAGTTAAAACCTTGTGACCCGTATAAGGAAAATAAAATGAAACTTACTATTCAAGCTAACGTGCTTAGAGAAGCAATAAATAAAGTCCTATCCGTAGTTGATAAGAAAAACTCTCGTCCAATCCTTACAAATTGCCTGATAAGATCTCATGGTCAGAAGCTTGAACTCATTGCAACTGACCTGGAAGTATCTGCTAAAATTTTATTAAATTGTAATATCGAAGGTGAAGGTAGTTTCTGCATTAATAGCAAGAATATCGCTGATATTTTAAGGGAACTTCCTAACGATGATGTCGTTCTCAGTGTTGATAACTCCAATCTTTTAAATCTCTCATGTAAAAACATTAATTATTCACTTCTGATAACAAGTCCCGATGAATTTCCACAATTAAGTTTTCAAAATCAGAGCACTGAATTCCGTTTAAAAACAAAACAGATTTCCCATATCATCAATAAAACATCTCATGCGATTTCAACTGATGAAACAAGATTGTACCTAAATGGTATCTTCCTGCAGCTAATGGATCAGAAGCTTCGTTCAGTTGCTATTGACGGTCACCGGCTTGCACTTCTGGATACCAATGAATTCCTCGGGGATAATAAATTCCTGGTAGATGGGGTAATCATTCCTCGTAAGGGCATTAGCGAGCTTAAGAAGATTGCTGATACCTTTCCTGAGGATGATGTTTCAATATCGCTTGATGATTCATTTATGTTCGTTAATGCCCGTAATGAGTACTTCTTATCGATCAGGCTTATTGCCCGCGAATATCCTAAGTACCAGACTGTTATTCCATCTAAGACCACTAATCGTTTTCATATTGACCGTAATGCAGTTTTAAATGCTGTTAAGAGGATTAAGATCCTGTCTAATGAAAAAACTAATGGGATTAAGCTTAATATTCATCCAGGTGAACTGATTATTTCGACCAATCACCCAGCTCTTGGGCAGGCCACAGAAAAGCTTCCTATTGGATATGAAGGCAAGGCAACTGAAATTGGATTTAATGCTAAATATTTAATTGAGAGTTTGTCAGTCCTTAATGAGACTGATGTTACTTTTGAATTCAACAATGAATTAAGCCCGGTAGTTATCAAGGCAGATGATCTTCCAGAGTTTCTGGGAATTATTATGCCGCTTAAACTGTAATTGTGGATGGATTGTTGGAAAATAAAGAAATTACAAGTTCAAAATTTCCGTAATATTGGTTCTGATGTCTTTGAATTTGTCCCTGGAATAAATTGCATCCTGGGTAAAAATGGAAATGGCAAAACCAATCTTTTAGAAGCCATTTACCTGATCACTAATAAAAAATCTTTTCGTAAAAATACCTCTTATCCACAAATGATTAATATAGAAGGTGGAAAACCTGAGTTTATACTTCAGTCAGTGTTTGATGACGGAAATGAATTAAAGGCATACTCGCTCAGGGTGAGTGAGGAATTAGAAGAGAGATTCCTGAATAATGTTCCTTATAAAGGCAAGGCTCCATCTGCTTCTGTTTTCATAAATCCATTTGATTCGTATCACTTTCATACCAGTTCTACTTTTCGAAGACAGTGGATTGATTCTCATTTGTCATTAATGGATGCAGAATACAGGCAGGTATTAGGACGATTTCAAAAATCTATCAGGTTCAGGAATTCAGTGCTGGGAATGGGTGGAAAAACCGTTTCTACCCAGCTTCGTGCGATTGACGAACAGGTTGCCAGTTATTCGGAAATTTTGACTACGAAACGACATGAATTTATGATTGAGCTGAACCATCACATCACTCCAACTTATAAAGCTATTTTTTCTAACGATCATGTTTTAAAGCTTGAGCTAGACAGCCTTTTTCTACATTGGGATGCTCAGAAAATTTTTGACTTTTATCGTCATCAAGAAGCCAGCGACATAAAAAGTCAGATTACGCAGGTTGGAGTGCACCGCGATGATTGCATCTTTAGCTTTGATGGACTCAATGCGTTTGAGTTCTGTTCTTTAGGTCAGCAGAAAATGGGCTTCCTGAGCTTAATATTTGCCTATATTGAGCTTTTTAGGTACAAATTTACCTCTTATCCCATTGTTCTTATTGACGACGTTTCTGGTGAATTGGATAGCCAGAGATGGGAAAATTTGGTCAAATATCTGGAAACAAAACAATTCCAGGTTTTGATCACTACCGCCAATGAAAACTTTGGTAAAGAATTGGAACGTATTCCAAATTCAAAGAAGTTTTATATTGATCAAGGAAAGCTGGTTTAAACCACGGATAGGAGCGCCTTAATGAATCAAACTCCTGATTCTATCTCAAAAGTTAGTTCAGAATACAATGCAGACAAGATTAAAGTTCTCGAAGGGCTTGAAGCCGTAAGAAAGCGTCCCGGTATGTATATCGGTGATACTGGATTCCGTGGCTTCCATCACTGCGTTTACGAAATCGTAGACAACGCAGTTGATGAAGCACTTGCCGGTTACTGCAGTGAAATCAAAGTAATTATCCATGTGGATAACTCCATGACTGTTGTAGATAACGGACGTGGAATTCCAACTGACTTAGTTCCTGGTGAAGGTGTTTCAGCAGCGGAAATCGTTTATACCAAGCTACATGCTGGCGGAAAATTCAATGAAGATGGTGGAGCTTACAAAGTTTCCGGTGGTCTTCACGGTGTAGGTGCTTCAGTCGTAAATGCCCTTTCAAAATGGGTCAGGATTGAAATTAAAAAGCATGGAAAAGTACATCGTCTGGAATTCGCCTATGGTGTTGCCCAGGAACCTCTGAAAGTGGTTGGTGACTGTGACCTTAAAGAAACAGGCACAACCGTTACCTTCAAGGCAGATAACGAAATTTTTGAAGTTCACGAGTATAACTACGACACATTATCGAATCGATTCCGTGAGATGGCGTTCTTGAATAAGGGCCTTAAAATTCTCATCTGCGATGAGCGTAATGATAAGAGTGAGACTTTCCACTATGAAGGTGGTCTTGCAGAATTCGTTCAATATTTAAATCGTGCAAAGACGCCGATACATAAAGATCCGATTTATTTTACTCAGTCACGTGAGAACTACGAAGTTGAAGTGGCCATGCAGTGGACAGATGGATATTCCGAGACACTTACCTCTTATGCCAACAACATCAACACTCCGGAAGGTGGTGTGCATGTTTCCGGCTTTAAGACAGCTCTTACCCGCGTGCTTAATAACTACGCCAAAGACAATAACATTCTTAAAAACGTAAAAATCACCCTCACCGGGGATGATATGCGTGAAGGTTTGACTGCGATTGTATCGGTCAAATTGACAAATCCACAATTTGAAGGACAGACCAAATCCAAGCTTGGTAACTCTGAGGTTGAGGGTATTGTTAACTCACTTATTGGGGATAAGCTTAAGATTTACCTCGAAGAAAATCCAACTGTCGGTAAGATCATCCTCAAGAAATCTGTGGATGCTGCTGCTGCCAGGGAAGCTGCCCGTAAGGCACGTGAACTTACCCGTCGTAAGACTGCCCTTGATTTCTCCGGTCTTCCGGGAAAGATGGCCGACTGTCAGGAAAAAAATCCGGAACTTTGTGAAATTTACATCGTTGAGGGAGATTCCGCAGGTGGATCGGCCAAGCAAGGTCGTGATCGTCGTACGCAAGCCGTACTTCCACTTAAGGGTAAGATCCTTAACGTAGAGAAGGCCCGTTACGACAAGATGTTATCAAACGAAGAAATTAAGATGTTGGTCCAGGCAATTGGTACCAGCATTGGTAAGGATTCATTCGATATCACCAGACTTCGTTATTACAAAATTGTGATCATGACTGATGCAGACGTGGATGGATCGCACATTCGTACGCTGCTTTTGACACTTTTCTATCGTCAATTTCCAGAAATCGTTGAACGTGGCCACTTATACATCGCCCAGCCTCCTCTGTTTAAATACAAGAAAGGCAAGATGGAGCGTTACCTGAAAGATACTGGTGAGCTTGAAACTTACCTGGTGTCTTCGGCCCTTCATGACTGTGAAGTTGAAATTGATGGCCAGAAAATGGATGCTGAAGCCATCAAGGCCTTGGTTAACAAGTTCAGAAATTACAACAATGCACTTGAGTCTTATGATCGTCACTACGATGCTCAGTTTTTAAGAAACCTCGTTGAAGATGGGACCTTAAAAGCCGACATAATGAAGGACAAGACTAAGCTGGAAGATTTCGCCAAGATGATGTCGCAAAGATTGAATGATGAAAATCATGTGAGCTTAAAGAAATACACATTGTTCGTTGAGGAAGATGTTAAAAACTTAGGCTATCAGCTACGTACAAATGTGCTTTCAGCCCTTAAAACGAAGAATTTCCGCATTGGTATTAACTTCTCTGAATCCCATGAATTTGGTGATCTGATTAATCAATACGATGGTATTCGTCGTTACTTAAAATCCAGCTTCGTCTTGAAACATAATAATACGACTTCTAAGCATGAAGGTCTTCAGGACTTCTCGGCCTTTATCTCCAATGATGGTCGTCAAGGTGCTTATATCCAGCG
Organism: Bacteriovoracaceae bacterium; assembly: GCA_035575985.1. Taxonomy (GTDB): domain Bacteria; phylum Bdellovibrionota; class Bacteriovoracia; order Bacteriovoracales; family Bacteriovoracaceae; genus Peredibacter. The sequence goes on along the minus strand of DATLXC010000047.1, from coordinate 29,144 downwards.
CTATAAGGGTCTGGGCGAAATGAACCCTGAGCAACTTTGGGACACAACAATGAATCCAAATAACCGCACGCTGCTTCAGGTGAAAATCGAAGATACTATTGACGCCGATCAGGTGTTTTCTATCCTGATGGGTGACCAGGTTGAGCCACGTAGAGAATTTGTGGAAACAAACGCCCTGAACGTGAGAAACCTCGATATTTAATTTTGAAGGATTAGATCAATGAGCGACGAAAACAACAATTCAGTTCCAAACCACGGAAACATTTCTCCTCTGCTGATTCAGGATGAGATGAAAAGCTGTTATCTTGATTACGCGATGTCGGTAATCGTTGGCCGTGCCCTTCCGGATGTCCGGGATGGACTTAAGCCTGTGCACAGAAGAATTCTGTTCGCTATGCATATGCTTAACAATTATCACAGTCGACCATATCTAAAGTCGGCCCGTGTGGTCGGTGACGTTATTGGTAAATATCACCCGCATGGTGACTCTGCTGTTTATGGAGCAATGGTACGTCTGGCTCAGGATTTCTCTATGAGATATCCCATTATTGATGGTCAGGGAAACTTTGGTTCTATTGACGGTGATAATGCCGCGGCCATGCGATATACAGAAGTTCGAATGCACAAAATGGCAGATGACATTTTGGGCGATATTGATAAAGAAACAGTTGATTGGCAGGATAACTATGACGGTTCATTACAGGAACCTACTGTTCTTCCAACGAAGGTACCTACCCTGCTTATTAACGGCTCCGCCGGTATTGCAGTTGGTATGGCCACCAATATTCCCCCGCATAATTTAACTGAAGTAATGAACGGCCTTCTTGCTTTAATTGATGATGGTGCTCTCACAGTTCATGATCTTATTAATATCATTCCAGGTCCTGACTTTCCTACTTCTGGTTCAATTCATGGAACTGCCGGCATTAAGCAGGCCTACCACACCGGAAAAGGTGTTATTCAAGTTCGTGCTAAGGCCGATATTGAAGTTGGGAAGAATGATCGTGAAAAAATAATTATCACTGAAATTCCTTATCAGGTTAACAAAGCTAAGCTGATTGAGAAAATTGCTGATCTCGTTCGTGAGAAGGCTATCGAAGGCATTTCAGATATTCGCGATGAATCTTCACGTGAAGGTATTCGAGTTGTTATCGATGTTAAGCGCGGCGAACAGGCTTCTGTCCTGCTGAACAGGCTTTATAAGCAAACTCAGATGCAGGTTTCTTTCGGTATTATTTTTCTCTCGATCTATAATGGTCAGCCGAAAGTTATGGATCTGAAAGAGCAGCTTCTCTGCTTTATTGAACATCGTCGTGAAATTGTTATTCGCAGAACTGCTTATGAGCTAAAAAAAGCCAAAGAGCGTGCCCATATCCTGGAAGGTTTAAAGATTGCGGTTGAAAATATCGACGCAATCGTTGAGCTTGTTAAGAAAGCAGAAGGTCCTGCCCAGGCCAAAGAACAGTTGATGTCGCGGTTCGCGCTTTCAACTATACAGGCCCAAGCGGTTCTGGATATGCGCTTACAGCGCCTGACAGGACTCGAGCGTGACAAGATTATTGCTGATTATACTACCATCATGACTGAGATTGCCCGCTTAGAGAGCATCTTGGGCTCTGAAGAAGAAATCAAAGGCATCATTCGTGGCGAGTTCCTTGAAATAAAAGAAAAATTCGGTGATGTCCGTAAGACTGAAATCATTGCTCAAGCTGATGAAATTCAGATGGAAGACCTGATCAAGAATGAGGAAGTCATCGTGACTATTACCCAGAAAGGGTACATGAAGCGAATGCTGATCGATACTTACCGCTCTCAAAAGCGTGGAGGTAAAGGAGTGAAGGGTGCAGACCTGGATGAAGACTTCTACACTTCAATCTTTACGGCGGACACTCATGATACCCTCATGATCTTCACTGATAAGGGTACTGTGTTCTCAATTAAGGTTTACCAGATTCCAGAAGGTCTTCGTACTTCCAAGGGTCGTAACGTTGTGAACATTATTAATGTTCCAGCTGATGAGAAGGTAAAAGAAATTATTACTGTTCCTCGTGAGCAGGAAGGAAGCTTCCTGATCTTTGCTACCAAGCTAGGTATCGTGAAGAAATCTGAACTTTCTGAATACAAGAATATGCGCCAGAACGGTCTCAAGGCGATTAAGGTCGTCGATGGAGATGAAATCCTGGGCGTTAGAATTACTGATGGTAAGAAAGACGTATTACTTGCTTCTTCCGGTGGTAAGTCAATTCGCTTCCATGAAGATGATTGCCGTGCTCAGGGACGTGTTTCCCAGGGTGTTAAGGGCATGAACCTTGAAGAAGGCGAAGTTGTTATTGGGATGGAAGTAATCGATGATACTTCTGAAATCCTCACAGTAACTTCTCGTGGATATGGTAAGCGTTCAAGTGCTGAAGAATATCGCAAGCAGTCCCGCGGTGGTAAGGGCATTCTTGCCATGAAGCTTACCGAGAAGACTGGCGAAATAATGGGCATCTTACCTGTGACTGATAAAGATGATCTTATGATCATTACGGACAAGGGTCAGGTTATCAGGACTAAGATCTCTGGAATTTCTCTCCTTGGAAGAAACACTCAGGGTGTTCGACTCATCAACGTCAAGCCGGATGAAAAAGTCGTCGCTGTTGAAAAAATATTGGATACCGATGATGAGACCGCTTTGGCCGGCGAACCATCTGGCACGCCTGTTCAGTAAATTACTATTAGTTCTGGTGCTCCTGGGGTTAGGTTCATGTGACTTTACCTCAGGACTCAACCAGGACATTCTGACAGCTCAAAAGTACGTCGATAACCAGCAGTTTGGTAAGGCAGTCGAGCTTTACGAACGAATTTTGAAGAAAAATCCAGCTAAAGTCATTAAAACTAAAATCAACTATCAGTTAGCCGAGATCTATTATCTTTACCTGGATGAACAGGTTAAGGCTCTGAAGTATTACCAGTTCATTGTGGAAAACGTTGATGATCCATTATGGCAGGTGAAGTCACTTGAAAAAATGGCCGATATTAACTACAGCTTTGCAAAAAATTATAATGAATCAGTCCGGGCGTATCAGGTTTTAATGCAAGTTAAACCGAGGTTAAAGAATTACGACTATTATTATTTCAGGGTGGGTGAATCCTATTTTGAAATGGGTCGTTACAATAAAGCCCGTGAAATTTTTAATAAGGTGCTTAGCCAGCCTACAAACCCTTATTACGTTGAAGCGTTTTATCAAATGGGATTAATTGAATTCTATAATCAGAACTGGGATCAAGCAGTTGAGTTTTGGCATGAGTACCTTAAGCGGGAGCGTCGTAAAGATCTGATTGTGAAGGTTAAATTTCTGATCGCCAATGCCTACGAATCAAATGAGAAGCTCAAGGAAGCCTATAATATTTATTATTCGCTTTTACCTAGCTACCCTAACCCCGATGTCTTAAGAGCTCGCCTTAAGTCGTTATATGCTCGCAGAGTAGCAAGGAAGCGATGAGCAAAGAAAAGACTTCATCCCAAAAGTTTCTAATCGTAATGGGTTTGGCGGTAGGCCTTCCCTCCACCATTGTCGGACTATTCTTCCTGCTGTATCAATTAGTTCAAAATGAAATTATTTCATGGAACGTGCTTCTCATCATCCTGGTAACAGTGGTGGTTGGAACGTTGATATTGATGGTGAAGAATGGGATGGTCAAAAAAAATAAAAAGTAGCATCTATGCCTCAGGGACTATCGTAAACCTGGGTTTGGCTATTTATATCGGGTTACCCAGTAATATGGATGCCTGGTGGCTCTCATTTGTCATTATTTCTGCCGTACTCAATCACTTTTTTACCATTGAAGCTTTAAGCATGCTGGTTGTTAAGTCTGTTAAGGAACAGGTAACAAGCACGGCCAAGATTTTGTTTTATTTGGTTTTTAAAACGTTCTTCCTTGCCTCGGGCTTTGTCTGCTTGCTATTATTCGTTCCTGACAAGGTGCTCCAAGGATTAATGCTCTATATTTTTCAATTGATAATTCTTGGCTTAAGTATTAAAAACATTGGAATGTTAATTAAAAAAGGTACTGAAAAATGATGCGCTTATCAACGCTTCTTCTTGCTTTGTTGGCACCAACTTTGGCCATGGCCAGTGGTTATACATTCATGTCCCAGCTTGAGCACAGCCTCCATATTAAGCAACACATTATTACTTTTGCTTTAGTGGGTTCGCTTTTTATCCTGGTTGGGTTCATCTATCGCGCTAAAGTACAAAATGTTAGAAGTGCAATCGTTCCAGACAAAGGCATTTCTTTCAGAAATGCTTTCGAAGCTCTCGGACAATTTATATATAACCTATGCCGGAACATCATGGGTGAGGAAGAAGCTAAGAGATACTTTACTGTAATCATGCTTCTCTTTACTTTCGTTTTTGCGAACAACCTGATTGGACTTCTTCCTGGCTTTTTGCCTCCAACAGATAACTTCAATACAACTCTTGCCCTTGGTCTCTTTGTTTTTCTTTATTACAATTATCAAGGTATTCGTTCTCAAGGAATCGTAGGCCACATTAAGCATTTCATGGGCCCGGTTTGGTATCTGGCAATTTTGATTTTTCCAATTGAATTAATTTCACATACTGTTCGCCCACTTTCATTGGGTCTTCGTCTTAAGGGAAATATGGAAGGAGACCACTTGGTTCTTTCAATTTTCTCTGGTTTGGTACCGTACATTGTACCAATACCGTTTTATGTGATCGGTCTCTTCGTATGTTTTATGCAAGCTTTCGTCTTTACCCTGTTAACTATGGTCTATATTAGTTTAGCAACTGCCCATCACGATCATGATGCCGAGCATGCGCACCACTAATACGGGAAATAGAAACAGTTACTTTAACACCTTTTAATAAAGGAAGGATTTATGGCTATGGAAACTACTGCTTGGTTAGGTCTTGCTGCTGCATTCACAATTTCAACTGCTGCTATTGGCGGCGCTATGGCTCAAGGTCGCGCAGCTTCTGCCGCTCTTGAAGGTATCGCTCGTAACCCAGCTGCTGCTGACAAACTTTTCACACCAATGATTATTGCTCTGGCTCTTATCGAGTCACTCGTAATCTACGCGTTCGTAATCGCGTTCCTTATCAAGCCAAACTTAGGTTAATTTGATATTTGAAGGGCCCGCTTAGGCGGGCCCTTTTTTTTATAGCGGATAGATTTCTTTGTTATCAGCAAACTTTTTATTATTTTCCAATAATTTAGCAAAAGTCTCCTCACCTAATTGTGACCTTAAAAAATCAAATCTTTCCTGATTTAATTTATCCACCTGGGCCGTAACTGTCTTTGTCTTAAAGAGCTTAAATTTGCTGGATTTGAGATCAGCTTTTTTGCCTTTTTCCTTTTGATATAAAGCGGGAAGTTCCTTTATGGTCTGATCAATCGCCTTAAAGTTATCACTTAGAGTCTGAAGGTAAAGGTCGAATTGATTCTCCTTACCTGCCTGCTGGTAAACTGAGCTTACACTTGTGAGGTATTTCGAATAGTCGTGAGTGTTAGGCACATTAATAAATTGGTTCTGCTGAACAAATTGTGTGATTTTATCTGCATGTCCGGTCTCTGGCTTAGAAGGAACATTTTTTTCCGTATGTCCACAAGCCGTTATGAAAGAGAGAAGAGCAAACAGAAAACCTATTTTTAAAGTCATTAATCCACCTTGGTTACTAATAGGATTAAATAGGTGGTTAATGACGTCAATACTCAGGGGATAATGTTTACTTGGATTTTAATGTTTTAGCGAGATATTTACCGGTATATGAGCCCCGGGCCTTTGCAACCATTTCGGGAGTACCCTCTGCGACAATCATACCTCCCCCCTTCCCGCCCTCTGGTCCTAAATCAATAACCCAATCAGCAGTCTTGATGACATCCAGATTATGTTCAATCACTAACAACGAGTGACCTTGATCAATAAGCCTGGTTAAAGCCTGAAGGAGAATATTTATATCTTCGAAATGAAGTCCTGTCGTAGGTTCATCCAGAACGTATAAGGTATTACCTTTAACAGACTTTGAAAGTTCACGGGAAAGCTTCATTCGCTGAGCTTCGCCACCAGAAAGTGTTGTGGCAGGTTGGCCCAGCTTTATATAACCAAGTCCGACAGCATTGAGAACTTTTAGAGCTCTGTTAACCTTTGGATGATTTTCAAAAAAACCTTCAGCTTCCTCAATACTCATGGCAAGAACATCAGCAATATTTTTACCACGATAGAGAATCGAAAGAGTTTCATTGTTGTATCTTGAGCCCCGACATTCAGAACAAGTTACATATACGTCGGGCAAGAAATGCATTTCAATCTTCAGTGTGCCATTACCTTCACAGGTTTCACATCTTCCACCTTTTACGTTGAAAGAAAAGCGCCCTGCCTTATATCCCCGGATCTTGGATTCATTGGTCATGGAATAAATGTTTCTTATCACATCAAACAGTCCTGTGTAGGTTGCAGGGTTTGAATGCGGAGTCCGGCCAATTGCTGATTGATCAAGCTCAATTATAGATTGAATTTTATCTACGCCGGAAATTGAATGATAATTAGCTGACCCTCCCCTTCTTCCCCGTGACAGATAGTTTTTGATAGCAGGAATAAGGATTTTATGAACTAAGGTGGACTTACCCGAACCTGACACCCCTGTTATGCAAGTGAGACCCCCTAAAGGTAGGGTCAATGTTACATCTTTAAGATTATGCTCGGTAGCTTTCTTAAGGATGATATTGTCCTTTAGTTGCCTTCTCTCTTTGGGAATGACAATTTTCAATTCCCCTGAAAGGTACTTTCCGGTAATGGAATTCTTGTTACGCTTTATCTCTTCAGGCGTGCCTGCTGCAACTATTTCACCGCCATGAATTCCCGCTTTCGGTCCCATGTCTATGAGGTAGTCAGAAGCCATCATGGTGTCTTCATCATGTTCAACTACTAAAACAGTGTTTCCTATATCCCTGAGGGCGATAAGGGTCTGAATAAGTTTTTCATTGTCTCTTTGGTGAAGGCCGATGCTTGGCTCATCCAGGACATATAAAACTCCGGATAAGGCAGAGCCAATCTGGGTAGCAAGGCGAATCCTCTGGGATTCTCCGCCGGAAAGAGTCATGGCGTCCCGGTTAAGAGTCAGGTAATTAAGACCAACGTTTAAAAGAAACTTCAGGCGATCACGAATTTCCTTTAGGACTTTTTGTGCAATAATTGCCCTGTTACCGGTAAATTCAAGTGTCGCAAAAAAATCCGCAGCCTCACTAATTGAAAGATCACAGACATCCATGATGGATTGGTCTTTTACTGTCGCGGCCAGGGCGAATGGGTTAAGTTTCCTCCCTTTACAAGCCGAACACTTCTTGATGATCATATATTCTTCGAGGTCGGCGCGTGTCCTTTCAGATTCTGATTCGTTATATTTTTTTTCGAGCCATGCCACTACTCCGGGAAATTCTTTCTTGAAGTTCCATGAGGAATTTTCGGATTCAAATTTATAAGTGTAAATCTTGTCATTACCCTTATAGAGAATGGTCCTGAATTTCTCGGGGATTTTATTAAACGGTTTTGAGATATCCACTTTCTCTGCGTCTGCTACAGATCTTACCATCTGCATGAGGAAAGTATTCTTTTTCACAATCGGCATTGCCCCTTCTTCAAGAGAAAGAGTTTCATCGAGTAGTAATCCGGCAATATCAAAAGACTTGGAAAGGCCCAGGCCATTACACAAGGGACAAGCGCCGAGTGGTGAGTTAAATGAAAAAAGTCGTGGTTCCAGGTCCGGATAACTCTTTCCCGTTTTAAAAGAATAATTCTTTTCTGAGTAGAAATGTTCCTTATCGTCTGCGAGCACTATAAGATATCCATCCGATAACTTGAGGGCATGTTCTACCGATTCCGTAAGCCGGCCACGGACTCCCTCTTTCATGACTAAACGGTCGATAACGACATCGATATTATTAAACTTTGCTTTTTGAACGAGTAAATTATCATCCAGAGAAATCAATTCATTATTCAGCCTGATACGGGAAAATCCCATGCTGAGGTACTTAGCCATCTCTTCTTTGTGCTCACCTTTCTTACTACGAATAACAGGAGAAAGAATCTGTAGCTTGCTTCCAGTCTTGAACTTAAGAATTTGCTCAACGATTTGTTGTGGCGATTGCTTGGCAACTTTTTCACCTGTTTCCGGACAGTGGGCATCCCCTAACCGAGCATAAAGCAGCCGTAAATAATCATAAATTTCAGTAATAGTCCCAACTGTTGAGCGAGGGTTCTTAGTGGTTGATTTTTGATCAATGGCAATGGCAGGAGAAAGACCTGTGATGCTTTCAACCTCTGGTGCTTCAATTTGTCCGATAAACTGGCGGGCATAACTTGAAAGGGATTCAATGTAGCGTCTTTGTCCTTCGGCATAGATGGTGTCAAAAGCGAGTGAAGATTTTCCTGAACCGGAAGGGCCTGTAATAACCGTCAATGAATGACGAGGAAGGCTTACATCAATATTTTTAAGGTTATGGACCTTTGCCTTTGTGACTATAATTTTTTCCATCATCTTGGATCCTTTGCAGTAGCAGGATGGCTTCTTTCAGGGAAAAAGCGCAGCCCCTATAATCAGCGATATTTTTACCAAAGAGCTTGAATGAAGTCCCATGGTCTGGGCTCACTCTTGGATAAGGTAAACCCAATGTTATGTTGGACCCAATGAAACCCTGGAGTCCCTTAAAAACACCTAAACCCTGATCATGATAAATATAAACCAAGAGATCCCGGGGCGAGCGCTGTTCTAATATCATGGTATCACCTGGTAAAGGCCCTGACATTCCAATTTGAAAGCTTTCGCTGAGTCGCTCGATACATTGCTTAACGCGATCATCTTCGTGACCGATCAGGCCACCCTCGCCAGCATGTGGATTGAATCCTGCAATCAGAATTCTTTCAATCGGCCATTTCCATTCCTGCAATGTCTTGATCGCTTGCTTTAGGCGTGCCTCAATTAATTCAGCTGTGAGGCTCTCTGAAATGGCCGAGATAGGTATATGGTCGGAAAGCAAAAGCACCTGATGCTTAGGTGATGAAAAAAACATTCCAAGTTCAGGTTTTTTATAAAATCTTCGGAAATATTCTGTATGTCCCACACAATCAGGAAATTGGTCTTTGGATGTAGGAAGTGTAAAAAGCACTCCGCCAGCTTCTGCTAATTTCATACCTAGTTCAAGGGAGGTAAAACTTTGTGAAAAATCTGTACGTGTTAGCCATTCAGCATTGATTCTTTGCCCTGCAACCTCAACCCAATCCGGGCCTATGGTATACGGAATCTTCATGGATTTGAGAGTTGATTCTACTGCAGCTTGATAGGCAAGCAGTGTGAGTACTTCCAGGTCCCGCTTAGAGCTTAGTAAACAAGCCTTAAAAAGAACTTCTAGACCGATCCCTTGCTCATGGCCTTGGGTAATATAGACTTTCATTTAATCAAAGAAGGGTTTTAATGTAATAATTTGAATATTCGCGGTCAAACCAGTTATCGGTAACCGACTTGCCCTTGGTGGCAAATATTTCGTTTTGGATTTGATCTTTGAATTTCTGGAAGTCCTGAGATTCAACGAGGTCTTTTTTCTGAACATAAAAGGCATGCATGTAACCATTCAGGCTGATGGCCTTTGAGAAAGCGCCTTCTGCTGTGGTTTTAAGAACAGCGGATAATTCCTTGGGAAGAGCATCTTCATTTAGGTTATCCAGATTGTTTGTTTCAAGGGCGCTGTAATCCTGGGGTAACTTACCCGTAAGTTGGTAATCCCTGAGAACGGCTTGAAACTTCTTCTCATCTTTATCCACCAGCTTGGCTTCACTGATAAAAAAGTCCACCAGGTTATACTTAAATGACAGGGCATTATTGGTGCTATTGCGGCGATAATATTCGTTCTTGATTTCCTGCTCAGTGACGGAAATCAAGGGAGCAATGATCCTTGATGCGAAAATATTGTATTCCATGGTTTCACGGATGACCTCGAAATACTCTTCGTAGGTTAGTCCCTTGGTCTTTAAAAAGTTCAAGAGGTCTGAACGCTTAAGTCCTAGTTTCTCTTCAGTCATTTTAATACGGGATTCTACAGCATCATCGTTGATCACATATCCCTGGGCATTGATCTTGTCCCTGATGATGCTTGAGCGGATCATGATGTTCAGTAATTTCTTGTGATCATATTTCTTATCAGAATAAACCATCGGAGAAACTTCACGGCGAGCTTCAATCGTATCCTGAGCACGAACAACTTCAGACAGGGAAATAACCCGTGTATTAACAACAGCTACTATTTTATCGAGAAGTTTTTCCTGAGCCCAGGCAGAACCCAGGCTCAAGCTTAAAAGAAGGCAAAGTATTTTCACTAATTAGTCTTACTCTTACTTCAGGTTAGTCTTGATATCTGCACTCTTGGCGAGATCTTTAAAATAGTTCTCAAGAATTGCATCTCTTTTTTTATCGTAAATGATTTTCTTGTACAAGTTTTTGTCGATCTGATCAAAGTTTTTTACGCCCAGAATTTTAATGATGTGATAGCCCATTTGAGTCCTGACGGGAGGAGTAATATGGCCAATATTCTTACCCTTGATTGCTTCAAAATATTCAGGAGCAAGCCTTGTTGGTGCCTGAAAGCCCAGGTCTCCACCAACTGGTGCAGCTGAGGTTTGAGAGTATTTATTGGCAAACTTGGCAAAATCATCAGGGTTTTTTTCAAGCTGACTATAGATTTCCATGCTTTGAGCATATGCGCCCTTTACATCCTCAGCAGATGGCTCGGCACGCAGGCGATAGAGAATGTGGGCCGTGCGATATTCTTTGTTTTCTTCATAATACTTTTTAAGTTCATCATCAGACACGGAGATTTTCCCAAGCTCCTTTTCAAGATCTTTTGAAATTTGTGCGTGATAAAGAATGTCTTCTTGCTTGGCAATAACCGTTGGATCTTTATCCAGGCCTTGCTTCTTGGCCCTTTGAATGCCGAGTTCTCGGTTGATTAAATCCTGAAGAGAAACTTCTTTATTTATCTTACGCTGACCTACGAACTTAAGATTCTGCAGGTGATATTCTTCAAATTGTTTCTTTGTGATTGCCCTGCCATTAACAGTTGCAATGACATCTTTTTGAGCAAATGCGGTTGTGGTCATCATGACCGCTACAAGTGCAATTGAGAGTTTTTTCATACACGTCCCTGGTTTATTTGGATTCTAATAAAAACGCTAACATACTCCCATTTGCCCTGCAATATGTTTCGCAAATTCTAAAAGTGTCTGATGACTCACTGGTTCTTTAAAATAACAAGTTATTGAGGTGTCTGGATTCAGCTTATATAACTTGGGTTTATTCATGAAGGAGTTCAATATCTTATCTCTTAGTTGAGGGTTATGGTTAAGTATATCCTGATCAAAGAAGAGATTGATCTGAGGGCCCGAAACTTTTACGAGTCTTACTCCCAAAGGCTGGAACGTAATGCGTGAACGCAGGATTGAATAGAGCGCTTCAAGTTCTCGCGGAGTCATTCCAAAAGAATCTGTGATCTCTGTAATAATATCTTCCATCCTGTTTAAGTCATTACAGTTTGAAAGTCGCTTATAGAACTTAAGCCTCAGGGCATGGTCCGGAATATATGAATTCGGAATGTAGGCCGAGAAAGCCGCCTGTATTTCAATGTTCCTGACAGATACTTTTTGTTCACCACGGATTTCCTGAATGGCTTCCTGCAGGAGATCCATATAAAACTCAAGGCCTATGCCTTCAATGTGTCCGGATTGCTCTGCACCCAGGATATCCCCCGCTCCACGCAATTCCATATCCGATGAAGCGAGTGCGAAGCCTGCACCCATTTCAGCGTAAGTCTGAAGTGCTTGCAGTCTTTTTTGTGCCGTCTCACTCATAAGCCTGTGTTCGGGTACTACAAAATAGGCATATGCCTTCCTGTCCGAGCGTCCGATTCGACCACGTAACTGGTGAAGCTGGGCCAGTCCATAAGTATCAGCGCGATCAATTATCATGGTGTTTGCATTTGGGATATCAATTCCAGATTCGATGATTGTAGTAGCGAGCAGGATGTCGGACTTATGATCATAAAAATCATTGATTCGCTTCTCAAGCTCTCTTTCCGGCATCTGTCCATGGGTCACACTTACACGTGCTTTGGGTACAAGTTTTTTAAGGTAAATCTCATGCTCTTCGATATCATGCACACGATTATGGACATAATAAATCTGCCCTCCTCGCGCGAGCTCTTTTTCGATGGCCGATTTAAGCGTGAGGTCATCTTCCTTGATCACATAAGTTTTGATGGCCTGTCTTCGGGGGGGGGCAGTTTGAATAAGTGATAGGTCCCTGATTCCAAGGAATGAAAGCTGGAGTGTACGTGGAATCGGGGTTGCTGTCATAGTGAGTACATCAACTCCAGATTTTAAAACTTTAAGCTTTTCCTTGTGAGCAACACCAAAGCGATGTTCTTCATCAATCACTAAAAGACCTAAGTCATAAAACTCCAGCTTATCAGAAAGTACTGCATGGGTACCTATGAGGATATCTACTTTTCCCTCAGACACTTGTTTCATCACCAAGGTTTTCTCTTTCGGCGATTTAAAGCGGGAAATGAAGTCGACGTTCACCGGGAAGTTTTCAAAGCGTTTTTTAAAAGAATGAAAATGCTGAAGGGCCAGCACGGTCGTCGGAACTAATACCACGACTTGTTTTTTATCCAGCACGGCCTTCATGGCGGCCCTCATGGCAACTTCAGTCTTACCAAATCCAACGTCTCCACATACCAGGCGATCCATGGGAAATTGTTGTTGCATATCTTCCAGGACGTCCTGGATTGCCTTCTCCTGGTCAGGAGTTTCTTCAAAGGCAAATGAGAGTTCGAATTCCTTGAACATATGATCGGGCGGTGAGTAAGGAAATCCTCCCCTGAGTTTTCGTTCAGCCTGAAGTCTCAGGAGGTCAAAGGCAAGTTTCTTGACTGAGCCGCGGGCCTTCTGACGTAGTTCACCAAATTTTTTCGATTTTAAAGAGGCAACTTTAAGACCAGATGATGAGTCTGCATGCTTCTGCACAAGATTGAGTTTATAGACAGGTACATAAACCTTGTCATTATCCTCATAGAGTAAGACCAGGTAATCGCTTTGCTGGTCACCGGCAAGTATTGTTTCCAGTCCCTTATAAATGCCGATGCCGTAATCCCTGTGGATAACGTAATCATTTATTTTCAGTGTCGCCAGCTGCTCAGCGAAGAGATCTTTATTTACACTCCTGGCCTGCTTGGTTTTCTTTTTCTTGATGGCAAAGAAATCACTTTCAGAAAGAACAAAGATATTTTCATTTTTATAATAAAAACCTTCGTCGAGCTTCCCATGTACATAATGAAGCCGGTCACCAAGTGCCTTGATTCCATTTTCTTCCATCAGATACTGAAGTTCCTGCCGGGCATTTTCACTTCTATAATTGATGACCAGATGACCATGTATGTTGAGTTCTTTTTTCAGGACTTTCAGGCATCCTTTAATATATTCGAATTTATTTTCAGGTACTCCCCCACCGGCCATTTGTAGCTTGGTCTGGACAAAGGTTTTCAGTTTCTCAAGGTTCAGGTGTATCTGATTATCAAATGGTGTATCAAGATTTACGGTTATATCGAGTTGATCAACTCTTAACCTTTTATTCGGGAGTTTTGGCCATGTCTGGTGATATATTGACTTGGGATGCGGGAGCAATACGGAACTTTCCACGTCATCACTTAGCAGGGCAAAATCTTCTTCCTGCTGGGCCAGGAACAAATCAAAAGTTTTTGAACCATTCTCATAATTAATAAAAGAAATTTTTGCAGATGGTCCTAAGTAATCCAGGATAGATGCTGTCTTTTCAAAGAAAAGAGGAATGAATGCAGGATAATTGTCAAACAACTGGCCTTCGCTGATTTTCTGGAAGACCTGCTTCCTGGCTTCATATTTATTTTTGAATGCCGGTTGGGCCTGTGGAATATTTGAACGTAAGATACTTCCATGAGGATCCCGGGTCAGGTAACCCGCACCTGGTGCTAAAGAAATTTCATTAAATGTTTTTTCGCGGTTTGTTTTCTGGGTTTCAATATCTACAGAAAAAATTTCTTCAATCAGGTCATCAAAATAATGGAGCCTGACAGGAGGATGAGAAATGGGAAAAATATCAAAAATTTCACCCCTTCTTGAAAAAGTTCCAGGTTCTTCAATAGTGCTGGCCGGGAAATAACCCATTTGAGTTAAGCGTGCAGCCAGATCCAGCGGGGTAATGATGTCGTCTTTTTTTATGGAGAATGAATTACCTTTAAAGAAGACGGGAGAAGGTCCAAGTAACAGGGCACCTTCCCATGTCGTAATAATCAAAGACGGTTCTGGTTTTAATAATTGTTGCAACACCGTCCAGCGCTGCAGCAAGGCGCTTTCGGATGAAATGATGCTGCTATAAAGTGAGTGATTGTGCCCCGGGTAGAAAAAAACATTTTTTAAATGCTTCAGAGCTTCATAAACTTCTTCCGCTTCATCCTGATCAGAACAAACCATCAAATGAGTTTCTGTAAACAGAGACGATGCAAAATAACTACTCGCGAGAAGACACCATTGGTTAGGCGAAATTCCCTTGATCACTAACTCATCTTGTTGCTGCTGAAGCCAATAGTTAATTTTGGATTGAATGGCATTAAACAAAGTCACAGTATATCCGAGATAAAAAGTTGGTTTATAATTTTAGTTTTTGCATCTCGTTGCGTGCGAGAGTTTTAAAATAACATCTTTCCTATTTTCAACATCTTTTGTATCTTAAAATTACTTTTTTGTGACCCTCAAGTAGTGGAGACTTCCATGACCCCAGCTAATTTTGATGGCTTGATGCCCATTGTTATCCTTATGGGTATTGCTGTAGCACTTTTTTGGGGAGGACATTTTGTTTCTGTCATCCTTGCTCCAAAGAAACCATCCCATCTCAAATCTACCCCTTACGAATGTGGTGAGCAACCAGTTGGTTCGGCTTGGTCGATGTTTAACGTCAGATTTTATGTCGTTGGACTAATCTTTATTATTTTCGACGTTGAATCAGTCTTGATGTTTCCCGTAGCTGCGATTTTTAGAGAACTTAATGATATGGGCCATGGCGGATACGCCCTCATTATATTTTTGAGCTTTATTTCAGTATTGATTGAGGGCATTGCTTACTGCTGGAGTAAAGGCGACCTCGATTGGGTTAAGTCTTACCAGGTTTCTCTGAAAAACAATAAATAGGGTTTCACTAATATGAATCAAACCATTGTTAGTTATCTTGCGCAGTACGAATTCTTTGACCACATTGCTGCTCTTTTCAAAGGCAATGAATCGCTGCTGGCATTTCTTGTTTTCCTTTTAGTTGCCTTGATCATCGTAGGTCTTTGCGCAACTATTGGCGGTCTTGGAACTTATGCAGAAAGAAAGATTTCTGCTGATATCCAGCAGCGATTGGGACCAAACCGCGTGGGCCCATATGGAATTCTACAATTTCTGGCCGACGGTGTGAAAATGATGACCAAAGAAGACATCATGCCGTTCACTGCTGACAAAATGCTTTTTTATCTGGCTCCTATGCTTGCCCTGGTTGGAGTTTTTGCAACTCTTGCAGTACTTCCCTTCTCAAGTGGCTTTATGATGACCAACCTGAATGTTGGTGTATTTTACCTGATCGCCATTTCATCTCTCGTAGGTCTTGCAGTATTCCTTGGTGGATACGCCTCTAATTCAAAATGGTCAATGTTGGGTGGTATGCGGGGTGCTTCGCAGATTATTTCTTACGAGATTCCTGTAACCATCTCAATCCTTGCCATTACTGTACTTGCAGGTGGCATGAGCTTTGGAACTATTGTGGGAATGCAGAAAGGCCTGCCAATCAATTGGTTCATTTTTCATAATCCATTTGCCTTCCTTGCTTTCTTTGTTTTCTTTACGGGTGCACTGGCGGAAACAAACCGCGCTCCGTTCGATCTTCCTGAAGCAGAATCAGAACTCGTTTCGGGTTATCACACAGAATATACAGGAATGCGTTTTGGTTTTTTCGCCCTAGCTGAGTACATTGAGGTGTTCGTGGTTTGTGGTGTGGCCGCTGCACTTTTCCTTGGTGGATCAAACCTTCCATTTACTCTTGAGATGGACAATATCCCACTGCAGTTAGTGGAATTTTCTATTTTCATGTCCAAAACACTGCTTCTTTACTATGTCGTTATCTGGATCAGATGGACTTTTCCGCGTTTGCGCGTAGATCAGCTGATGTCGATCTGTTGGAAATATTTGACTCCAATCGCAATTTTCAACCTCATGGGATGTGCCATTTGGTTAGTTGTATTTAACGGAAAATCCATGGCCGAACTCATGTTTGGTGGACACTAAAAGGAATTTCTATGTTTCTTCAAATCCTCTTTGCTCTATCTGCGCTCTTAACAGTGGGTGGAGCTATTTGTGTCCTTCTGACTAAAAACCTTATGCATTCATGTATATTCCTTCTGGCTTCACTGATCGGAATTGCTGGCCTGTACGCAACTCTCGGTGCTGACTTTGTGGCAGTTGCCCAAATCATGATTTATGTTGGTGGTGTCGTTATCCTTATGTTGTTCGCAGTTATGTTGACTGGTGGAAAGGATTTCGTTTCTCGTGCCCAGAATCTTTTGGGACTTGCTCCTACTATGGGGAACATGTGGACTTATGGGGCAGGGCTGTTAGTAGGTCTGGTTTTCTTACTAACGAACTTCAAGCTCCTTTCGAGTGTTTTGAATTCTCACCCGACTCGAACATTTACCAATGAATTTCCGTCTACGGTAAACCGGCTTGGCCATTTACTTGTAAAAGACCATGTACTTGCTTTTGAAATTTCTTCAGTCTTATTATTGGGAGCCTTGGTGGGAGCTGCAATTATCGCTCGCCCACGCAAGCAATAGGATAAAAACATGATCAGTTTAGCTTCATATCTCGGCATCTCAATGGTCCTATTCGTAACCGGACTT
The DNA here is from genome assembly GCA_035575985.1 of Bacteriovoracaceae bacterium. Taxonomy (GTDB): domain Bacteria; phylum Bdellovibrionota; class Bacteriovoracia; order Bacteriovoracales; family Bacteriovoracaceae; genus Peredibacter. The sequence continues at coordinate 12,131 of DATLXC010000047.1, read as the reverse complement.
ACGGTTATGATTGCAAGAAAAAATATTGTGGCTATCTTGCTTGGGATTGAACTTATCCTTAATGCTGCTGCTTTGAACTTTGTAGCCTACTCGAGGTTTGTCACTAATAACCTTGATGGTCATATCTTCAGTCTATTCATTATTGTAGTGGCCGCCGCTGAGGCAGCCGTTGGACTCGCTATTGTGATCCGTTTCTTCCAGATAAAAGAAACTATTCACGTCGACGAAGCCACGCAGCTAAGAAACTAAGGGTTGAGCATGGAATATACCATTGGAAGTATCGCGCCTATTTTTCTTTCTCCAGTAATAGCGTTTGTTATCAACGCCTTTTTTGGTCGTAAGTTGCCGCGCTCAGGCGACTGGCTCGCTTGCTTAAGCGTTTTCATTTCATTTATTTTCTCAGCCCGGATTTTTTCAGACTTTGTCTTTGGACAGTATGCGACTGATTTTTACATCCATAAGACATTCACCTGGTTTGATCTTTCTTATGGGACCACAATCTGGAATGTCGACATGGGTATCTACCTCGACAACATGGCAGCGGTTATGTTGCTGATGGTTTCTGGTGTGGCTTTTTTAATTCATGTCTTCTCTACCTGGTACATGGAACACGATGCCAAACATGGTAAGTTCTTTACCTTTCTTCCACTCTTTACCTCGGCAATGCTAGGGCTTGTTCTTTCAGATAACCTTTTTTCTCTCTTTATATTCTGGGAGATCATGGGCTTTTGTTCATACTCTTTGATTGGCATCTACGTCGAAAAAGAGAAAGCTGGAGATGCATCAATCAAGGCTTTCATGACCACTCGGGTAGGAGATGTATTCCTGCTTCTTGGTATCGTTGCCCTTTGGATGACGCTTGGAAGTGTTAATTATGTAGATATCTATGCAGCAATTGCCGAAGGCAAGTTTGCTGGCCAGACTGTGCTTGGAGTTTCACTCGCTACATTTGCCGGTCTTTGTATCTTCCTTGGCGGTATGGGTAAGTCTGCCCAGTTCCCGCTTCATGTTTGGCTTCCAGATGCGATGATGGGTCCAACTCCTGGTTCAGCTTTAATTCACGCTGCTACCATGGTGGCCGCCGGAGTTTACCTTTCATTAAGAATGTATCCATTAATGGTGCTGGGAGATCTAACCTGGTTTATTGCAGTCATTGGTGCCATCACTGCCTTTATGGCCGCGACCATTGCACTTGTTCAGACTGATATTAAGGCTGTGCTCGCTTTCTCAACAATTTCCCAACTTGGCTATATGATGATTGGTGTTGGTGTCGGCTCGTATAATGCTGCCTTCATGCACCTGATCACTCACGCTGTCTTTAAAGCTTGTCTCTTCTTGTCTGCTGGTTCAGTTATCCATGCAGTCCATGAACAGGAAATGCCTAAGATGGGTGGCCTTCGCAAATATCTTCCTTATACTTTTGTGGCAATGTTGTTCTGTACTCTCGCTATTTCTGGTATTCCATTCTTCTCTGGATTTGTATCTAAAGACCGAATTCTGGGTGATGCTCTCTACTACGGCTTTATGGCAGGCCAGAATCCATTGCTCGCGATTGTTCCAATTTTGGGCTTTGCTGGTGCAGGACTTACGGCCTTCTATATGTTCCGCATGATCTTCATGACTTTCTTTGGTGAAAACCGCGCTCATAAACATGTCGACCATGGACATGGACATGCTGCTGCTCATGATGATCATGGCCACGGTGATATTCACCATGAGCACCTGGATTTCAGATCAAACGTTCCACTCTTGATTCTCACTCTCTTCACCCTGGGCTTCTGGTATGCCGGTACGATGACTGGACAGAGCTGGGGCAAGGTTTTTGGTGCCAAGACAGAATGGTTTAAGGTTCTAGTTGAAGCTCCTAAAGTTGAAAAGTTTATCGGTCTGCCTCGTGAGCCTTTCACTGGTGTAGATTCCAGGGTCAAAACTGAGTTCCCTAAAGCACATTACGAACATCAGACTGGTTATGCTGGTCCAAATCCAGACGAGCACAAATTGCATACGGCTCACGTAATCGGTATGTGGGCTTCAATTTTTATTGCGTTCTCTGGTGTGTTTCTTGCTTTTGCCATGTATGTGAAGCACTGGATAAAGCCTTGGGCCGAAACATTCTCTGGTATTACAACGCTGCTTAAAAACCGCTACTACTTTGATAACTTCTACGTTGATATCATCATTAAGAAGGGCCTTCTTGGACTTAACCGTGGGCTTGCTTACATAGACATGGGTATTTATGACCGATACATAGTCGATGGTTGGGCCGCTGTTAACCGCGTTCTTTATAAGTCTTCAAAGTGGTTTGATAACGTCATCATCGATGCAATTGGTGTTGATGGTACCGGTGTCGCAGTTAACTTATTCAATCTTGTTTTAAGAATAGTGCAAAGCGGGAAGATTCAGTTCTACTTCATTGTGCTGATCACTGTTCTTGCCAGTTATATTTGGACTTTAAACGTTTAGTTAGTTTTTTTATAGAGAGAGGTTCGTCGTGAACGGAATACTGAATTGGATTTTATGGTTACCTATGCTTGGTGTCCTTGGGGTGCTTCTCACTCCAAATGCCAAGGAAAACGCCATACGTATGGTGACATTGGTAACAACATCTATCACCTTGATATTGTCAGTTGTTCTTTACCTTAAGTTTGACAATGCAAATCCAGGCATGCAGTTTGTGGTAAATGTTCCATGGATAGCGCAATTCCATATCAATTACCACCTGGGTATTGATGGCATTACAATGCTGATGACTTTCCTCAATTCGCTTCTCTTCTTCATTTGCACACTCTCTTCATGGACTGTTCATAAAAACCTCAAGGCTTATTTCGCCCTATTGTTAATGCTTCAATCTACGGTATTTGGAGTTTTCTTCTCTCTCGATTTCTTCCTCTTCTACGTTTACTGGGAAGTCATGTTACTTCCAATGTTCTTCCTCATCGGTATCTGGGGTGGAGAAAACAGGGAATATGCTGCGATTAAATTCTTCCTCTATACATTCGCTGGATCAATTTTCATGTTGGTCGGTATTATTGCCCTCTACTACGCTTCCGGAAAAGGGCCTGATTCATTCAGCATCTTGGCACTCCAGGGTGGCCGCTTCGTAAACGAGCAGATTGTTATATTTGGCAGGACTTTCTCTTTTGAAAACGTGTTCTTCTGGTTTATGTTCCTCGGATTTGCCATTAAGGTTCCGGTTTTCCCGTTCCACACATGGCTTCCACATGCACACGTGCAGGCTCCCACAGCAGTTTCGGTTATCCTCGCAGGTGTGTTGCTTAAGATGGGTACATATGGATTCCTGAGAATCGCTTTCCCGATCTTTCCTCAAGCTGCCGTTCAGTATTCTACAATTATAGCCATTCTCGGATTGATCTCCGTTATTTACGGAGCTTTCTGTGCGATGGCCCAGGATGATGTTAAGAAGCTGATTGCCTACTCTTCGGTCTCCCACATGGGCTTTGTTATGCTTGGCCTTTCTGCTATGACAACCCAGGGAATGAACGGAGCCGTTCTACAGATGTTCAACCACGGAACTTCTACGGCCATGATGTTCTTACTCGTAGGTATCCTTTATGAGCGCTCCCACCACCGCTGGATCGTTAAGCCAGACGGGACTAACGGATATGGCGGACTTGCTACCAAACTTCCAAAGTACACTGTTGTCTTCATCATCGGTATGTTCGCCTCTTTAGGCTTACCGGGTCTATCGGGCTTCATTTCAGAAGCTCTTATTTTTCTCGGTATCTACCAGAGATTCACAACCATCACTATTATTGCAGTGGTCGGCCTCCTCATTGGTGCAGCCTACCTCTTATGGATGTTCAAGCGTATGTTCTTCGGGGAAGTTAACCCGGAGACTGAAGACTATGAAGATATGAATGCACGCGAAATATTCTATATGATCCCTCTTTGTATTTGCGTGGTGGTGTTTGGAATTTTCCCAAGCCCGCTCCTTAACGTTATGAAAGCCTCGGTAGGTCAACTTGTTGATCTTCTGGCCAAGTTTTAAGCGAGGTATATTGTGTTAGAGCAACTCTTCGGCTTCCTTAGCTATTACATTCCGGAAATCATGTGCATTGTGCTCATGACTACGCTGTTGATGGCAGAGGCTGCTGTAAAAGATGAGCATTCCAGCCGTGATAAGATTTATATCTATGCACTGAGTATGTTAGGTCTGACTTTGATTCCATTGTTTCAAAACATGAGCAAAGCCCCTGTCCACATTTTTCATAACGCCATTACAATTGATGCCTTTAGCACCATGACAAAGATCATAATGGTGATCGGGACGATGGGAGCGATTTTCCTTTCCCGCTCTTCAAAAGATATTTATACCAACCTGAAGTCCGAATTCTGTATCATGGCAGTTGGTGTCTTGATTGGTGGTATGCTTCTGGCTTCGGCCAACAACATGCTGACCTTGTATCTGGGAATTGAGACACTTTCAATTCTCGCTTATGTTATGAGTTCGTTTAAGCGCGATGAAGGTTCTTCAACTGAAGCCGGAATGAAATATGCACTTTATGGCGGATTATCTGCCGGTGTCATGCTCTTCGGTATCAGTCATCTATACGGCGCTCTTGGTACAATTCAATTCGTTGAAATAATTCCCAAACTGGTAGATCTTGAAGGATTTGGCCTGACCGTTGTCATGATTTCCTTCCTTCTTTTCTTTGTAGGTATTGGTTACAAGATTTCATTGTTTCCATTCCACATGTGGACCCCTGATGTTTATCAGGGCTCACCGATTCCAGTAACTGTATTCTTTTCCATCGTGCCCAAGATGGCCGGTATAGCCGCCCTTGTCAGGGTCTCAATGACTTTCTTTGCAGTTGAATCCACATTGTCTATTGTATGGGTAGGTTTAATGCTCGTGGTGGCAGCGATGACCATGACAGTTGGTAACGTTACTGCAATCGGACAAAGCTCAGTTAAACGCCTTCTTGCCTTTTCATCGATTGGCCATGTTGGAGTCATGATATTGGGTGTTATTGTTTTAAACGATGTGGGCATAAGGGCAATCCTGTTTTACGGAATTGTTTATATGTTCATGACATTGATTGCCTTCTATATCACTTCACATCTTTCAGATATGTATGGCACTGATACCTATGACGTCTTTAAAGGCTTGATTCATAAACATCCACTGATGGCTCTTATAATGGGCGCAGTTTTGTTCTCACTTGCAGGCATGCCACCTTTCGGAGGCTTCGTGGCCAAGTACCATATCTTTTCAGTCGTCATTGAAAAGAAGCATTATGGAATCGCACTTATTGCAGCACTTAACTCAGTCATTGCTCTTTATTACTATATGAAGCTCGCCATGATTATGATTTTTGGCCAATCCGAAGGAAAAGAAAAAGTTGCGGGTTTTACATTCGCCAACCAGACTGTGATAGTCGCTCTTTTCATCCCTGTTATCTTCCTGGGAATTTTCTGGGAACAGGCGATGGCACTTTCCGGACATTCCACACTCTTCATTAAATAATCAGGGGAGCCTTTTTGGCTCCCCGCGATTTTCCACCTAGATTTCCAAAATCATTTATAATCGAGCTATGACAAAATATAGAATCCGGCTCAATGGTGGCCGGGTCATAGGACCGTTCCTTCAGGAACAACTGAATGAACTGAAAGCGAAAGGTCATATCAGCGGAAACGAAGAAGCCCAGGTTTTTCCAACGGGTAGCTGGGGTCCTATTGCCGGTTTTGATTTCTACAAAGAGATGATGGAAGGAAATGTTATCGACCAGGCCGCAGAGCCTCTCAAGGAAGACACTTTCTTTATAGACCTTACGAATTTCCGTAAACAGACCGCAGAAAAAGAAATAGAGCAGCAGCTTAAAACATCTGAGTCCCCTGCCATTGAACCTTTAACCGAAACACATATAAAGTCTGCAGGGCCAGAGAATGTAGAGGTTGAATTGGACGCAACAGACCATATGCCTGCTTCAGAGATTAAGCTTGAACTTGACCTGTCGGACCGGACTGTGACAGCAACGGCTACTCCCATTATTCCGACCCCAGACTCAACCAAATCAAAGGACCTCAAGAATTTTGAACTACAGCTGGATAAGGCAGTTGATGAAGATGCGGGAGATAAAACCAACATCAATCCCCTGGCCCAGAAAGAACTGGCGAAATTACGCCAGAGAATGATTGCCGAAGAAGAAGTTAAAAAAGAAGAAGAGGCTAAAAAAGCCGAAGCAGAAGTAAGGCGGAAAGAAGCCGATGCCCTTGCCCTTCAGCTGAGAGAAGAAGAAAAAGACGAATCAACGCAAATGATCAAGCTTGATTCTTTCAGCAAAGATCTCATGGTTGTAGCCAATGAAGAAGAAGTTATAATCGAAAAAGTTGCCAAGGATATAAAGAAGAAAAAAGCTGCACAAGAAGCCGCAGAAGCTGCTGAAAATGAAGAAGAAGGCGACAATGAAGATGAAGAGGCAGCCAAGGCCAAAAAGAAAAAGATTATCATTGTTGGCCTGGTACTTTTGCTTGGATATGCCTTCCTGTTTCCGGAAAAGAAAGCAGAGAAACCTCCCTTCAAAGTGATACAACCCGAGATTGAATTCCCGTTGCCTTTTGATGTTAAAGACCCAAAGGCTTCAGCGATTAACTTCCAGCAAGGAAGAGAACATTTTGCAAAGGGCGGTTATATTAATCTTATAAAAGCCGGTACTCTTTTCAGGAAAAGCTTTGAAAACGACATGGACAATGTAGCAGCACTAAATCTTCTGGTAAGGACTTATGCAGAAGAACTACGCTTTTCCAAAAACAAGCAGGTGGACGCTCATACTCTCTTTAATATCATTCAAAGCAAGCGTCCCCAGCTTATCCGTGATCCAAACGGTGCAATTGGGCTTAACCTTTTCTACATGTCCATTAACAAATTTGATGCTGCTGTGGATGTGACTGCCAAATACTTCAAGTTGAATTCAACAAACAATACTCCCGATCTTTTTGCAGCATACTTAAAAAGCCTAATGAAGGTTGGAAAGCTTGAACTTGCCGCGAAAGTTTTCAAGGGGCTTGAAAAATCTCCTGAAAAGAACAGATATGCATATGATGCCCTGATTGAGTTTCATATGCTTAACCAGGAGTTTGCTAAGGCAGAAGAGTATGCTGACGATGCTATGAAACGAAATCCGGAGCTTGTTTCATTTATTCTCATTAAGACTGAATTGCTCTTGAAAAATAAAAAGTTCAAAGAAATGGAGCCGCTGCTTAAGAAGGCTAACGATTTAAATCTCGAATATAACGATGTTTACCGTGCCAAATTTTTAGAACTAAGAGGGCTCTTTCTTGCATCAAGTGGAAAAGTGGAACTGGCGACAAAGGTGCTTACTGAATCCTTAAAGTTGGAAGATTCTAACGAATTGAGAATGCGACTCGCAGACCTGTCGGATACGAATGGAACTCTTGGTGATACAGACAAGCTTATTTCTGAAAGCAAGGCCCTTAGACTGTTAAACCAGGCAAGAGAGTTCTACGATAAAAAAAGTTTTGAACTGGCCCTGAGCACTGCTGCCCGTGCTTCTGATGCACATCCAGGGCATATTCCATCTGACCTTTTTCTGGCGAAGGTGCAATTAAGGTTAGGACTTGCGGAACAGGCAATCAAAACTCTGGAAGCACTATTGAGGGCGAATAAAGACAGCAAGGAAATAAACTTTGCGATGCTGGAAACCTACATCGATACATATAAATTCAACGACGCTAAAGATACTGTCGCCAAGATATCCCAGCTGCCAGAACTAAAAAACACCTGGGAATTTGCTTCTCTAAACGCCAAGCTCTACGGAAAGATGGGCGATACCCTACAGACTGTTTCATGGCTAAAAGCTTCCATGAATATGAATCCCCTTAATGACAGGGATATTTTCCACCTCGCAGAAACCTTTATCAAGCGTGGGAAGTTCGACCCTGCACAAATCCTTCTCAATAAATGTATGGAGCTGGATCCGGTTAATCCTGATTATCGGATTGCATACTCGAAGCTTATTTATGAACGCCAGGATGACACGGCTGCTATCGGTTACTTACTTAACCTCCTGGAGGAATTCGGTGAAAATCCGAAATTCCTTTCTGAAATTGCAATCTTCTATTTCCGTTCCGGTAAGGTTAAAGACTTCCTTGCTTACAAGGAAAAGCTCCAGAAGTTGCCCAACAAAGACAAGGCCCTTTATGAATTCTTGATTAAAGCAGCACTTTTAGATGAACGCTATGATGATATTCCAGGTTTGGTTGAACAGCTAATCGCAATTGAGCCAGGAGATCTTGAAAGCATGATGACTGCCGGACGTGTGCTGTTTGAACATGGAAAGCTTGTTGAGGCTGCAGCCTGGTTTAAGCGAGTACGTGCTAAGCTTTCGACCTATCCAAAGGTTCAGTACTATGTTGCTAAAATACAGATGTTGGGAGATGAAATTGATGATCCAGTGGATAAGGAAACTAATCAGCCAATTTTAGATGAAAATGGAAAACCGAAACTAGGGGCCAAGAACTTAATCTTGAAAGATATAAAAGAAAATGGCGAAAGTGACATTACCCTGGTGCTTATGGCCGAAATCCACGGTAAAAAGGGCGAACTCACAGAGGCTGAGAACTACTATAAGAAAGCTCAGAAGATGAACCCAAAGTCTTATGATGCTATGGTAGGTATGGCAGATATCAGCACTAAGCGAAATAATTTTGACATTGCCCTGGACCTTTATAAGCGTGCCATGGACCAGAAGAGTGATGAGGCGGTCTTGCATCGTAAGGTCGGAGACGTTTATCGACTTCTTGGTCAAGGGTCTCTGGCCATGGAATCCTATAAAATGTATCTTGAAATGGATCCCGATGCCGCTGACAAAGGCACGGTTCAAAATTACATAAATATGATGCAGTAGGTGCTCCATGCTGGATATTAGAAAACTAGAATCTGAGTTCGAATCAGTTAAGGCCAATCTTTCCAACCGCAATTTCGACACTTCAGTACTGAATGAAATTTTAGAACTCAACAAACAAAGAAAAAACCTCACTACTCTTTCAGAAACGAAGAAAGCAGACATTAATAAGCTATCCAGAGAAATCGGTGAACTTAAAAAAAACAAGCTCGACGCTGCTGGCCCGATGGGCAAGGTGGCAGATCTTAAAAGTGAAATGGACATAGAAGCCAGGGAGCTAGATGAAGTCCTGGCAAAACAAAACTCTCTTCTCCTCGGTATCCCTAACCTGCTCGATGCCTCTACTCCGGTAGGAAAAACCGAAGATGATAACGTTGAAGTAAAGCGCTGGGGAACTACCCGCAAGTTTGATTTCACTCCAATCGATCATGCTGACCTTGGCGAAAAACTAGGAATGCTTGATTTTGAAAGTGCAGCCAAAATCACAGGTGCCCGCTTTGTTGTTTATAAGTCCGGAATCGCACGTCTTGAGCGTGCTCTTATTAATTTCATGCTTGATCATCAGGGATCTAAGGGTTTCACAGAAATGATGACTCCTTTTATCGCACATGAAAGATCACTTGTAGGAACTGGAAACCTTCCCAAGTTCAGGGACCAGTTGTTCAAGCTTGAAGATACAGATTGGTACTTGATCCCTACATCTGAAGTAACTTTGACCAACTTAAAGCGTGAACAGATCAGCGAAGAATCTGAGTTCCCTTGCCTATATGCAGCCTATTCTCCTTGTTTCCGATCTGAGGCCGGCTCACACGGAAAAGACGTAAAAGGCTTGATCAGAATGCACCAATTCAACAAAGTCGAAATGGTAGCAATATGCTCGCCTGCCCAGTCACCTGCCATTCATCAAAAAATGGTGGATAGCGCTTGTGAGATTCTGGAAAAATTAGGACTTCCCTACCGTGCAATTGCTCTCTGCACAGGTGACATCGGTTTTGCGTCGCAGAAAACCTTTGACCTCGAAGTCTGGGTTCCGAGCCAGAATAAATACCGAGAGATTTCATCCATTTCAAATTGTGGCGATTTTCAGGCACGCAGGGCCAACATTCGCTTCCGTAACAAGGAAGGTAAGGTTGAGTTTGCCCATACCCTGAATGGTTCAGGATTGGCCGTTGGAAGGACCGTAGTGGCCATTCTTGAGAATTATCAAGAGGCTGATGGCTCTGTTAAAATCCCTGAAGTCCTATGGCCTTACATGGGTGGACTTAAAGAGATCCGCAAATAAGGATTTGTCATTTAGGTCCTTTTTCTTTATATTGGTTCACTCGCGGAGGACTGGCCGAGTGGTTTAAGGCAACAGTTTTGAAAACTGTCGTGGGTTAACGCCTACCTGGGGTTCGAATCCCTAGTCCTCCGCCATTTTTCGATTGAAATCGGCGCATCTTCAAATTTTAATCGCCTTCGCTACTCGGTCACGTACCATGAAGGTACGCTCCCTCGAGACTCGGTTGATTAAAATTCGAATCTGCACCAATTTGAATCGAAAAGACTTTGAAATTTAGAATTGTTTTATTGTTAAGCCGAAACGGAGACGTGGGTGAGTGGCTTAAACCACACCCTTGCTAAGGGTGCGAAGGGTTAAACCTTCCATGAGTTCAAATCTCATCGTCTCCGCCATTCCTGAACTTTTTAAGAGCTGTAGATACCGGACATTGTTCGGGGATTTACGGCTCTTTTTGTTTTGGGGTGGGAAGAGGTTCAAGAGTTCAAAGCGTGAGATTTAAGAAGATTTGTGGCCACTTTGGTTTGTATAATTTCTTAAGTACATCGAATTATTTTTACGAAAACGAAGCTTCTCATAAAATGCAACGACATCATCATCACAAGAAAGATCGATCATATAGTAATTTTTTAATTCGCTCTTCATTCGTTCTACTAGCTCAGTACCAATACCTTGGCCTTTATAATTTGGCAGAACTTCAAGAAGAGGTATATAGGCCGATAAAGTTCCGTCGCTGATAGCATTTATAAAACCGACAAGTTTTTCATTTTCAATTGCCAATACAACATGCTGGCTCTTACATAGAATTTTTTTAAACGTTACATTGCTAGGAGGATTAAGCCATCCAACAAAGAAACCATCAATGTTTAAGGTAGAAAGAAGTGAAGGGTCATTAGAAAACTTCATCCAGAGTCCTTAGTATAGGATTCAAAAAGCATTGAGTTCGCAATTCGAGACACTTAATATTAATCAATCTATCATATTTTGGTGAATGCATTTCAATTAATTCTGATTGTTGGCAGTATATCATTTGCTTCTGTAGAGTCTTCACTGCCGTCTCAATTTATTGACAAGGGTGCTTGTCCATTTGAATGCTGCACATACGGTAATTGGATCGCTAAATCTGACATCGACATAGTGAATATAATCGGTGATACGAAGCCAAGTGAGCGCGTATTAGCTGGCGAGAAGATTAAAGCATTGACTGGCGAGTTCATACGACTCCAAATGAAGTTGAAGTCCTAAGAGATCATAATAAATTTAAGCGCGGTGATAGGTTTTACCTTTTAACCAATCAGGGTGAAGGCTTTTATAAAGTTTGGTTTCAAGGAAAAATTTTATCCGAAGAAATTTTGTTTCCTGCCTTTACTGAGAAATATGATTTTAAAATTGTGATCCTAAACAAAGCGATTGTTGGGGTGAGATTAAAAATCTAAATAGAAGCTCAGAATGGTGGACAAAAATTCAAAAAGCTAATGGCAAGTCAGGTTGGACAAAGCAATCTCGAGAATTTTCTGGTCAAGACTCATGTTCATAACACTTAGGCCATTAAGCGTTCATTCAAATTTCGCAAAATGTCCCAGTTAACGAAATTTTTCCGCTAATCGATTACAGGGTTTGCAGTGATTGCCCTATTTTATTCAATATTTCGTTGATCAAATTTGGAATCCTAAAATTTAATAAATCGTAGGAGAAACTCAGTTCTTTTGATCTTGCTTAAGACCAATCTTCTTACGGTTGGCCGGAAGCTTGGGAGTGATCTGTTCCTCAATTGTATCTAGCCTTTCAAATACAATTTTAAAAAGCTTATGAGTGCCTTTTTCGACGTTTCCTACGCGACCTTCAAGTGAATTGTCCATCGATAGAAAACTTCTGAGTTTAGTAAAAGTTCGCATAATAGCGATGTTAACTTGTATTGCTCTTTCGCTATTTAAAACTGTTGATAGCATCGCCACCCCATTTTCAGT